>WTGI01000064.1 GCA_011523635.1 Acidimicrobiia bacterium
GCTGACGAAGGCCTACCCGCAGCGGTACGTTGAGGAAGCGGAACGCAGCGACGGGGCGCCGATGGCCGCCAGAGCACCCGGTTGTTTCGCAGACAGACCACTAGCCCCGATTCTTCATGGATCGGGGGCTTGTAGGGGTGTGGAGTGGCAGCCATCAAGTCGTGAAGTGACATGCCTGATGTCCACCGGTGTGGCGGGAAACATGAAGAATTAGGGCTACCGACACGGGCGGGTAGCCTTCCGGGGCACGGCCCGGCCTCGTCGCCGGTCGCCGCTCCAGGGTTATCCGCCTCGGCGACCCCTGCGAAACCAGGCACACGGAACAGGATCGTTCGACCGGTGAACCCGACCACCAAGGGGATGTTGTGGGCTGTGTCCGCGGTCCTGACCGGCTCCTGGCTACCGGTGTTCTACGTCTACACCCACGTCAGCAACGACCCGTTCGTGTGGCGCTCCTGGCTGCTGGTCTTCCAGGTCCTCATGCTGCTCCCGGTGTTCTTCCTGGTCCCCGCCGAGAACAAGCGCTGGCTGGAGAACACCCGGCGGCTGCTGTCCTACTGGGGAGACGGCGGGGAGCCCGTCCGGGTACGGAACGCACTGGACATACTTCGAACCCCGGTCCTGTGGATGGCGATCTGCTTCGCCCTCGACCTGACCTCCTGGGTATGGGCGGCGACTCTGATCGATCCGCTGGTGGTGACCATCATCTTCCAGCTGATGCTGATCGGGATGGTCTGGATGGCAGCCCGGCTCGGTAGGAAGATCTCCGGCGGGCTGCGATCATCCCCCCACGTCATCGGTGGCAAGCACTGGGCGCTCATGTTCCTCTCCTTCCTGGGCGCCGCCCTGGTCATCTGGTCGGAGACGGCCACGGTCAGCACCCTGAACTGGCTGGGCATAGCCGCGGCGTTCCTGGGCACCGCCACCGCCGTAGGAAGTCTCTGGGGCACGGTCTCGATCGGACGCATGATGGGGTGGCCAACCCGCAATCCCCACGACCTGGTCTGGAACGCCACATTCGCTGCGGTGGCCGGACGGGTTCTCGCCCTACCCCTGACCCTGGTGGGGGGATTCCTGTTCTTCCCCCCGTCCGGCGACAACTTCGAAGTCACGTGGAGCATGGTGGGCCTGCTGACCGCGACCGGAGTGTTCAACGCCGCCGGCGCCCTCAGCCACCGGTACTCGCTCTACGTGACCTCGAGCCTGGGCGTCCAGAGGATCATGTTCTTCTCGCCGGTCCTCCAGATGCTCTGGCTGTGGCTGTTCGCCGACGTCTCCATAGCCAACCCCCAAGCTCTGTTTGTCGGGACCGGGATCGTGCTCCTATCCAACCTCGGCTGGCAGCGGGAGCAGTTGTGAGATCCGGACCGGACTAGCCCGGCGGGATCCGGCCGGCTCAGCCGGAAGCGGACTCCGTCTCGGCTTCTTCTTCGGGCTCATACTCGCCGTGCGTTCCGGTTGCGGCCTCTACCGGACCTTCCTCGGTCTCGCTCTCGCGGCGGCGGAAGAGAGAGCTCAGCATCGAGACCCCCACCAGCACCATCGCCAGGGGTAGGAGCCACCGGACAGTGGCGAATTGGCTGAACTCATCGCTGAGTTCGGCGGGGACAACCAACCCGACCGCGAGCAGGATCAGCACCACTCCGAACCCGAACGAGAACACGTTGAAAGGGTGGCGCTTCATCGGCTGTCCCCCACGGTGACCGTCGTCGACGGCTTGATCGCTCCGGGCAACGTCCGGACCTGGATCTCACCTATCCCCACACTGGCATCAAGGACGATCATTCCGAGAGCGCCTTCCGAGACAAAGTCCGACGTTATTCCTATGCCCTGCCTGGAGGTGTTTCCGAGATGGTCCCAGGTGCGTATCGACCCGATCCCCACCCGTCCGGATACATCGGCAGCGGTGTCCTGGGGCAGGTAGACCATCAACTCACCGATGCCGACCTCGGCCTCGACGTGAACCACCCTGCCCGTGAAGTCGACCTGTCTCAGGTCGACCAGCAGGCTCCCGACACCGAGACGGTAGGCATCGGGAATCTCATCCACTCCGGCCGGACGGTGGTATCCGTCTCCCGCGGACGTACCGAACTCGACCGTGTCCGATGAGAGCGACACCTGCACCACCGGTCCGTTATCGGTCGTCCTGAACTCGACCGTGTCGGATACGAGCGACACCAGTACCATGGGCACGAGCACGATGCCCAGAGCAACGAGACCGCCGATTCGCCCGAACCAGGCGCCTACTACCAGCCCGAGACCCACCACGGCTACCAGCAACGCCATGTAGTGGCGGAAAGTCGGATTGAACCCGGGGACCACTCCGTCCAGGAACCCCAGTATTCCCAACGAAATCAAGGCAGCTCCGACCGTCACGCGACCGAGGTAGGAGGGATCCCGAGGCGGCGCCGGCGCCGGACCGGCTTGCAAGGAGGAGGAGGGGGGGCCGGCCTCAGGCTCTTCGGCCTGGTCGGCAGGCGCCGCCTGCGGGACATTTCGGGTATCCGGGCTCTGCTGTTCCGACGAACTCAGGTCGCCGCGATACAGCAACACCCCGATCCCCAGCAGGACCAGGGCGATGACCAGTTCACCCCTCACCAGCCTGGTCTCGGCAAGCAGCACGATCGCCGCCAGACCGATGAGGATGACGCCCACCCACCGGCGCGCTGACTGTTTACCGGACCATCCCTGGGCTATCGACTCGGTCTCGCCTTCATCCGGAATCAGGATCCAGCCCGCCGCGTAGAGGAAGATGCCGACACCGCCGACGGTCACGAGCACCACCAAGACCAGCCGGACGATCCAAACCTCGATTCCCAGACGCTGGGCTACGCCGAGCGCCACCCCGGCAATCCAGCGGCCCTCGCCGGGTCTGTGGAGTGATGCGTGGCTGGTATTCGTCATACCCGTATCATCCATCATCCCGGACCCCGAGTCCGTGGGGTATCACCCTGAAACATCCCCCAAACCAGCCCGGGGCTAGGGGTATATCTCCGGTTCCGGCCCGAACGGCAACCGGACAATGCCAACATAAGCCCTATGCGAAGCCATACCGCACGAGAGGGCACGGCAGTACCGGCCCGGCGGGAACAGAACCGCCTCGTGGCCGGCGTGGCCGGTGGGATCGCCGATCAACTCGGCATTCCCGATCTCTACGTCCGCGCCGCCTTCCTGGTTCTCGCGCTCGTGTGGGGACTCGGGATCTTCCTCTACCTGGTGCTGTGGGCCCTGACCCTGGACAGGACCGCCCGCCGGGAACCTGCCCCGGCGGCGGACGGGGAACGGCGAGCGGCATACGTCCTGCTGTTCATCGGCTCGCTGCTGCT
Organism: Acidimicrobiia bacterium; assembly: GCA_011523635.1. GTDB lineage: Bacteria > Actinomycetota > Acidimicrobiia > Spongiisociales > Spongiisociaceae > Spongiisocius. The sequence continues at coordinate 3,327 of WTGI01000064.1, forward strand.
GCTCCGCAGCCTGGGGATCTGGAGTGGAGATGGTTGGGTCTGGCCGGGCCTGGCTCTGAGCTTCGGCATCGCCTTCCTGATGGACAGGGGTGACATCGATCCCCGCTCTGCGATCCTGGGACTGTTCGATCCGCAGAGCGGGCGGTTCCGGGCGCGCACGGCGATCGGGATCGTGCTGGCGGTCATCGGTGTGTCGATCCTCGCCAACGTGGCCGCTCCGGCCGTCGGAACCGTACTGCTGGCGGTGCTGCTCACCGGTGTTGGCATGGTGGTGCTGTTCGGGCCGTGGGTATGGAAACTCGTGGCCGATCTGGGGGCGGAGCGCCGGCAGCGCATCCGCCAGGAGGAACGGGCCGACATGGCCGCCCATCTCCATGACTCCGTTCTCCAGACCCTGGCCCTTATCCAGCGGACCGACGACTCGCGAAGGATGGTGACGCTGGCCCGGGTCCAGGAAAGGGAGCTACGACGCTGGCTCTACGACGCGAGCCCGGCCGACGGCCCGGAGCTGCTCTCAGCCGCGCTGCAGGAGGAAGCCGACCGTGTCGAGCACACGTTCGACGTTCGGGTCCAGCTGGTCACGGTGGGAGACCGCCCCGTGGATGATGACGTCAGAGCGATCATCGCGGCCACGGGCGAGTCGCTGAACAACGCCGCTCGGCACTCGGGCACCGACCGGATCTCCGTCTACTCCGAGGTGGGAAGGGACGCAACGGACGTCTGGATCTCCGACCACGGCATCGGTTTCGACCCCACCGCGGTGGCCGGCGACCGTCACGGAATCGCCGCATCGATACTCGGTCGGATGGAGAGCAAGGGCGGCACCGCCACCATCTCATCTGCGCCGGGCGAAGGTACCGAGGTCCATCTGTATCTGGGAGGGGAGCCACGATGATCCGCGTCTTTCTGGTGGATGACCACCGGCTGTTCCTCTCCGGAGTCAGGACGGAACTGTCCGATCCGCATGACATAGAACTCATCGGCTCCGCCGGCGATGTGGACGACGCCATCGATGCCCTGCGGCTCGATCCTCCGGACGTGGCGCTGGTGGACGTCCACATGCCGGGAGGGGGAGGCCTGGCGATCCTGGAGAACGTGCTACAGACCCACCCGCAGGTGAAGTTCCTCGCCCTGTCCGTTTCGGACGCGGCCGAGGATGTGATCGCCATGATCAGGGCCGGGGCCCGTGGGTACGTCACCAAGTCGATCCGCCCTGATGCCCTGGTCGACGCGATCAGGCGGGTCCACACGGGCGATGCCGTCTTCTCCCCCATGCTGGCCGGATTCGTGCTCGACACGTTCGCCGCCACCATCCCGGCCCCGGAGGACCCCGAGCTGGATCAGCTGACCACCCGTGAGCAGGAGGTACTGCGCCTGATCGCACGCGGCTTCTCCTACAAGCAGGTGGCGCACCGGCTGTACATCAGCCACAAGACGGTCGAGTCCCATGTCTCGGCGGTGCTGAGGAAACTCCAGCTGAGCAACCGCTACGAGCTCGCCAACTGGGCGAGCCGGAGGCGGATCGTCTGAGGCCGGGACGGCCAGGTCACGAGCTGACGGTCCGTCCTGGCGGGTGCCGGATCCCCGGCCCATCGCGTTAACGTTGCGATCTCCAATCCGTGGATGTGACCACATGCCGGAGCTACGCCGATGACCGGAATACCTTCAGAGGCACCCGCCGAGGTGCTGGCCTTCAACGATTGGGTGGCCGACCAGACCCGCCACGCGCCACCGGTGTGGGAGGTGGGCGCCGCGGCGGGCCGCCAGGCGAGGGAGGAGGGCAGGTCGCTGATCGGTCCTCCCCGCCTCTCGCCGCGAGCCTCGGTGCGTACCATCGACGGGCCCGGCGGACCCATCCGGCTGCGCGTCATCCGCCCGGAGGGGAGGGCGGCCCGGGGCGTCTTCCTGCACA
>WTGI01000066.1 GCA_011523635.1 Acidimicrobiia bacterium
GCCGCCGCGGGCGCAGGCGCAGGCTCGGGAGCCGGTGCGGGCTCAGGAGCGGGCGCGGGCTCAGGAGCGGCCGGAGCGGAGGCAGAAGGAGGCGGCGCCTCACCCCGCATCTCGGCCAGGACCTGCTCGACCGGGACACCCAGCGCCTTGGCCTTCGCCTCGGCCGAGCGTCGGAGTAGATGCTCTGGTATCTGGGCCATAGGCGCCTCAGCCGTCCTTACCGAGAAGGCCGGCCGGAGGACTCGTGTCCGGGATGGCGGTCGAGAAGACCGCCGCGGGCCGGTTTCCGGCCGTGAAGTCCCTGGTGGGCGCGTGACGGGTCACAGCAACGGTCATCGAACCACCGCTACAGCGGCCCCGAGATGCCGCCGTCCTTGCGCACCCTCCAGAAGTGCACGGCCATGAAGATGACTATCACGAACGGTAGGAAGAGGACATGCAGCACGTAGAAGCGCAGCAGCGTGTTGCCGGTGACTTCGATACCCCCCAACAGGGCGAACTTCACCTGGTTGCCGAACATGGGCGTGAAGCCGGCCATGTTGGTCCCCACCGTCACCGCCCATAGCGCAAGCTGATCCCACGGCAGCAGGTACCCCGTGAAGGAGAGCAGCAGGGTGAGGAGCAGCAGGACCACCCCAACCACCCAGTTGAACTCCCGGGGCGGCTTGTAGGCCCCGTGATAGAAGACCCGGGACATGTGGAGGAACACGGTCAGCACCATGAGGTGCGCGCCCCAACGGTGCAGGTTCCGTACCAGCGAGCCGAAGGCGACCGAGGTGGAGAGAGCCTCGACGTCTATGTAGGCGGCCGGGGCCGTGGGCCGGTAGTAGAACATCAGGAATATGCCGGTGATGGTCAGCAGGATGAAGAGGAAGAAGCTCAGCCCGCCCAGGCACAGCGTGTAGGAGAGCCGCACCGCATGCCTCTTCACCTTTACGGGATGCAGGTGGTAGAGGACGTTGTTCATGATCACGTAGGACCGGTTGCGGGGGCTGTCGCTGTAGCCCCGCTTGAAGGGTGATCCCGGACGGAACATCGACTCCCAGAAGGGGCTCGCTCGGAAGGCGTCCGCCGCCTCCCCGACTCGCTCCCTGACCTTCAAACCGCCGTTAAGCATTCGCTCTTCCTCCGCTCTACCAGCGCATGCCGTAGGTGTACCCGTTCTTGAAGTCGCGGGCACCGGTATCGAGATCCCACGGGGCACGCTCCACCAGACCGGCGTTCATGGCCGTGTCCGACACCGAACCCTCGAACTTACCGAGGGAAATGACGTTGGTGGGGCAGCGATCGATGCAGAGCGCACAACGGGTGCACTCGTACTCGTCGACCACGAAGAAGCCCAGGTTGTCGGCGCTGTCGGACGGGTGATCCACGTCGTAGGCCTCATCGATGGCATCCAGCGAGAGGTAGTGGATGCACTTCCAAGGGCAGATGTCGACGCATCCCTCGCAGAGGATGCACTCGGACTGGTTGATGTGGAGGAACTGCTTGGGGCGCACCTGCGACTGGACGTAATCGGTATCGACCATGACCAACTGGTAGTCGTCACGGAAGGGCGGGGTCTCGAACCAGACCTCAGACTTGGCCATCTACTCGGCTCCCTTGACCAGCGGGCGTCCGTAGGGTGAGACCGCATCGGCAGTTCGTGCTTGCGGCATCGGCCCGCCGAAGCTCTGTATCCAGCGAGCGAACAGGATGATAAAGGTCAGCGCCCCCATGTTGTAGTTGATGGAAACGAAGTCTTTGATGGCACCCCAGCTGATGCCGACGTTGTTCCCGAGTACGAGGGGTGCCCAGATGGTGAACGCGTCGTTCTGCTCGGTCCAGTTGAGAGGTCCTTGGGCCAGGTTGAGCCACTCGGAGGCCACCGTACCCAGCAGGATGACCAGCTCCATCATGGCTAGGAAGCCGGCCAACGCGGCCAGAGACCAGGTCATCCTGCGTCCGAGCAGCACGGCAATGGCGATACCGAGCAACATCAGCTGGCTCCCGCCGAACGCCACCAGGTGGCCCACCGCGAACCAGGGCAGGCACCAGTCGCCCCCCGAGATCATGCAGTCCCGGGGCACCCACCCGAAGTAATCCACCCGGACCTCGAGATCCACCGGGGTCTGCGGTAGGTCGGGGTTGATGACCGGGGTAGCGGCCACCGTGCGCGCCTGCCGGTTGTAGGTGACCGAGTCACCGGCGCCCATGCCGGTGGCGCTCTCCGTGGCGATGGTGACCGTCTCGACGGATGGGAAGTTGGCGTAGTGGTTGAACCAGATACCCAATACCAGGGTGAAGAGGCCCACGATGAACAGCCCCCAACCGGCGAGGGCACGCTGCGTCCCGCTCATCTGCCGGAGCATCCGTTGCACCATCTCGGTAGTTCGCCTCCGTATCGTCTCGACCCGCGGCCGGCCCGACACCGCTCCACTCACCTCTGATCCGCCGCATGGCGCGGCGGCGGGTCATGCCGATCGGGCCGCCCCATTGTGGCAGAAAGCCGGGCTCTCCCTAAACCACAGGCTACAACGGGACGGGCCTCGCGGCGCCACGACGGGACGCCCGGACGCATCGGACGAAGGGGCCGGCCATGGCGGCCCTACACAGCGTTTAATCTATGCGGGTTAGGGCAGAGATGAGGTCGCGAAGGGTACCGGGTTGACACAGGACGACTCCAAGACGGACCAGGGCGCACTCGACCGCCTCCGGGCGGATCGCCAGGAGCGTGCGGCGTCGGGTCTCATGGCCGTAGCCTGCCTGCTGCTCCTGGCCGGCGCCGGATTGCTGGTGCTGACGCTCATCAAGCTGGCGATCCCCACCCTCTTCGCCGATAGCCAGTTCCTGGCGTACGGGCGCCTCCGGGCCGCGGCCATGCTGATGCTTGTCTACGGATTCGGAGGGACCCTCACCCAGGCAGTGGCCTACTACCTGATCCCCCGCCTGGTCGGCGCCCGCATGCCCCGCCAGCGGGAGGCCCTGCTCGGCGGGCTCGCTTACGCCGGCCTGGTGACCCTCGGCGCGCTGGTGGTGCTGTTCCGGGGCCCGTCAGGACCCGAACTCGCCGAATTCCCCCCGATCATCGACTGGCCGATCGCCGCCCTGCTGCTCCTGCCCCCCTTCCTGGTCACCTCGATGCTCCGCCACCGCACCGAGGAGGGGGCCTTCGTGTCCACCCTCTACGTCCTGGGGGCGGTCTGGTGGTACCCGGCGTTGCATATCGCGGGCAGCATTCCCGGACTCCAGGGTGTCGGCCCGTTCCTGCAGGCGGGCCTGGTGGCCAACGGGATGCTCTGGCTGGCCCTCCCGGCCGCCGCCCTGGGAGGCGCCTACTACGTGCTGGTCAAGGAGAGCGGCCGCCCGCTGTTCTCCGGACCGCTCGCCCGCGCCGGATTCTGGACGCTGGCCGGCACGGCCCTGCTGGCCACGCCTACCCGGTTCCTCGGCGGCCCCGCCCCGGGATGGACGGAAACGGTGGCTGCAGCCGCTGCGATGGGGTTGATGATCGCCGCGCTGGCCGTGATGACGAACCTCGGCCAGACGCTGTCGGGCGACTGGGAAACGGCCCGCCGGAACGTGGTGATCCGGTACCTGATGGTCGGAGCGACCGCTTACACCCTGGTTACCGTCCTCACCGGCATGTCCGGCTTCCGATCGGTCGCCGCGGTGCTCGGCCTGACCACATGGCACGAAGGGTTGATGATCGGAACGGCTCTGGTAGCCGTACCCGCCCTCGGGATGGCATTCGTTCTCCATGCGTTCCCGCGAACAACGGGAAGGGACCTGGCCAGCGAGGCCCCGGCCGAGCGGGGGCTCCGCCTGCTGACCTGGGGCGGGGGCATCACGGCCGCCGCCTTCCTGGTCGCGGGGCTGGTGTCGGGGATCACCTGGAACTGGGCCAGCGCCTCGGGCTCACGGCTCAACGCCGGGGCGGGATTCTCGGACACGTTTGCCGAAGTGGACCTGATGTTCACGGTGGGAGCCCTGGCCTCGGTGGTGGCCCTGGTGGGGATCGCCCTGATGGTGTGGACGGCCCTGGGGACCTATGTGTCCGGTACGGCCCGTCCGGTCGAGATGTTGGTGCCGGTGGAGCCCCGAGACGATGAGTGACCTGCTGGCTGCCGCGGCGGCCGCGCTAGGAGCGCCCGAGGACCTGGTGGAACGATCGGCCCAGGCCCGCGCCGAGGCAGACGGGACCACCTATGAGGCGGTACTGTCGTCATGGGGCGGCGGCGCTCCTCTCCCCGCGCCCTCCGCCGCGCCCGAGCCCCAGGCGCCGCCCGCCGCCACCGCTCCCCCCGCGGCCGCTCCTGCGGCGGCCGCTCCCGAGCCGGCGCCCGCAGCAGTGGCGGTCGCGCAGGCGACGGCATCCCCTGCCCCGGCGGCCCGACCTGCTGCGCCGGCGCTCAGCAAGGCCACGCCCCGCCTGACCGGCGTGAAGCTACACCCGCTGCGCACCTGGATCATGATGGCGGGCCTGTTCGCGATCGGGCTGGTCATCACCCTGATCGGCCCCTACAACACCGGAGGAGACTTCCGGCACGTGGTTCCCGACGCCCCCATGTCCGTCCTCGGCCACCAGGGCCGGGCCGTCTACTCGAACCAGGGATGCGGCTACTGCCACACCCAACTGGTGAGGCCCGTCCTCGCCGACGTCGGGCTCGGACCGGTGACGGAGAGCTGGGCCAACTCGCTCGACACCGCCACCTTCGGCGTGCAGCGGATCGGGCCCGACCTGGCGCACGTTGGTAGCCGGGCGCCTTACGGGGGCGACGCGGGACCCGTCACCGCAGACGATCTCATGATCCTCCTGTCAACCCCTGGCAGCGTGTTCGCGTCCGGGAACCATCCGTCGTACGCGCACCTGTCCGAACAGGACCTGACCGCACTGGCCACCTACCTGTCGGAGTTGAAGTAGCCATGGTTCCTCGGTTCGGCCCCCGGGACGAGGCACGATGAACGAGCTTCTCGCCGCTGCGGCCGCCCGGCTCGGGAGCCCCGAGCATCTGGTGGAACGATCGGCCATCGCCCGGGCCGAGGCCGACGGCCTCACCCCCGAGGAGGTGCTGGCCGCGTGGGCAGGGGGAACGGCGCCCCCGCCTGGATCCCCGGCGCCCGCCGCCTCCGACCCGGCTGCGGATGTACCGGCGCCGGTTGCCGCCGCGGCCCCTCCTGCCGCACCTGAAGCTCCCGAGCCGGCCGGCGCTCCCCCGGCGCCCGCTCCCGAGATGCCGGCCACCGCGGTCGGAAGCCCTCCGGCGCCCGAGCAGGTGACTCTCGCCGAGGCGCACCGGTTCGAGGCGGTGATCACCGGCGCCACCGCCGGCCTCACCGAGCGGGTCGCTACGTCGCTGCCCCGCTGGCTCACCGCGCTGTTCTTCGCCGTACCGCTGATCGGCCTCACGTACCTGATCGCCTTCGCCGGCGGCCCCAATTGCGGCGCGGGCGGCCAGCTCTCTGTCGATCGCCTTACCGGCTTGGTCGAGAACTGCGACGGCTCCGTCTACGAAGCGGGCGGCGCGGCCGGAGGCGTGGACGTGCGGGCGCTGGTCGGCGAGGGGAGCGTGCTGTTCGCGGCCCCCTCCAGCTGCAGCTCATGCCATGGCGCCAGCGGCGAGGGCGGCTCCGGGCCGGCCTTGGCAGGCACGCTGCTGGACACCTTCGCGGTGTGTACCGACCACATCGAGTGGGTCTCGCTGGGAACGGACGGCTTCCTCAGCGCGGGCCGGAATACCTACGGTGACGCCGGCACCGCGGTGGGCTCGGGCGGGGTCATGCCCTCTTTCGCCGACACCATGACTCCCGAGGAGATCGCCACCGTGGTCTTCTACGAACGGGTGGTGCTGGGAGGCCAGCCCGTCGAGGACGCGGTGTTCGACTGCGGATTCGCAGAACCCGTCGAAGAATGAGGTCCGGAACCGCTATCACGTTGCTGATCCTGCTGGCCTTGATCGGCGTGGCCGGGATCGTGTTCGCCGTCCAACTGCTCGGCCTGTAGAAGAGAGCCAGGGGGGCTACGGTAACCACCGTTGCCAGTCAACTACGCGGCTATACAGGCTTCGAAGCTTGCCTCACGAGCAGATGTCACGCCATCACACCAGTTACAATCAGCACAGATACTCGGTACGTTGAACCGAGGTGAAGAAGCGCGATCTGATGAAACATCTCCGAGAAGTCGCCAACGAAGCCGGTACCGAGTTGGTCTTCCTCCGGGAAGGCAAACATGAGGTATGGAGTCTGGGCGGCGAGAGGCTGTACATTCCTAGGCACCGCAAGATCAGTGAAGGTGTGGCCGCGAGCATAATGAAGAAGGCAAGGAGCACTCTGCGATGACAGCCGCCACCACAGCCGCTACCTACCACGTCGAGACTTTCCAGGAAGGAGAGTGGTGGGTGGCCCGCGTAGCCGGACTAGACGCCAACTACACCCAGGCCAGGACGTTCGAGGAAGTACACGAGATGGCGCGAGACCTCATAGCCCTCGCGCTCGACATCGACGAGGCCGAGGTGGGCGACGTCGTGGTGACGGAGCACGACTGGCGCTGACCTCAGACAGCTTGGGCGGCGGCATGCTGGAGGCTGCGGCCGAGATCTTGGCGGATGTCCGCGAACGTCCCGACCGCAGGCGGCTCTCCGGCGACGGTCCAGGATCGGGGCTGTTTCAAGGCGTCACCACCTGGATTTCGCACTGCGGCCCGGGTGCGCCGGCGAGCGCCCTGTCGTTGGTGAGGAGTGGACACTCGAGCGATTCGGCCAGCGCCACATAGACGGCGTCGTATGGTGTCACATTGGCTCGCAATTCGAAGATCCGGGGAAGCAACGAAACCGTGGAGTACCGTGCGAGCGGAAGATCGGCGAGGGCCTCTACGGCGTCCGCGAATCGCTCGAGGGTGAGATCACCGGCCAGCCAGCGCTTCCTAAGGACCGAAACGACTTCGGCATAGGCCAGGTCCGGTATGGCGGCGTCGCCTGCAAGACGCAGCTCTCGCCGGGCGTCGGCGCCGTCGCCGCCGTCGTCACCGACCGCATTGGCGAGCACGGAGGCGTCGAGGACTATCAACGCTGCCGGCGGTCCTCGGCCAGGTCCTCCACTGACTGTCTAGCGCCGACGCGACCACCCGCAAGTGTTTCCACCCTGTTGAGGACATCGTCGAGCGTGGGGCGCGCCGCGAGCCGCTTCAACTCGGACACGAGATACTGCTGAAGCGATTTGCCCTCACGCTCGGCCCGATGCCGCAGTTCGGCATGCGTCTCCACGGGCAGATTCCGGATCAGGACGTGCACCATGCTTTCATTATGCTATCACACTGACTCCGTGCCTCGGGATGGTGCCTGCCGCGCGTGTCCCCGGTGGGCGCCGTCGGAAACGACAGCACCACTCCGTCGGTGACCGGTGGTCAGAGGCCAGATCAATCCAATGTAACTAGTAACTAACCACTAGCAGCTAGCAATTACAACCGAAGAGTCCACGGCCAGGGTGAAGTGGTCGTCGGCCCGCCCGCCCCGCACGGCCAGCGCCATCAGCCCGGCCGAGTCGATATGGAGGAGCGGGCGTCCCTCCCCCACATCCGCGAACGTCTCAACCCAGGGCACCCGGTAGTTCATCAGGCCAACCCGAACCGCCACCTGCTCACCGGGTCCGATGCCGGCCTCCTCGAGGTCCTCGGGCGTGATGTTGGTTTGGACGTTGCCGTAGGTGTCCACCCACCAGGCCCGACCCTCCACCCGTCCCTCGTCCGTCACCTCGGATAGGGGAAGCAGGAGCGGCGTCAGCACCTGCGGATCGAGCGGCGGCCCGATCTCGTGCGGCCGGGCCTCTCCGGCCGCGAGCACGGCGGCCGCCGGTGCGAACCGGTCCCGGCCCTCGAACGTACGGCCCCGCGACGGGAGCATCACGTCCGGGTTCTCGATCGCGTAGGCCTCCGTCACTCCCCCCAGGAAGGCTGCCGCCGGGGAGAGTATCCCGTTGTCGGGACCCACCAGATAGCCCCAGCCGGTCTCAAGGACCACGGCCCTGCGGTCGCCACCCACACCGGGATCGACCACCGCCAGCACCACACCGGGCGGCATGTACTGGATGGCCCGCAACAGGGTGAGAGCGCCGGCGCGGATGTCACCGGGCGGGATCCGGTGGTTCAGGTCGATCACCCGGCACCGGGGCGCCAGCGTGGCGATCACCCCGTGCACCACCCCGACGAACTCGTCCTCCCGGCCGAAGTCGGACAGGAAGGTGATCGGAAGCGGGAAGCTCGGAGCCACGTCAGCCCGAGCCTAGATGGCCGGTGGACACTGCCTGAACCGCCTCGTCGTGGGCAACGGGGCACGGTTTAGCATTGCGCCATGGGTGATCCGGCCATCGGCGACACCGACCTGCTCTCCACCGTCGAGGGGGTGGTGATGATCATCGGGGCGCCCGATTCGGGAAAGACGACCCTGGCTCGCAAGCTGGCCGACGCCGCCCTCCAGGACCGACGGACCGTCGCCTACATCGACAGCGACCTGGCTTGCACAACCGTCGGCCCGCCTACCTGCGTGGGCCTGAAGTGGCTCCGCTCGCCGGCCGACATGGCCGATCTGGCCCAGGCCGACGATCTGCGCTTCGTGGGGAGCATCAGGCCGGACCGGTTCATCCTCCAGCAGGTGGCCGGTGTCGCTTCGCTGGTGGAGACCGCCCGGACGGAGGCGGACCTGATCGTCATCGACACCAGCGGAACCGTCTCAGGGGTGGTGGGCCAGCGGCTCAAGTATCACAAGGCGGAGTTGGTCCGGCCCGACACCGTGTGGGCCGTGCAGAGGGGTGGCGAGCTGGAACCTCTGATAGGCCTCCTGCGGCGGTTTCTCTCCGCCAACGTGGTCACCGTCGCCGCCAACCGGGGCGGCCTGCCGATGAGTCCCGAGGAGCGAGTGGAGGTGCGCGCCGCCCGGTTCGCCGCGGCATTCCCGGCGCCGCTCCAGCGCTGGCGCGTCTTGCCCACCGTATTCGCACCCAGCCTCCCGGCGGGCTTCGACCTGGTCCGCCTCCACCGGATGATCGTCGGGGTCCACGACCGGCAGGGCCGTTGCCTGTGCCTGGGAATGCTGGAGTACGACGAAGTGCTGCGGGTCATCACCTCCGGAAACCAGGGCATGGCCGGACTTCAGATCGGGTCGGTCCGTCTCGACCCCGAGACGTTCCGGACTACCTCGGTCCGCCTCAACGAGCTGATGTTCGGCCTCGGCTGATCGACCCGGGCCGGTGGGATCCGGACACGCGAAAGCCCGAGGAACCTTTACCGAATTCCACCGCACTTCCCCTGACGGATTCGCTCGGCGCCAGCACCTCGGGCCTTCTGGACTGAACCTTACGGCCTGCCGCCTGGCGGATCAAGCCATCTGTTGACGTATTGTAACAACTACATTGTAGGCTAACCAGCAGGCGGATGGGCCCCTACCAGGGCCTTATCCACACAATCCCCAGGGGTTGCTCACAGGCAATGTGAACAAGACATTTCCGGAAATTTTCGCGCTCTCCCACCCCGGAAGGGTCGTGGCCGGCACGCTGCGTCAGCGCCCGAATCCCGTCCTGACCAGGGGACGGAATGTGAGGTCCACCAGCTCGTAGATCTCGGCGAAGACATACTGGAGAACCTCCTCATCGGCGCGCTCGGCCTCGACCCGGCCCCGCAGGTATATCCCACCACCGTGATCGATGGCGAAGTGGACCCGCCACGCCCGATGGTTGCGGACCAGCATCAACCGGTAGACCTCCTCCAGTCGCCCGCGAGGCGATGGGAGAACGTACGCCTCGAACCCGACCGTGCGGTCGCCGGGCTCGACCCAAACCGTGGTGAAGTCGCGGGTTTGCTGAGCCATCCGCACCGCCCAGCGGCCTTCCACGAGTTCGGTGGCCACCACGTCCGATCCGGGATCCTCCACCCATGACCGGAAGATGGCGCCCAGTCGGTCGGTGAGCTCAGCCCGATCCATCGGTGATTCCCCTATAGAGCTCCAAGAGCCGGTCGGTGGCTGCTTCCCACCCGTAGCGACGACCCGCAGCAAGGGCGCCCCGGATCAGTTCGTCGCGGTAGGCCGCCCCGTCCAGGACCCTCAACAGAGCCTTGGCGTAGTCGGGCGGCTCCCATCCGTCCACCAGGAACCCGGACACTCCATCCTCGACCACATACCGCAACCCGCCCACATTGGCGGCCACCACCGGCAGGCCCACTCCCTGCGCTTCCGCCGCCACCAACCCGAAGGATTCGCTCCTCGACGGCACGATGAGCACGTCGGCGGCCTGGTAGTAGAGCGGGAGGCGGTGGTGGGGCTGGACGCCGCACCAGGTCAGCCTCCGTTCCAGGCCCAAGCGGGCGGCGAGTTGCCGGATCTCGAGCTCTTCCTCGATACCAGAGGGGCCGCTCGGGCCGCCCACGACCATCATCCGGGCATCCGGGAGGTGGTCTCGCACCATACCGAAGGCCGCCACCGCCACGTCCAGTCCTTTGAGCGCCTGGATACGACCTACGAACAGCACGGTCGGCGCGTCATCGAGGCCCAGCCGTCTCCTGGCCTCCCGGCGATCGCCCGGCCTGAACAGGGTCAGATCGATGCCGGGTGGGTTCACGCATACCCGGCTGGGGTCGGCGCCGTACCGCTCGATCAGCTCCAGCGCCTCGTGCTCGGTGGAGGCGATCACGCAGTCCGACCGGGCGATCACCTCCCGCTCGGCGGCGATGCGATACAAGGGTTCGCTAGGCTGGCCGGGACGGCGGGTGGCGTCCTTGACCCGGCCCAACGTGTGGAAGGAGTTGGCTAGCGGGAACCCCGTTACCTGCTTGACGAGCAGGCCCGTCCAGCCGGACAGCCAGTAATGGCTGTGGAGGATGACGGTCCCCGGCCCGCGGTGGCCGTCATCGAGCACAGCCTCGGTGACCTGCGTGGCGAACTCCCCCACCCAGTCGCCGAGATGGGGAATCGGTAGCGGCTCCACCGGCCCGGCCTCGACATGGATCACCTCGTAACCGGCAGGAGTGGCCATCACCCTCGCCCGGCGCGGATCCGTCCGCCGGGTGAACACGGTCACCTCGATACCCCGTCGGGCGAGCGAAGCGGCCTGCTCATCGACATAGACGTTCATGCCCCCGGCGTCGCCCACGCCGGGACGATCCAGCGGAGACGTGTGCATCGAAAGGAACACCACCTTGCGGATCATGTGACGCCCTCCACCACAAGCAGGGGGCGCGCCCGAGCCCCCATGCGGAACTTGTAGGGCTCCGATCCCTTGAGAAAGTCGAACACCGCTCCCCCCGCCGCGATGGTGGCGGCGATCAACTCCGTGAGGAGCACCACGCCGGGCGACACGTGACGGAGATCGGGCTCGTAGGCGGAGTTGTACAGGTAGTAGCCGTCGGCGTCCGAGTAGCCGATCACGACCGCTGCCGGGCGGTTGTCGTCCCCGTACAGAGCGTCCAGGCGCCAACCCTCCCCGCTCAGGAGCTCCGTGAACATGTCCTCCATCGGGCCGGTCATGAACCGACCCTTCCGTCCCGCCGAGCGGCGATGGAGCCGGAAGAAGTCGTCCAGCACGGGGCCCGGCTCCTCGAAGGTCGCCAGGCGCAACCCGCCCATCTCGCCGACGAACCGGCGGCGCTTGCGGCGGGCCTCGTGACGCTGCTTCTTTCCGATGGCGGTCAGGTACTGGTCGAAGGTCTCCGGGAGGTCCACCACGGCGGTCTCGGCGTGCGGGGCCATGCGATAGTCGGAGCCGACCCGGTCCAGGGCTTCGGTAATGACGTCGGCGGCGCCCGACGGAAGGGAATCGAACCGGAAGGACCGGCTCCGGCCGGACGCTCGGAAGTGCTCGACCAGCAGGTCGACCGCGTCGCCGAGCGGCGACCGGTAGTCGACCAGGCCCTCGTGTCCCAGAAGCCCGAGATGATCACCCTCCTCGACCAGGGCCACCTCCCCCCGTTCGTCCGACAGGATGAGAGGAACCTGGCCGGGCGAGGCGGTATGCCGCCATACCGTGGCGAGGAAATCGCGGGTGGCGAACGGTCCGACCCGGTCCGCCGCTGCACTATGCCCGTAGGCCCTGGTATCGAACATCACCGGGTACACGGGTCGAGCGTATCGGGTCGGATGGAGACTCCCGGCGCGCTCATAGGCAGGCTCGCACCAGCGTCGGGTAGGGATTGACCGGCGAAGAGGTCCGCCCCCTCGGATGGAGTTGGAAATGCAGATGGGGCGGGGTGGTGCGGGCATTCCCGGTGTTTCCGTTGTAGCCCACCACCTGGCCCCGGCTGACCCGGACCCCCGAGGCGATCCCCGAGGCATAACCGTCGAGGTGGGCGTAGTAGTAGTCGACCCCGTGGTCGGCCGCCAGCCATAGAGCGGTACCGCCCCGGCCCCCTTGCGTCAGCAGCACCGTGCCGTTGCCCACGGCATAGATGGGTTGCCCCCTGGGGGCGAACAGGTCGTTGCCCCGGTGGGTTCGTCCTCCCGACCGCGGGAAGCCCCAGTCGTTGATGAAGGAGGTGGCAGCCGGATCCAGCGGGCAGATGAAACCGGGAGTCAAACCGGGCCCGACCCCGGCTGCCGGACCCGCCCGCCGGGCGGCCTCGAGAGCCCGGGCCCGCGCCAACTCGGCCTGGCGTTGCCGGTAGAGCCGACTGCATTCTCCCTCCAGTTGCCTCGAGGCGTACAGGGCCTCGTCCGTCGCCGCAGCCAGTATCCCGGCCTGCTGCTCAGCCCTGATCTCCAGGATGAGCAACTCGGTCTCCTCCTCCACGAGCTGCTGCTCCATGACTTCGGTCTGGGCCAGTATCAGCCGCCACCGGTCCACCGCCGCCACCCGCTCGGTGGTGATGGCGTTGATGAACTCCTGGCTGGTGACCAACTCGTCGAGCGACTTCGTCCGGAGAACGAGGCCGCTGATCTCCGTCTCGGCGGTCATGTAGGACTCCACCGCCCAATCCACCACAGCCTGGCGCAGCACCTCGAGCTCCTCGTAGCGTTCCGCGATCTGGTCCTGGAGCCGGGCGACCCGGCCGGCTATGACGTCCCGGTCCGCATAGAGCCCGGCCACCTCGGCCTGAGCCTCGTTCCGTTCCGCGACCGCGGCGTCCAGGATGTCCACCGCGTCCTGGTACTCGCCGCAAGCCTCGTCCACCTCAGCCTGGGTTACCGCCACCGAGGGGGCAGGCGCCACGGCTGCGAGAGCCAATACGGGCGCGACCAGGAGCACCACGCGCCGGATGTGTTTGGACATGGCATTTAAGGCTAGTGGTCGGTGGTCAGTGGTCAGTGGTCAGTCACGCCGGCCCGCGACCTCATGGAGCCGGTCAAGAACAACTTGGCGTGTTCTGCTCGGGACTGCGGCCCTCACCCGATCATCCGCAGCGCGGGCATGAACACCGCCACGGCCAGCATCGGACCGTCCAGCGCAGCCAGGAGACCGCCCGGTCTGGACGTCAACCGGATCGCTCCCGTACGGAAAGCCAGGCCGATGCCACGGCCCGCGATCGTTGCGAGTGCCAGGAGCAGTCCGATGAAGAACCAGGCGAGGAGATCGAACCCGGAGGGATAAGCGACCGCCACGGCCACCACGACCATCAGAACCGGGCCGACAAGGTAGGGATCGAACAGGCGTGACCGGCTCACCTCGGTCCACCGGCCGACCAGAGCGCCCACCGCGATCACGATCAGCAACCCGGCAACCTGCCGGTCCCCGCCGTCGGCGACCGACCTGGCGAGCAGAAGAGACGCCACCGCCAGGGAGGCGATCACCGCGCCCAGCGCCGAAGCGCCGATCGAGGTCAGGTCCCGGGCTGAAGGCCTCACGACCGCCCATCCCATCACCAGGACCATCGAGACAGCCACGCCGATCCCCAGACCGAGCAGTCCGAGTGTATTGGCGACAGCCATGGAAACCAGGACGGAGGCCAGGATGGGCTGGGTATGCAAACGGAATTCACTGTCGGATGAGGCGTTGACCAGGTCGACCACCCAGATTGCCACTACCCCCACCCAGACGGCCACCACGATCGCTATGTCGAGGGTGTTGGTCACGATCAGCGCCAGCATCATGCCAGCCAGCAACAGCCCGTCCATACCACCGGCGCCGGTCCCCGCGGCGGCGCCGCCCGAAACCGGAGGAATGACCGCCAACTCATCATCGTCTCGCACCGGGTCCTCGCTGGACCCTTCGTGCCCGTTCTTCCAGAGGCGGGCGGTCTGCATGTGCCGCCGGAACTCCGGCCCGAACCGCTCCCCCAGGGCATCGACCACCGCGCCGACAGTGTCGCCCTCGACATCCACCTGCGAGCTTCCAGCGATCTCGCGCAGGTTCGCGAACAGCCTTACTCGTGCCATCGATACTGAGGCTACTCGCAATCGGCGCCGCTACCGCGCCAATCCAGCTACCAGCCGTCGTGGAGTGGCTGACCCTCGGAGTACCCGGCCGAGGACTGGACCCCGATGACCGCCCGCCGGTGGAACTCGTCGATCGTGCGGGCGCCCGCGTAGGTGAAGGACGATCTCACCCCGGCGGTGATCCGATCGAGCAGGTCCTCCACGCCGGGGGCCTCCGAACTGAGATACATGCGGCCCTCGGAGATGCCCTCCTCGAACATGGTCTTCAGTCCCCGCTGGTAGGCGGTGTCCTTGGCAGTACGCCGCTGGACCGCCTGGCGGGAAGCCATGCCGTAGTTCTCCTTGTAGACGTTGCCCTCCACGTCCGACAGGGTGGGAGCGGCCGACTCGTAGGTGCCGGCGAACCACGAACCGACCATGGCCGCCGACGCGCCGGCAGCCAAGGCCAGGGCCACGTCCCTCGGGTCGCGCACCCCTCCGTCGGCCCACACGTGCCGCCCGCGGGATCGGGCCGCCGCGGCGCACTCCACCACCGCCGAGAACTGGGGACGGCCCACGCCGGTCATCATCCGGGTGGTGCACATGGCGCCGGGCCCCACCCCGACCTTGACGATGTCGGCGCCGGCATCGATGAGGTCCGTAACGGCTTGGGCTGTCACCACGTTGCCGGCCACGACCGGACGGTCATCCACCACCGCCCGGACCTCTTTCAACGCCTCGATCATGCGGGCCTGATGACCGTGGGCGGTATCGACCACCACCACGTCCACCCCAACGTCCGACAGTCCGGCGGCCTGGGCGCCAGCATCTCCGCTGATCCCGACCGCGGCGGCCACGAGCAACCGGCCCAGGTGGTCGGTAGCCGGCTCGTACACGGTGGCTCGCAGGGCGCCGGGACGGGTGATGACGCCGACCAGCATCCCCGACTCGTCCACCACCGGAGCCAGGGGCACCCGCCGTTCGGCCAACTCCTCGAACATGGCCTCGGGATCCAGCCAGGCGGGAAGGACGATCGGTTCGTGCGACATCACCTCCGACAGGTGGGTGAACGGGTCAGCGCCCTCCTGGTCACCCTCGGTGAAGATACCCACCGGACGGCCCCTCTCGTCCACCACGATGACCGCCCCGTGGGCCCGCTTGTTGATCAACGCCCTCGCCGTGTTGACGTTGTCGTGAGGGGTCAGCGTGATAGCGGTGTCCAGCACCGGATCCGCCTTCTTCACGGCGGACACCATATCGGCGATGGCTTCGATCTCCACGTCCTGGGGGAATACAGCCAAGCCGCCCCGGCGGGCCACCGTCTCGGCCATGCGACGGCCCGAAATCGCCGTCATGTTGGCCACCACCACCGGGATGTTGGTACCGACTCCGTCCGGCGGGGTGAGGTCAACATCCATCCGGGATGAGACATCCGAGAAGGAGGGCACGAGAAAGACGTCCGAATAGGTGAGCTCGCGGTCCACCACCAACCCCTCGATGAGCCTCATGATCTGCCCTCCCTAGCGGACTGCCGGATCATCCGTGTGTCGGGCTGCCTTGACATTTTCACTACCCTCCCGCATCCGGCTCGGCCGACCTGATCCGTCTCCGCCGGAACGCGATCATCACGACCAGAACGATAACGACGATCAGGGCCGCCGCTACCACCACCCGGACAATGGCCGCACTCACCCCGGACGGCGGGAGCCGCGACTCGGCCTCGAGCGTACGTCCGGAGTCGGTGACGGAGAGATTCCAGACAACGAGGCTTCCGGTGTGCAGGTCGGCATTGTGAGAGACGATCTCGCCGGGCAGCATCACGCTGACGCGGATGTCCAACACCTGGTCGATCATGGATAGGTCCACCGGTAGGGGGCTCTCCGCCAGGCCCTCACCCAGCAACCCCTCCACGCCCGCCGGGATGGTCAGACTGAACCGGAAGGAGTCGCCCTCCTGGGTGAGTAGGCCGGCGGCCAGGAAGTCAAGCAACCCCAGATCGTCCAACCCGCCTCCCGTAGCCGCCAGGTCGGACAGGAGTTCATGCAGCCCGGTCAACGACTCGAAGGAGACGGTGGCGCGGATGCCTTCGTATCCGTCATCGGAGACGGCCGCGACGCTCCAGCCGTCCGGAACTATCTCCTCGCCGATCGGCAACTCACCACCGAATTCGGCGCCGACCAGCGAGGCCAGGGCATCGTCCATGGACAGCTCGACCGCAACCGAACCGCTCTCGTCCTCTTCGATCACGAGGTCGGCGAAGATGCGGAACTCGCATGCGGTCAGCAGCAGGACGCCAACCATCGAAAGCAGCAGCAGCCGGAATCTTCCCGAGCCGATCCTCACCACGGCCCTCCTCGGTTCAGCAGGCGGTTGGTTTGCCCGAGTGCGGTTTCTTGCAGAGTACTGAGAGACGTCAGGTCGGCCGGTCATGCGGCCGCAAAGCCCCAGGCCAGCGCATCGTCGACCAACCCGTCCTCGTCTCTTTCAGCATCCTCCTACGGAGTTCTCACCCCGGAGGGTTCGGAGATGATCACGGTAACACCGTCCGGGGCCTCGACCTCGAAGGCTCCGGGGGACTCACCGGCCGCAGGACCGGTGGTGTGGCCGAGGGCTTCGACCTGATCCCGGCGGGCCTCCGCGTCATCCACGACGAACACCAGCCGGCATGGATACCCGGCCTGCCCGGGCCCGCCCTCGGGCACCAGTTCCAGCACGGAGTCGACGCCCACATCCAGAAATGCCCTCGAGCCGGTCTCCTCGTCCGCTCCGGGTCCGTGGGATGCGGCTGTCTCGATGCGGGCGAAACCGAGGGTGCTCTGGTAGAAGTCGACGCTCCGGCCCAGGTCGCTGCAGGGGATCACAACCCGGAGCTGCAGCACCCGGGAGAGCGGCGCTCCAGGCCCGCCGAGAACCGCTTTGGCCTGGCCGACCGTGAACCGACCTTCGGTGACCTCCCGGCCCACCACCACTCCGGCGAGGCTACGGCCCTCGACATCGATCGAGGTCAGCGCGCGGAGATCGTCCACGTTCCGCACGCCGCCCGAGGCGACCACCGGCTCGTCGATGTACTCCAGGGCAGTCCGGAGGATGTCGAGATTGGGACGTTCCGAGAGAACATCCCGGCGGGCGTCGGTCACGAAGAACCCGCTCACCCCGCACGAGGCCATCTCGAGCATCACCTCTTCCATGAACCGGCCCGAGTCGGAGGTCCACCCCTCGGTGACGAGTTCCTCGTTGCCGAGGACGTCGAGCGACACCATCATCCGGCCGGGGAAGTCACGGCACAGGTCCCAGACCATGGTGGGGGTCTCGATGGCGGCCGTGCCCATGGTCACCTTCCAGGCGCCCTGCTCGATGAGCCGGGCGGCTTCGCGCTCGGAGCGGATCCCACCCGCCACCACGATCGGCACGTCGAGCGCGCCCAGCATGCGGTCGATCAGGGGACGGTTGCGGTAGGAGCGGTAGGCGGCCGCGTCGAGATCGACCACGAGGAGACGATCCACGCCCATG
Source organism: Acidimicrobiia bacterium (assembly GCA_011523635.1). Classification (GTDB taxonomy): domain Bacteria; phylum Actinomycetota; class Acidimicrobiia; order Spongiisociales; family Spongiisociaceae; genus Spongiisocius. Next base: position 17,820 of record WTGI01000066.1, read on the forward strand.
TCGGCCCAACCCCTGGCCCGGTTGATCGGGTCGGCGTCGAGCGAGATCACATCGTCGAGGCTGCCCCTACCGAGACGAACCGCCCGGCCTTCGAGGATGTTGACGCGGGCGTAGAGGTCCATGGCACAGATTGTATCGGGGCGAGGAGGCGAATGGACCGGCACCATGGCAGGCCTTCCTGCCAACCGGAGCGAGCGCCGGTCGATAACCTCCGGGCATGGACACGCGCCTCGACGGACAGCGAGCCGTGGTGACCGCGGGCGCCGGCGGGCTCGGCCTGGCCATTGCCGGAGCGCTGGTAGGCGAGGGCGCCACCGTCTTCGTGTGCGACATCGACGGACGGGCGCTGTCGAAGCTGCCATCCGCAGTGGAAGGCGCCCGGGTGGACGTGGCGGACCCGGATGCGGTGGCGGCCTGGCTGGACCCGATCACAGCCTCCGGGGTCGACCTGCTGGTCAACAATGCGGGGATAGCCGGGCCCACCAAGCCTCTCGAGGAAGTCACCCCGGACGAGTGGCGCCGGTGCCTGGCGGTGGGCCTCGACGGCCAGTTCCACTGCGCCCGGCGTGTCATCCCTGCCATGAAGCGGCAGCAATCCGGCGTCATCGTCAACATCTCGTCTACGGCCGGATTCCACGGCATGCCGCACCGAGCGCCGTACGTGGCCGCCAAGTTCGGCGTGATCGGTCTGACCAAGACCCTGGCGATGGAGCTCGGACGCCACGGCATCCGGGTAAACGCCATCGCTCCCGGAGCCATCACCGGAGAACGCATGGATCGGGTGATAGCGGCCCACGCCGAGGCGGAGGGGACGTCGCGGGAGGAGATACGTTCGCTATACGCGGAGGGCACCTCGATGGGAACCTTCGTCGATCCTGAGGAGATAGCCGACATGGTCGTTTTCCTTGCCTCGGCGCGAGGAAAACGAGTCAGCGGCCAGGTCATCTCGGTGGATGGCCACACCGAGACCCTCTACCCGCGAACCTATGCCCAGAACGAGAAAAAACGGAAGGGCGAGTAGCTCGGCGGCCGCCCGCAGAGCCTGTATGGTGGTGCCGACTTCCCCGGCCGTGTGCCCTCTCTTCCCTCTTCCCCCGTCGGTCCGGACCGCGCCACGATTGCTCGGTACTGCCCGGATCGCACTTCCCACCCACCGGCGCGGTTCATCGCGCGGGGCGCCGGCAAGGTGAACAGGCCAGCGAGACATATCTCCGGGCCGGGGAATTATTTGACCTCAGGGTCGGCGACGGTACGGAAACCAGTTGAATAATTACACCCATGATATTATACTGGTATGCCCGATCTCGGGCATGACTGACCCGACCGCCATGATCGGGAACCGGTCGAGATACCGGTAATAAGGCGTATCGGCGTGTGGCGAGCGAAGAGTGGGGGCTCCCGGCGGTGCCCTGGACTCTCATCGAAAGGAGTGCGATGATGGCGGGACGGGGAGATGGACTTCGGATGCAGCGCCTGTTCACGACCGAAGGCCGCGACCCGTACGAGGGAATCGCCTGGACCAGCCGCGAGTCGCGGATCGTCAATCCGGACGGTTCGGTGGTCTTCGAGATGGACGACGCCGAGGTTCCCGCCACCTGGTCGCAGGTTGCCACGGACATCATCGTCTCGAAGTACTTCCGCAAGGCCGGCGTGCCCCGGCTGGACGCCGACGGCGATCCGGTGCTGGATTCGGAAGGCAACCCGGTGCTGGGTTCGGAGCGCTCCGCCAAGCACGTCTTCAACCGGCTTGCCGAAACCTGGCGGCACTGGGGCGAGAGCTACGGATACTTCGAAAGCGCCGCCGACGCCCAGACCTTCGAGGACGAACTCAAGTACATGCTCGCCAACCAGATGGCGGCGCCCAACAGCCCTCAGTGGTTCAACACCGGCCTGTCGCACAAGTACGGCATCACCGGCACGCCCCAGGGGTTCTGGTATGTCGATGAGGAGACCGGCGAGGTACTCCCCTCCCCCGACGCCTATTCCAGGCCGGCGCCCCATGCCTGCTTCATCCAGTCGGTGGCCGACGACCTGGTCAACGAGGGCGGGATCATGGACCTCTGGGTCCGGGAGGCCCGTCTTTTCAAGATGGGATCCGGCACCGGCTCCAACTTCTCCAACCTCCGGGCCGAGGGGGAGCCGCTGGCGGGTGGCGGGAAGAGCTCGGGGCTCATGTCGTTCCTCAAGATCGGAGACCGCGCGGCGGGGGCGATCAAGTCCGGCGGCACCACCCGGCGGGCCGCCAAGATGGTCATCCTCGACACAGACCACCCCGACATCGAGGAGTTCATCGCCTGGAAGCGCGACGAGGAGCAGAAGGCCCGCCTCCTGATCGAGCACGGCGGCTTCCCGGCCGACTTCAACGGTGAGGCCTACATGACCGTGTCGGGCCAGAACTCCAACAACTCGGTAAGGGTGGACGACCGCTTCATCAAGGCGGTCGCCGAGGACGGGGATTGGGACCTGATCAACCGGCTGGAGGGTGACGTCAGCAAGACGGTGCGGGCCAGAGACCTGTGGGAGCAGATCGCCGACGCCGCCTGGGCCTGTGCCGATCCGGGCGTGCAGTACCACACCACCATCAACGAATGGCACACCTGCCCGGCGGACGGTGAGATCCGGGCGTCCAACCCCTGTTCGGAATACATGTTCCTCGACGACACGGCTTGCAACCTCGCCAGCATCAACCTCGGCGCCTTCCTCGATGACGCAAGCGGCCGGTTCGACACCGACGGCTACCTCCACGCCATCCGGCTATGGACGATCGTCCTGGAGATCTCGGTGACGATGGCGCATTTCCCGTCCAGGGCAATCGCCCAGGGCTCCTACGACTTCCGCACCCTCGGCCTCGGTTACGCCAACCTCGGCAGCCTCCTGATGCGCTCCGGAATCCCCTACGACTCGGACGAGGGCCGGGCGATCGCCGGGGCGCTGACCGCCATCCTCACCGGCGAGGCCTACGCCACCTCCGCCGGCATGGCCAAGGTGCGGGGCCCCTTCCCCGGATTCGAGAAGAACCGCGCACACATGTTGCGGGTGATACGGAACCACCGTCGGGCCGCCTACGACGAGAGGGGCTTCGAGGGTGTCGGCACCACGGTCAGCACCATCGACCCCTCACACTGCCCTGCCGACCTGCTGGACGCGGCCCGGCGGGCCTGGGACCGTGCCCTGGAGATGGGAGAACAGCACGGTTACCGCAACGCCCAGGCAAGCGTGCTAGCTCCTACCGGAACCATCGGGTTGGTGATGGATTGTGATACCACCGGGGTGGAGCCCGATTTCGCCCTGGTCAAGTTCAAGAAGCTGGCCGGCGGCGGCTACTTCAAGATCGCCAACCAGTCGATCGCGCCCTCGCTGCGGCGGCTCGGCTACGAAAAGCAACAGATCCTCGACATCCTGGCCTACGTGGTGGGCACCTCATCGCTCGAGAACGCCCCGCACATCAACCGGCGGAGCCTGGCGATGAAGGGCTTCACCGCCGAGGACCTGGCCAAGATCGGGAAGGCCCTGCCCGGCGCATTCGAACTGGAGAACGCCTTCAACGCCTTCACGCTGGGCGCCGACACGTTGGAACGGCTCGGCTTCACCGAGGAGGAGTACGGAACCTTCGAGTTCAGCCTGCTGCCGGCGCTCGGCTTCAGCAAGGAACAGATACGGGCCGCCAACGACTTCATCTGCGGCCGGCAGACCATCGAGGGAGCGCCACACCTGCGCGCCGAGCACCTGGCGGTGTTCGACTGCGCCAACCGCAACGGCCGATACGGGGAGCGGTTCATCCACCACACGGGCCACATCAGGATGATGGCCGCCGCCCAGCCGTTCATCTCGGGCGCCATCTCCAAGACGATCAACATGCCCAACGAGGTCACCGTCGAGGATGTGGCGGATGCCTACATGATGTCCTGGGATTTGGGCGTCAAGGCAGTGGCCCTCTACCGCGACGGCTCCAAGGCCTCGCAGCCGCTGTCCGCCTCCTCGGACGACGGGGTGTCGGAGGAGGAGAGCGAGGAAGTCACCGAAGCGCTGCAGGCCGAGGCCGCCCTGGCGTGGGGAGTCTGGCCCAACGGCACCTCACCCACCCAGGCCTACGCCCAGCAACCACGTCCCCGCTTCCTGCTACCGGCCCGCCGGACGGGGTGGACCCAGGAGGCTCGGGTCGGTGGCCACAAGGTGTTCCTCCGCACCGGGGAGTACGACGACGGAACGCTCGGTGAGATATTCATCGACCTGGCGAAGGAGGGCGCCACGCTCCGGGGTGTGCTGGCCAGCTTTGCCATAGCGGTTAGCAAGGGCCTCCAGTACGGCGTGCCGCTGGAGGAGTACGTGGACACGTTCGTGTACCAGACCTTCGAGCCCCGCGGCATCGTGGAGAAGCATCCCAACATCAAGATGGCCAATTCGATCGTGGACTACGTGTTCCGGGCGCTCGGGGTCGAGTACCTGCTTCGGGACGAGCTCGCCCAGGTCCCCCCGGACCGGTCGAGCAGCGACCTGCCCGAGCCCCCGAAGGGAATCGCCACCGAGGCCGGCCGCCAGATGGAGCTGTCGGAGGCGGTCAAGGAACAGGACATCGAGGCGCAGGCCACCGCCGCGGCGTTCGCGGACTCCGATCAGCCCGGCCCCGTCCAGCAGCCGCTCAGCTTGGTGCCGGTAGGTACCGGCAACGGATCGGGCGTGGCAGTCGGGCTGGCTGACGAAACCGCCCTCGCGAGTGCGGGCCCGATGATCGGAGGCCTGATGGGAGACGCCCCGGTGTGCTCCTCATGCGGCCACATGACCATCCGTAACGGCGCCTGCTACGTCTGCCTGACCTGCGGAGACACCACCGGCTGCAGTTAGAGGCTCAGGAGAGAGGCAGACTCGGGGAACCGGTTCAACCCTCCAGAGCTGCGATCACCTCCGCCATGAAACGACGCCCTTCCGCGCCGTCGATGATCCGGTGGTCGTAGGAAAGGCTGAGGGGGAACTGGCGGACGATCTCGAGACGGTCGTTCCTGACCACCGGGCGAGGTCCGGCCCTCCCGACCGACAGGATGGCGGAGGTGCCGTACGGGATGATCGGCGTGCCCAGCCCGCCCCCCACCGCGCCGATGTTCGAGACGGTGAAGGTCTGGCCCCGCAGCTCGTCCACCCCCAGGGTTCGTTCCCTCGCGCCCTCCGCGAGCCGTCGAACCTCCCTGGCGACCTCCTCGACCGGCAGGTCCCCGGCGTCACGGACCACCGCCACCACCAGACCGTCGGGCGTGTCGACCGCGAACCCGATGTCGTGGAAGCGCCGCTCGACGATCTCGTCACCCTCGACCGCCGAGTTGAAGGCGGGAAACCGGACCAGCACCGGAACCAGCCGGGCGATCAGCAACGCCTCCACCGGGGGCTTGCCAAGCCGTGAGCGCTCCGCCGCCAGGTTGTCCGAGTCCGCGTGACCGTAGGTGGTCACGTGCGGTATCTCCCGCCACGAGCGCGCCAGGTTCTCGGCGATCCTCCGGCGCAGGCCGGACATGGGCGCCCGCACGGTAGGTCGGGCGGAAACGGCCGCCCTGACGTCCCGTTCGGTGATGCGCCCCTGCGGACCGGTGCCCTGAACGCCGGACAGGTCCACCCCCAACTCCTCGGCAAGCTTGCGTACCATCGGCAGGGCTTGAGGCCCTCGGGACACCGCCGCGCCCGCCTCCGGCAGGGAACCAACCACCGGGACCGCCGGTTCCTCAGCCACCGAGGCCGCCGCAGCCGGCTCCCATCTCTCGCCGGGCTCCCCGATCACCGCGAGCAGCGACCCGACCTCGATGGTCTCGCCGTCCTCCCCGCCTCGGTACAGCAACACGCCGGCGAAGGGCGACGGCATATCGATGACCGCCTTGTCGGTCTCAACCTCTACCAGCGGCTGGTCGAGCCCCACCGCCTCGCCCAGGTCCACCTGCCACGAGACGATCACCGCCTCGACGAGACCCTCTCCCACATCAGGAAGGTGGAACTCGTGTGCCATCTCAGGCCTCCAGAACGGACCGGGCCGAGGAGACGATCCGGCCCGCCGAGGGCAGGTAGTGGTGCTCGGCGAGACGGAGGGGAACGGTGACATCCCAGCCCGTCACCCGCCGCACCGGGGCCCGGAGCGAGTACAGGGCCCTCTCCTGTATCAGGGCGACGATCTCGGCTCCGTAACCGCCCGTGAGCGGGGCTTCATGGATCACCACCGCCCGCCCGGTCTTACGCACCGATGCCACCACCATGTCGGCATCGAGGGGGACGAGGCTCCGCAGGTCGATGACCTCGACGGAGACGCCGTCAGCGACCAGGCGGTGGGCGGCCTCCATCGTCTCGCGCATCATCGCACCGTAGGAGATGAGGGAGATGTCGGAACCTCGCAACTCGAGCATGCCGGCTCCGATAGGAGTGACGTAGCGACCGTCCGGTACCTCGCCCCGCGCCGCCCGGTACGCCCGGATGGGCTCCAGGAATATCACCGGGTCGGGATCATCGACCGCCGCCAGGAGCAGGCCCTTGGCGTTCTCGGGGGTGGAGGCGACCACCACCTTGAGACCGGGAATGTGCGCGTAGATGGCCTCGGTGGACTCGCTGTGATGTTCCGACGCCCCGATCCCCGCACCGTACGGAAGCCGGATGACCATGGGAGCCGTGAACCGGTGCCTCGACCGGCTCCGGATCCGGGCGACATGGCTGATCACCTGGTCGTAGGCGGGATACGAGAACCCCATGAACTGCATCTCGACGATGGGGCGCAGGCCGGCGATCGCCATGCCGAATGCGGCGCCCATGATCCCCGACTCGGCGACCGGCGTGTCGACCACCCGCTCTGAGCCGTGCTTGCTAGCCAGGCCGTCGGTGATGCGGAACACGCCCCCGGTCGTCCCGATGTCCTCGCCCATCAGCACCACCCTGGGGTCGTCCAGCGCCATGTCGAGGGCCGAGTTCAGAGCCTGGGCCAGGGTCATCACGCCCATCGGGTACTCCGCTCGGCGCGGCGGCGCTGGGTCTCCAGCGGTCCGGTCGGTTCCTCGTACATGGCGTCGAAGATCTCGCCCGCCGAGAACGACACGACCGCTTCGGCCTCGGCCAACGCTGCCTCGATGAGCCCGGAAGCCTGGCTCTCGAGCCCCGACTGGACATCCTCGTCCCAGGCCCCCTGCCGCTCCAGCCACAGGCGAACCCGCTCCATCGGGTCCTTGCCCAGCCATCCTGCCGCCTCCTCCCGGACCCGGTAACGGCGATCGTCATCGGCCGTCGTGTGGCCGCGGACCCGGTACGTCAGGGCCTCGATCAGCGTGGCCCCCTCCCCGGCCCGGGCGCGGTCCACCGCCTCGGCCACCACCTCCTCGACCGCGAGGACGTCGTTGCCGTCGACCAGCACACCGGGGAGACCATACGCGTCCGCCTTCTGGGCGATGGTCGCGGAGGCCGTCTGGCGGGACCGGGGCATGGAGATGGCCCAACCGTTGTTCTGGCAGAAGAAGACGGTCGGCGTGCGGTAGACCCCGGCGAAGTTCATCGCCTCGTGGAAGTCCCCCTCCGAGGTGGCCCCGTCGCCGAACATGGTCAGCGCCACCGCGCCGGTCCCCTTGAGCTTCTCGGCCCAGGCAATCCCGACCGCGTGGATCATGTGCCCGCCCACCGTTATCGAGGGCGGGGTCACGTTCACGCCCTCAGGCGGATGGCCGCCCCGCTCGTCGCCCATGCGGGTGAGAAGCAGGTTCTGCCACGGGTAGCCGTGAAAGCGCATGGCCGCCGCATCCCGGTAGCTGGCCACCAGCCAGTCCTCCTCGGCTAGCGGCGCCACCGCGCCGACCTGCGACGCCTCCTGTCCCTCGTAGGGGGCATAGGTAGCCAGCCGCCCCTGACGTTGCAGGGCGGAGGCCTTGCGGTCGTACAGGCGGGCCTCGGTCATCGCGGCGTACCTGGCCACCACCGTGGAGACATCCGGCTCCCGGCCATCGATGACGGTACCGTCGGCAGCCAGTACCTGCCGGGGCTCGAGACGCATGACCTGAAGGCTACAGTGTCCAGCAGCGAAGCCCGAGTCTTACATCGGCTCGATGGTCCGGCGAAGGCGCCGAGGACGGAAGGGACACCTAATGAGCGACACGACGCTGATCGACCTGACACCGGTGGCGGCCGAAAAGGTGATCGAGTTGAGCGAGGGCGCACCGGAAAGGGCCTATCTGCATGTCTTTCCCGCCGGGCAGGGCTGCTGCCGGACCATGTACGGGTTGGCCTTCATGGCCGAGGCCGGGAACGACTTCGAGGTGTTCGAGGCCCACGGGGTGAAGATGGCGGTGGCGAACGAGACCCGCGAGGCCGTGAAGGGCGTGGCGATCGACTACGTGGAGACGCCCCAGGGCGAAGGCTTCACCGTCATGAACGCGAACCCGTCAGGCGCCGGCGGTGGCTGCGGATGCCATTGACTTCTGGAACCCGGATCCGCTAGCCGAGGGACTCGGGCCGGACCGCGGCGACGGTCTCTCCCGGGTGGCGCATCATCCCGGCATCCACCTCTCGCAACCGGTGGTAAACCCACGGGTTCGACGGGGCTACAGAGCGAAGCCGAAGTCGCGGGCCGCGTCCATGAGGGCCAGCTTGTCATCATGGGTGCCGGTGCGGCTACCGATTATCAGCGCGCAGTTGACCTCGTAGGTCCCGCCGGGGAACTCCCGGCTCCGGCTGCCCGGAATGACGATCGCACCCGCCGGAACCTCTCCCTTGTAGGTGACGGCAGGGTCTTGGGTCACATCGACGATGTGGGTCGAGGCGGTGATCGAGTTCTGGGCCGCCAGGACCGCACCCTCGCGAACGATCACCCCCTCCACGACGATGCAACGGGAGCCTATGAAGGCGTCGTCCTCGACGATGACCGGCCTCGCTCCGGGCGGTTCCAGGACGCCGCCGATGCCCACCCCGCCGGCCAGATGCACCCGGCGACCTATCTGGGCCCCGCTGCCGACGGTGGCCCAGGTGTCCACCATGGTGCCCGTACCGACGTAGGCGCCGATGTTGACGAAGCTGGGCATCATCACCACTCCGGGCTCAAGGTGGCTCCCGTAACGGGCGACACCGCCGGCCACCACTCGGTTGCCCCGGCCTGCGTAGTCGTGCTTCAGGGGAATCTTGTCGTGGAACTCGAGCGGCCCGGCGTGCAGTGTCTCCATCTCCGGCACCCGGAAGTACAGGTTGATGGCCTGCTGGATCCAGCCGTGGACGACCCAATCGCCGTCCACCTTCTCCGCCAGCCGGATCTCGCCCCTGTCCAGCAACTCAATGGTCTGCTCGACCGCCGACACCTCGTGGTCCTCCATCGCGCTGGGATGCTCCGCAGCCGCGACGATGACCCTTTCGAGATCCGTGGTTGTCATGGTCATCGAACTCCTTCCGGTGGGTCTGCCAGCGGGTCGGTTACTGGAGAGGCAGCATATCGCGATCCGCCCTTCCGGAACACGACCCCCGGACTGGCCGGCTAATCGCTTTGTCTGTCCGTTGGGTGCTGCTAACGGTCCGGGCTCGAGTGTGCGCGGATCGACCGACCGGATCGGCGAGCGCGCATCCACCGCCTGATCCACCAGTAAAGGGCGCCGATCACAGCCAGGACGGGGATGAAGGGCAGCAGCAGGCCGATCGTCGCCACGACGTAGCCGAGAGCTCGGATCACGCCACGGTAACCGGTACGGACCGAGTCGACGAAGGACGGCGGTCCCTCATCCTCGTCCACCACCACGAAGGTGATGGCGTCGTTGGTCACCGTGTCCAGCGGGACGCCATCATCCGGAGCCGGGGTGCCGGAGACCTGGAATCCGACCTCGACGCCACCCCTGGTCGCCGCTCGGCCGGCGAGCCGCCCGTCTCGTATGGCCACGTGCAATACGGCGCTGAGCAACTCTCCCGGTTCGATCCTGTCGAAACTTCCCGCCACCAGTTGGAACGAACGGGGGTCGGTGCGGCCGTCCTGGGGACGTAGCCGGAGGGCCTCCGAGGACACCTCCACGTCGGTGAGGGCCACCTCGCCGGTGTTCTCCACCTGGAGGCAGAAGTAGGCGTCGTCATCGGGGGACGTTACGAGCACCTCGTCGCCCAGGCAGGGGTCCTCGTCGGAGTCGGATACCCATGCGGACACGTCGATGCCGGTCTCGGGGACCGGTTCATGGAGCTTGAGGATGGCCATCTCGATGGTGGCCAGGCTGACCAGATCGGTCAGGGTGCGCAGGCGTCCGCGCAGGGTTTCGAGATCGGTCTCCCTCTGGACGAGCTCCCGCTCGATCAGGGCCACGTTCTCGAGGTCGGGAGCCTCCTGCAGCAGGCTTCTCAGGCGCAGGACGCTCGCCTCCGCAGTGGCGATCCGGCTTCTGAAGTCGACGATCCGCTCGGTCACGTCGTCGGCGGTGATCTGCTTGTCGACCAGCTCGCCCACGCGGGAGAGGCTCTCCAGAACCGGCATGAAGTCAGCAGGCATCACCTTGAAGGTCAGGCGGGATTCGGGCTCGGGGCTACTGCTGACCTGCTGCCCGAAGACGAATCCCCCCATTCCCTGTACGATGTTGACGGCCTCGCGTGAGGCCGCGTCGACATCCGACGCCCGCACCGAAATGGTTCCCCGATAGATGATGTCACGCCCGAGGTCGGCCGGTGTCGTCGCAGGCAATCCGGCAGCCGTCGATGACGGAAGTGAGGATTCCCCCTCGACGGCTTCTTCCATCTCGGCGGAGGCCTCCTTGACCACCGCCATCGCCGCGGTCGTGGTCACCATGACCTCGTCCGAAAGGCTGTCGGGGGCCATGGTGGCAGCCATCGCCGTCTCGGACTCTTCGCCGGAATCCTCCCCGCCGCACGCAGCCGCCAGCAACAGGGCGAGGACAATGAGGCCGTAGCGCAGCCGGGCCCACACCCCGCCGGTGCTACGACCCGCCCGCCGGTGACGCTCCCTACCAATCGCCATGGCAACCACTCTATCCGTCACCTAACGCTATGCCCGGAACCGGGTTGGCGCCAGGATGCGGCCGGCCGCATATGATCCTGCCCTGAGAAGCCGCCGCTCCCGGCTGCGGTCCCAACCACCGGAGCCGGGCGCGATTCCCGACGCCCCACAAGGAACAAGACATGCGCATTACGGCACCAGTTCTCTTGAAGGCGCGCCAACCCATGCAGATGCTCGAGCTGGACCTCGACGATCCCCGAGACGGTGAGGTACGGGTCAAGATGACCGCCAGCGGGGTGTGCCACAGCTGCCTGCTCACCGCCGACGGCACCCACTCCGGCGCGCCGAAACCGATCGTGCTCGGTGACGAAGGCTCCGGCATCGTCGACGCCGTGGGCCCGGGATGTCGCACGCTGTCGCCGGGGGACCACGTGATCATCTCCTGGGCGCCCAGCTGCCTGACCTGCCGACCGTGCCATGAGGGCTATCCCGCCCTCTGCCTCAACGAGCCGCTGTTCGGCCGGATGCCGGATGGAACAACCCGTTTCCACTACCGGGGCACGGATGTCTACCACTACGGACCGGCCACCTACGGCCCCTACATCGTGGTCCCCGAGGAAGGGGCCGTGAGAATCCGGAAGGACTTCCCGCTCGACCTGGCGGCGCTGATCGGATGCTCGGTTACCACCGGCTTCGGGGCGGTGGTGAACACAGCCCGGGTCCGAGCCGGCCAGGGCGTGGCGATCCTGGGATGCGGGGGCATCGGCCTCAACGCCGTCCAGGCCGCCGCCCTCGCCGGCGCCGACCCGATCATCGGTGTCGACCTCATCGACTCCAAGCTGGACTACGCGCGGGAGTTCGGCGCCACCCACACCGTCAACTCCACGAAGGAGGAACTGGTCGACCGCGTGATGGGGCTGACCGGCCACGGAGTGGATGCCTGCATCGTATCGGTCGGAAGCACCAAGGCCATGGAACAGGGCCTCCGCATCCTGGCCCCGCAGGGGGTCGAGGTGGTGATCGGCCTGACCGCCGTTGAGGAGACCTTCGCCGTGAACCCCATGCATCTCATCCAGGGAGAACGCCGGATCCTGGGCTCCAACTACGGCAGCAGCAACCCCGCTGTGGAGTTCCCGAGGATGGTCGAACTGGCCATGGCAGGCAGGCTGAGGGTCGGAGATCTGATCACCCGGCGATACGACCTCGACCAGGCCGACGAAGCCTTCCGCTCCCTCGCCGCCGGTGAACAGGCCCGAGGTCTGATCGTCTTCTAGCCCTGATCATTTCATGTTCCCGGCACGCCGATACACAGGGCACATCGGCGTCACGATTGCGAAGCGGCTGATCCTCCACCCATGAATGGCCGGGACAAGCGTCCTGACCCCGCGGAACGCGAAAAACCGCCGGCGCGGGCTTCGCCGCCGGGCCCTCCCCCTCCGCCACCACCTTGGTGTCGAGCGCGTTCCGGCCTTGCC
>WTGI01000040.1 GCA_011523635.1 Acidimicrobiia bacterium
GGTTACCCCCGCGACCGCTACACCCACGTCGGTTCGGGCTGCAGCCACAACGCGGGAGAAGATATCCATCCCGAAGCCGTTCGTCCCGAACCAGTGGCTACTCGAGGGGGCTTCGAGGACGTTGGCGGGATTGGGCTGGAGGGGATCGTGCGGCACGATCGCCGGGCCGATCAGGACCGCCAGGAAGGTGATGGCCAGCATGATGGTGGGTAGCCGCGGCAGCCTGCTCATCCACACCCCGGCTCGAACGAGCCTGGCGCGAAGGGGATGGGTCGCCCGCAGGTCAACCGCCATCGGCGTCGCCCCCTGAGTAGGAGCTCCCGGCTACAGCTCTTGGCCGGAAAAGGGGTGGCCGCTGCCGTGGTCCCATCACCGCGATATCCGCAGGCGAGGGTCCATGGCAAAGGTGACGAGGTCGGCGATCTGGTACACGAGGACGTAGGTGACCGAGGCGAGGAGCACCACACCGAGCACCGGGTTGTAATCGGAGCTGTCCATGGCGTCAACCGCGTACTTCCCGATTCCGGGCCACGAGAACACGACCTCGACAAGCACGGCGCCTCCCATCAGGAAGCCGATGGTGATGGCCAGGATGTTGATGACCGGAGCGGCGATGTTCGGGAGAAGGAGCCTCCACTTCACGGTTCGCCTCGAAACCCCGAAGGACAGCGCGGCCTCGTAGTAGGGCGAGTTCACGACGCTCACCGTGGCGTTGCGCGTCACGTTGAGGATAGGGGGCATCACACCCGACGCCAGGGTGACGGCCGGCAACAGGAGATGCCGGATCGACTCGCGCGCAGCCGTCCAGTCACGAGCGATTAGGGCATCGATGGTGACGATGCCGGTGATCGCTTCGGTGTCGAGCGCGAACAGCCCGCGCCCCGTTGGTGCGGGAAACCACCCGAGCCAGTAGAAACCGAAGTAGATGAGCATCAGGCCCAGCCAGAAATTGGGTATGGCAGCACCGAGCTGCGCGACCGAACCGACGATTCGATCCGCCCAACCTTCGGGCCGCAATCCGGCCCGGATGCCACCCGGAATCGCCACCAGCAGAGACAGCAGCAACGCCGCGCCCGCCAACTCGACAGTCGCCGGGAGCCGCTCCCAGATCTCTCCGCCGACCGGGGCAAAGGTCCGTCTGGAAATCCCGAGATCGCCTCTTGCCAGGTCCGCCATGTACGAGGCCCACTGGCGATACATGGGTTGGTCGAGACCCATCTCGGCGCGACGGGCGGCGATGATCTCGTCAGTGGCGTCCTGGCCCACCATCAGGAAGGAAGGGTCTGCCGTAGCCCGGCTCACCACGAAGGTGAGCGTCGCGACGAGCAGCGACACCAGGACGAGCGCTCCCAGCTTCCTGGCGACGTAAATGAACACGTCGGCGCGGGTGGTGGAGGCCGGTTCGCCCGCGGCCGCCGGAGGGCCGGTCGAACCGTCCCCGTCGAGTTCAGGCTCTGTCGAGGTGGCCACTCGCTGACCTCCTGTGGTCCGTTACCTGCTCAGGCTCCATCGATGGCCGGGAGGGTGCCGGGAAACGCCTGGGTTTCGACGCTTCCCAGCACCCTCCGAGTTCTTCAGGGCTTCAAGACTCCGGCGCGGCGGCCGCTATCCCTCCCTGTAGAGGCTTCCCCATATAGGCAGCTCGTCCGGCTCGTGCACGTAGCCCAGGAGCCCGTGCGCCAAGGCGACCTGTGTCGCGCCGCCCGCGATCCACACCTCGGGAGCATCGTTGATGATGAGCGCCATTCCCTCCCGGGCGAGCTCCCGCTGGGCGTCCTTGTCGGTCGTGACCTTGAGAGCCGCGACGATCTCATCCATGCGGGGGTCGGTGTACTGCGTCCAGTTGATCACGGATTTGGTCCTCCACCAGAGATTGAAGTGGAAGAACGGCTCATCCACGAAGTCGGTGAACCATCCACGCAAGTAGGCGTCCCCGGTCGCCTGACCCATGGCCTCGGCAAGCACGGCGCCGGTCGCCCGCTCGATGTTCATGGTGACACCGATCTTCTGGTACTCGGACCGCAGGAACGTGGCGATCTCGTCTACCAACGTATTGCCTTGCGGGATCATCAGCGTGAACTCGAATCCGTCGGCGAAGCCTGCTTCCGCCAGCAACGCCCTCGCCGTGTCGAGATCATACGTGTACTTCTGCAGATCCTCGAACCCGAAGTCCTGGTAATAGGTCGAGTTCGGCGAGACCGGGCCCGGTATGTGCACGCCCGTGCCTTGCAGGATGTCGTTGATGATCGTCTCGTACGGAACCGCGTAGTTGAGGGCCTGCCTCACCTCGCGGATGTCGAACGGTGGCATCTCGTTGTTCAACAGGAGCCGCAGGGTCCTCCGGCCCGGGATCTTGAGAACGTTGGCAGTACCCGATTCATCGAGACGGGCCAGCTGGCGTTCGTCTAGGTCCATCGCCATGTCGACCTCGCCGGTCTCGAGCAGCAGGATCCGGTTGCTGGCATCAGGTATGACCAGGAGTTCGACCCGGCCGAAGTAGGGCTCGGGCCATGCCCACGCGGGGTTGGCCTCGAACACGATCCGCTGGCCGCGATCCCACTCGACAAGGCGGTAGACACCGTTGCCGGCGTAGTTCTGGGCGATCCATTCGTTCCCGCACGGGTCGTCCTCGGTGATGTGTGGCTTGATCGCCTCCGAGTCGAGTATCACCGCGACCTGGGCCCGGATCTGGTTCTCGATGATCGGCGAAGGATTCTCGAGCGTGACCCGGATGGTGTAGTCGTCGATCTTCTCCACCTGATCGGTTGACATCACGCCGTAGGAGTTCGAGTTGAACATGGTGCTCGCCTTGGCGCAGAACGCACGCTCGTAGAACCACAGGAAGTCGTCTGCCGTCATCGGGTTACCGGTTGTCGGGAAGGTGACTCCTTGCCGGATATGCATGGTCACCGTTCGACCGCCGTCCGAATACTCGATCCGCTCCACTGCGCGTCCGATCCGCTTCGAGATGTTGGCCTTGGCGAACGCGCCCACCTCGCCCTCAGGCGGCTCGTAGAACAGGAACTGCGCGTATATGTTCTTCAACGTCATGTTCGTGAGCGTGTTCTGCCCGAAGATGGGATCGATCGACGGTAGGTCGCCGGAGACCGCTATCCGCAACGTGTGGACTTCTTCCTCCATAGCCGCCTGGGTAGTGGCCGGCGGCTCGGCAGCGGTCGTCGTCTCCGGCGCCGCCGCAGTCGTCTCGGGTGCGGCACTCGTCGTCGCCGGGGCAGCTGCCGTCGTAGCCGGAGCATCGGCAGTCTCGGTCTCAGCACCGCATGCACTGAACAGCAGGCCGAGTACCAACGCCAGACCAACCACCAACCTCGTTCTTCTCTGTCTCTCCATGTCGGCTCTCCTCCTATAGTCAGATCTCCGTCTGACGGTTCGTAGTCCTGGCGGCTCGTACCTACATTCGCGGTCCGGTACCTCTCTTGCGGATGACAAGGCGGCGGGACGTACCCTGACTGCCGCCCCTACCGGTCCCGACCAGGACCCGGGCGCCCGCCGTCAGCCGATCAGGCGCCGACGTGATGCATAGGGGGAACTTCGCCATCGTCTGCTCGCCGAGTCTCATCGGCAAGCTGTCCCATGGTCGGGGAGCACGGCGCAGCCCACTAGGGCGACACCTCCCTTCGACAGAGGTGTCAAACCCGAGCATGGTGAGGAGGAGGAAGATCCCGGTCGCCGGCGGCGCTGCTCCCACGCTCCCGGAGCGCGATCAACTTGCCGGCAAAGTCCGTGGTGGTCAAGGGAACCTGCGAACCGGTGAAGGGCGTGCGTAACGGTTGTGAGGACGGATCGGCGAAGACTCCACCGATGTCGGTTGCAACTTTGTGACGCACGTCGATCTCCGAGCGCTTTTTTGAACCATACACAGGGGGTTCGCGACGTGTCAACAGGTCGAGACCCGCAGACCAACCTGCCTTGCCACGAGCGATCCGTCCGGGTCGCGTTCAGCACTCTCCCGGTCGGAAGTGCCACTTCTCCACCCTCAGCCGGCACCGTGTCAGCCGCACGCGAGGTCCCGAGAGGAGCAGCAGCATGCCCGAGCGAGGGTGCGCGGTTAGGTGCTCAACTGTTCGGTCGCGGGTCTGACGAGCCCGGCTATCAGGCCGGGGCTGGTTCGATTACTCCGTTGGCGATGTCGAGCAGCCACCGCCGGTACTCCAAGGTCCCGAGGTCGGCGCCCCGGACATGCATCTCGGCGGCCAGGTCAGCGGGGAGTTCCTCCGGCCGCTGGGACTCGACGATAGGGCGGTCCTGGTCGGTGACCATCTGGGCGAAGGCCCGGAAGTCGTCATCAGAGCCGGGATAGTTGCGGCCCACGTAGGTGAAGCAGCGGGTTCGCTTGCGGTGGACCGGCGCCACCGCCACCCAGAGCACGTAGTCCTCGACCGGCCCGGCGCTGCTGTTCAGCTTCATCGCATTGGGCAGGAACACCCGGTAGCGCTTCCAGGCTTCGTAGGTCTCCGCGGCGCCCGACTCGGGGTTGTTCTTGACGTTGTCGGTGAACTCGACGAAGGGACCGGCGAGGAACCGGAGCTCTCCCCCGACCTTGTCCACGTCATAGTCCTCGATCCGGGGTTGGCTGCTGTCACCCAGGATCCCGTCGTGAACCCAGGCGAAGTGGGAGAAGTCGAAGTAGTTCTCCAGGCGGCGGGGCAGGGAGCAGTTCCACTCGTAGATGTCGAGATGCAGGAATTGGTAGCTCGGGTCGTCGATCTCGGGAATGGCCGGCGGCGGGAACTTGGGGTCGCCGAGCGTGGTGTAGATCAGACCCGACACCTCGACCGTCGGGAACGACGGCACCCGGATGTTCCGGAAGGCGGGCGAGAGTTCCTCGCGGGCCGGAACCCGGGTGACGCGGCCCTCGGCGTCGTAGGTCCAGCCGTGGTAGCCGCAACGGAGTTCGCAACCGTCGATGACCTTGCCGAGGGAAAGGGCCGCTCCCCGGTGCCGGCACAGATCCTCGAACACGCGGGGCGCGCCATCGAGCCGCACCACCACCAGCTGCTCCTCGAACAGGGTGAAGGCCTGGGGTTCGTCCTTGAGATCATCGGAGTATGCGACCGGAAACCAGAAGTTGTCCCGCATCTCCTCGTACAGCCGGTTTTCGGCGGCAACGTCGAGGTAGTCGCTGGTGGCGTGCCGGCTGGTCATTCTCGCCTCCTAGGCCCTCAGTTCCGCTCTACTCCCCACACCGAGCAGACCGCGTTGACGATGTTTTGGTACCCCGTGCAGCGGCACATGTTGCCCGAGAGCAGATCCACCACCTGCTCCGGTTCCCGGTAGTCGTCGGGGTCGACACTCTCCAAGGTCATCAGGAACCCGGCAGTGCAGAAGCCGCACTGCATGGCGTGGTTCTCGTGGAAGGCCTGCTGCATCGGGGTGAGGTCCCCGTCCGTGGCGAGGTCCTCCACGGTCCGGATGGTGCTCCCGTCGGCTTGGACGGCCAGGGTCGAGCACGAGCGGATGGCATCGCCGTCGACGATCACCGTACAGGCCCCGCAGTAACCGTGCTCGCACCCCACATGGGTACCGGTCAAGCCAACCACGTCGCGGATGAAGTCTGAGAGCAGCAAACGGGCGGGAACCCGGTGTGTCACCTGCGTCCCGTTGATCGTGACCGATACATCGGCCTCTCTGGATCCATGGTTGGAAGCCATCACACCCCCGTCCCGTGTCCGTTGGATGTCACCGCCGCACGGACGCTCCTTACCGCCAGGGCGCCCAGCGCCTCCCTCCGGTACTCCGCCGTGGCGTGAATGTCATCCACCGCGTCCCCGCCGTCCTCATAGGCGGCTCCGTACAGAGCCGAGCTGTCATCCCCCGGAGCGAAGCCGAGAACGGCTCGCTCGGCGGCTGCCATCCGGCTAGGCACCCCGCTCACCCCGAAGCTGACCAGGCGGGCGCCGCTCACGCATCCGTCTCGGGTGGCCACAGCCGCCGCCACCCCGGTGATGGCGAAGTCACCCGACCTCCAGGCCAGCTCATCCATCAGCGTGACGGTGTCCGTCGGCTCGCTCGGAAAGTGAACTCCGGTAATGATCTCTCCCTCGCCGAGGTCCGTCCAGAACGGGCCCAGGAAGAAGTCGCCCGCATCCACGGTCCTCTCCCCCGCCGGTCCCCGGAGGAACAGGGTGGCGCCGCACGCGATCGCCAGCGCGGGCAACTCGGCGGCCGGGTCGGCATGGGCGATGCTGCCGCACACCGTTCCCCGATTCCTGATCTGGAGATGGGCGACATGGCGCAGAGCCCGCCGGAGCCCGGGAACCGCCTCCGCCACCTCATCGGACGCCATCACCCGGCTCTGGGTGACCGATGCGCCGATCATGACGCCGGAGGGTCCGACGTCCAGCCGGTCGAAACCCTCCACGCCGCCGATGTCCACCAGGAGGTCGGGCTGGGAGAGCCGGAAGTTCATGGCGGGAATCAGGCTCTGCCCTCCCGCCAAGACCTTGGCCGTCTCCGAGGTACCGAGTGCGGCCAAGGCGTCCTCCACGGTGGCGGGACGGTAGTAGTCGAACGCGGCAGGCTTCATCGCTCACCCCCTCCGGCGGTTGCTTCCCGTATGGCGTGGCGAATCGCCGAAGGGGTGACCGGGGTGGCCTTGATCTCCACCCCGAGGTCGGCGAGAGCGTCGTCCACGGCGCCGGCGACCACCGCGGCCGGGCCGATGGTTCCGCCTTCCCCGCAACCCTTGACGCCGAGCGGCTGCTCGGGTGAGGGTGTCTCGAAATGCTCTACGGTCATAGCCGGCACTTCGGAACAGGTGGGATACAGGTACTCCATGAAGGAGGCGAACAGGGGTCGGGCGGTCTCGGAGTCGTACTGGAAGTGCTCGTACATCGCTCCCGCGATCCCCTGCGCCACTCCCCCGTGGACCTGCCCGTCGATGATCATCGGGTTGATCATCGTGCCGCAGTCGTGGACCACCACGTAGTCCTCGAGCTTGACCTCTCCGGTACTGACTCGGACGCTCACCACGCCGGCGTGGGCGCCGTTCGACCAGCTGGCCGCCGCGTTGACCTTGCCTGACATATCGGGAAGGTGTTCGAGCTCGGGTGGGTTGAAGTAGCCCGACATCTCCAGGCCGGGCTCCATACCGCTAGGTAGGTCCAGCGTGCGAACCCAGGCGGATGTGGCCACCTGGGACCAACTCACCGTGGGAGCATCGCTGCCGGAGACATGGAAGTTGCCGTCGCTCAGCACCACGTCCTCGGCGGCCGCCTCCAGCAGGTGGGCAGCAATGTTTCGGGCCTTGGTGATCAGCCGATCGGCCGCCATGAGTATCGATCCGCTCATCACGATGGCCGAGCGGCTGCCCCACGCACCCAGCCCGTAGGGGGCCCGGTCCGTGTCACCCATGATGACCGTGACATCGTCGGGATCCAACCCCAGGGAATCTGCCACCAGTTGGGCGGCGGTGGTCTCGGTACCCTGTCCGAGGGCGGTAGTCCCGAGTCCTACCCGGGCGGAACCGTCGGGATCGACCCGGATCGTCGCCGAATCACCACCGGCCCAGAAGCCGGTCGTGAGGTGGTAGGTCGGGGCTGTGGGCTCCACGTAGTTGGTAAAGCCCACCCCAACCCGCACATCGAGATCGTCGGCGTACCGGGCCCGCACCCGCTCGAGCGACTCGCCGATTATCTCCACGGCCCGCTCGAATCCCTTGGAATGCGACCCGGAGTCGACCCTCCCTCCGCCGTGCATTACGTACGGCATCTGGTCCTCCTGGAGGATCATGCGGCGCCGGATCTCCACCCGGTCCGTCCCGGTGAGGCGAGCCACCCGGTCGATGATGCGCTCCATGACGAACAACCCCTCAGGGGATCCGAAGCCCCGGTAGGCGCCGCTCGGGGTCTTGTTGGTGACCACGCAGAAGTGATGCACTTCCATATTCGGAAAGTCGTAGGCCCCCGTCAAGACCCCGCCGGTGACGAAGACGGTGGCGGTGCCGGGCATGAAGATCTCGCCTGATCCCACGTCGCAGTAGGCCTTACAGCGGATGGCCCGGATTGTCCCGTCGTCGTCATAGGCGACGTCCACATCGTGGCGCTGATCTCGGGCATGCACCGCCGAGACCAGGTTCTCGAAGCGATCCTCGAGCCAGCGGGCCGGGCGTCCCAGCTTGCCGGCGATCCATGGCACGACCACATCCTCGGGATATATGTGGGTCTTGGTGCCGAACCCGCCCCCCATGGCCGGGGCGATCACCCTGATCTTCGGCTCGGGGATGCCGGTCATCTCGGCAATCGTGGTGCGGACGATGTGTGGGCTCTGGGTGGAGGACCACACCGTGAAATAGCCGTCGTGCACATCGGCGAGGACACCCCGGCACTCGAGGGGAAGTCCGGTCTGGCGCTGGCTCACGTAGGTGTCGCTGAAAGTGTGGTCGGCCTCTTCAAAGGCCTGCGTCACCTCGGGCTTCTCAGCCGGGAAGTTGACCAGGTAATTGTCCGGCCAGTCGTCGTACAACCTGGGAGCGTCAGCGGCCAGGGCCTGATCCAGGTCGGCCACGGCCGGGAGCGGCTCAAACTCGGTGTGAGCCGCCACCAGCGTAGCGGCGTCCTCCGCTACGTACCGGTCGGTGGCGACCACAGCCGCGTAGGCCGACCCGACAAAGCGCACCCGGTCCACGGCGAGGGCGGGCTGGCTTACCGGCTGGATGTAGAGGATCTTGTGCGGGAACAGGCCCACGTCCGCCAGGTCGGCCCCGGTGAACACCGCATGCACACCCGGAAGGGCGAGGGCGGGAGCGGTGTCGATGCTGACTATCCGGGCATGGGCCTCGGGACTCCTCACGAAGGCCACCTCGAGCATGCCGGGTAGTTTGAGATCGGCGATGTAGCGCTGGCGGCCCAGCAACGAGGATCGATCCTCCCGGCGGGGCACGGCCCGGCCGATGTGGCTGGCCCGATGGCGGATCATCGGGTTGATGCGGGTGGGACTATCTAACGTCATTGCCTGCCCGACCTCCTGACTCGACCCCGAAACAGGACCCTGCTAGGTCAAATTATTGATGCAATCTAACATATGCGCTGACGGTCTGTCGCGAAATGGCAGCTAGAACTCATGCACGACCCGTCGGTCAGCGTTCGCCCCGGTGGTAGGGGATCGTGAGGGACAGCGGCACGTTGGAGCGGCTGCGGTTGAAGACCAGCGCCACGATGGTGAGGACGAACGGCAACGCCAGCAGGAGCTGGTAGGGAAGGTCGACATCGCTTGCCTGGAGAGCGAGCTGGGTGGCCTCCAGGAATCCGAACAGCAACGACCCGACCAGCACCCAGGTGGCCCTCCAGTTCCCGAAGATGACGATCGCCAGCGCGATCCAACCCCTCCCCGAGATGATGTCGGGGAAGAACAAGCCGGTCGACCCCAGGGAGAGGAAGGACCCGGCCAGACCGGCCATCACTCCCCCGAACACCACCGCCACGTACTGGCGCGAGATGATGCCCACCCCGCGCATGTCGCACGCCTCGGGATTGTGCCCGACACTCCGCAATTCGAGCCCGTACTTGGTCCGGTAGAGGAACACCCAGACGACGGGGACCATCACGAACGCGAGCATGGTCAGCCAGGGAATCGGGAAGAACTCAAAGGGAGCCTGCATGGTCTCGACCGTGGGGATATCGATGCTTCCCTCGGCCTCGTAGATGGACCGGTACCAGAAGAAGGCCAGTCCGAGACCCAGGATGTTGAGAGCCAGGCCGGCGACCACCTGATTCACCTTGGCGGTTACGGTCATCAGGGCCATGATGAGCGACAGGAACGCTCCGCCGACCCCGGCCGCCACCAAGCCGGCCAGGATGCTGCCCGTCTCGTTGGCCACATAGAATCCCGCGAAGGCGCCCATCGTCATGGTTCCTTCGAGGCTCAGGTTCAGTATCCCGCTGCTCTCGCAGACCAACTCGCCCAGGGCGGCCAGAAGCAGGGGCGTGGCGATCCGCAACGTGGCCCAGAAGATCCCTACGAGGACAGCGCTGGTGAAGAGATCTTCCATGTCAGCCGGCCTTCCGGATCCGGTATCGGGACACCATCGCCGCGATCAGGACCAGTGCGAGCGTGGTCCCCTCGATCACGAACACCAGCGCCTTCGGGATGCCGGTCTCATACTGCATGGCGGTGGACCCATTGACGAGGGCGCCGAACAGTATGGCGGCCACGATCACGCCGAGCGGATGCAGCCGGGCCACCAGGGCGATGATGATGCCCGTGAAACCGATGCCCTCGGCGATGTCGAGCTGGACACGATGGTGGAGCCCCAGCAACTCCCCGGCGCCGGCAATGCCGGCCAGAGCTCCCGAGATGGCCATGGTCGCGAGGGTCACGGTACCCACCCTGATGCCCTTGTAGCGGGAGGCGACCACGTTGGAGCCGATCCCCCTTATCTCGTATCCCAGCGTGGTGCGCCTGATGAGCCAGTACACGAACAGCGCGGCGATCAGCGCGATGGCGAACCCCCAGTGAAGGCGGTTGCCGGCGACGAACCGCGGCAGGTAGGTGGTGTCCGCCATCCGTACGGTCTGGTAGTAGAAGGTGTCGGGCGACTGCCAGGGCCCGGCCAGCAGGTAGGAGAGGATGTAGAGGATCACGAAGTTGAGCATCACGGTGGTGAGGATCTCGTTGGTGCCGTACCGGACCAGCAGCCCGCTGGCCACCGATGCCCACGCGGCGCCCGCGATTGCGGCGAAGATGAACATCAACACGAAGAGCAGCGGCGCCGGTAGCCCTCCCCACAGGTCGTAGACGAACCACGTACCCATGACGCCGGCGAAGAACTGTCCCTCGCCGCCGATGTTCCAGACCCCGGCCCGGAAGGCGATCGCGGCCGCCAGGCCGGTAAGGATCAGGGGTGTCGCCTGCACCAGGGTTTCCAGGGTGGACTCCCGGGTGCCGAAGGCACCGTTGTACAGGGCGGCGAAGGAGTCAGCCGGACTCTTTCCGATAACCAGCACCAGGCCGGCGATGATGCCCACCGCCACCACGAGAGCGGCGACCAGCGTGAGGAACTCGTGCCAGGGGCGGACCACCAGCCTCTTCTCGAACCGCCACGCCCCGGACTGGAACAGCATCGACAGCGGATCCCGGCGGCCGCCGCCGTCCGGCGCCTGAGTATCGGCTGGGGTCCGGTCGGTCACGACGCTGATCCCGCCTCGACCGCATCTGCTCCGGCCATACTCAGGCCGAGAGACTCGAGATCGGCCTGCTCGGGGGTGGTCTCCGAGACGATCCGGCCGTCGTAGATCACCGCGATCCGGTCCGAGAGCTGGAATATCTCGTCAAGGTCCTCGGACATCAACAGCACCCCTGCGCCACGGTCCCGCTCCTCGAGCAATCTGCGCCTGACGTACTCGCTGGCGGAGATGTCCAGCCCGCGGGTGGGCTGGTGGGCGACCAACAGCTTCGGCTCCCCGGACAGCTCACGGGCCATGATCACCTTCTGCAGGTTGCCGCCCGAGAGGGTCCGGGTGGGTTGCGATGACGATGGGGTCCTGATGTCGAATCCCTCGATCGACTCGGTGGCGAATCCGTCGATCGCGCCGCGGTTGAGGACCCCACCCCTGGAGAAGGGCTTTGAGCGGTGACGGCCTAGCACCAGGTTCTCCTTGACCCTGAAGTCCATCAGGAGGCCTTGCGCGATCCGGTCGGCCGGGACGCTGGCCACCCCGAGTTGCGCGATCCGGTTGGCGGACAGGTCGGCGGTCTCCACCCCACCGATCCGGATGGCTCCGCTGGAGGGCTTCTCGACCCCGACCAGAGCGTCGAAGAGGGCGTTCTGACCGTTGCCGGACACACCGGCCAGGCCGACCACCTCCCCGGCATGGACCGTGAGAGAGAGACCCTTCAGGGAGCCACGACCGGTTACGCTGGCGAGATGGATCTCGTCCACCTCGACGACCGGACCGCCGGGGTGCGACCGCTCCTTGTCGAACTGGAATAGCACCTCGCGTCCCACCATCATCTGGGCCAGATCCCGCATCTCGACATCGGCCGTATTGACGGTTCCGACCACCTTGCCGAGACGCAATACCGTCACCCGGTCGGACAGCTCCATGACCTCTTTGAGCTTGTGGGTGATCAGGATGATGGTCAAGCCCTCGTCCCGCATCCGGCGGAGGATGCGGAAGAGCTCCTGAACGCCCTGGGGAGTGAGAACCGCGGTGGGCTCGTCGAGAATCAGGATCTCCACGCCGAAGTAGAGGGTCTTGAATATCTCGACCCATTGCTGCTCTCCGACGGATAGCCGCCCAACTTCGGCTTCGGGATCGATCTCCACGTCATAGTTTTGGAAGAACTCGTTGAGCCGGCCCCTTACCTCAGACAGATCGAGCCATTGGCTGGCGGAGGTTCCGATGACAACGTTCTCGACCACCGACATCGGCGGGACCAACTCGAAGTGCTGGTGCACCATGCCGATACCGGCCGCGATGGCGTCGCCGGGCGTATGCAGCTCGAGCGGCTCACCTCTGAAGGTCACCGTCCCCTCGTCAGGGCGGTAAACCCCGTAGAGGATGTCGGCCAGGGTGGTCTTGCCGGCCCCGTTCTCGCCCAGAACGCAGTGGATCTCCCCGCGGTGGATATCGACGCTCACCGCGTCGTTGGCAACCACCCCAGGGAAGCGCTTGGTGACCCGATCCACAGCGAGGATCGTCTCAGTCACCGAATTCGCTCCCCTGAGGTGTTGGATTCATTCGGGTGATCGGGCCCTACTCGATCGGATCGGTCTTCAGTTCAACCCTCAGAAGTCCGCCCAGTATGGCCGCTTCGGCCTGAGCGACGCCGTCCTGGACGTCAGCCGGAACCAGGTCGCTCATTTCTCCGAGCGCCGAC
Organism: Acidimicrobiia bacterium; assembly: GCA_011523635.1. Classification (GTDB taxonomy): domain Bacteria; phylum Actinomycetota; class Acidimicrobiia; order Spongiisociales; family Spongiisociaceae; genus Spongiisocius. The sequence goes on from WTGI01000040.1 coordinate 12,841, forward strand.
CCGCCATCGACCATCGACGTGTAGACGATCCGCTCCATCGGGGCATCGTACGGAACGCCCTCGGTGGTGTAGGCGTACCAGGCATCAACCAGATCCATGAAGGCGGCGTCCCAGCGGGCGACCGCGCTGGTCAGCACCACGGGGGAAAGTCCGAGCTGATCGGTGAAGTGTCCGAAGCCGAACACACCGTCCGCCTCCTCGATGGCCGCGAAGGGACCGAAGCGCTCGGCATAGATCATGTCGGAACCGGCCGCGATCTGGGCGGCGGCGGCCTCCTGGGCCGTGGCGGGGTCGAACCAACTCTCGATGTAGGCCACATCGAAGGTGATTTCACCCTTGCCCATCTGCTGGGCCACGAACCGGGCGCCGTCTATGAACGCGTTGAGCGGGCCGTTGACATTGGGGAACGGGAAAGCCGCCACCCCGCTGATGTGGTTGGTCTGGGTCATGGCCCCGGCGATGATCCCGGCCAGGTAGGCGGGCTCGTGGATGAACACGTCGATCCAGTAACCGTTGCCGCCGGTGGGCTCGTTGCCGGACCCGGAGAAGGCGAACAGGATGTCGGGGAAGTCGTCCTTGACCGCGGCGACCGCATCCGAGTAGGTGCTGTGCGCCACGATGATCTCGTAATCACCGGTCTGGGCCAGGTCCCGGATCACCCGCTCTCCGTCAGCGTAGGGAATCTCCTCGATCTGCTCGAGGGTGATCGTCAAGCCGTGAGGTGCCTCGTCGGCTACCCGGTGGACCGAGTCGATGAAGGTGGCGTACCAACCCTCCTCCTTGGTGCCCAGCATGATCATGGCCACGTCCAGTTCGGTCGGGCCCATCGGCGCTGCTTCCGTGGTCTCCGTCATCTCGGCCTCGGTGGTCGCCGGGGCCGCAGCCGTGGTGGTCGGGGCAGCCGTGGTGGTCGGGGCAGCCGTGGTGGCGGGCGCCGCAGTGGTGGCGGGCGCCGCAGTGGTGGCAGCCGGCTCGTCGTCCCCGCCGCATGCACCGGCAAGCAGAGCCAGGGCGGTCACCATCGTTACCAGCGTTAAGACCCGGCGGTCCATGAGCTTCCTCATAAGGACTTTCCTCCTCTTCTCAGGTCGCTTTCTCACCAAGAGTGCGATCTTCTCTCCGCCCGAGGCCCCATCGGGGACACCATCTGTCGGGAAGCCTGGCCCTCGGATCACGAAGCGTGACTTAGTGAAGGATAGCGAGCGGCCCGCAGGTCATCATCTCGTTTTTTTCACGTGCGCGACAGCACAGGCTTGCCCAGGATCCGGTACGGAGGCCACCACCGCTCCATCCCGAGGTCCTCCACGATGACATTGGCGGCGTTGTAGCCCGGACCGAAGTGGATCGAACCGCCCGGGTGGCAGGCCGAGCCGCACATGTAGAGGCCTTCGATAGGGGTGCGGTAGCCGCTGGCCTCCGGGAAGGGCCGGTTGATGCCCCACTGGTCGTTGGTGTAGGCGCCTTGGCGGCATCCCCCGCCGACCATGTTGATGATCCGGTTCTGGATGTCGTCAGGGGTGTAGGCGTAGGTCGCCAGCATGTTGTCCCTGGTGAGGTTGGGCGCGTACTCGGCCCAGCGGGCCCGCATCCGTTCCAGCAGGTCGTCCTTGATGTCGTCGTACGTCTTGGCGCCGTTCTCGAGCTTGTCGGCCGGGGGGCCGAACTGCCAGAACAGCAGGGTGTGGCCGCCCACGGGCGCGTAGGAAGGATCGATCACGGTGTGGCAGCAGGCGTCTCCGCCCAGCGCCGAAGGTATCTGACCGTTGCCGATCTCCTCCCAGTGCCGGTCAAGTTCCTCGAGGGTGTTCACCCCGAAGAAGATGGCCAGGCCCTTGTTGGCGTCCTCCGAGTACTTGGTGGAGTAGTCGGGCGCAACCTCCGAGGCGGCGTGGAAACCGAAGAGCGCCGTGTGGTACTCGATCTCCCAGTCGCGGCACCTCTCCACGATGTCGGGAGAAAGGTGCTCCTCCCCCACCATCTGCAGGAAGGTGGCCGGCGGGTCCACGGCCGAGGCCACGAACTTCTCGGCACGGAAGGTCTTCCCTTCGGAGGTCCGGACGCCCACCGCCCGGCCTCCCTCGATGATGATCTTGTCCACATGCTCCCCGGTGAGGATGACACCCCCGTTGGCATGGAAGAAGGCGGCCAGCGACTGGGCGATCTGGTGAGTCCCGCCCCTCACGATGCTCAGGCGGGGCGAGGCGGCGTAGCGCATGAAGAAGTCCCCCACCCCGGTGGCGAAGTCGGGCATCCCCCGCACGCAGGCGTTCATGGCGATCCAGGTCTTGAGGCGGTCGCTCTCGTAGAGGTAGTCGAGCAGCTCGCGGCCGCTCATGTCGCACATCTTCTGGTACTCCGCCCGATCGGCGCCGTCCAGTCCCCGACCACGCTCCGGAGTGGGTCTCGGCGGGGCGTAGAACTCCTCCTCCACCTTGGTGAGGAAGCGGTGGTAGATGTCCTCCATCGTGTCCAGGTCCGCCTTGGGAATGACGTCCTTGAACTGGCGGTAGGTCCGCTGCGGGTCGTCGGTGTAGGTCAGGAGCTCGGCGCCGTCCTCGAACAGGTAGGCCCGCTCCACCTCGCCGCGCATCAGCTTGAGTCCGTAGCGATGTAGCTCGAAGTCCTGGTGGGGAGGCCCGTATGACCAGATGAAGTTCGCATGCAGGTTGTGGTAGAAGCCGGGCTTGGTGACCTCCTCGGTGATGGTCGCACCGCCGTACGCCAGCCGCCGCTCGAGAACAAGAGTGCGGAGGCCCTGGCGCGCCATGTACCCGCCCAATGTCAGCCCGTTATAGCCGCCACCGATGATGATCCCGTCAAAGGTTCCGTCCGCCACCACTGCTCCATTCCCCTGGTCGAGTAGCCGAATATTGGTAGCATCTATATTACTCTGTCAAGCGGCCCGGTCCACGGCTCTTGCCTTCGGCGGGATGGTTCCCGAAGGATCGGGCGGGCCGCGATCAAGGGTCTGGACCGCCACTGCCCGAGCGGATACGTTGACCGCACAGATACGATAAGGCGCTCGATGGCAGCTTCCGGCTCGCGGGACCATGCCGGGGAGACGGTGACGCCGCCTCCCCGGTCGAGAATCCCCGAAGCCCCGGTTACTCGGCCGGAGCGTCGTTGAGTTCCACCACCAGCTCGCCGGACAGGATCTGGTCCCGCACCTCGAGTACCTTGTCGCGCACATCTGCCGGTACCAGTGCCTCGTTGAGCGGAGCAATGTCACCGCCGCCCTCCGGCATCAGGAACATGATCCGTTCCATCGGGGCGTTCATGGGAACACCGTTGGCGTGGTGGGCCCACCAGGCATCGATGACCTCGGCGATGGCCTGATCCCACTTGGCGACGGTGCTGGTGAGAACCACGCCGGGTGCCAGGGCCTCCACGTTGGCCAGGTCGCCGACCCCGTAGACGCCGGCTTCCTCGGCGGCTTCGAACACGCCGAAGACGACGGCGTAGAGCACGTCGGCGCCGGCCGCGATCTGGGCCGCGGCGGCCTCCTTGGCGGTGGCCGGGTCCCACCAGCTCTCGATGAAGGTCACGTCCCACTCCACATCCGGGTTGACCGACCGCGCCCCGGCGATGTAGCCGTTCACAGGTGCGTTGACGTTGGGGAACGGGAAGTTGGCCACGATACCGATCTTGCCAGTCTCGGTCATCAGACCCGCCACCACTCCGGTCAGGTAGGCCGGTTCGTGGATGAAGGTGTCGATCCAGAAGGCGTTCCCGCCCAGCGGCTCGTTCCCTGAGCCCGCGTACACGAACGCGACGTCGGGGTAATCCTCCATCACCGCGGAGACGGCGTCGCTGTAGGTGCTCCCGGCGAGGATCATCTCGTACTCGCCGCTCGAGGCCAGATCGCGGACCACCCGCTCGCCGTCGGCATAGGCAATATTCTCGAACCACTCGTGCGAGATATCGAGGCCGTACGGGCTCTCCTCCGCGAGGCGACTCAAGGAGTCCAGCATCGACGTGTACCAGGGGTCGTCGATGGGTCCCGGAGCAAGGTAGGCGACCCGGAAGACCGACGGTTCCTCAGGCTCGGGAGCAGCTGTAGTAGTAGGTGCGGCAGTGGTCGTGGGCGCCGCCGTAGTGGCGGGCGCCGCAGTGGTGGTGGTAGCGGCATCGTCCCCGCACGCCGCTCCAAGGACAGCAAGAACGAGGGCCAGGCTGAGTAGTGGGGTTCTTAGTCTCATCTTCTTTTGTCCCTCCCTGGTCCGGAGCGGGTGCTTGCTCGGAGTCCGGTGTCCGGCTCTAGGACGCCATCTTCCGCTCGCGATATCACTGTGAGCAATATCGCTCTCGGCAATAATACACTTCGGTCTGGACGCGCGTAGGAGTGAGGCACAAAATGAAGGCCGAGCACGACACGGTTTGCGATCTGTTGCTCACCAACGGATCGGTGATCACGGTGGATGACGAGCGGCGTGTCCACGAACCGGGATCCGTAGCCATCCGGGGCGACCGGATCCTCGCCGTCGGCGCACCGGGCGATCTCAAGCAATACCGCGCCGCGAGGGTGATCGATTGCACCGGCAAGGCGGTTCTGCCCGGCTTCGTGGATACCCACACCCATATGTTCCAGAGCCTCGGCCGAGGGCTGGGCGAGGGGATGCCGCTCTACCCCTGGCTCACCGATTTCATGTGGCCGTACGCACAGGTGATCAGCAGGGAGGAAGCCTGGGCAGGGGTCAGGTTGACCGCCCTAGAGGCCGCCCGGGCCGGTACGACGGCAGTAGTCGACGACCATTACGCCCCTACGGATGTCGAGACCACGGTCGGCGTGGCGAGAACCATCGAGGAGGTGGGCCTGCGCGGCACCGTAACACGGGGCATTTTCGGTTCACCGGCCGAGGTGACGCGGCACTACGACATCCCCGACTACCTCTTCGCCATACCACCGGAAGAGGAGCTCGAGATAACACGGGCCGCCATCGAGGCCACATCCGGCCGGAAGGTGGGAGTCTGGCCGGCGCCGGACGGGAACTTCATCGAACGGAGCCTCATCCTCGACTCAGTGGCTCTGGCACACGAACTCGACACTCGCTGGCACATCCACTGCTCGGCGCCCAAAACGGACCCGGATGCATACATTTCCTGCTACGGCGAACGGCCCGTCCACTGGATGGAGCGCGCCGGCATCCTCGACGAGAGGGCCGCCATCGCCCACGGCGTCTGGTTCGACGATGACGAGGTGGCTTCGCTGGGCGAAGCGGGCGCCGGGGTCGCCCACTGTCCCACTTCGAACTGCTACATGGCGGACGGCGCCATCCGCATGAACGACCTCAGATCGGCGGGGGCGGCCGTGTCTCTGGGCACCGACGGATCAGCCTGTGACCATCGCCAGGACATGTTCGAGCAGATGAAACAGGCCATATTCGTGCAGCGACTGCACACCCTCGAGCCCACATCTCTCCGATCCGAGGATGCGCTGGAGCTGGCTACCCGGGAGGGCGCCCGCTACCTGGGGATCGACGCGGGCGTTCTGGCCCCGGGCAAGTTGGCCGACATCGCGGTCGTGGACCTCGAGCGGGTCCACCTCCAGCCTCTCAACCGGACGATCTCCACGCTCGTCTACGCCGGCCGCGGCTCCGATGTAGTGATGACGATCGTGGGTGGTGAAGTGATCTACGAGAACGGCGCCTCCACCAAGGTAGACGAGGCAGAGGTGATCGCCGAGGCCCGTGCCCGGTCCGCGGAACTGATCGAACGAGCCGGTATAACGGGACTCCTCAAGCCATGGAGACGGCATCCGGGTTGATCGGGCTCTGTCTCGGAGGGAGGCCACAAACGTGATCCTGTTCGACAATTGCCGGTTCATCATCGCCGAACCGAACCCTGCGGGTGTGAGCGAGGGCGGTTGGGTACTCGTAGACGGGCCCGTGATCAAGGCCGTCGGTGGGCCCACGGACTCTCCTCGTGCCGAGGTCACGGTGCAGGGGGGCGAGGTCATGGACTGCAGCGGCAAGCTCGTCATGCCGGGGCTGATCGACACGCACAACCACCTGGCTAACTACGCCCTCAACCTGCTTCCCGGCATCGATCCCTCGTCTCTCGAATACACCGGGATCTCCGAGTGCCTGGAGAAGTTCATCTGGCCTGCCTACACCTGGGTCTCGGGCGAGAGCACCTATGACCTGACGCTGCTGTCGATGTGTAACGCCATCAAGCACGGCACCACCACCATCACGAGCGCCTTCCCGTTTCCGGACGACACGTATCGAGCCGGGGTCAGGTCGAGGATGCGGCTCATCATCCATCCGCAGACCGTCAGCAACGTCCTCCTCGGTGACGGCCTCGACGATGACGGTTACCTCGCCCAGACCGAAGAGACGATCCGGAACTACCACAACGCCGAAGAAGGGAGGATCCAGGTCGCGACCCACCCGCATTGCACCTACTCGTGTACCGAGCGGCTCCTCCTCGGCTGCATGGAACTGGCCGAGAAATACGACGTCGGGTTCGCCACCCACCTGCTCAATTGTCCCGAAGACCGCGAGATGTCGGACGCCCAGTACGCCGCGTGGGGAGGAACGGTCGCCTACCTCCAGGCCAGGAACCTCCTCCAGGAGCGGACCCTGTTCTTCCACTGCGACCAGGTGAACCGCCAGGAAGCGGAGGTATTCGCCGAGGCCGGAGTGGCGATCTCCCACAACCCGCAATCCAACGCCACCTACCACGGGTGTGTGGCCGACGTGCCCACGCTGCGGGAGGCCGGCGTCACGCTGGGCATGGGAACGGACATGCCGGCAGGCAACATCTTCGACAACATCTACACGGCCTATCTCGTCAACTCCGTAATCCCGTTGGACCAGGAGGCGCAGTTCGAACCCTGGGTGCCCATCGAGATGGCCACGATCGGCGGCGCCGAGGCGCTGCGGCTCGGTGACAAGATCGGGACTCTCGAGGCCGGCAAGCGCGCCGACATCATCACGGTGGACCTGCGACGGAACACGACCCTCTACCCCCTCAACGCCGGGAACCTGCTCTATTGGATCGTGACCAAGTGCGCGGGCACCCTCGTAGCGGACACGATGGTCGACGGCACGTTCCTGATGCGGGACGGGGAGTTCACCTTCCTTGATGAGGAGGCCATCATCGCCCGCTCCGATGAGTGGATGATCCGGTTCGAGACGTGGTACCGGAGCCGCAAGGCCTCAGGACAACCGGTGACCGTAAGGAAGTACCCCGACTACGAGAACCGCTGACCGGTCACGTGGAGGCGCCGGCCGCAAGCCTGTCTTAGTGGAAGCCGGAGCCTCCGTTGACCCAGATGTTCTGGCCGGTCACGAAATCCGACCAGGGGCTTACCAGGTAGAGGAGCGTCCCGACCATGTCGTCGGGCACCTGTGACCGCTTGAAGGCCCGGCGACCGATGATCAGCCCGTCAACATGGGGCTGCTTGGCGGCGTAGTCGGCATCGTGGGGGATGTAGTCGGGCGTCAGGGTGTTGACGGAGATCCCGTCGTCGCCCAACTCACGGGCCAGGGACCGGGTCAGACCCCAGATGGCCGCCTTCGACGCCACGTAGTGAAGGAACCCGGGGGTACCGTCGTTGACCGTCATCGAGGCGATGTTGACGATCTTCCCGCTCCCCTGCGCCCTCATCGTGGGCGCAACCGCCCGGGCACAGAGCCAGGGTCCCTTGACGTTCACCTCGAAACACCTATCCCACTCCTCGGGCGAGATCTCCTCCATCGGACCTTGTGTGAGCGTCAGGTAGAAGGCGGCGTTGTTCACGAGGGCGTCGATCTTCCCGAAGGCGTCGACGGTGGCGGCCGCCATCGCCTCGGTTGAGGCAACGTCGCTCACGTCGACCTCCACCGAGATGGCTCGGGCGCCTAACTCCTCGGCCTCCGCGACCATCTCCGAGCCGTCGGCGAGATCCGCCACTACCAGAGACGCTCCTTCCGCGGCGAGGCCTCGACAGTAGGCGCTCCCTATTCCACCGGCGCCGCCGGTCACTATTACGACCTGGCCGTCGAGCTTGCCCATGAGCCCTCCATTCCTTTCATGCCGATCGATTCCCGGCGCTCCGCCGGCGTCCTCTCCCCTTCCTGCTACTCGTTCATGAAGTCGGCTGCCAACTCGAACAGCCATGAGCGGTAGGCGAGGGTGACGTCGTCGGCCACCTTGATGTACATCTCGGCGCTGAGTAGATCAGGCAAATGCTCGGGCCACTGGGACTCGACCACGGGCTGATCCTGATCCAGCACCATCAACTCGAAGTCGATGAGGAAGGCCAGGTCCTCATCGGTCTGCGCGAAGTCCGATCCGATGTGCCAGAAGTTCCGGCAGGTCGCCGGCCCGGTGGGCGCGGAGACCATGTAGAGCCCGTAGCGCTTGCCGTTGGGGAAGATCCGCAGGAGATAGATCGTGCCCGGCAGGCTCAGGTAGTAGCGGTTGAGCACCGTGACGATGTCGTCGGATATCCCGAGGATCCCCTTCATAGTGTCGTCGTTGGGCTCCACGACGTAGCGGTCGAAGCGGAGCATCTGGCCCTCCCGCCAGACCTCATGGTCCTCTACCTCTGCCTTGTCCCGAGTACCCAGGATGTTCTCGTGGACGAACGGGAAGTGCGAGAAGTCGACAAAGTTCTCGAGACGGCGTGGCGCGCTGGTCTTCCAGTCGTAGTAGGCGGGCGACTGCCAGTGCATTTCAGGGTCGTCCCACTCAGCCAGGCCGGGAGGATCGCCCCAAGGTTCGTCGACGAGGGACACCCAGATCAACCCCGCGCTCTCCCGGCACAGGTAACGCTCCAGGTTGACCTTGAGTATCCCGTTGAGCTCGGGACGGGAGGGGATGTTGACCAGGTTGCCCTCCATGTCGTAGGACCAACCGTGGTACGGGCAGTTGATGCAGCCGTTCTCGATCCAGCCCAGCGAGGGCGCCGCCCCCTTGTGCCGGCATACGTCCATGAACGCCCGGACGGTTCCCTCGTGGCGGACGAGGAGGATGCGCTCGCCGAGAAGCTGGCCCTGCAACATCTCGCCCTCGACCACATCACCGCTGTAGGCGACCGGATGCCAGAAGTGCCACATGGCCCGGTACCACTTCGAGTCGCGCTCGGGCACGAACGGATCGGCTAGGTCCTGCATGCTCGGCTTGGCCATTCTCACCTGCCTTCCGGTTCGAGTCCTGAGTGCACGTTCAGAGGAAGAAGGCGCCGCCGTTGACCAGCAGGCTCTGACCGGTGACGAAATCGGAGGCCGGGGAGCTGAGGTAGATGATCGTTCCCACCATGTCGTCAGCCTCCTGCGTGCGTCGGATGGCCCGACCCGACACCACGAAGGGATCGCTGGTGGCGTCGGTGGGACGGAGGTCCGGGTTGGGGATGAGATCCGGCGAAACCGTGTTGACCGTGATCCCCTCGGGGCCCAGTTCGTTGGCCAGGCACCTGGTGAGGCCCAGCAGGGCGGACTTGCTGGCCACGTAATGGGGGAAGCCCAGGGTTCCCTTGTAACACGTATTGGAAGCGATGTTGATGATCTTGCCCGAGCCCTGGGCCGCCATGTGCGGGTAGACCGCCTTGGTACACAGCCACACCCCGCGGACGTTGACCTCGAAGGTGCGATCCCATTCGGCCACGGTGACATCAGTGAAGGGCCCTCGAGTGGTCTCGGAGAACATGGCGGCATTGTTGATCAGCACGTCGATCCGCCCGAACCCATCCATGGCCGCTTCCGCCATGGCCACCGTGGATGCCTCGTCGCTCACGTCGGTGGTGACGGACAGGGCTTCACTGCCGGCGCCGGCCAGTTCCTCCACCACAGGCGAGCCGTCCAGCAGGTCTGAGATCACGACCCTGGCTCCCTCCGCGGCGACACCGAGGGCGTAGGCACGACCGATGCCGCGAGCGCCGCCGGTGATGATGACCACCTTGCCGTCTAACACACCCATACGGACCACCTTCTCAACGCCGGTTTGCCTTCCAACACTAGCCGAAGTGATATTGGTGATGGTAATAATCCGGCCGGGAGTTCGGTACCGCGCTGCTTGCCATGGCCACGGATGCAATAGATATGATCAAACTCACGGAGCGAGCAACCAACCGTCCGCCACCCATCAAGGAGGAGACACATGGAGACACCGAGCGTCCGGCATGGATACACGACCGGGTCCCAAGGCAACCGCCTGCATTATCTGGACTACGGGGGTGAGGGCACGACCCTGATATGCATGCACGGAGTGATCGGCAACGCCTGGAACTGGAAGGCCGTGGCGGCCGGTGTCCGTGACCGGCGACGGGTGGTGGCTCTCGACTTCCGCGGCTACGGAGAGAGCCAGTGGTCAGCGGGCCACGACTACACGACCTCCGACCATGTGGCGGATCTGGCCGCCCTCGTCGAAGCCCTCGGTGAGGACCAGGTGGACCTGATGGGTTCATCCTGGGGCGCCCTGGTGGCCATCCAGTACGCGGCGGAGAACCCCGACCGGGTGGGAAGCATCGTGGTGGTGGACGTGGAGGCGTCGTTCGCCCAGAGCGAGACCGACCTCTTCCCCCGACCCACCAGCCACGCCGACCACGGCGACGTGCGCACCGGCCTCGGTTTCGCCTTCCCCAACGCCCCCGAGGAGATGCTGGAGCTGACCGCGCTGACCAGTTTCGGACCGGTCGACGGCGGACGGCTGGCGCCCAAGCACGATCCCTACTTCTTCGAACGCTGGCCCTTCCGCTCCGACGACCACTGGGACCGGCTGGACGGAATAGCGACCCCGGCCCTACTAGTACACGCCGCCGACAGCTTCGTGAACCAAGATGTCATGGCCGAGATGGCAAGCCGCATGGGCAACGCAACCCTTGTCCAGGTGGAGAACAGCACCCACGTCATCCCCGTCGACAACCCCACCGGCCTGCTGGAGGCACTCGGGTCCTTCCTGTAGTTGTTGTCCGGGATCTCCGCTGGCCCTCTGGCGCACTGGGCCTTGCCCTTTAGCGGGGCGGCTTCGGCTGCTCCGGAGGGGGCCGTCTTCGCCGAGGTGTGGGGCGAGGAGAGGGAGATCTCATGATCGGTGAGGAAATGTACTCCGCCTCGCCAGGGCTATAGATCTTGGCTGGACGCCCTCCTCTTGCCCGCGGATCCGTAGAACCGCCTGTGGAGCGGAGAAAGTCGGGACTTGTGGTGACCTTGCGGTGGAAGTTGCCTGGGTCTATGCGGGCGTTCCACACGGCTTCGTAGACCCGCCGTAGCTGGCTGACGGTGAACTCGGGAGGGCAGAACTGTGCGGCCAGGGTGGTGTATTCGAGCTTGGAGCGCACCCTCTCCACCGCCTCCTTGATGATGTTGCCGTGGTCGAAGGCCAACTTGAGAGCATCCGCTTCGACCATCACGACGGAGAAGAGGCTGGCTTCGGCCGCGTCTCCGCCTCCCTTGGGTTCGGGGAGGTTGGCGAGGATGGCCCAGTAGGCGACGGTGACCACCCGCATCCGCGGGTCGCGGTCAGGCGTTCCGTAAGTGCCGAGTTGCTCGAGATGGCGCGGCTCGGCGACAACCCCTGTCTCCTCGTGAAGTTCGCGGAGAGCCGCCGCCTCGAGACCCTCGTCTTCCCGCACGAAACCCCCAGGTAGAGCCCAGAGGCCCTTGTCCGGGCGCTGCCCGCGCCGGACCAGGAGGATCTGAAGTTGGTTGTCGACGATGGTGAATGTGACCACATCGACGGTGACGGCGACCGGCGGGTACGCCCGGGGGTCGTATCCATCGGGAGCCTTCGTGTCACACCCCATCCCTACAATGATATCAAGTTTGTGTTGACAGGACAAGAACCTCTGGCTAGAGTTATTGTCAAATCGGAATAAATCGGTGGGTCTCGGCGTCTTACCTAAATGCGGGGCGTGTGGGCACCCCAGACCTAAGGAGAGATACATTGACTGACGAAACCGTTACCGAGCCGGCCAAGCTCTGGTTCCTACTCGACCGTTCCGGATCGATGAGTGCTCTGGCCCGGGACGTGATCGGCGGATTCAACACGTTCGTTACCGATCAGGCCCGGGAACCCGGTAGAGCACATCTCACGCTCGTGCAGTTCGACAGCCAGGGCCCGTTCGAGATCATCCACGATTCGGCGCGTATCGAGGACGTACCGGAACTCACCTCCGACACCTACCGCCCCAGAGGGACGACCCCACTAATGGACGCTATCGGTGATCTCATCGAACACGCCGACCGGCGCATCGAAGCCCGATCCCGGGACGATCGACCGGCGGAAGACCAATTGGTGGTGATCTTCAGCGACGGGATGGAAAACGCCTCTCGCCGCCATACCCAGACAAGCGTGGCGGAGTTGATCAGCCGCCGGCAGGAAGCCGGCTGGGAGTTCGTGTTCATGGGCGCCAACCAGGACAGCTACTTGGAAGGGGGGCGCATCGGGGTCCGGCGGGAGAGCATCTCCAACTTCGAGGCCAGCGCTGTGGGCACTGCCGCGGCGTTCCGGTCGATCTCGCGAGCCGCGAGCGAGTACCGGGGAAAGACGAGGATGGAACGGACGAGAGATTCCGGAACCTTCTTCGGTGGAACACGCGAAGCAGAGGATGTGATGAGATCCGGAGGCGGACAGGCCGGGGTCCCGAAGCGGCGCCGGGGTGTCCCGAATCTGGACCGGGCGGCGGTCGGCCGACCCATCACCCGGCTGGGGATCTCGCTGTTCCCTGTCTACTTGCCTGGGAACGACCTGCCGGAGATCGCCACGGGCCCGAACTCCGGTCTCGTGATCGAGGAATTACAAGCCTCAAGAGTGCCATCCCTCGAGGTGGCGAACCCGACCAACCGGCCCATCCTGATCCCGGAGGGAGAACAGCTCATCGGCGGCCTCCAGGACCGGGTGCTCAACACGAGCGTGCTGGTGGCCCCGTCCACCCATCTGGACATACCCGTGTCGTGCCTCGAGCAGGGCAGATGGGGTGGCCGTCGCGAGTTCGCCCGCGGAAAGGCCTTCGCGCCCCGACGGACCCGGAGGGCGAAGAACGCATCGGTTGCGGATTCGGTCCGCCGGGAAGGATCCCGCCGCAGCGACCAAGCAGCTGTTTGGAACGCCATCGACCAGGAACTGGCCCATCTGGGAGTCAACTCCGGCACTCGCGCCGTTAGGGACGCCGAGCAGTTCCTCCGCCGCGACCGGCAGCGTGGACACACGATCCGGCGCCTCGCCGGGCGGGGGCCGCTGCCCGGCCAGTGCGGCGTGGTGGTCGCCCACGGCAGGCGCGTGGTGGCGATCGAGGTGTTCGGCAGCCACGACCTCCTAGTCCCCCACTGGGAAGGGTTGGTCCGCTCGCACCTGCTCGAACGACCGACCGCTGACGGATATCCCTCGGCGACCCTGGCCCTTCACAGGATCAGACGCTTCGCCGAGGCGGTGGCCGTGGCAAACCGCGGCGTAGGCCTCGGCACGGAGCTGCACGTGAACGACCGGAGGACGGTGGGCCAGGTCCTGACCCATCAGGGGGCCATCGTCCACGCGTCCGGCTTCATGATCGGCTGAGCACGACAGGGTGAACCGGCGGGCGGTGAGAGTTCGGCTTACCGCCCGCCGCAGCGATCAGAACGAGGGTGGAGAGCTGACCACCAGAAAACGGCAGCCGGCCTGACCGGCTGCGGCGATAGTGTGCGGGATGGTGGCCGGGTAGGTGTACACATCTCCTCGGGTCAACTCGACCGGCATGGAGCCCTCAAGTTCTACCCGCAGGCGGCCCTCTAGGACGTAGATGACCTCCTCGCCCTCATGACCGGTGTTGACGGTGCCGGCACCGGGGTCGAACTCCACCTCGTTCGGCTCCATGAGGTGGGAGCCTCCTCTGGTCAGGAACCTCACCGATGCGCCTTCCACGAGTTGGTACGTCTCGCCTTCGCCATGGCGTACCAGGCTGACGTCCAACCGCTCCTGAGGCTGGAGAAGGCTGTGAGCGGTGGTATCCAGAGCCTGGGCGACGTAGTGGAGGGCCATGAGGCTGGGCATTGCCTTCCCGTTCTCCAGCTGGCTGAGAAACGGCTGGGACAAACCACAGCGGGAGGCCAGTTGCTGCAGCGTGAGCCCCTGAGCCTTGCGAAGTCTCCTGAGCGCGGCTCCCAAGGAGGCGGCCACAGCGTCCCCGTCGACCGGTCGGGCATCATTGCCGGCCTCTGCTGCAGTGGTCATGGCCCGATGCTACCGCCCCGCCCGCCGCCCTATGCCCGATGTCTATCGGCACCGCCTGATTGTCACGGCGGTTATCGTGCCCTAAATCGGGTTGGCTGCCCGTTTGCCAGTGAGGAGGTCTCGATGCCGCTCGCTCACATTCACTTCATGTATGACCTCGTAGAGGGTGACCTTCAGGAGGCGAAGCGCAAGCTTGCCGACGAGGTGGCTGACAGCATCGCCCGCAACGTGGTTCACCATCACCAGGGCTCGCCCAAGGACCTCGTCACGGTGGTGTTCCACGATATCGGCGCCGACGACTGGGCCGTCGGTGGGACTCTCTTCAGCGACCGGAACCCCTGACTGCGCCCAGCTTGCACCGGCCGATCCCGCATCGTAGGATTCCTGTTCGGTATGCCCGAATGCTCCATTAGCTGCGGGCGGAAATCAACCTGATCAGGGAAGAACCCTCCTCAACGGGTCGGCCCGTGTGCCGGCGCGTTGTTCGTATGTAGCTAGCAGCTATCTCCGGGGAGCCGATGCGCGTAGCGGTGGACATAGGCGGTACCTTTACCGACGCTGTAGTCATCGACGACGATGGCAACACCAGGACAGCCAAAGCGCTTACCACCCCTAACCGGCTCTACGACGGAGTTCTCTCGGCACTCGATCAGCTCGGTGTCGATTGGACCCAACTCGACTCGATCACCAACGGCACCACCGCCGGGCTGAACGCCTTCCTGGAGCGCCGCGGCGCCAGAGTCGCCCTTCTCACCACCCGCGGGTTCCGGGATGTCTATGAGCTGGGCCGAGCCAACCGGCCGGACATGTACAACGTCCGCTACCGGCCCCCTACCCCGCTGGTGCCTCGCCGGTCCATATACGAGGTGGACGAGAGGATGGCGCCGGACGGATCGGTGGTGCTGGCCTTGCAGGAGGAAGCCATCCGCGAGATGGCACCCCGGCTGACCCGCGACTACGACGCGGTGGCCGTCTGCTTCCTCCACTCCTACGCCAACCCCGCCCACGAGCACCGGGTGGCTGAGATGCTCCGTTCGGTCGACCGATCTCTGTCGGTGGTGTGCTCTTCCGATGTGGCCCCGGAGTGGCGCGAGTACGAACGAACCAGCACCACTGCCATCGCCGCCTACGTGGCGCCCATCGTCGGCAGCTATCTCGAAGAACTGGAGATACGTACCTCCGAGCGCGGCATGCGGGGGTCGCTGCGGGTGATGCAGTCCAACGGCGGCGTCATGTCCGCCGGTTCCGCCCGGCGCAAGCCCATCCAGACCCTGTTCTCCGGACCGGTCGGGGGCACCATGGCCTGCCTGTCGGTGGCGGCCGACCTGATCGAGGAAGCGGCCGCGAGCCGGCTGATATGCGTGGACATGGGCGGAACGTCCTTCGACATGAGCCTGGTGGTGGATGGGCGGGCCGACGTAGAGCTCGAGTCGGAGCTTCAACGCCACCCGGTACTGGCGCCCACCGTCGCGATCCACACCATCGGCGCTGGCGGGGGGAGTATCGGCCACACCGCGGGCGGTGGGCTCCGGGTGGGCCCCCGTTCGGCGGGCGCCGTCCCCGGACCTGCCTGCTACGGATCAGGGGGAACCGAACCGACCATCACGGATGCCAACCTCCATCTCGGACGGCTTCCGAGCAGCACCCGCCTCGCCGGTGGCATGGCCATCGACAAGGCAGCTGCCGAACAATGCCTGACAGCTGTGGCACAGGCCTTGGAGATGGATGAGCTGGGGCTGGCCGCCGGGATGGTCGCGGTAGCCGACTCGACGATGGCCAACGCCATCCGCGAGATCACGGTGATGCGTGGGATCGACCCCCGCGACTTCACCCTGGTGGCGTTCGGAGGGGCTGGGCCGCTCCATGCCACGTCGCTGGCGGACGAACTGGACCTCGACACGGTGGTGGTACCGGTCAATCCCGGCGTCCTCTCCGCCTATGGAATGCTCCAGACCGACACCCGCCACGACGCCGTCCAGAGTTTCTACGTTCGGGTGGCCGACCTCTCCGATGAGGCCCTCGAAGCCGTCCTATCGGATCTTGAGGAGCGGGCCCGGCTGATGGTGAAAGAAGACGGCTTCGACGACCAGGCGATCACGCTGGAGCCGTCGGCTGACCTTCGTTACTCGGGCCAGGAGTACACGGTGACACTCCCGCTCGATACGAGCCAGGGCATGACGGCGCTGATCGAGGGGATACCGGACCAGTTCGCCGAGGCCCACAACGTCCGTTACGGGCACAGCAATCCCGGAGAGGCGGTGGAGTTCGTCAACCTCCGGATGGCCGCCTTCGGTGCCATGACCCGCCCCCGCCCCCAGAC
>WTGI01000041.1 GCA_011523635.1 Acidimicrobiia bacterium
CCGCCCGCGAACAGCGCCCATGAGAGGTACATGGCGAGCATCATGAAGTCGGCCTGCGCGAAGTTCACCACGCGCATCACGCCGAAGATCAGCCCGAGGCCTGACGCCAGCAGGGCGTAGACGCCGCCGATCAGGATCCCGGGAACAAGGAACTGCAGAAACTCGACCATGGCCTCAGCAGGCACCCTGCGCAGGTTGCTCTCGGTGCCTACGCCTCAAGTTCTCACCGCCCCCGCTCGGTTTGTCGTCGCTAACTGCTGAGGCTTCTTCCCGCTGCCAGAGCCCGCGTCCGGTCGCAGTGAGGACGACTTCGGGGCGCGGGCACCGAGGGAGCGCAGCGCCGAGCCGATGGGGACAGACCCTCAGTCACTACCAAACCGGTTGGCAAACCGCGAACTCGACCGGATAGACGGTGCACGGGATCAGCCTCCCGTCAACCTCCTGCCATTGTGCCAGGACGCCGAAGTGCTGGTCGATGCGACCGGTTTCGCTAAAGCTGATCTCCGACGTCGGCATGAGGTCGACCGCCACGCCCTCGGTCAGCCTGATGGAGCTGAACGCCTCGGTAACCGCGGCCGGGGATGGATCGCCGGCCTGCTCGAGCACAGCCGCGATGAGCTGTATCACGAAGTAGCCGCCGATGTGGTCCTGGCGGGCGTAGGGCTGGTCGATCGCGGCTGCCAGCTCGGGGAACGCGTCACTACCGGCGAGGGGATTGGCATACACGAACGTGGACAGCCCGGCCACCTCCGGACCGAGGTCAGCCCATGCGGGCAGTAGCCCCTGTCCGCCGTTCTGGACGACCGGTGCGGTGACGCCGCGGGCGATCAACTCGTTCTGGAGTCCGCTCACATCGCTGAATGCGAATGCGATGTTGAAGATTACGTCGACGTCGGCGTTGGCGATCTTGGTTGCCACACCCGAGGGGTCGTCAAGGCCACCCGGCGCCCAGGTGTCAGTAACTGCGACCTCGATCCCTCGCTCGCTGAACTCGGCCAACAGTGCTTCCTGCAGCGGCACGGCTGCAGCCGATGTGGAGCCCACCACCGCCACGGTCTCCATCGTGATCCCCGCCTGGTCCAGGCCGGGCTGGATGGCCTCGAGTATCAGGCCCTTGATGGCCGACGCCGGAGGCGAGTAACCGAACACATGGCTGAAGCCCTCACGGTCGGTTACGGAGTCGGCGAAGCTCTCGGTGACGAAGGGGATCCCCGCTCGCTCGCTCACCTCGGTCGCGGCCAGGCTGAACGACGACAGCCAGGAGCCGGCGATGGCCGACACGTCGGGCTCGTCGTCCAGGAGTCGCTCAACAGCGGTGGCCGCCTCCTCGGCGGAGCCGCCCGCGTCGTAAATCGCCAGCCGCAGCGTGGCCCCGCACAGCGACTCGATTCCGCCCGCCGCGTTGATGTCCTCCACCGCCTTGGTCGCCCCGGCGATCTCGGCGTCACCGACGAAGCTGAACGTTCCCGACATGGGCCACACGGTGCCGATGACCACCTCATCGACGCACATGCGATCGTCCACCGCAGCCTCCACGGCCTGCGTCACGGCCGCAGTCGTAGCCACGGTCGTGGCCGCGGTCGTAGCCGCCGTCGTAGCCGCGGTCGTTGGCGCGGTCTCCGGAGCAGAATCACCAGACGAGCCATCGCCGCATGCGGCCGCTACGAGGCTCACAATCGTGACTAGCGCGGGCAACAAGCGCAACCGGCGAGCCGTCGCTCCCTTATCGGGTCGGATCATGTACATGGTCACTCCTTGGACTGCCAAGACCCGGCGGAGACCTACGGCGCCGACCGGAATCCGACGATAGGCGGCGTCATCCGGCCTGTCAAGAGAGCGATATCGCTTTTGTAAATCTCACCGCAGGGCGCGGAATGCAACAGTGACTGCCTCGATGGTGCTCGCATTACCGGCGTTGAGCACCTCCCGCCCGAACGGCTGTGGCATTCGAGCCATTCCCCTAGCGAGGCGCGTCGACAGCGGCCGGCGGTGCGTTCTCAGATGCTGCGCGACTCTGGGGGGTGGGATGCTGCAGCGTTGCTGGTGCGGGAGTCATGATGCTCCTATCGCGTGCAATCCGGTTGTCGGGTGATAACCGGCATTCCCCGAGACTGCTGGTTCTGGGAGTTGCTCAAGACCCGGAATTGCTCCCACGGATGGAAACATCGTGGGCCCGGAGGGAATCGAACCCTCGACCTTCGGATTAAAAGTCCGCTGCTCTTCCATCTGAGCTACAGGCCCAACCGGCAGGGTAGCTACCGGCACGGCCTTTTTTCGGGCCTCACCGTCGCCCCGCTCGGGAGCGATAGGCTGGCCGGGTGATCACGTTCGGATACTCGGGACTGCCACCGCCGGCCACACCGGATGAGGAGTTCCTGGACGGGCTGCTGGAGCAGGGCTACGAGGCCTTCGAGTTGGCGTTCACCAGGTCCTTCCCGTGGAACGAGCGGCGCTGCAGTTCCTTCGGGAAGAAGGCGGCCGAACGAGGGATCCCGCTCTCCATCCATGCCCCTTACTTCGCGGTCCTCACCGTCACCGACGAGGACCGGGCGCGGAAGTGCCGGGGGGCGATCGAGCACACGATGAAGCTGGCCGCCGAGATGGCCGCACGGGTGGTGGTGGCCCATCCGGGCGGGCGGCGCAAGGAGGAGCCGGGCTTCCTGATGGACACCATCCGGAGCCATCTCGATCACCTGGCGACCAAGGTTTCCGACCTCGGGGTCGGTCTGGGCCTCGAGACCACGGGGCGGGCCTCCCAGATGGGCAGCCTCGGCGACATCGCCCTCCTCGGGGCGGAGTATCCGTTCGTGCGGCCGGTCATCGACTGGGCACACGTCCATGCCATCAGCGGAGGAGGTCTCCGGTCGGTTGAGGCGTTCGAGGCGGTGCTCGGGTTCCTGCGGGAGAACTTCGCCGGGTGGAAGATCGATCCGCTCCACACCCAGTTCAGCGATGTCCTCTACGACGAGGCCGGCGAGATCCGCCACCTCCCCTACGGCCGGGGCGACCTCCGTGCCACGCCCCTGGTCGAGGCGGCTCACCGGGCCGGGTTCCGGATGACCGTCATCTCCGAGTCCCGCGACAACCCGTCCCACCATATGATCCTGACCGAGATCACCACCGCCCTGGCGTCCGTGACCGCGCCCGAACCACCCGGACGGCCCGCCGCCAGCGGCCGCGTCTCCTTCCCGACCGTTCCCAGGGCAGTAGAGACCAAGTCCGGGTATGCCCTGGCCGGCTACGACCACCCCCTGCGGCTCTCCAACCTCGACAAGCAGTTCTTTCCCGACGGCTACACCAAAGGCGACCTGATCTCCTACTACGCTTCCGCCGCGCCGGTGTTGCTTCCCCACTTGGAGGATCGGGCAATCGTCATGGCCCGGTTCCCCGACGGCGCCGAGGCCGCCTTCTTCTACGAGAAGCAGGCCCCCGGCCACCAGCCGGCCTGGATGCCGCTGGTCCCGATCGACTCGGCCCATCGGGGCGCGGTGATCGAGTACGTGACCGCCGACCGGCCCGAGTCCCTCATGTGGCTGGCCAACATGGGTTGCATCGAGATCCACCCCTGGCTCTCGCGGGTCGGGTCCCTCCATGCCCCCGACTTCGCGATATTCGATCTCGACCCCGCCGCAGGCTCGAGCTGGGACCAGGTGGTGGCTGTCGGCGGCCTCCTCCGGGAAGCCCTCGGCCACTTGCAGCTGAGGGGGTATCCGAAGACTTCCGGATCGAGAGGCATCCACGTCTACGTGCCTCTCGACCCGGTCCACGACTACGCCCGGGTCAGGATGTTCGTGCAGCGGCTCGGACATCTGCTGGCCGCCGCCAACCCGGAGAACGTGACCATGGACCGCCACATCCCCAACCGGGCCGGCAAGGTGTACATCGACTCCGGGCAGAACCGGGCCGGCGCCACCATCGCGGCGGCCTACTCGGTGCGGCCCCGCCCCGGCGCGCCGGTCTCCACGCCGCTCCGGTGGGACGAGCTGGATGCCATCGATCCTGCGAGCTTCACCATCGCCACGATCTGGGACCGCATCTCCCGCTACGGCGACCTGTTAGCGCCCGTTCTCCTGGGGGGCCAGCGGCTCGACCGGGCCGAAGAGTCGCTGGGATTGGAGTCCGGCTGACCTCATCGAAGCGGAAGTTGTGAGCGATCACTCCTAGAGTGGGAGCTATGGCTGGCGACGCTACGGCATACCGGGTGGAGAACCTGGCCGCCGAGGCCGGGGTCGGGGTCGACACCATCCGCTACTACCAGGGGATGGGCCTGCTACCCCCCACCCACCGGGATGGCCGCTCGGTGGTGTACGGGAGCGCTCACCTGACCCGGTTGCGAACCATCCGAGCCCTCGCCGATGACGGCTTCACCCTGGCCCAGATCAAGCGCCTCCTGGACGAGTCCGGGCATCCGCTCCTGGAGTCGCTGGCCGGAGCCACTGTCGGCCTGGAGCGGGCCCAACTCGCCGAGCGATCCGGGCTCCCTCCCCATCTGGTGGACATCGCGGTGTCGGCCGGCCTGATCCAACCACTCGGCGACGGCGAGGAGGAACGATTCGCCCCCGACGTGGCGCCGATGCTGGCCGCCGGCATGTCGCTGCTGGAGGCCGGGTTCCCGCTCGACAAGCTGGCAGCCCTGGCCGCCCGGCACGCCACATCGGTGGAGAGCGTGGTGGACGCCGCCATCGACCTGTTCAACGACCACATCCGAGACAACCAGCCCCACCGGCCCGTCGAAACGGCCGAGCTGTTCCGGACTCTCGTGGTCCACGTCACCCGCCTGGTGGCGCAGCACTTCCACCACACCGTGATCACCCGGGTGAAGGAGCGGCTGGACGAGTCGGAAGATGCGGCCCTGGTCGAGGCACTCAAGGACATCGAGGAACGTCAGATGGTGATCCACACCGAGTGGCGATGACCGGCCACGGTCGGTTGGAGCAACGCGTCGCCCGCGCCGCCGCCCGCGCCGCCGTTTCGGGGCGTCCCTCGGTAGTCACACTGGCGGCGCCCGCGCAGGAGAGCGATCCGCTCGCCATAGCGTTGGAAGCGGGACCGCCCTTCGCCTACTGGGAGATGCCGGACCGCGGCTTCGCGCTGGCCGCCGCCGGGAAGGCGCACACGATCCGGACCCCGGCGGACGCCGCACGCTTCGGCACCGCCTCGGCCGCCGTGCGCGACCTCGCGAGCCGGACCCACCAGGCGGCGGTCGACGGAGCGGAGCGGGCCCCGCTCCTGATCGGGGGCTTCTCGTTCGCGCCGGGCAGCACCTGGCCGGGATTTCCGGCGGGGCGGCTCGTTCTTCCCGAGCTGGCCTACATCCAGCGGGAGCCCGGCAACCGGGTGTGGATGGCGGCGACCGAGGTTCTCGCCGGCGCGGATCCGGCCGCGGTCGCCGGTGCGTTGATGGGACGGATCCGGTCCGCCCGCCGCGTGGCGCCGGAGCGGGTCGCTCCCGGGGTGACGGACGGCCGGCGTGCCGACGCCATCGACCTGCGCGATCCGGGATACCTGGCCGGCGCCGGGGAAGCGATCCGGTTGATCCGCGACGGAGACCTGATGAAAGTGACCCTGGCCCGCAGGCTGGATGTCGATCACCGGCCGGAGCTCGGGCCTTTCCTGGCCGCCCTGCGCCGGATCCACGGAGGCTGCGTCATCTTCGCGTTCGCCCGACCCGGAGGGGCCGTGTTCTGCGGCGCCACTCCCGAACTGCTGGCCCGGGTCGACGGGTTGACGGTCAGGACGCTGGCCCTGGCCGGAACCGCGCCGCGGGGCTCGTCCCGGTCGGAGGACCGGCGCCGGGCGCGCCTTCTCCTGTCCGACTCGAAGGAACTCGAGGAGCACACCTACGTCCGCTCCGAGCTCATGCGCCGGCTGTCGGACCGGGGCTTCGCGCTGGACCCCCCGGAACGGATCGGCGTCCTCGAGTTGCCCGGCATCCTCCATCTGGCCACCCCGATCAGCGCGGTGGCGCCGGTCGGGACCGGCGTGCTGGACGTGGTGGGATCCCTCCACCCCACCCCGGCGGTGGGAGGCTTGCCCAGGGACCGGGCCACGAGCTGGATCGCCGCCCACGAGCCCTTCGACCGCGGTTGGTACGCCGGACCGGTGGGCTACTGCGACCTGTCCGGGAACGGGGAGTTCCACACCGCCCTGCGGTCCTGCCTGATCGAGGGCAACCGGACCAGCCTGTTCGCGGGCGCGGGTATCGTCTCGGCATCGCAACCGGAGAAGGAGCTCCTGGAGACCGATCTGAAGCTGGGAGCACTGCTCCCGTCTCTCGCTCCGGTATGACCGACCACCGGCGGCGAGCCTACGCCACCGCCGACACCCTTGCCGCCGCCCTGGTCGCGGGAGGCGTGGCCAAGGTGATCATCTCTCCGGGTTCCCGGTCCACGCCACTGATCCTGGCGGTGAGCGACGGTGGCCCTCCCTCCAGAGTGGTGCTCGATGAGCGCTCCGCCGGGTTCACGGCCTTGGGACTGGCCAGGGCGACCGGAAAGCCGGCCGCCATGGTCTGCACCTCCGGTTCGGCCGCCGCCAACTACCTGCCGGCCGTGGTGGAAGCAGACCGGGGTCGCGTGCCGCTGGTGGTCATCACCGCCGACCGTCCGCCCGGATTCCTCGATCGCGACGCTCCCCAGACCATCAACCAGGTCGGGCTCTACGGCTCCGCGGTGCGCGCCTCCGCCAACCTTCCGGTGGCGCACGAGTGCGATCCCGAGTGGGTGGCCGGTGAGGCGCTGCGCGTGCTGGGTGCCGCCTACCCGCCCAATGCCGGTCCGGTTCATCTGAACGTCCCGTTCGACAAGCCCCTGGAGCCACCGGAGCAGCGCGACGCCGCACCGTCGTTCAAGATGTCGCTCCCGGAGTCCCGGGGCGACCGGGTGCTCGGGTCGTCCTTGGAGACGCTGGAGGGTTTCATGGACCGGTCCGACAACGGCGTGATGGTGGTGGGTCCCAGAGCGACCGGCCAGACCGAGCGGCACGCCGTATTCCGGTTGGCAGAGCGATCCGGATGGCCGATCCTGGCCGACGGAATGTCGGGACTGCGAAGCCGTGACGGTGAGAACCTGGTGACCGCGGGCGACGTCCTGGCCGGGGACCGGGGCTTCGCAACCCTCCGCACCCCCGATGCGATACTCCGGATCGGCGGCATGCCCACGGGCACCATCACCCAGACCTGGCTGGAGGGGCTCCGCGCACCCGAGATCGTCCTGGATCCGGACTTCCGGTGGCGGGCGGCCGGCCCGGAAGCGGTCCTGCGGGATCCGATCGCACCGCTCGTGGACCGCGTGTCGCCCTCACCGCTGGATGGCATCTGGACCCGTGCCTGGCGATCTGCGGAACTGCGGGTCCGCGAGCGGCGCCGCTACGAGCGCACCCACCACCCCGACACGGAGCTGGCCCTGACCGCGGAGGTACTCGACAACGAAGCCCTGGTCTGGGCGGGTTCCAGCATGCCGGTGCGCCATGTGAACGCCATGCTGGAGCCGGGCTCCGGTGTGGCCGTGTTCGGTAACCGGGGTGCGTGCGGGATCGACGGTGCGCTGGCGTCGGCCGCCGGCGCCGCGCTGGGATTCGGAAGACGGGTCACCGCCCTGGTGGGGGACCTGACCTTCCTCCACGATGTCGGGTCGCTGGCCGCGGCCCGAGCGCTAGGGGTCGACCTGTCGATCGTCGTGCTGGACAACCGGGGAGGCGCCATCTTCGAGATGCTCCCCTACCTCCGATCCCTCCGGGAGTCCGGCGCGGAGGCCGCCTACGAGCAGGCTCGGGAACTCTTCGTCACCCCCCACGACCAGGATCTGGTGACCGTGGCCGGCGGCTTCGGCGTGACAGCCGAAGGCATCGAACCCGGCGAGATGGTGCCGGCGCTACGACGGGCAAGGTCACGACCCGGCGTCAGCGTGCTGGTGGCCAAGACCGACCCCGAGGCCATGTTCGCCGCCTACCACCGCCTTTACGGGGGAGCCTGACCCTCCACCGTCGTGGAGAACACGTGCCTTCCCTCCACAAATGGTGTGGGCCATGTATCTCATGGCACCCGGCCGAGAGGCATCTCATTCGTCCAGGTCGCCAAGGACATCTTCGTCCGCCAGTAGACCGCCTGGCATCTCCGACCGCGCATCCGCAGAGCATGGAAACCAATCCGACATGAGGCGCCCGGTTTACCAAGGTCTCCAGGAAACCGGGCTCACTCACCTAGCTGACCTGGAACAACTAAGGCCCCCTATCGACAAAGCAGAGTGAGGGATGGGTTCACATCACGCCCAACCGACCTTAGGAAAGGTGCCTTCTGAGAGGCTCTCTAGACAAGAAAGTAGGCGACCCGTCATCGTGCCGAGCGTGAAACTGCGCCGTTTACGTCTGAAACCGCGCCGGGTTTCTGGGCCGTCGGGTGTGACGCTCCTGCCTTAGAGACTTCCGGGGTGACCGAAGAATGCGCCCTTGCCTGAGACCTGGGAGACCGCGAGTCGGCGTATGTAGGGATCCGAGTCACCGGTGAGCCGGACGAGTAGCTCGGCAGGGATGTTCGGATTGCGAACTGCGCCCGAACGGACTTCCGTTATATGGTCGCTGCCTGCGAGGCGTGCCAGCACATCAGCAGGTGTGTTCAGATTGGTGGCCACCCTCTGCCGCACACTGGATTCTGGGTTGTCGGCGAGTCGGGCGAGCACGTCGGCAGGTGTGTTCGGGTTCTCGGCCAGTGCCCCCATCACTACTGGTGCAGAGGACGGGCCGGGCGGTGGGGTTTCTTCGTCAGCGAGCCGGACGAGCATGGCTGCGGGTGTGTTCGGGTTGCGGGCTACACCCGAGCGGACTTCCGGGTGGTCGTCATCGGCGAGTTGGGTAAGCACATCAGGGGATGTGTTGGGGTGTTGGGATACGGCCCAGCGGACCGCGTCCTTTCGGCCGTGGGCCAGCCGTTCGAGTGTGTCAGTTCGGGTGTTCGGGTTGCGGGCCATGGCCCAGCGGACGAGCCACCAAGACGTACGGCGCGCTAGCGCGTTGAGCGTCTCGGCGGACGTCCCTTGGTCCTCGGCGGTGGCCAGTTGCTCGTTGCGGGTTCCTCTGGTTGGATCGGTCACCGTCTGACGGCGATTCGGATGTTTGGCGGCGTGTCTGACGTCCGGGTGGGGGTCTCGGGCGAGTCTGGCCACAACATCTGCCGGTGTGTTGGGATGTCTTGCGGTTTCGCGCCGCACATTGGGATGAGGGCTCGCCGCGAGCGGAACAAGCATGGACGTCGGTGTGTCCGGCGCAATCCAGAATCGGCCCTCGAGGAGATGCGCCGCCGATGATCGCACTCCTTGGTCGGGGTCTTGGGCCAGTTGTTCGAGGACGTCTGGGGGTGTGTTCGGGTTCTTGGCCAATGACGCGCGGATCAGGGCGTCGCTGTCGCCAGCGAGCCGCGCGAGCACGTCACCTGGGGTTGCAGGATTGTCAGCCAGGGTGGAACATACCTCCCAGTTGCTGATCAGGTCTGGCGCTGCCGGCGCACCCGCCGGACTCGCTCGCGGTTCGGCGCCCTCGGCGAGTTGTTTCAGAACATCGGGGGGTGTGTTCGGGTTATGCGCTGCGCCCGTTCGGGCCCGCCGAGACTTATCCGGGTTGAGAGCCAGCGACACCACCACATCTACTGGCGTCTTGAAATTGGCCGCGACAAAGGTGCGGACCAGCGATTCGGGATCACTTGCCAGCCGAACCAGTGTGGAGACCGGCGTTGCGGGGTTGCGGGCTACCTGGGCGCGGATTCCCCGGTTCTCGATGTCTCTCGCAACCCGCTCGCTGATCAACGCCCAGTCAGTGCTCCCATCCGTCTGTACCGCAGGATGTCGTCGGGCCAGTTGGGTGAGCACGTCGTCGGGGCTGTTCCGGTTGCGCGCCACCTCCTCCCGCACCTCCGAGTCGGTGTCGCTCGCGAGCGATGCCAATAGCCAATCAGGGGAGCTTGCGTTGCGGGCAACCGCAGACCGAACTTTCTGTCGGTCGGCTACAGCCAGATTGACGAGCATATCGCTGGGTGTGTTCGGGTTGCCGGCGACAGCCTGCGCCACATCATCGAAGCCGTAGTTGGCGGTGGACAGCGCCCACAACACGCGCCGGGATGTGTTCGGATTCTCGGCAGCGGCCAGCCGCTCGAAGCGGTGCCACCCACTGGTGGGGTCGCCGCCTACCCGTTGAAGCGCGTCACGCACATAGTCGGGAGTTCCCGAATTATGGACGATCTCGGAGCGCACCATCCAGTTCGTGTCATCCGCCATCGCCAAGAGCACGGGCGTGGGGGTCAACCAATCCTTGGCGGCCGCCACGCGCACACGGTGAGGCGTATTCCGATTGCCGGCCACGGCCGTGAGTACCAGCAGGTTGCTGTCATCGGCTAGCGCCGCGAGAACGGCATCTGCGGTGAACGGATCCTTGGCGGCGGCGAGCCGACGTTCGATGTCCCACTTCAGCGGGTCAGCCAACCATGTCTCCTTCCATGAGACATTGCCCCAAGGGGCTGCCATCCTATCGAGCGTCCGAAGCAGACAATACGGTCTGGGCTCCGGATTCGGTGGCATTCGCCCCGGTAGTTGTGAGATCCCAGCTTTGGCAGTGGATTTCTGCCTGCGACCTAACGCGGCGGACCAACAGTTTATGACGCCAAGAGCCGGCAACTGCACGGTTGCGGCCGCCACAACCCCGTGGCCCATTTGGTGCCGACCATCTCCTCGCCCTTCCAAAAGATTGGTTGCCAGACACCATGCGGATCGCGTCGCCCAGGAGCGACTTCGAGACGCGAAGACCCTCAGGTCAACTCAATCCCTCCCGCCAACCCTTGACCACCATGCTTCCATGATCGCGTAGCCGATACGCTTGTCCTGCTGGAATGCCTCCGTCTCCAGCAGCGGCCCTTTCGTCGGATGGTGTATCTCGTTACGAACATACAGAGGTAAGGGCTCCATCCGTCCTCGTCGCTCCCGACGAAAGTCGTCCCCAATCTTGTGCCGCGGCAGTAGGTCGTGGATCGACCTTAGGTTCGCCTCCATAGCCTTTCCCATCTCCCTCTGGCATAAACCGCCCCACGCTTCGGACAATCTCTCGTACATCTGCGAGTACTCCCCATCGCTGACACGTCGCAACGGCGTGACTGCCTCAAGCTCCTCTGCGCTAGAGACTGTGCCGACTCGAATGGGAAACCCGTTCGAGACGATCGACCGCTTCACATCCTCCGTCGCGACGCGATAGTTCCCCGCCTTTATCCTGACGATGTGACCGGTCTCGACATATCCGTGTCGGTACATATGGCTCTCGAGCATGGCGAGATGAACGCCGATGAGGTGGTCCCGATCGCGCGTAGACCCAGTTGCCGACATCAGGCCGGCTACCTCATCGAGTCCAAGACTGATCGAGTCTTGAGTGAATAGGGTCAACACCAGGATCTGCATGCCGCCGGGGGTCAGTTCTTTGGCGACTCTCTGCGTGATGTCGTGTAGGGCAACGTAGCGGCCAACAAGCCCCTTGCGCTCTTCGCTCCGGCTCATGCGGGTACCTCACAGGGATCGAGAATCCAGGTTGATCGGTCGGTCCGGTTCTGGGAGGTCCGGATACTGCGCATGAATCTACACAAGTAGGCGTCATGACATGTGGGCTCATGCGTGGCCCATGAGGAACCGACATTCTTAGAAGGCCTCTCGCTAGAGTCGCCGCCATGAGTTGGACTTTTGACAACGGCACCATCCTGACCAAGGCGGCGCTGGTGGGTGAGTACGCCAACAACGCCTTCGTGGTCGCCTGCGCCCGGACTGGCCGCGGAGTGATCATCGACGCCGCCGCCGAGCCGGACCGGATCCTCGAGTTGGCCGACGGTGTGGAGGTGGAGGCCCTGCTCACCACCCATGGCCACCACGATCATCTGAGAGCCGTGGCCCCGGTGGTCGACGCCCTCGGCATTCCCTTCCTCATCCACCCCGCCGACCACGAGCTGGCGGCGCGAACCACTCGGGTCGCTCCGACCGCGCTGGCCGACGGGGAAGTGATCCCTCTGGGCGAGACCAGCCTGCTGACCGTGCATACTCCCGGCCACACTCCCGGATCGGTGTGCTTCCTCAGCCCGGGCGTTCTCTTCTCGGGGGACACCCTGTTCCCGGGCGGCCCCGGCGCCACCGAGTACGAGGGTGGGGATTTCGACCAGATCATCAAGAGCATCAAGGACCGGCTGTTCACCCTTGACGAGGGCACCGACGTCTACCCGGGGCACGGTCCGACCAAGACCACCATCGGGACCGAGAAGCCGGAGCTGCCCGAATGGATCGCCCGAGGCTGGTAACCGGCGGGCCGTAAGGCGAATCCCCCGGCAAGGGACGAGCGCCGGGCTAACCGCTTCCCCGTGGATGGGGATGGTCATCCTGAGGGCCGCACTCCTGGCAGGATCCCACGATCGCGAAATGGTGTGGGCTGGTCTGGAATCCGTACCTGCTGAGGAGGAGCTCGAAGAGCGGAGCGAACTCCGTGTGGGGGACTTCGATGGTTCTGCCGCAGGCTTCGCACACCAGGTGTTCGTGGTCGTGGTCGAGCGTGATATGCCACCTTCCCGACCGCCCATTGCCCAGCGAGATGTGGTGGACCAGCCCGATCCGGGCCAGATCGTCGAGTATCCGGTAGACGGTCGACGCTTCTATGCGGCCCGTGGTCTCCTGGACGTGATCGATGATCAGCCGTGCGCTTACGAAAGGCTCGTCACTCGCCGCCAGGGCGCGAAGCACGGCCCTTCTCGGAAGGGTGAGGCGGAGTCCGGCTTCGCGAAGCCGCTCTAAGAGCAGGTCCTCGGTCAGGATGACTTCGTTCGACATGTGGACGCCCCACGCTGTAGCAAATGCCTGCCCTAGCCAGTTGTGATTCTATGTCATCTGGGTGGTCCTACCAACTGTGCCTGTGTGTCCGGCTCCTGGGGCGGATGCGCTCTTCCTCTCCCGTGAAATCCCCTCGGAGCGACCGCCCAGGCCCAGGCCCAGGCCATGGTGTGCAGATCGGTAATCAATCAATCCAGTGCTAACAGGTATCACCCACTATCAACTAGCCACTACCGGCTAGCGACCAATCATCTAGAATGACCAGTAGACCGGACGGAAAGGCGCGACCGGCCTCGGCGGGCCAATTCCCCTCACGGTTCACAAGATGACCACTTGCTCTCCGGTCTCCAGTGACCACTCTGGAGCCGGGAGGTGTCCCCCAACCTCGATGGTGGGGAGAAACGGAGCAGCCATGTCGAACGCTACGTCGAACCATCCGCCCGGCGCCATTCGTAGGAAGGTCACCGCGCCTGCGGTGCGGGCCCGGAAGGGCGGGGAACCCCTGACGATGCTGACCGCCTACGACTTCCCAGGCGGCAAGTTGGCCGATCAGGCCGGGGTCGACATCATCCTGGTGGGCGACTCGGTGGCGAACGTGGTTCTCGGATACGAGACCACCAACGAGGTGACACTCGACGACATGATCCACCACACCGCTGCCGTGGCGCGAGCCCGTCCCGGTGCCCTGCTGGTGGCCGACATGCCGTGGATGACCTTCCATGTCAGCCCCGAGGAGACCCTGCGTAACGCCGCCCGGCTGGTCCGGGAAGGCGGCGCCGAGGCGGTCAAGCTGGAGGGTGGCGCACCCCGGGTCGAGATGATCCGCAAGCTGGTGTCGGCCGAGATCCCGGTGATGGGACACATCGGGCTGACCCCCCAATCGGTCCACGCCGCCGGCGGCTACCGGATCCAGGGGAGAAGGTTGGAGGACGCCAGGCGGCTGATAGAGGACGCCCTGGCCCTTGAGGAAGCGGGGGTCTTCGCCGTGGTCCTCGAGGGTGTCCCCGCCCTGCTGGCCCAGGCCATCACCCGGCGCTTGGGCGTCCCCACGATCGGTATAGGCGCCGGGCCGGACACCGACGGGCAAGTGCTGGTGATGCATGACATGCTGGGCCTCAACTTCGGCCACTACCCCAAGTTCGTCCGGCGCTACGCCGAGCTGTCCCGAGAGGCCGTCGGAGCGATAGATCGCTGGATCCGGGACGTTCGCCGGGGCTCGTTCCCGAGCGAGGAGGAGTCCTACCACATGATCGACGCCGCCGCCCTGGAACTGATCGACGAGCCCGCCGGAGCCGACCGGGCCATCGGGCACTGATCCGACCCGGCGGCGCCCCATAGCGGCAACTCCCAATCATCCGGCTTGCCATCGCCGCTGCCGGAAGGACACCTAGACTCACAGAGCAGGTATCCGGGCCGGAAGGAACGCCATGGACAGTCAGTCTGGAGGAACGCAGGGCCAGGTTGCTCCGGCGAGCAACGGGATGGCGATCGCCGGCTTAGTGCTCGCCATTTGCGCCATAGCGGTGTCGTGGCTGCCCGGAGTCAACTTCGTCTGCTGGATCCTGGGACTGATCTTCTCGATCCTAGGTCTGAGGAATGCGAACCGGGGAGCGCCCTATCGCGGCCTGGCCATCGCCGGGCTGGCGATCTCGCTGGCGGGCATCGTCCTGATCATCGTGTTGATCATCTTTGTAGGACTCGTGGCCTTTGCCGCCTGATCGGGTCATAGCCCCGCATCGACCAACTCATGGACGAGCCGACGCCGACTGTCGCGCCGCGCGAGAGCGCTGATCGAGGGTCTTGAAAGGATCCCCGAAACCACATACGTTGCCCGGCATGGGCAATTGGTCAATCGAAATCAGGGTTCCGAGGTCCGGCGATGCCGACCTCGACACCGAAGTTCACCGGCGGGCGCTGAGCGAGCTCGAAGGTCAGAGAGTGGGTCGGGAGTTGTACAACCTCCTCCGCAGGAAGCACCAGGGCTCGTTCCTGAGCCGCGAGGGCGCCAGCGCGGTGTCGACCATCGCCGAGGCCGCCCTGGCCATCACCAGGGCAATGGAGGGCGCGCAGCAGGGCATCCCGTCCGAGTTGACCGTCATCCTCCACAGGAATCGCTGAGCCGGCCGTGCAGGGGCCTGAACCGGAACCGGCCGAGCCTCCGGTTAACTTGTCGGCCTGATGGCAGTTGACGCAGTGGCCTTCGACTTCGGAGGGGTGGTCATCCGGACCCCTTTCGAGATGGCGCCCGGGCTGGAGGACCGGCTCGACCTGCCGCGGGGCAGCATAGATCTGGCCGGTCCCTTCGACCCGGATGCCGATCCCCTCTGGCGGAGGTTCCGGGCCGGGGAGTTCACCGAGCTCGAATACTGGCACCGCCAGGCCGACCGTCACGCCGGGATGATCGGCGCCGGCCCGGACCGCCTGCGCAGCTTCATCGATGCCTTGTTCGACGCACCGCGGGAAGAGGTCATCCGCCCCGGGACCTGGGAGTTGCAAAGAACCCTTCGCTCCCTGGGGTTGCGGGTGGGGGTTCTCACCAACGACCTGAGCCGGTTCCACGACCCGGCATGGATCGAGCGCATGCAGGTACTCGACCGTTTCGATCCCTTCGTCGATCTCTCCAACACCGGCATCCTCAAGCCCGATCCCAGGGGCTACCTGCGCCTGCTGGCGCGCATGGAACTGCCCGCCCATCGGGTGCTGTTCGTGGACGACCAACCCGTCAACATCGCCGGCGCCGAGAAGGTCGGCATGCAAACCGTCCACTTCAACGTGCTCGACCGGCCGGCCTCGATCGCCCGGGTACTGAGGACGATCGACTTCTAGGCCCCGCCCTTTCTCAGCGACGCCCCCGAGCGCGGGCAATGTCGATTCGGCCCGCCGCGTTGATACTGGTCAGGGCTGCGTTGAACTAAGCGCCCGCGTGATCGCTACGGCGCCGGGGCGTGGGTCGGGTCGACCCGGTCGGGGCTGTTGACCTCGTCGAATAGCAGTGTTATCTCCTCGGACGGGGGAGCCGTCGCCAGGGTCACCGCGATGGCAAGGACCGTTGCTGCCGCAAAGCCGGGAACAGCCGGGTTGATCTCCCATATGCCGATGTCGGTGAGGCTCCTGACCGCGGATGTCAACCCGAGAGACGCCGTCAGGTCGAGCAGTACCTGGTTACCCAGGTCCATCAGCCACCAGAAGGTGGAGACCACGGTGCCCGAGATGACGCCGGTGAGGGCCCCGGCCAGGTTGAAACGCCTCCAATACAGGGCCATGACGGTCACCGGACCGAAGGCTGCGCCCATGCCGCCCCAGGCCAGTGACACCAGGGCGAACACCGACTCCGGCGAGAGGATCGAGATCACGGCGGCCACCAGGCCGACCGCAACCAGCAACAGCCGCCCCACCGTCACCTGCCGTTCGGCCCGCACTCGCTCCGTCATCCGCTTGAGCCAGGGCATGTCTCTCGAAGCGATGGCGGATGCCAGCAACAGTTGCGAGTCGGCAGTGCTCATGACGGCCGCCGCCACGGCCGTTAGCAACAGGCCGCCAACGATGGGGTGGAAGAAGACCGACGAGACCACCAGGTAGAGCCGCTCCGAGTCGGGAAGGTCCACGCCTCGGGCGGCCAGGGCCGGCGCGGCGACCAGCCCCATCAGCAGCCCGAAGGAGAACACGAGCACGGCCCAGCCCACGTTTGTGTATGTACTTCGAGCAATCTGGCGCTCTTCCTTGATGGCCATGAACCGCGCCAGGAGCCTGAGTGCTCCGAACGTGCCCAGTCCCCAGCCGACGGCGGATGCGTAGGTCGTCCAGCTCAGCCCGTCGCCGGCTGCGTCCGTGACCGGGTTCCAGAACCCGGGAGCGGCCGTCTCGAGACCTTGGAAGGGGTTGCTGGTGGTCAGGATGAGGGTCAAGGCGATCACGACGAACCCGCCCAGCATGAGGAGAGCTTGGAAGACGTCGGTGCGAGAGACGGCGACAAAGCCCATGAACGTGTACGACAGCAGGGCGAGCAGGGTGACGAGGATCGCCATGTTGTGGGCCGCACCGGTGGGATCCAGGTCGAAGAGCTCCCCTATGAGCTTGGCGCCCGCGATCAGCCCCGAGCAGACGTAGAGCGTGATGAAATAGAGGCTGATCGCCGCGGCCAAACCGCGCAACGTGCCGGTGGTGTCCCCGAAGCGTCTCTCCCAGAACTCCGGGATTGTCAGCGCATCGTCGGCCGTGATGGTGTAGCGCCGGAGCCGTTTGGCCATGACGATCCACACCAGCCAGATGCCTACCACGAGACCGGCCACGGTCCAGAGGTGCATGAGACCGCCGGCGAAGGCCAACGCCGGCAACACCAGCATGGTCCAGCCGCTGGCGTTGGAAGCACCGGCGCTCAGGGCGATGGTGAAGGCACCGAGCCTTCGCCCGCCGAGGACGTAGTCGCCCATGTTCACTACGCCTTCTGACCGGTAGAGGACGATGCCGATGAGGACGACGGAGTACAGGGCGAAAACGATCAGTGTCCAGACCCACTCGGCCATGTGAAAGCCCCTACCTCGATTCGTAGCCGTACCCAGGTTCGCCCGCAGGCCGAACCCCGCCCTACCCGGCACGGCGAGGGATTACCGCAGTATACGGCCGGATTCCCCAGATCCTTGGCAGCCGTACCGGTGGCACCACCCGGTGAGCATCGAAGAAGCCGCGCTCACCACACCTCGGGCCGGCGCACCAGTACTTGCCGCTTCCGGCGATAATGTGCGCCGGCAGCGGATAGGAGGCACGAGCATGCCGGAACCGGCATCGACGTACACGATGGGTTATGACGAGGATTTCCTGCAGATGCTCCACTGGCGGAGTGCGGAGACGCACGCCAAGCACCTGCTCCCGCATCTCGAGCCCGGACTCCGCATGCTCGACTTCGGATGCGGGCCCGGAACCCTGTCGGTGGGCCTGGCCAGAGCCGTGGAGCCCGGCGAGTTCCACGGCATCGACATCGAGAGTTCTCAGATCGAGATGGCCCGCGCTGCTGCCAAGGCAGGCGGACACGGCAACGCTTCCTTCCAGGTGGGGGACGCCACCGATCTGCCCTTCGACGACAACACGTTCGACGTGGCCCACTGCCACACCGTCCTGATGCACGTTCCGGACACCGATGCCGTCCTGGCCGAGGTCAGGAGGGTTCTGAAGCCCGGCGGGATCATCTCCTGCCGCGAGCTGATAGCTGCGTCCAGCTTCTCGGAACCCGCCTACAGCCTGGCGGGAGCATGGGAGACGTTCACGAAGCTGGTGATCGCCAACGGCGGGCATCCCCAGATGGGGAGGGAACTCAAAGCCAAGCTGCTGGACGGCGGATTCGTGGATGTACAGGCCACTGCCTCCGTCGACATGTTCAGTACCCCCGAAGCCAGAGCCGTTCTCGACGCTGTGATCACCGAGTGGTTCTTCTCTCCCAAGGTGATGGCCGCCGCCACTGCATCCGGGTTGGCCACCCAGGAACAGTTCGACACGTGGAAGGTAGACCAGGCGAAGTGGCGAGACCATCCGGGAGCGCTGGGCGCCATCGCCTTCGGCGAGGCCATAGCCACCAAGCCGTGACGGCGTAGGTCATCGCGGCCGGATCACACCTCGATGATTCGGGCTCGTGCGTCCAGGACGGAGAGCAGGAGCCCCAACTCTTCGGAGTCGGATGTCAGCAACGTGACCTCTTCGCCTGAGCGCCGAGCGCGAGCCACCGCGAGCGCCACGGACGCATCGATCACGTCGCTCGTAGCCGCCCGGCCACACAGTTGGCCGCCGGCGCGAGCCGTCGCTCCGTCGAGAACGACCTCGTTGCATCGGTTGAGCGTTCGCGATAACAGGGCTTGACGGTCCGGGTTCCTCCAGGCCTGGCCGATCACGCCGGTGGGAACATCAACGACTTCGCCCCTGTCGAAGGCGACCTCGAGCGCGGACAGTACTTCTTGGTTACCGCGATCCACCTGGATCAGGGCACCCGCGTCGAGCACGAGGGTCACCGTCTACCTACCTAGGATGGCGCGGCCCCACCGGAGCTCCTCCTCGGTGAATGCCCCGTTCTCGGCCTGCCACTCCTCCATCAGCCTTCTGAAGCCCTCCGCCGCTTCGCGCCGCTTCTCCGGATTGTTGCGGAAATCGTTCGGGTTCCGGTCCGCCGCCTCGAATGCCTTCTCCATGAGGTCGGCCAGCACCGGATCGTCAGGGCGGCCCATGCTGATGATCTGGATTGCTACCAGACCTGAAGGCTCCGGTGATCTGGCAGGCCGGCGCTCAGCCCGATCTGTCCGATCTCGATCCTCGTCGCCAACCGGTTCATCGGGCGTCCGAGGGGACTGCACGATGCCGTCGTCGAGCGAATCGGCAAGAACTGTGGTGTCCATGACGGACAATGTACCGAGGCCTGTTGGAGATGTCTAGACCCTTGTTAGCCGTACCTAGCCTCCGCCCGGCCTAGCCGAGCTTCAGGTAGCTCGCGAGGCTCGAGCAGCTGGTGGCCACCCGGGTGTGGTCGAAGAAGAAGCCGGGCATGCCGACCGCCTCGGCGCCGTCAAGGTTGACTTGCATGTCGTCCACGAACAGGCACTCGGAGACGTGGAGCCCCATGCGGTCGGCGGTGGTGGTGTAGGTGAGGGGATGCGGCTTGCGCACCCCGAGGGTCACTACGTCGATGACATGCTCGAACAGGTGGGCGTAGGGCCACGAATCCCACCATCCATACCCCAGCCACTCGCTCGAGTCGTTGGAGAGGGTGGCCTGGCGGAACCTCCGGCCGAGGACCTCGATGGTGGCCATCACCTCGGGACGCTCGGTGCCGGTCCAGTCGATCTCCCCCTTCAGGTCCAGAGGGTGGCCGTTTGCGCTGCTGGCCTGCTGGTACCTCCTCCAGTACTCGCTCTCGGTCAGCTCCCCGGTCGAGCACCTGGCGTAGTCGGGATCGCCACCGGGTGAGAAGGGTCCCCGCGGCAGGGTGCCCGGAGGCCAGCCTCTGGATGCCTCGAGATCATCGAGCAACTCGAAAGGGGTCGGGTAGAGGATGCCTCCCATGTCCCAGATGACGGCCTTGATGTCAGCCATACCCGCGGTCCCATTCCCGGGCGTGGTCGAGCAACATCTCCCGCATGGACCGGGACGGCTCGGAGTCGGGGAGATCTACCAGCACGGTGCCGGACTCGATCCGTACCGGGTAGGAGTCGAGCCTGAGTTGCGGCTCCCCGCACTTGGCGCCCGTGTCCGCCTCGTAGCGCCAGAAGTGGAGGGGACAGGTGATGACCCCGTCCTTGACCAGCCCGCCGGCCAGCCGAGACGCCTGGTGCAGGCACTCGTTACGGTAGGCGTAGGCCTGATCGCCCACCCGGACCACCACCGCCCGGCCATCCCCGATCTCGACACAACGGTCGGCGGGCAGGTTCTCGACTGGGCCTGCGCTAACCGTCGGCATGGTCGCCCGCGACCGACAACGCCTTACCCGTCCAACTTCATCACCACAGCCTTGGATTCGCTGAAGAATTCGTAGCTGTAGTCGCCCCCCTCCCGACCGACCCCGGAGTCCCCGTAGCCGCCGAAAGGCGCCCGCAGGTCACGCACGAAGAAGCAATTCACCCACATCGTGCCGGCCCGCACCTCCCGGGCGACCTTGTGGGCGGTGTCCAGGTTGGTGGTCCACACCATCGCCGCCAGTCCGTAGCGGGTGTCGTTGGCCACCTCGATCGCCTCGTCGACCTCGTCGAAGGGGATGATCATCTCGACCGGCCCGAAGATCTCGTCCTGGCAGGACCGCATGTGGTTGTCGGCATCGGCGAAGATGGTCGGCGCCACGTAGTTGCCGCTCGCCAGGGCGCCGTCGGTGATCCGGTGGCCGCCGGTCATCAGCTTGGCCCCCTCATCCCTGGCCAGGTCGATGTAGGACAGCACCTTCTCCATGTGCTCCCGGGTGACCAGCGGGCCCATGCCGGTAGCGGGATCGAGCGGGTTGCCCACCACGTACCGCTCGGCGCCGTCCACCATCCGCGCCACGAACTCGTCGTACACGGGACGCTGGACGAGCAGGCGGGCGCCGGCCAGGCACACCTCGCCCTGGTTGGTGAAGATGCCCCGGAGCGAGCCGGCCACGGCCTTGTCCAGGTCGGCATCGGCGCAGACGATGTTGGGCGAGTTGCCGCCCAGCTCGAACGACAGCTTCTTCAGGCTCGGCGCGGCGGCCGCCATGATGGCCTTGCCGGTGGCCGACTCGCCGGTGAAGGTGATCCCGTCCACATCGGGATGCCGGACCAGCGCCTCGCCGGCCTCCTCCGGCCCGAAGCCGTGGACCAGGTTGAACACCCCGTCGGGCAGGCCGGCGTCCCGGCAGATCTCCGCCAGCAGAGTGGCGGTGACCGGGGACTGCTCGGCCGGCTTGGCCACCACCGTGCAGCCGTAGGCGAGGGCCGGCGCCACCTTCCAGGTGAGCAACATGAGGGGGAAGTTCCAGGGCGAGATGGCGCCCACCACGCCCAACGGCTCCCGTAGCTCGTAGGTGAGGACCCCGTCCCAGGGCTTGGAGAAGGCCTTGGTGTGGGCATGCTCGGCGGCGTCGGCGAAGAAGCGGAAATTGTGGGCGGAGCGGGGGATGTCCTTGGAGCGGGCGGCCGAGATCGGCTTACCCATATCCCGGACTTCCCACTCGGCCAGCTCGTCGAGGCGGCCCTCGATCCCCTCGGCCACCCGGTACAGAGCCTGGCGCCGCTCGGCGGGATCCATCGATGCCCAGATCGGTAGCGCGGCCCGGGCTGCTCCGACCGCCCGGTCCACGTCCTCGGCGTTCCCTCTGGGAACCGTCGCGATCGGCGTGTTGTCGATGGGGCTCACCGACTCGAACATCTCGCCGGAGGACGGGGCCTCGAACCGGCCCCCGATGAAGTTACGCAGCGTGATCATGACCCTCCCTCCGTACTGGCAGGTTGCGCGTCCGCCGCCTGCCGCTCGGCCATCACCACGCGGGCGGGACGCCCGGCGATACCGAAGCCGTAAGGCGCCATCTCGTTGACCATGATCCGGACGGTCTCGACGGGAGCGTCGAGGCTCCTTACCAGGGCGTCGGTGACTTCGGCGATCATGCTCTCTATCTGCTCAGGCGAACGTCCTTCCATCAGGTTGACGGTGACTATCGGCATGACGACTCCTCTCGGCTGTCATCCATGATTACTCGCTGACCCGCATCGAGGCGGTACCCAGGCGATCTATCTCGACTACGACGGACGTGCCGGGTAGGAGATCGACCGGACCGGTGAGGCCGCCGGAGATGATCAGATGTCCGGCCTCCAGCCCTCGACCCGAGGAAGCCAGCCGCCGCACCAGCCAGGCGACGCTCGCCGCCGGATGGCCGAGGGCGGCCGCGCCGGACGAGGTCTGGAACAGCTCCCCGTTCACCGTGACCACCACCCCCACCCTGGACAGGTCGAAGGCCGGCCTGGTAACCCGCGTGCCCAGAACCACCATCCCGGCCGACGAGTTGTCGGAGGTGTTGTCGAGCTCCCGGAAGCGGAAACCCACGAACCGGGAGTCGACCACCTCGAATACCGGCATCACGTAGGCGGTCGCGGACAGGACGTCTTCGGCCGACACGGCGGCGCCCTCCAGGTCCTCGCCGAGCACGAAGGCGATCTCCGGTTCGGCCTTCGGGTGGATCAACTCGCCCAGCGACACCTGCCCGTCCGAGACCATCATCGGGTCGGTGAGCCATCCGTAGTTGGGCGAGTCGACGCCCATTGCATCCCGCATGGCTGCCGAGGTGAACCCGAGCTTGGCGCCCACCACCCGCTCGCCGGCGGACACGCGCAGGGTGATGCCGTGGTCGGCGATGGCGTAAGCATCGGCTTCGGTGAGTCCGGGATGATCGTCGGTCAACCGGGTGGTGGGGGTCCGGGACCGGCGCGCTTCATCGAGCCGGCCGGCCAGTTCCGAGATGGTCTCGGGGTCGAGACGCGGCGCGGCGGGGCCTCTCATGCCACGGACAGCCCGACCGAGCCTATCCGGTCGAAGGAGGCAACCACCGAGTCTCCCGGACCGACCGGCACCGCGCCGGTCAACGCTCCGGGCAGGACCAGCGAACCGGCAGGGAGCCCCTTCCCTCTCTCGGCCAGCTTCCGCACGAACCAGGCGACCGCCGCGGCCGGATGCCCAAGCACGGCGGCTCCGGCGGCGGTCCCCACCAGCTCGCCGTTCTTCTCGAACGCGCAGCCCACCAGGGCCAGGTCGATGCTCCCGAGGGGTACGGGATTCCCCACCAGGAAGGCGCCGGCGCTGCAGTTGTCGGCCACCACGTCGGCCAGGGTGAACGAGTAGCCGGCGAAGCGGGAGTCGAGGATGTCGAGCGCCGGCGCCACGGCCGCGGTGGCGCCGAGGACATCGTGGAGTCCCACCGGCCCTTCGAGGTCGTCCGAGGTGATGAGCGCGATTTCCGGCTCGGCGCGTGGCTGGATGAGCCAGTCGCTGTCGAGGGGTTGTCCGGGGTCCAGACGGTGCCGGTCGGTCAACCACCCGTACAGGGCTTCCGCCACCCCCATCTGCTGCTGCTTGGCCCGGCTGGTCAGGCCGAGCTTGGCCGCCACGATGGTCTCGCCACCGGCCACGGCGCGTGCCAGCGCCGCGCCCTGGATGTCGTAGGCGGCGTCGACCGTGAACTCGCGCTCGCTCGTCAGGGAGCTGATAGCGGTCCGGCTCTCTACGGCCGCGGCCAGCCTCGCCGCCAGCCCTTCCACCAGATCGCCCTGAGACCGTCGCTCATCCATGGCCGGTGCTCCTCACGCAACGGCGGGTTGCGCGGCCGCAGCCCGGCGCTGCAGCTCCATCGCCACGTCGATGATCATGTCCTCCTGACCTCCCACCACTCTCCGCTCCCCCAACTCCAGCAGGATGTCCCTGGTCGGAACCCCGTACCTCTCGGCCGCCCGCTTGGCATGGAGCAGGAACGATCCGTAGACGCCCGCGTAGCCGAGGAGCAGCCCGTCACCGTCGATGACTCCCTGCTCGGGACGGATGGGGCGAACTGCCCGGTCGGCCACCTCGATGAGGGAGATCGGGTCGATGCCGGTCTCCCAGCCGGTCTTCTCGCAGGCCGCCACCAGGACCTCGGTCGGGCAGTTCCCCGCCCCGGCGCCCAGACCGGTCATGCACCCGTCGATCTGGTCCACCCCCTCCTCGAGGGCGGCCAGCGAGTTGGCGACCGCCAGGGAGAGATTGTTGTGGGCGTGGATTCCCACCTGGCATGAGAGGCCGTCCTTGAGGGCGGCCACCCGGCGGCGGGCGTCGTCGATGGTCATCGCTCCGGCCGAGTCAACCGTGTAGACCACGTCCGCCCCATACGACTCCATGAGCCGCGCCTGGTGGAGCAGCGCCTCCGGCTCGATCATGTGGGACATCATCAGAAACCCCACCGCCTCCATGCCCAGCTCCTTCGCCAGCGCGATGTGCTGTTCGGAGATGTCGGCCTCGGTGCAGTGGGTGGCGACGCGGGCCACCCGGACACCCATCCCGGCGGCCCGGCGGAGGTCGTCCTTCACCCCGATCCCCGGGAGCATCAGCACCGCGATCTTGGAATCGACCGCCGTCTCGACGGCCGTCCTGATCAGGTTCATCTCGTTGGTGTGGGAAAACCCGTAGTTGAAGGAGGAACCGCCCAGCCCGTCGCCGTGGGTGACCTCGATGACCGGCACCCCGGCGCCGTCCAGTCCGGCCACCACCCGCCGGACCTGTTCCTCGGTGAGCTGGTGGGCCACCGCGTGCGAGCCGTCGCGCAGGGTGGAGTCGGTGAGGCGGAATGCGGCAGTCATCGGGCAGCCGCCACCGCCTCGGCCACCCGGACGGCCGAGGCGGTCATGATGTCGAGATTGCCGGCGTACGGAGGCAGGTAGTCGGCGGCCCCCTCCACTTCCAGAAGAACCACGACGCGGGCTTTCACATCACCGCCGGGGGTGCGGAACAGGTCCTCGTCGAACACCGGCTCCGCCTTGATCCGGTACCCAGGGACGTACGAGGCCACGGTGCGGACCATCTCAGTGATCGAGTCGGCCACCTCGTCACGGTCGTACCCGTCGCCCAGGGCGCAGAAGACGGTGTTGCGCATCAGGATGGGGGGCTCGGCCGGGTTGAGGATCATGATGGCCTTGCCGTAGTCGGCCCCACCCACCTCGACCAGCGAGGCGGAGGTGGTCTTGGTGAACTCGTCGATGTTCTGCCGCGTTCCCGGTCCTGCCGACACCGACGAGACAGTGGAGACGATCTCCGCGTAGGGTACCGGCGCCACTGCCCCCACGGCCGCCACGATGGGGACGGTGGCCTGCCCGCCGCACGTGATGAGGTTGAGGTTGGGGGCGTCGAGATGGGCTTCTAGGTTGACCGGGGGGACCACGAGAGGTCCCAGCTTGGCCGGGGTCAGGTCGATCGCCGTGAGGCCCGCCTCCCGGTAGCGGGGGGCGTTCATCCTATGCACCCAGGCGGAGGTGGCCTCGAACACCAGGTCGAACCGGTCGGCGTGTCCGAGGAGCCAGTCCGGACCCTCCGGGGTCGCCTCGAGGCCTTCGGCCCTGGCCCTGGCCAAACCTTCCGAGCCTGGATCGATGCCCACCATGGCAGCCACCTCCAGGGCATCGGAGCGGAGGAGTTTGTAGAGCAGGTCGGTGCCGATGTTCCCGCTGCCGACGATGGCGCACCGCATCCGGCTCAAGTCAGGCCATCCTGAGCGCGACCGGGCCCAGACGGTCGAAGTCGGCCCGCACCGCATCTCCGGCTCGAACGTCCACCGCGGCGTGCAGCGAACCGGTCATGACGAACATCCCCTCCTCCAGGGTGACATCGTGGCGGGCGAGGGTGTTGGCCAACCATGCCAGCGCGGTCAGCGGGTTCCCGAGCGCGGCGGCGCCGGCGCCGGTTGCCACCATCGAACCGTTGAGCGAGAAGGTCATGCCCACCAGCCGCAGGTCGAAGTCGATGGGCACGATCCGGCTGCTCATCACCACACCGCCGATGGAGGCCAGGTCGCTGATGGTGTCGGCCAGCTTGATCCGCCAGTCGGCGATCCGGGAGTCCACGACCTCGATGGCGGCCACCGCGCCCCCCACCGCCCGGGCGGCCGCGAGCGTGGTCACCCCGGGACCCTTGAGAGGCCGGTCCAGGACGAGGGCGATCTCCGCCTCCACCTTGGGCTGGATGAAGCCAGAAGCTTCCAGGTCCCCGTCGTGGACCATGGAGTGAAGGACCGGTCCGAAGTCCGGATCGGAGATGCCCATCATCTGCTGCATGGCCTTGGAGGTCAGGCCGAGCTTGTAACCGGATATCGAATCCCCATCGGTCAGAAGCATGGAAGCGAAGTGGGTCTGCACGGCATAGGCGTCATCGGCAGTCATCCCGGGGTCGGTGTCCGTGAGCGGCTCGATCGGAACCCCGTTCCTTCGGGCCGCGTAGAGAGCCTCGGCCCTCTGCTGAGCGGTGGTCATGGGTGCGGTCCTTGCCTGGCCTGACGCTTCTACCGTACCCAAACCGCCGCGGAGGCACGGAACAACGTTCTTCTATGCGGTACGGGGTGATAGGTCGGTTGCCCATTCACCGCGAAGTTCACCAGCCCACCGGCTTTCTGATGACCCCGACCTCATCTCTCAGCGTGTCCGGAAACTGGCTTCGCTTGAGATTGTGCAAAGACAGAGACCGCCTTGAAGAGGCGGTCTCGACCCTACCTTCGAATCGATAGGGGGGTACATGCACTATATCAACCAACCGGGCACCAGGCGAGGGATCGAATCCGCCAAGGAGAACCTCGGCCGAGGCCCGGAGAGA
This sequence comes from Acidimicrobiia bacterium, assembly GCA_011523635.1. Taxonomy (GTDB): domain Bacteria; phylum Actinomycetota; class Acidimicrobiia; order Spongiisociales; family Spongiisociaceae; genus Spongiisocius. The sequence continues at coordinate 26,637 of WTGI01000041.1, forward strand.
CGGGTCACCTGCGGTAGCCCAACTGGTGGGAGACAACGGCGGCGGCTTCGAGAACCGACTGGGTGAGGGCCAGCATTTCCGGCTCAAGGCGTGACTTCGACCCTGCTACCGAAACGGCCGCGACCACCGTACGGCTCCGGTCGCGGATCGGGGCCGACACCGAGATGACTCCCAACTCCGACTCCTCGAGATTGCAGGCGTAGCCGAGGCGACGGATCTCCGCGAGCTGGCTGCGGAGCGCCGTGGTGTCGGTGATGGTGTGTGTGGTCTTCGACTCCAGTTTCCAGCCGTCCAGGATCCGGTCGAGGGCGGCGTCGTCCACATGGGCGAGCAGGCATTTCCCGGTGCTGGTCGAGTGGGCCGGCTGGCGCCGTCCCACCTCTATGAAGAGGCGCAGCATGTGAGGGGAATCGAGGCGCTCGATGTAGATCACCTCGCGGACGTCGAGCACACCCGCATGCACGGTCCCGCCGGTCACGTCCTGCAGCCAGTTCATCGGGGGGGCCAGCGCCGCGTGCAGGTTGAGGCCGGTGACGGCGGTGTTGCCCAGGTCGTACATGGCCAGGCCCAGCCGGTAGCGACCGGTGTCGGGGTTCTTCACCAGCAGGTGCTCCTCGGTGAGGGTGGTGAGCAGGCGGTGTGCCGTGGACTTGCCGAGGTCGAGGCGCCGGGAGAGTTCCGAGACGCCGATCTCCGGGCATTCCGACGAGAACTCCTTCAGTGCCCGGGCGGCGTTCCGGACAGACGACAGGGTACGGCCGCTCATCCGGCCCCTCTCAGAGCCGCCAGGACGGCCCTCCGTACCTTCGTGCGGTCACCGGAGGCAACCAACTCCTTCACCGGTTCGCTCCACGGAACCAGGGCACGGGCCACCAGCCCGTGCGCAAGGGAAAGTCCGGCCGCATCGGCTGCCGCTAACTCGTCGACGAGCGCCGCGTCTACCGAGGCATGGGCGCGGATCGACTCGTAGTCGCGGGCCGCGGCGAGATGGGCGTTGGCCAGGCCCGTGCCGGCATGCGTCGCGTGGTGGGCGGTTAGGTCCGAACCGGGGCGCACTACCAGGTGGTAGTAGTGCCTACCGATGCCGACAACCCTTCTTACCGAGCGGGGATCGGGCCGGTCGCCGCCCTCGGCCGTCCCGAGGGCGGGAAGCACCACCGGATCCAGGAAACGGAGTGTCCAGGCCATGCCGTCCTGCTCGAAATCGGTCGATACCTCCGGGCCCCGTGGTGCGGCCAGCCGCTCACCCGTGCCGATCACATGGAGGTTGCGCGCTCCGGCGGCCACCACCGTGAACGGGCTGGTCAACAACTCAAGGCTTCCCCGCACGGCGGGCGGGTAGGTGATTGCGACCCGGGCGTAGGCGGCGTGGACATTGCCCACGTAGTCGGCCATGGCGGCCCGGATATCTTCCGGACGTGGTCTGGACATGGCCGTCCATGCTAGCTCCCTGTTCTTCTATGCGGAACGAGGCTTCGGAATCCGGGACGGCGGGCGTAGGTTACGGTCGTGACGTCGTCAGGGGCTGAATAGCACATGGGCATTCTCCGGTTGAGCCATGTGGACATCACGGTTCCCGACCTCGATCTGGCTTCCGCCTACTACACGGGCGTCATGGGGATGATCGAGGTGGAGCGAACCTCGGACCGGGCCTTCTTCAAATGCTGGGACGAGGAGGACCATCACTCTCTGGCCGTCCGCTACGACCCCCGCGTGGGTATCGACCGGTTCTCGTTCAAAGTCGAGGACGACGAGGATCTGGCCGAACTCGAAGACCGGGTCGAGGCGTTCGGCTTCCGGGTCGAACGGATCTCGAAAGGCGAGGAGATCGGGCAGGGCGAGTCGATCCGGTTCGCCACCCCGTCCGGCCACACCATGGAGTTGGTGCGGGAGGTGGAGCGGGTGGGCGGCCTGCTCCCCAAGCTCAACCCACCCC
>WTGI01000056.1 GCA_011523635.1 Acidimicrobiia bacterium
GACCACCACCCCCATCCTCGCCCAAACCGAACGCATCCCCATCTGGGACAACGCCGTCCTCGATGCCTGGGAGATACCGTTCGGATCCTGGATGAAGGAGATGGTGGAATGGGTCATCCTCAACTTGGGGACCGTGTTCGACATCATCGAATGGCCGTTCTCGATCCTGTTCCGCAACTTCGTCGACGGACCCCAACACCACCCGTGGTGGGAGATCACGGACATGTCCTGGGTACTGGTGTGCGGACTGGTGCTGGTGGTGGGGATGATCACCCGCAACCTGCGGGTGGGTCTCGGCCTTGCCGTGTTGTTGGCGCTGTGCGGGCTGTTGGGTAACGAGTTCTGGGAGGAGACCACCACCACCATCGGGCTGATCGTGGTAGCGGTGGTGGTCGGCACCATCGTAGGGATACCCCTGGGCGTGCTGTGTGGCCGCTTCGACGGGGTCTGGAAGGCGGTGCGCCCCGTCCTGGACGCCATGCAGGTGGTCCACGCCTTCGTCTACATCGTCCCCTTCGTCTTCTTCTTCGGACTCGGGCCCGAACCGGCCACGATGGTGACGATGGTGTTCGCCGTTCCCCCCTTGATCCGGCTCACCAACCTCGGCATCCGCCAAGTACCAGCCGACGTCGTCGAAGCATCCCGCGCCTACGGCGCGTCGGAGTTGCGGGTGCTCATCGACGTCCAGCTACCGCTGGCGCGTTCCGCGATCATGACCGGCCTCAACCAGACCCTCCTCCTCTCGATATCCATGATCGGTATCGCCGCCATCATGGGCGCCAGCGGGCTGGGCCTCCTGGTGTACAGGGCGGTCATAAACAGCGACCCCGCGCTGTCGACTTCCGCCGGCCTCGCTCTGCTCATCGTCGCGGTGGTCCTGGACCGCCTCACCCAGACCGAGGCGGGAGAGGGTACGAACCTGTTCGCCCGCATTCGCAAGGCCTGGGCGCACTGGCGGGATCCTGAAGCACTGCTGGACGAGATCCCTGCCGAGGACATTGCGCCCGATGAAGCCGATGCCGATGAAGCCGATCAAGGGACTCCGGCGCCGGTAGGAACCTCGGAGCGAGTGGGGGCACTTGTCGGCCTTGGCGCGTCCGTGCTGGCGGTGATCTCGGTATTCCTAACGTGGGGACACGATTCGGGCCATGTCTCAGCGTACGGCCGGGCGGCCGACCTGGACCTGGGCGGGTCGAGCTTCAACGGGTTGGCCGCCGAGGGGGGTAGTTTCTACGGGATCGCCGTGCTCGCCGCCGGCCTGGTGATCCTGGGCTCGGCGCTGACCACGCTCACCAAACCGGGCAAGGTAGCCCGCTGGTTCGGCGCCGACGGCGCCCTGATTTCCGCCGTCGGCCTGCTGGCGTCAGCGGTTGCCTACCTGTGGATCGGTTCGCCGGCAGAGGTCGCGTCCTACAGTCACGGTATCGGAGCGTGGGGGGCTCTGGGTAGCGGGATCATCGCCGTGGCCGGGGCCGCGTTGTGGATACGACACGCCCCCTACAGCCCGATACGTCCACTGAAGTCCACCGTTTCGATCACCCGCATCGCCATCTCGGCGGGGATTATCGGGATGCTGGTGGTGGCCGGCCTGTCGTCCTGGTCGGTCGACGAACGGGCGGAGCTGGTCATCACCCCCGAGGTGCAGGCCGAACTCGACCGCCTGCGACAAGAGGCGCTGGACGATCCCTCCAAGGCTGCGGACAATGCTGCCCAGATCGCGGCGCTGTCCGCCCGGGCGCAAGAGAGGAATCCCGTGCGTACTGACGGTTTCTCCGGGGCTGGGCCCCGCCTCGGCTACCTGACTCTGTGGCTAGGCGTGGCGGCTCTCCTGCTCACGCTTCCCGCAGCCGGACTGTTCGGCAGGGACGAGCGGCTGCGCTGGAGATGGAGCGTGGCGGTCTCCGCCCTCGGGGTAGCAGTGATGCTGGTGGCGGCGGGATGGATCAGTTCGCTCGTTCGCGTCTCCGACCCCAATTTCGTCAGCGGGCCGGGCTCGTTCCTGTGCCTGCTGGCCGGGTTCCTGCTCTTCGCATCCTCGCGGGGGGTTCTGAGGGAGTTCCGGAGGACGAAGGTCTACCTCGGGGAAGACGAGACCGGTCCATCAGACCCACAAGACACGCCGAAGGTCCGAGTCGGCGAGTTAGCCGCGCCGCCGACTCAGCCGTGAAACTCGTGCGCGGCCGTATGACAGAGAACGACAACCAACGAAGAGGAGGGCCCAAGATGACTAGAGCAAGAAACGCGCTAGCGCTGCTGGCGGTGTTCGCACTGCTGGCCGCTGCGTGCGGGGATGACGAACCGGCGGCACCGACCCAACCGCCCGCCACCGTCATCGACACAGCCGCCCAAGAGGCAGCCCAGGCCGCCCAAGAGGCAGCCGAGGCCGCGGAGGCGGCGGCCAACGCGGCTCTGGCCGATGCCCAAGCCGAGTTGGACGCGGCCCAGGCCGCCCTGGATGAAGCCGAGGCAGCCGCTGCAGCAGGCGGCGAAGAGGCCCAGATGGCGCTGGAAGAAGCCCAGCAAGCCGCCGAAGCAGCCCAGATGGAGCTAGAAGAGGCCCAGGCAACCGCGGAAGAGGCCCAGCAGGCCGCAGAAGAGGCCCAGATGGCCGCAGAAGAGGCCCAGATGGCGCTGGAAGAAGCCGCCAAGGGACCTGGCGCCGGGGTTTCGGTGACGATGGCGCGGGCTAACTGGTCGACCGGCTATATGCAGGCTGCTATCTATGCGGCGTTGCTGGGCGAGTTGGGGTTTGAGGTGACCGATCCTTCGGACTTGGAGTTGGCGCCGTCCAACGCCTACCTGGCGATGGCTGCCGGGGAGTTCGACTTCTGGGTCAACTCGTGGCTGCCGAACCATGACCAGTTCCTGGCCGCCTCGATGCCGGACGGCTCGGCGGTGAGTGACCATGTCACCCGTTTGGGCAAGGAGATGGCCAGATCAGGCGTTCAGGGCCTGATCACCAACAAGGCCTTCGCCGACGCGAACGGGCTGACCACTCTGGATGCGATGCTGTCGGATCCCGATCTGTTCGCCGTCTACGAGGCGGCTGACGCTTCACCGGGTGATGGTGTGCTCCAGATATACGGCTGCCCGGAAGGCTGGGGATGCCACACCAACATCAACGCCTGGCTCGAGAATGCCGGATGGGACAACATCGAGCAGTTCGACATTGGCGGGTACGAGGCGATGATCGCCGACGCGATCGCCAAGGACGCAGCGGGTGAGCCCTACCTGGTCTACACGTGGGCGCCCTCTCACTACGTGAGCGATCTGCGTCCGGGCGACAACGCGGTGTGGGTCTCGATCCACCGAGACCCGTCGATCTCGCCCACGCAGATAGAGGGTCCGACGTCCATCGGTAACCGATGCACCACCGACCCGTGCCTGCTGGGATGGGACGCGGCTGATATCGCGGTGATCGCCAACAACGACTTCCTGGCCGCCAACCCGGCCGCTGCCAGGCTGTTCGAGTTGTTCACCATCAGCCCGGTCGACGTCGCTCTCCAGAACGTCCGCATGCAGACCGGTGAGAACACCGAGGACGACATCAAGCGCCACGCCGCCGAATGGATCGCCGCAAACCGCTCCACCGTCGATGAATGGCTGGCGATAGCCGCCCTTCCGGTTGACGAGACGCCCGGGTCGGGGGTTTCGGTGACGATGGCGCGGGCTAACTGGTCGACCGGCTATATGCAGGCTGCTATCTATGCGGCGTTGCTGGGCGAGTTGGGGTTTGAGGTGACCGATCCTTCGGACTTGGAGTTGGCGCCGTCCAACGCCTACCTGGCGATGGCTGCCGGGGAGTTCGACTTCTGGGTCAACTCGTGGCTGCCGAACCATGACCAGTTCCTGGCCGCCTCGATGCCGGACGGCTCGGCGGTGAGTGACCATGTCACCCGTTTGGGCAAGGAGATGGCCAGATCAGGCGTTCAGGGCCTGATCACCAACAAGGCCTTCGCCGACGCGAACGGGCTGACCACTCTGGATGCGATGCTGTCGGATCCCGATCTGTTCGCCGTCTACGAGGCGGCTGACGCTTCACCGGGTGATGGTGTGCTCCAGATATACGGCTGCCCGGAAGGCTGGGGATGCCACACCAACATCAACGCCTGGCTCGAGAATGCCGGATGGGACAACATCGAGCAGTTCGACATTGGCGGGTACGAGGCGATGATCGCCGACGCGATCGCCAAGGACGCAGCGGGTGAGCCCTACCTGGTCTACACGTGGGCGCCCTCTCACTACGTGAGCGATCTGCGTCCGGGCGACAACGCGGTGTGGGTCTCGATCCACCGAGACCCGTCGATCTCGCCCACGCAGATAGAGGGTCCGACGTCCATCGGTAACCGATGCACCACCGACCCGTGCCTGCTGGGATGGGACGCGGCTGATATCGCGGTGATCGCCAACAACGACTTCCTGGCCGCCAACCCGGCCGCTGCCAGGCTGTTCGAGTTGTTCACCATCAGCCCGGTCGACGTCGCTCTCCAGAACGTCCGCATGCAGACCGGTGAGAACACCGAGGACGACATCAAGCGCCACGCCGCCGAATGGATCGCCGCAAACCGCGGTCTCGCGGACTCGTGGCTCTACGCCGCCCGCCTGACGGGCTGAGCCCGCCCACACCCGGACAAAGTGGAGGGGGTACCGTTCAGCGGTACCCCCTCCTTATGCCACAACCCCGCCAACGGCTACTGGCCCGCCTTCGCTCTCCCTGGCGGTCGTAGGAAGACCAACCTACCTGTCATCGTTTTTGGGCCGTGTGCTACGATGCGGAACGGTTCCGTATCGTGAAACGAGGGCTGTTCGGCGGGAGGAGCGGCGGTGGCCGTTGACGGGCTGATACGCCTTGAGGGTGTTTACAAGATTT
>WTGI01000084.1 GCA_011523635.1 Acidimicrobiia bacterium
TTGCGCGAGATCGCGGCCGAACTGGGCGCCCTGCTCGGCGCCGGCGCCGAGCAGGAGGAGCCGGACGATCGCGCCCCGCCGGCCTTCTGGCAGCGACCGGATGTGATCACGACCGTCCTGGGGGTGGCGCTGGTACTGGTACTCACCCGCTCGATCATCGCAGAGGGGCTGCCGGCGACCGGATACCTGCTGCCGCTGGCCGAATCGGCCTGGGACACCCTCCGCGCCTATGCCGGGGGATGGCATCCGGGCGGGTTGGGCAGTCCCGAGCCCATGCATCCTTCGATCGGCGCCACCGCCGCCATCCAACTGCTGCTGGGCGGCCGCGGCGGGGCCGCCGGCATTCTCACGGTGGGCGCGGTCGCGTCGGGCGTGGCCGGCATGGTGGCTCTGATCCGCAGGCTCGGCCTCAGCCGCGGGGCGCGCCTGGTGGCCGGGGCGGTGTTCGTAGCCGGATTCCCGGTGCTGTGGCTGGCCGGGCAGGGCTACTGGCCCGGCCTCCTGGCGCTCGGCGGGCTCCCCTGGTCGTTGCTGGGGGTGGCCGGCCCGAACCCGGAGACCGTCCGGGGCTGGACGGGGCGCCTCGCCAGGGTGGGTCTCGCCACCGCCGCCTCGGCCGCCTTCGTCCCGCTTTCGATCGTGATACCCATCCTGTTCGGACTGGTCTGGGCGTCAGTGGCGCGGCGCAGCCGCCCGCTGGTCATCGGAGCGGCCGGGTCGGTGCTCGCTTTCCCCGTGCTGCTGCCGTGGTTGAGCGGCCGCGGGATAGCCGAAGTGCTGGGGAGCGGCGCGCCCTTCCACCCCGATCCGTCCTGGTGGGTGGCTGCTCCGCTGGTGGTGGCGGGCGCAGCGGCCATGATGGTCGCTCGTAGCCGCCCGCTGTCGGTGGCCGTCACGGGTGCGGCCATCGGATCGGTCGGCTTTCTCGTGGCGCGGGCCGGTTCTGCGGGCGCGGGCCAGGAAACCACGGTCGCCGGCCTGATCGCCACGGCTGCCGGAGCGGCGCTGGTCGTGGCAGGTGCTCTGGACGCGCCGGCCTCGCTCGGCATCGACGTCTCGCTGCCGCGGACCGCCACCGCTTACGGGGCAATGGTGGCCGCCATCTTGGTCGGTCTGACCTCCCTGATCGCTGCGCCGGCCGGCCGCATGGGGCTGCCCGACGACCGGTTCGGCACCTTAGCGTTCGCTTCCAGCCGGGCCGAGGCCCACGGTCCCGACCGGGTGTTGCTGACCGGGCCGCCGGAAACCCTTCCGGGACAGCATCGGGTGCTGCCGGATGGCACGCCCTACCGCCTGATCGGCGGTGTCCTGGACTACCCGCAGGCCTGGCTCCCCGAAGCGCGCCTGGGAGATACGGCCCTCGAGGAGACCCTGGTCGGGTTGATGGATGGGGAGGAGCTCCGCCCCGGAGAGTTGCTGGCGCGGTTCGGCATCCGCTGGGTGGCGGTCACCGGTCCCAGCCCGATCGCGGACGCCATGAGCGCGCAGCTGGACATGCGGCCGCTCGCCGGCCTCTTCGTGGGGGAGCCCGGCGGGGTGTGGGAGAACGATGTGCCTGCCTACCGGGCGGTGACAGATGGAGGGGAGGCGTGGTCGTGGACGCCGCCCGACTACGAGGGCCGCCAAGCCGGAGGCTCGGTCCGGATCGCGGAGAACGCCGACCACAGATGGGGCCCGGGCGCCTGGCAGCAGGACGGCTGGGCCAACCGTGTGCCGGCGGAGGCGGGAGTCGCCACCTTCGGAGGGGTGGGCTCGTTCCGGTTCCAGGCACGGGCGGCCGGCGTCGTGGTGATCCTGCTGGCGGGCCTGTCGCTGGTGCGGGCCAGGCGTGAGGCCGGGGACCGGCCGGTATGACCCGCATAATCGGTCTGGCCGTTGCCGTCCTAGCCGTCGTGGTGGCGACCACGCAACCGGCCCCCGTGCCGCCGGTACCGACCGTGGAGATGACCACGGGCGCGGAGGCGCCGACCGGCAGGGCATCCCATTTCGCCCATTGTCCCTGGTCGCGTTCCGACAGCCTCCGGAGCTCGGCGTACAGCGTGCTGGGGGAGGGACCGGCGGGCTTCGTCCTTTCCTTCCTCGAGGGCGGCTCGGTGGAGGACAGGCTGTCGGGCCGGACCGACGCGGACACGGCGGCCCGGGTCGAGAACCCGCGCCCGGTCGGCGCCAGTTCCGCGATGGTCGAGTTCTCCGGGAACGCGGGCTCGGTCGGCGTGGTGACCACAGGTGAGGGTCTGCTGGCGGGTGACCTGTGCTCGGGGAGGATCCCGGACTCCTGGCACCTGCCGGGAGGCTCCACGCTCGAGGGCGAGAGCCTGGTGCTCCGGCTCTTCAACCCCTTCACCGCCGACGCCCGGGTGGACCTCTGGGCATTCAGCGAGTTGGGCATCGAGGCCGGAGAAGCTCTGGAGGGATTGACGGTTCCGGCTCAGCGCACGCGGGTCGTGGCGCTCGAGGAGTTGCTGCCCGGCCGGGAGTCGCTGTCGGTGATAGTCCGCCCGGTCGCAGGTTCGGTCATCCCGGCGATGGTGCTCGACACCGGCACGGATGTGGCGGTCTGGCCCGGCTCCGGCGCCGGCGACGGATGGGAGTTCCCGGTAGCGGGCGCGGTCGGGTTCCGGAGTGACCTGGTAATCACCAATGAAGCCTCGATTCCGGTCAACTTCCTGATCGAGGCGTTCGACGAGTCCGGCGCGCAGCTGCCCAGCCAGGCGGGCCGTATCGAGGGGCCCGGGCAGGCGCGTGTGTCCTTGGACGGGTTGAGCTCCTCCGGGTTCGGGGTGCGGGTGACCGGCGACGGACCCTTCGGCGCGGTCATCGTGGCTCGCTCGGAGGCAGGCGTCGCCGCGACCGTCGGGGCTCGGACCACGGCTACCGGATGGCTGGCGCCGGGCCCGGGGGTGGTCGGATCCGGGAGCCGACTCAGGCTGCTCAATGCCGGGGTCACCGAGTTGACCGCCACCTACCGGACGCTTACTCCCGAGGGAAGGACCCGTGCCAATGTGATCGGGATTCCCCCCAACTCGGTCCGCACCGTCCACATCGCCGCACCGGAGGTCGCCGGCGTCCGGGTCACGGCCGACGGCCCGCTAACGGTGGGGTGGCTGGCGACCGTGTCCGGCCGGGCGATGTTCTCTGGGGCGATCCCGAGTGGCTGAGGGCTTCGTGGTTCGGCTGCTGGTGGTCCTGGCGGCGGTAGGAGCGGTGGCGGCGGTGGCCGTCTTCCGTCCGAAACGGCCCCGGACCCCGCTCTCAGTGGAAGGGAATCTCGACGGCCCCGGCGTCTACCTGTTCACCGCCGCCGGGTGCGATACTTGCGATGAGGCCCGGCTGGTCTACAGGAAGGTGCTGGGTGAGTCGGGCTTCATCGAGCGGAGCTGGGAGGAGCATTCCGACCTGCTGGCCCTGGTCGGGGTGGCCGACATACCGTCGGGCGCGGTGGTGGGCGCCGACGGTAGGGAGGTGGCCTCCTTCGCACACATACCGAGGCTGTCGACTCTCCGGAGGGCGGTCCGGAAGATGAGGGCATGACCGGGATCGTTGATCCGGCCGCGCCGATCGAAGACGAGGTCGGATTGCAGGGGTGGTCCACCCGGACCTCGGCCATCCTGGTGGCCATGGTCTCGCTGGCGACCCTCGTGGCGGTGGCCCCTCACCTGCTGCTGGTCGCCAACACCCCGACGGGCGGCGACATGGGCGCTCACGTACTCGGCCCCGCCTACCTGCGGGACGTCCTGCTCCCGTCCGGCCGGATCATGGGCTGGTCGAACCACTGGTTCGCCGGGTTCCCGATCTTCTACTTCTACTTTCCCCTGCCATCGCTGGTGATCGTGGCCCTCGACTTGGCGCTCCCCTACGGGGTGGCGTTCAAGACGGTGACGGTCGTGGGGCTCGTGGCGCTCGCTCCGGCCACGTACTTCCTCGTCCGGTCGATGGGTTTCGCCCGTCCGGTTGCCGCGGTGGCCGCGGCGGCGGGAGGCGTCTACGCCTTCATGGAGACCCCCACCCCCAACATCTTCGGCGGCACCATCGCCTCCAGCCTGGCCGGGGAGTTCTCGTACTCATGGTCGTTCGCCTTCTCGCTGGTCTACCTGGGGTGCCTGCTCAGGGCGGTGCACGACGATCGCAAGTACTTCATGGGAGCGGCCGCCGCGCTGGCAGGGACAGCTCTCTGCCACGTGATCCCGACCATGGGCGTGGTCTTCGCATCGCTCTTCGTGCTGGTGGGTTCGCTGTTCGTGGCGGTGGGTCGCTCAGGATGGTGGGAGCGTCTCCGGACCGGCTCCCGCCGGCAGCGCGCGGAAGGCGGTCTGTCCTCGCTGGTGGTGCCGGGGACCTGGGCGGTTGGTTTCATGCTGGCTGCGTTCTGGGCGTTACCGCTGGTGATCCGGCTGCGGTACACGACCGAGATGGACTGGCAGCCCCTGGCCGGATTCGACGAACTGGTTCCGGTGGAACTGTGGCCGGTGGCCATCCTGGGCGTGATCGGATTGGTGGTCGCGTTGCGGAGGACCGGGCGGGCCCTGGGGCCGGCTGCCCTGACGCTGGTGCCGATCCCGGCTTTCTTCCTGCTCGGCCAGGGAGCCAAGCTGTGGAACGGCCGTGCCCTTCCGCACTGGTTCTTCGGTCTGCACCTCTTCGCCGGCATCGCAGTCGGCCTGCTCGTGGTGGCGGCCTGCCGCCGGTTGCCGGAGCGAACGCCCACCTGGTGGGTCCAGACCGGCATCGTGGGCACCGTCTTGGTGCTGGTGTTCGGGGCCCGCATAGGGCAACCTGCCTGGGACCTTGAGAACCCGGCCGGATGGGTCGGGACGTTGCGGCTGGAGCCGCTGGTCGAGCGGATCTCGGGTCCCGACCTGCTGTTGGCGGCTGCGGGAGTCCTGCTGCTGTGGCTGGTCGGACGCCGTCCCCGGCCCGCCACCCGAACGGTGCTTCCCGTCCTGGCCTCCGTGGCGATCACGGGAGTCATCTTCGTGGGCGTGGTCACCGAGGAGAACTACGTGGGCGCCTGGGCGCGCTGGAACTACCTCGGTTACGAGGGTAAGGCGACCTGGTCGGAGTACGCGGGCGTGATGTCGTCAGTGGGCGCCCTGCCGCCGGGCCGCGTCCAATGGGAAGCCAACAGCGAGCTCAACAAGTACGGGACCCCTATGGCGCCGATGCTGTTCCCCTACTGGACCGAGGGCACCCATCCCTCGATGGAAGGCCTCTATTTCGAGTCCTCGGTGACGACCCCCTTCCATTTCCTGAACGCGTCCGAGTTGAGCACTTCCCCCTCCAACCCGATTCCCGGGCTGGCCTACCACAACCGTGACATCGATCGAGGCGCCGTGCACATGCGCCTCTTCAACGTGTCCTACTACGTGGCGTACACCGATACGGCGAAGGACCGGGCCGACCGGCATCCGGACTTCACCTTCGTGGGGGATTCGCCCCCGTTCCGGATCTATTCGCTACCCGAAAGCTCGCTGGTGGAAGCGGCGGTCAACCAGCCCTGGGTGTTCGAGGAGTCCGGTTCGGGGCTCCTCAACTCCCTCGTGACCACCTTCACCGATGACACCGAGCCGCATTTCGTGGACGTGGCCCTCGACTGGTACGAGGACATAAGCCTCGTGGACCAATGGATCGTGGCGGACGGTCCCCGTAACTGGGAGCGGATCACCCCCGACCTGGACGGCGCCACCGTCCCGATCGCCGCCGACTCGGACGTGGAGGTGTCCGATGTGGTGCTCGAGGACCACCGCGTGGCGTTCTCGACCACCGGCGTGGGGCTTCCCCACCTGATCAAGGTCTCCTACTTCCCCAACTGGACGGCCTACGGCGCCGAGGGACCGTGGCGGGCCACCCCGGCCTTCATGGTGGTGGTGCCGACCGATCGCGAGGTCGAACTGCGCTTCGAGAACACCTGGGTGGAGATAGCGGGGTTGGGGTTGACCCTCGCCGGTGCGGTCGTCCTGGTCATCTGGCTGGTCGCTCTCGTACGCCGGCGGATGGTTCCGGCCGCGCCTCCGCCCGAGGGGCTCCGCGACCCCGCCCTGCGGGGCACCGGCCGATCGGGATACGACTAGCCGTTACCCAGGCTGCGGCGCAGCGCGATCAGTCCCCGGAGGGTGCGCGGGACCCGGCGGAGCAGTGAGGACCGCGCTTCTCTCAACTCCTCCACCGTGATCGGGACCTCGATCATGCGGTACCCGGCCCGCTCGGCCCGCAGCACCAACTCGGTGTCGAACAGATCCTCGGTGAGGCGCACCCGCGGGAGGAGCGCCTGGACTACCGGAGCCCGGAGCGCCTTGATGCCGTGGGTGTCGCTCAGCCCGGATCCGACCACGGCCCGGAGCGCCAGGTTGAACACCCGGGTGGCCAGGCGGCGAATCCACGGTCGCCGGTCCTGGGAACCGGGGTCCCGCTTCGAGGCGATAACGACATCAGCCAAACTGTCGAGCTCCATAATCCTCTGCAGGAATTCTCTGGAGTGGTAGTCGATGTCGAAGACCACCAGCCACCCCAGGCTCCCGGCGGACTCCATACCGGTGCGGATGGCAAGCCCGTAGTCGGCGCCGTCGATCTGGATCACGTCCAGGCGGGGATCGGAGGCCGCTTCGGACAAGGCCTCGGCATGGGTGGCGTCGGTCGATCCGTTCTCGACCAGGATGATCCGGTACTGGGGAGTCACCGCCTCCACCTGGCGCCGTATCCGGGCCAGGGCGGGTCCCATGAAGCCGGCCTCGTTGTGGACCGGGATGATGATGGTGATCTGCGGTGGGGTCATGTTCGTTACCGGGTGCGAGTGTAGGATCGGACTCGGCGACCGCCGCAAATGCCTCACTCCACGCCGACCGGGGAGGGCGGTGTTGTATGGCCGCCGAAGCACGCCAGGCCGGCACGCAGGCAGACCAGCAGTCGGGATATCTCGTGGGAAGCCCTGACCCAGACCCTTTCGACCGAATCTTTCTGGCCTACGACGTCCGGGGTCGGGTGGACAGGGGGGACCTCGACGAGGAGATCGCCGAACGCATCGGGGTGGGTTTCGCCCGGATCGCGGGCGCGTCGACCGTAGCCCTGGGACGCGACTGCCGGTCCTCGTCGGAGTCGTTGGCGGCGGCGTTCGGGGAGGGTGTCATGTCGCAGGGGTGCGATGTGACCGACCTGGGCCTGGTTCCCACCGAGGTGGTCTACTACCACTCGGGCATGCACGGAGTTCCCGCCGCCGTGGTCACCGCGTCCCACAACCCGGCCGGTTACAACGGTCTCAAGTTCTGCCATCGCGGGGCGGCGCCGATCGGGTCGGGCTCGGGACTGGAGCGGATCCGGGATGCGGCCCGTTCGTGGACCGGGGACTCCCGCGGGGAGGCCGGAGGCGGGGTCACCCGCCACGACGCCCTGCCCGGTTACCTGGAGCATGTGTTCGGAATCGTCGATCCCGGGGGAGTCGGGGCGCTTCGGGTGGCGGTGGACGGCGGGAACGGGATGGCCGGGCTGGTGGTCGGCCCGCTCTTCCAGCAGTTGCCCTCGGTCACCTTGATGGGCCTCTACCTGGAGCCGGACGGTTCCTTCCCCAACCATCCGGCCGACCCCCTGGACCCCGACAACCTCGCCGACCTGGTCCACCTCGTTCGCGAGCGGGAGGCCGACGTGGGGGTGGCCTTCGACGGGGACGCTGATCGCGCGGTGTTCGTGGACGAGCAGGGGGTTCCTCTCCCGGGGAGCACCACCACCGCCATCATCGCGGCCTGGTTCCTGGCCCGGCGACCGGGCGCCCGGATCGTCCACAACCTGATCTGTTCCAGGAGCGTGGCCGAGGCCATCCGGTCGGCCGGGGGAGTGCCGGTCCGGACCCGGGTGGGCCACTCCTTCATCAAGGCGGTCATGGCCGAGCAGGACGCCGCCTTCGGGGGCGAGCACTCGGGCCACTACTACTTCGGTGACAACTACGGGGCGGACAGCGCGACCCTGGCCATGCTGGTGTTGCTGACCGTCCTGACCGAGGCCGGCGTACCGCTGTCGGAGTTGCGGCGCGGCTACGAGCCGTACGCCATGTCGGGGGAGATCAACACCGCGGTTAGCGACCCGGCGGCAGCCATCCGGGCAGTGGCGGCCGCTTTCGCCGGCGCCTCCGTGGACCATCTCGACGGGCTGACGGTTGATCTAGGTGACAGCTGGTTCAACGTCCGGCCCTCCAACACCGAACCGCTGCTCCGTCTCAACGCCGAAGCACCCGATACGGGGTCGCTGAACGCACTCGTGGACAGGGTGCGGAGGGTTATTGCTAGTTGTTAGCTTCTAGTTGATAGTAGACGATACCGACTACCGACTATCTGTCACAGGGTCCGGATACAACACAGGGCATGGTGTGTGTGGTGTGCGGGTGGTGGAACCCACCGGTAGGAACTCTCTGGAAGGATCCGGCGGGGCGGTCGGCGGTATGCCCCGGGTGCCAGGCATCCCTACAGCCCGGCGGCGAGGTCAGGCTCCCGTCGGGCGTGCTGGTGCGCTCGCTGCTGGTCCACGAAGGCCCGATCCGCAAGGCTGTCCACGCCATGAAGTACCGGGGGGCCGACCGGGTCGCCTGGGGCCTCGCTCCTCTAATGGCCGATCTCCTTCCCAAGGGCGCGACAGCCGTGGTGCCCGTACCGAGGTCGCTGCCCCGCCGGGCCAGGTTCGGTACCGACCCCGGCAGAGCGCTGGCCACGGCCCTGGCCCGGACAGCCGTGCTACCCGTGGCGGACGTGCTGCGCGCCCCCGTACTCCATCGGAGCCAGATCCGGTCCAGGCGCCGCGGTGGCCTGCGGTTCCGGTCGGTGGCGCGGCCGCCCGGGGGAGCGGTGCTGGTGGACGACGTGCTGACCACCGGCGCCACCCTCAGCGCGGCGGCCGGAGCCTGCGGCGGCGCAGTCACGGCGGCGGTCACCCTCACCCGCTCCCGTCCGGGTGGAGGCGGCAAGTCACTAAGATCGGCTCATGGAGGTCCGGATACGCGGGCGGGGAATCCGGTTGACCGATGAGACCCGTGCCCATGCCGTCGGGCGCGTCAACCGGGCGGCCAAGTTCTTCGACCGTTTGAGCGATGTCGACGTGAACGTCGGTAGGGTCAACAGCCATGACAGCGATCACCGCTTCCGGGCCGAGATGTCCGCCCGTGCGGCCGGCCAGGTGGTCAGGGCGACGGGCGAGGGTGACACCGTCAGCCGTTCGATCGACGCCGCATCGGAGCACTTCGAACGCCGGTTGCGCCGCCTCTCCCAGAAGCTCCTCGACCGCCGCCGCCAGCGGCCTAGGCCCGAAGGTCACGCGGTCGGTCGCCGCGGGCGGTCCGACCGGCCCGACGACCGGCAGACCTCCATCTCACGGGTTCGGCGGTCGGTCGGCAAGCCGATGACTCCCGAGGAGGCGGCCATCGTCATGGAGGAGAGGGGAGAGACGGTGCTTCTCTTCTCCAACGTCGAGACGGGGGAGCTCAACGTCATCCACCGGTCAAAGGACGGGCGGCTGGAGTTGATCGAGCCCGCCTAGCCGGTCCGCGCCCATCCCCGTGCGCTGAGCCGGTGGCCGCTCCGGCCCGGGGAGGGGTTCACAGACGCTCCGGTGGCGGATAGCATGACCCCGGCGGGTCGTACTGACGTGTCCTGCTGCCCGATACACGAGAAACGGTGAATCATGTCGCTACTCGGCAAGGTGCTGCGTGCCGGCGAGTCCAAGAACCTGAAGACCCTCGAAGCCCTGGCGGCGCGGGTCAACCAGATGGAGCCCCTGATGGAGGAGCTCGACGACTCCGCGCTCGCCCAAAAGACCGTCGAGTTCCGGAGGCGTCTCGAGTCCGGAGAGACGCTGGACGACCTGGAGGTCGAAGCCTTCGCCACGGTCAGGGAGGCCGCCAAGCGGACGCTCGGCCAGCGGCACTACGACGTCCAGGTGGTCGGCGCAGGCGCTCTCCACCGGGGCATGATCGCCGAGATGCGGACCGGGGAGGGCAAGACGCTGGTCTCCACCATGCCGGTCTACCTGAACTCCCTCGGCGGAGCCGGCGTGCATGTCGTGACCGTCAACGACTACCTGGCCGCCCGCGATGCCGAGTGGATGGGGGGCATCTACCGGATGCTGGGTCTCTCCGTGGGTCTCATCCAGGCAGGCGACGATCCGGCCTCGCGCAAGCCCGCCTACGAGGCTGACGTCACCTACGGCACCAACAACGAGTTCGGATTCGATTACCTGCGCGACAACATGGCCATGGCCACGCAGCTACGCGTGCAGCGCGGCCATCGCTTCGGCATCGTCGACGAGGTGGACTCGATCCTGGTGGACGAGGCGCGCACCCCCCTCATCATCTCCGGGCGGGTGGGCGACAACGCTCGCTGGTACCGGGAGTTCGCCCGGCTGGTGCGGGGTCTCCGCGAAGGCGCCCACTACGAAGTCGACTACGGCAAGCGGCAGGTGCTGACCACCGAGGAAGGCGTGGCCCAGGTCGAGCGCATGCTGGGCGTGGAGAACATGTACGACCATGCCGCGGTCGATTTCGTTCACCATCTCGAGCAGGCTCTGCGCGCCAAGGCGCTCTACCAGCGCGATGTCGAGTACCTGGTCTCGCATGGCCAGGTACTGATCGTCGACGAGTTCACGGGCCGGGTTCTCGAGGGCCGCCGCTACGGGGAAGGCCTCCACCAGGCCATCGAGGCAAAGGAGGGAGTGCGGATCAAGGAGGAGAACCAGACCCTGGCGGCGATCACCCTCCAGAACTACTTCCGCCTCTACGACAAGCTGGCCGGGATGACCGGTACTGCCATGACCGAGGCCTCCGAGTTCTCACAGATCTACGGGTTAGAGGTCATGGAGGTCCCCACCCATGTCTCGGTGGCGAGGGTCGATCAGCCCGACGTGATCTACAAGACCGAGGACGCCAAGTACCTGGCGCTGGCTCAGGACATAGAGGAGCGTCACCAGGCGGGCCAGCCGGTGCTGGTGGGCACGGTTTCGATCGAGAAGTCCGAACGCGTGTCGAGGTTGCTGGCCAGACGGGGGATATCCCACGAGGTCCTGAACGCCAAGCACCACGCCCGGGAGGCCGAGATCATCGCCCAGGCCGGCCGTCCCGGGGCCGTCACGGTGGCCACCAACATGGCCGGCCGCGGCGTGGACATCCAGCTGGGCGGCAACCCGGAGGGTCTGGCGCGGGCCGCCATACGGAAGCGACCGGACCTGCAGCCGGGCAGCCCTCCCTGGGAGCGGGAGTACCAGCAGATCCTCGATACCCACCGGGCCGCGACGGAGGAGACGCGGCGGCAGGTGCTGGAGGCCGGGGGCCTCTACGTGCTCGGGACCGAGCGCCACGAGAGCCGCCGGATCGACAACCAGCTCCGGGGACGGTCGGGCCGCCAGGGCGACCCGGGTGAGTCCCGGTTCTACCTGTCCCTCGGCGATGACCTGATGAGGAGGTTCGCCAGCGAGCGGGTCAGCACCATCATGGAGCGTCTCCGGATGCCCGACGAGGTCCCGATCGAGGCGAAGATGGTCAGCAAGGCCGTGGAGCGGGCCCAGTCGCAGGTTGAGTCGCAGAACTTCGAGATCCGGAAGAACGTCCTCAAGTACGACGAGGTCATGAACCGCCAGCGTGAGGTGATCTACGAGTGGCGCGACAGCATCCTTCGCACCCGGGAGAGCCGTGACCTGGTGGTGGGATGGGTGGAGGAGTCGATCGAGGCCACCGTGCGGGCCGGTCTACCGGACGATGTGCCGCCGGCGGAGTGGGACCTGGACGGGTTGTTCAGGGAGCTCCAGATCCTGTACTCGTCCGATCTCACGCCCGGTGACCTGGCGGCGACAGCCAGGTCGGTCGACGAGGTGGTCGAGGCGGTTGCGGATGACGCGGTCCGCCGGTTCGAGGAGCGGGAGGGCGAACTGACGCCCGAGGTGATGCGCCGCATCGAGCAGGGTCTTGCCCTGTCGATCATCGACAACAAGTGGCGGGACCACCTGTCGGAGATGGACTACCTGCGGGCCGGGATCGGCCTCAGGGCGATGGGCCAGAGGGATCCCCTGACCGAGTACCGCCGGGAGGGCTACGAGATGTTCAGCTACCTGGTGGACTCCGTGAAGCGTGACACCGCTCGCTACCTCTACCGGGTGGAGGTGGCGGAGGCCCGTCGCCGGGCTCAACCCCGGGCCCGCGTCACCGCCGGTCCGGGCCCGCGGCGACCCAAGCAGGCGAAGTCGGCCAAGGTGGGACGGAACGCCCCCTGTCCGTGCGGCTCCGGCCTGAAGGCCAAGCGGTGCTCCAAGACACCCGACTGCATGGCGGCCGCCCGCGCCCGATAGGAGCCCGCGCGTCGCCCTCCACTGGTACCCGTCCGAGCGGCAAGCGAAGCCGGTCCTACAGGATGGAGAGAATCCATCCTACACGTTGGACATAGACGATAATATGTTATAGATGAGAGCGTTGCGTTTTACTGAAGTGTGGTCTGTCATCGAGATGCTTGATGAGCGCGCGCTTGGCTGCGAGTCGCACCGGTAGCTCGTCAGCCTGTGTGGGCCTAAAGAGTTAGCCCTGGACGTTGGTGATGCTCAGTCCGTAGTCACTAATTCGGATCCGGTGGCGGCGGTTTCGACCAATCTTCGATGCAGCGTTCCGCCATGGGTACCGGGTGGACGGACCTGGTCAGGTCGCTGGGGGATAGGAACACGCTGGCGGGGATCTTCGGATCGAAGGATCGCAGGTAGCTCGCGCCGTCCTCGTCGAGTCGCCGCCAGGTGCCGGACCAGGCGTACCCGGTCGGACCCACGATGTGGCGGGCCGCCGTGAAGATATCGCGGGGGAGGTGGCGGGCCCCCTCGCGCCGGGCCGCCCACTCAGCCATGGCGGCTCGGCACTTCCTGCTGATCGCGGCAAGGAGTCGACCCATACCAGGATTCTATCCGGAACGCGTCACCTAGGCAGGCCGTAGCCTCGCGTCGACGGGCCCGGATGGGCGACGCGACGGGCGCTCGGAGTCGGTCCGCTCGCCCCTATTGCTGATGTTCCCTGACCGGCCACGAAGCCGACTCCCGACCGTCCACCGCGCGAATCCCGAATTCATGGAGAATCGGGGCTAACCTCCCCACCGTCATGGACCGCACTGACCCCCGCCCTCTCATCGACGACCTGCGCGCCCGCCTCTCGGACGCCCGGAGGTTCCTTTGATGTCGACTCCAAGCTCGACGACCTGGTCGAGCTGAGGGAGCAGGTCTCCCTTCCCGACCTCTGGGACGACCCTGATCGGGCCACCCGCCTGACCCGTCGGTTGGGGCGGATCGAACGCCTGGTGAACCGGGTGGTGGCCATGGAGGACGACCTGGAGGACGCAGGCATCCTGGTCGACCTGGCCCGGGAGGAAGGCGACGCCGCCACCCTCGACGAGGTGGCTCGCGACCTTGCCACCACCGAACGACGGATCGCGGTCCTTGAGGAGGAGTCGCTCTACTTCGGCGAGTACGACGACCATGCCGCCATCCTCAGCGTGCACGCCGGCGCCGGGGGCGTGGACGCCCAGGACTGGGCGGAGATGATGGTCCGCATGTACGTCCGCTACCTGACCGAGCTCGGCTTCGAACACGAGATCGACGACCTCCAGTCGGGCGAGGAGGCGGGTATCAAATCGGCCACTCTGACGGCCGAGGGTGAGCATGCCTATGCGGTTCTGGAGGCGGAGCGTGGGGTCCATCGACTGGTACGGATATCACCCTTCGACTCCAACTCCCGCCGCCATACTTCCTTCGCCGGGGTGGACGTGGTGCCGCTGGTGGAGGACGCCGCCGTCGAGATCAGTCCGGATGACCTACGGATCGACACCTACCGTTCCCAGGGCGCCGGTGGCCAGCACGTGAACACCACCGATTCGGCTGTCCGGCTCACCCATCTGCCGACGGGCATCGTGGTGGCCTGCCAGGCGGAGCGCTCCCAGCTCCAGAACCGGGCCAGGGCCATGGCCCTCCTCAGGGCGAAGCTGGCCGAGTTGGCCCGCGTCCGCCAGCAACAGGAACTGGATGAGATTCGCGGGGAGCAGACCGAAGCTGCCTGGGGGCGCCAGATCCGTTCGTACGTCCTCCAGCCCTACCAGCAGGTGAAGGACCTCAGGACGGGGCTGGAGGTGGGCAACGTCCAGGGCGTGCTGGACGGCGGCCTCGGAAGGCTCACGGAGTCCTACCTGCACTGGCGCCGGGCCAACCGGGAGCGGCAGGATCGGAGGGACGCCGGGGTTCGCGCCCCCTCCTAAACCCTTTGAGTAGTGGGGACCCGTTGGTAGTCTCAGCATCCCGTACGCTTCCGGACTCGGTGGGACAGGGACGTTCATGATCCGACTGCATAATGTTGCCAAGGTCTACGACGGTGGGGTGGTGGCAGTCCAGGAAGTGAGCATGGACGTTCGCAAGGGGGAGTTCGTGTTCCTGGTGGGTCCGTCAGGCTCGGGGAAGTCCACGCTGATCCGGATGTGCCTGCGCGAGGAGAAGGTGACCCGGGGCAAGATCTGGGTGGCCGGCAAGGACATCACCAAGCTGCCCACCTGGCGGGTTCCGTACCTCCGCCGCACCGTCGGAACCATCTTCCAGGACTTCAAGCTGCTGCCCACCAAGACCGTGGCCGAGAACGTGGCCTTCGCCCTCAAGGTGACCGGATGCCCGCGCTCCATCGTGCGCCGCCAGGTGAACACAGTGCTGGAACTCGTGGGGCTGTCGGCCAAGACCGACCGCTACCCGCGGCAGCTGTCCGGAGGCGAGCAGCAACGGGTGTCCATCGCCCGGGCCTTCGTCAACCGGCCGCCGATCCTGCTTGCCGATGAGCCGACCGGCAACCTCGACCCAGCCACGTCGGTGGGCATCATGAGGCTGCTAGACCGGATCAACCGCACCGGCACGACCGTGATGATGGCCACCCACGACTTCGCCATCGTGGACGCGATGCGCCGCCGCGTGGTCCAGCTCGACCGGGGACGGGTGGTCCGGGACCAGGGCGAGTCGGGTTACGAGTCGTCCGAAGAGACGTGAGCACCTTTCTCTTTCTGATCGGCGAGGCCTTCGTCAATCTGCGCCGCAATGCCTTGGTGGCGACCGGCGCCGTCCTGGCGGTGTTCGTGTCCCTGGCGCTGGCGTTCGGCGCGCTGGTGTTCAACGAATTGGTGCGGGTCAACACCCTGCAGTGGCAGCAGGGAGACCACCTGATCATCTTCCTCAAGGACGAGGGTGGTCCGGTGGCCCATAGCGAGCTCCTGGCCCAGATCAACGACTATCCCGAGGTGAAGAACGCCTGGTACATGGACAAGGCGGGCGCCTACCAGGAGTTCCTGGAGATCTACAGCGACCAGCCGGCGCTGGCTGCGACGGTGACGGCGGCCGATCTTCCCGCCTCGATCCGGGTGGAGCTTGAGGACATCTCGACCTACCAGGAGGTCCAGTTCCGGTTGGTGGGCCACCCGCTCCTCAGACGCCTATCGGTGTTCAGCGAGGGGATCGAGCGGCTGCTCAGCCTCACCGGAGTGCTCAACTCCATCGGTTTCGGCCTGGTGGTGCTCATGGGGGCGTCGGCGGTGGTATTGATCGCCAACACCATCCGCATGGCCATCTACGCCCGGCGGGAGGAGATCGCCATCATGAAGCTGGTGGGCGCCGGCAACTGGTTCATCCGCGTCCCGTTCATCATCGAAGGCGCCACGGTCGGCCTGCTGGGAGGTGGGCTGGCTGCGGCGGCGGTGTTCGCCAGTCACAACCTGCTGGAGCGAATCCCGACCGACATTCTGATCCGCTTCCAGGTTGACCAGGGGTTCCTGCTGAGCCGGGCCATCCTGATCCTTGCCTTCGGCGGTCTGGCGGGATTCATCGGGAGCAGCCTCGGGCTGAGACGCTTCCTGAGGGTATGACCGTGCGCCGGCTGGGGCTGGTCGGGGGAATGGTGTTGGCCGTGCTGGGGGTATTCGCGGCCGCGCCGATGCTGGTCGAGGCTCAGAACGAGGAGCAGCGTCTCGACCAGGTCGAGCGACAGATGTCCGAGTTGGAGCAGCTGATCGAGAGCGCGCAGGCGGAGCGCACGGCGTATGTCGAGCAGATCGAGGAAACGGAAGCCCGCATGGAGGAGCTGAGGGTTCGACTCTGGGCGGCGGAGGACCAGTTGACCTCGGCGGACGCGGCGTTGGCGGTAAGCCGGGATGCGTTCACGGGACTCAGCCGCCGGGTCAGGTTGATGGACGCCGAACTCGCCAAGACCAGGCTGGATCAGCGCGTCACCGGGGAGTCCCTCCGGGAGCGAACGGTCGAGATGTACATGAGCAGCGCGACCGGGATCAACTCCCTGTTCGCGGGCGCCTGGGATCCGGAGTCCAACTCGATCCGGCTGGAATACTCGCGCCGCCTGCTTGAGGACACGGAGTTGCTGCTGCACTCGCTCGAGATCCTGGAGCGCCAGGAGGTGACCCGCCAGGAAGAGCTGGTGCGTGAACAGGAGCGCGAAGCAGAGCTGCTCACCCGGCTGGAGGCGGAGCAGGCCCTGGCCCAGCAGTATCGCGCGGAGGTGGCGTCGGCGCGGGAGCAGCTCGGCGAGGAGTTGATTCGGCAGGAGGAGTTGCTGGCCGAGGTGATCGGCGAGATCGAGGACCATGAGGATCACGTGGCCGCCCTGGAGGCCGAGTCCAAGAGGATCGAGCTCGAGATTCTCCGGCGCCAGGTCCGGGAAGGGCGGGCGCCGGGCGTGCTGGCCTGGCCGGTGGGCGGCGCCCTCACCTCACCTTACGGGTGGCGCATCCATCCCATTTTCGGTGATCGCCGCCTGCACACCGGGATCGACCTTCGAGGCAGTACCGGGGAGCCCATCCACGCCGCCGCCAACGGCACGGTGATCCTGGCGGGGACCTGGGGAGGTTACGGGCGGACCGTGGTGGTGGACCACGGCGGGGGCCTGTCGACGCTCTATGCCCATGCGTCCCGGATCGCGGCGAGCGAGGGCGAGGAAGTGCTGGCCGGCGAGGTGGTGGCGTACGTCGGATGCACTGGCTTCTGCACCGGTCCCCACCTGCACTTCGAGGTGCGGGAAGTGGGCAGCCCGGTGGACCCGATGCTCTACCTGCCGAGGTGAGATCGTGAACCGTGAGAAGAAGAAGGCGGGCTCTGTTATCGCCTCCAACCGCCGGGCGCGGTTCGAATACGTGTTCGACGAGGAGTACGAGGCCGGCATCGTGCTGACCGGCTCCGAGGTGAAGAGCCTGCGAGCGGGCCAGGTCCAGTTGCGAGAGGCCTACGGCCTGGTACGCCGGGGCGAGGTGTGGATGGTGGGGATGCATATCGCTCCCTACGAGATGGCCCGGCACGGTGGCCACGAGGCCAAGCGGGAGCGCAAGCTGCTACTACACAGCCGGGAGATCGGGCGGATCAACAGCCGCGTCCAGGAGCGGGGTCTCACCATTGTGCCGATCAGGATGTATTGGAAGAACGGGCGGGTCAAGGTGCTGATCGGGGTCGGCCGGGGGTCCCGTCGCTACGACAAGCGGCAGAAGCTGAAGGCCCGTGAGATGGAGCGGGAGGCACGCCGGGCCATGTCGGACCGGCGCCGGTCGACGTGAGACTCCCCGTGGGTAGGGGCGAGGCCGCTTGTCACGGGACGGGTGTACACTGATCGAACAATCTCTATTGGGGGTGAACAGGTTTCGACGTCGGTAGTAGAGGTGTCGGAAGCGAGCCGAGGTCACCGGAGTCCTCGTTAAACAGCCGGTAACAACCATAAGTGCCAAGCCAAACCTTGCACTGGCTGCCTAGAGAAAGGTAGCCCGTCCCCCGGAGGGGTTCCTGCCGTCTTCGGAGTGGGCGTCGCTTAGCAGGATGGACTCGCCGGGATGCCCGGACCGGAGGGTCGAGATCAATCCGGGTGTAGGGCGGACGGTCACTCGCCGATGGAGTCCGACCGTCTGAAGGCTCGCCATCGGCTGCGCTCGGAGACGCCGCCACCGAAGTACCGACGGACCGGGGTTCGATTCCCCGCACCTCCACCGCGTGATTCGATACGTCCCAGCGGGCGTTCGCTATCCGGTGGGCCGCTCATGTTTTGATCGCGCACCACCACGCGAGTGGTGGACCTCGGTTTGCGATCAGATCCCGAACTTCCTGCCCTCGAAGACGGTTCCCCAGATGGGGATGTCGCGGAGGGACTCGACACCGACCGTGTAGGGGTCTGCCTCGAGGATGGTGAAGTCTGCCCGCTTGCCCCAGCGCAGCGATCCGATCTGGTCGTCGAGCCCGAGTACGTACGCGGCGTTGGTGGTGATGGCCCGGATGGCGGCGTCGAGGGAGGCCCGCTCGTCGGGGCCCATCAGAGCGCCTGACTCCGTTAGCCGGTTGGCGGCGACCCAGGCGTTGTTCAGGGGTTTCGCGGGCGCCATCGGGAAGTCCGAGTGGACGGCGAACCGCACTCCTGCTCGTTCCAGCGAGCCGAGTCTGGAGATCTGGGACGCCCGCTCGTGTCCGACCGTGTGGGCGGCGAAGGCCTCCGAGAGTTCGTAGACGTAGTAGGCGTTGACCGATGCCACGCCCCCGACCGCGGCGATGCGGTCGACCTGTTGCGAACTGGAGATGCCGAAGTGCTCGAAGGTGAAGCGATGATCGAAGCGGGGGAGTTCCCGCTGCAGCTTCTCGAGGGTGGCCAGGGCCAGTTCCACGCCGAGGTCTCCGCTGCAATGGACATGGATCCTCAGTCCGGCATTCCAGAGGACCCTGGCGATCTCCTCGAACCTCTCCGGGGGCGTTATCCACTCGCCGTGGCGACCGTCGAGGTGTCCGGGGGGCTTGAGCATCAACAACTCCGCAAAGAACCCGCCGTCGGCGAAGAGCTTAGCGTGGTCGCTGAACCGCAGGCGGTGGGTGTTCCGCTCCGGATACGCCAGCACGCGATCGAGGAATTGCCGGTCGGTGCGCGCATCGCCGTCCGGTCCCGCCGTGTAGGGCATCAGCTGGATCCGGAACGGGGTGTCGGGCTGTTCCATCACCGCCAGCAGGTGAGACCATTCCTCCTCGAGTCCGTAGAAGCCGAACGCGGCGTCGCCGATGGTCGTGTGTCCACCGCTGTGGATGACCTGGCGCATCCGGTCGAGCCCGCGGCGGAACCGCTCCGCTTCCAGGATGTAGCTACGGAGGTGGGCTAGCGCCATTTCCAGGCCCGTTTCGAAGAACTTCCCCGTCTCGAGGTCGATCTGGGGATGGCGGCGCGCAAGCGCCGGATCCAGGTCCATCCACCGCAGGCAGGCGTCGTTCACCACCAGCGAGTGGTAGCCGCGGTGCCAGACCACGATGGGACGAATTGTCGATACCTCGTTGAGGGCGCTCCGGTCGATGTCGCCGTGCCAGATCGGGTGATGGCCGAACGCGAACAACGGATCACCGGGCGCCAGGTCGGCGTTGATCTCGACCAGGCGTGAGCGGAACTGCTGCTCGTCAGGTATGGGTCGAATGTCCTCCCAGGGGAGATCCCAACCCACCGCGGTCGTGAAGTGCATCGGCAACAGGATGGCGGCCATGGAGGGATGGAGGTGGGGATCGATGAAGCCCGGCATGATGCACAGGTCTCTGAAGGTGTCGTCCACCTCGTGGCTGTGCGTTTCGAGCCACGGTCGCATCGTCTCGAGAGTCCCGACCTCGAGGATGCGCCCATCCCTCACCGCCACCGCTTCCGCCACCGGCAGGGACGGTTCCATCGTCCGCACCGTTCGGGCGACAAACACAGTTACCTCAGCCACGGAAGCCTCCCATGCCCTTCAGTTCCGCCAATCCGGAGAGCCTATTTCCTCGGGAGGGCCCGATCGACGGGCACGCCAAGACCCGGGCGGGACGAACGGCCTAGTCCTCGCTTAGCCGTCGGCCGAGGGCGGCCGCGGTCTCGGCGCCGCTCTCGATGGCGCCGTCCATGAACCCGGCCCAGCCCCGGGCCAGGTCCGATCCGGCGAAGTAGAGCCGGCCATGGGGGACCGGGAAGTCGGAGTAGTAGCGCGACAGCTGTCCCGGGCGGTAGGTCGTCCAGGTCCCCTTGGCGTACGGGTCGGTCGACCAGTTGTGGCCATCGCACATCCGCACGGTCGCTTCCGGGGCGAACTGGCGGATCGCCTGCTGTACCTGGGCTGGGTCGGTCCCGTCGATCGCCGAATCATCCTCGCCTATGCCCACCAGCAGCCGGCCTCCGTCGAGTTGGCCTGCTCCGAGACCCAGCAGAGCGGGCCGCCCCAGCCCGAAGCCATGAGGAACTCGGGTACGTCGTCGACCAGCGCATGCAGCTTCGCGGCATGACCTGCCAGCCCTTCTGCGGCGAACGCTCTCTTGGGCGAGTCCGCCGGTAAGGGCAACCCGATGTCCTCCCAGGTGTTGACGGGCGTGGCCAGCAGGGCGAAGCGGGCCTTGTGAGTCTCACCGCCGGTCGTTA
This sequence comes from Acidimicrobiia bacterium, assembly GCA_011523635.1. GTDB lineage: Bacteria > Actinomycetota > Acidimicrobiia > Spongiisociales > Spongiisociaceae > Spongiisocius. The sequence continues at coordinate 20,411 of WTGI01000084.1, forward strand.
TCCCCATGACATGGTCGCCCGCGTCGACGATCGAGGCGACCGGCGCCGAGAGCCCGATCTCAGCGCCGCCATCCTGGGCGAGGGCCTCGACCAGGCTCGCCGTTCCCTGAGCGAACTTCGTCGCCGGTGCGTCGTCGAGCGTCCACGTCGTGTTGTCGTAGCCGGCCACCCAAGTGAGGACCTGCAGCGCCGACACCTCGGAGGGATCGCAGCCGAACGCGAACGCGGCCCACATCGAGAGGTACTCGCCGACGTAGAGCTGGTCGGAGAAGGGCGCTACCAACTCGGAGAAGGGAATGTCCAGATCGTGGAGGTCCGGGCTGTCGAGATCGGATCCGAACGTCACCCGGCGGGACTGGTCGACGATGTGATCGAGGGCCTTGTCCAGATCGGGGCGAACGTCAAGGGGTACCGGCTGGTCGTGCCGCGCCAGGCTGCGACCGCCCAGCGATACCCGGAACTCCTGGCCGGCCGGGCTCAGGACGGTAGGAAGGGAGTAGCGCTGGATCTCCCGGGCGATGTTGAGCTGCGTGCCTTCGTCGAACCACGTGCCGCCCATCTCGGTGTGGTGGTCCGTGTCACCGAAGCGCTTCCACCATGTCCGCCCTCCGAGCCGGTCCCGTGCCTCGAGCACCAGAACCCGGTACCCGCCATGAGCCAGATCGCGGGCGGCTGTGAGGCCGGCGATGCCGCCACCGATAACGAGCACATCATGATGCATGAAGTTCTCCCTCCACCCCGCGGTCGTGTCCGAAGCATACGGCAGCCATGCGACGATCGGCCGATGGCCGGCGGGGCAGTCGGATGGGCAGGTGATGTCTCTCGTGTGCGACTGCCGTCTCGCCGCGAGTCTCGGACCAGGTACGAGAGGCACGCGCCGCTCGGATGTATCGGTATACGGGGGTACGCTGGGGTGGCGATGCGGCGATTGTGGACGGGTGGTTGATGGTTGATCGGCGGATGGCCCGTCTCCGGGAGGAGTACGAGACGGAGGGGCTCTCCATAGGCGACGCCCACCCGGACCCGGTCCGCCAGTTCGACCGCTGGTTCAACGAGGCCGTCGACGCGGGTGTGCCGCAGGCCAATGCCATGACGGTCGCCACCGCTGACGATCGCGGACACCCCTCGGCCCGGGTGGTCCTGCTCAAGGGGTACGACCGGTCCGGGTTCGTGTTCTACACCAACCTCGGGAGCCGCAAGTCGGAGGAGTTGACGGCCAACCCGCGGGCGGCCCTCTGTTTTCTCTGGCTGGAACTGCACCGCCAGGTCAGGATCGAGGGGCCGGCCGAGGCCGCCGGCGACACGGAGTCCGACGAGTATTTTGCTTCCCGTCCGCGTGGGGCTCGGATCGCGGCCGCAGCCTCCCCGCAGAGCCGGGTAATACCGGACCGGACCGCGCTCGAACGCCTGGTGGAGGCCAAGGAAGCCGATTTCGGGGATGGGGAGGTGCCCAGGCCTTCCGATTGGGGAGGGTGGAGGGTCCGACCCGAACGGTTCGAGTTCTGGCAGGGCCGGCGCCACCGTCTCCATGACCGGGTCGTCTACCTCGCCGACCGCGACGGATGGCGACGGGTGCGGCTGGCCCCATGATCGCCGCCGATGCCCGCCTCCGGCCGGCGATGGCCAGGGCGATGATCGCCCATGCCGCCGAAGCCAGCCCACGGGAGGCATGCGGCCTGATCGTGTATGACGGCGCCGGGTGTCCGGTGCGGCTCTATCCCACCACCAACGTCCACTCCGATCCCGATCGCTTCGAACTGGACCCGGTCGAGCACTTCAGTGTGCTGCGGGAGGCGGACGAGCATGGGTGGCGGATCGGCGCGGTCTACCACTCCCATCCTCGGGGTCCGGCCCGACCGTCCGCTACGGACCTGGCCGCAGGGATCGATCCGGAATGGATATCGTTCGTCATCGGACGGAATCGGGCCGCCAAGTGGGTCATCGGGGCCTACAAGATGGCGGACGGGCACGTTATCCCACTGGGCAAAGTACCTTCCTGACCGGGCATAATGCGCCGCGCCGCGGCCGTGATCGACCAAGATGAGCACCATGCCGGCGACCTCGAAGGACTTCACGGGCCACGAGCCCGATCCGGCCGGATGGTGGGATGACGATCTGGCCGCGTACCTCTCCCGTCTCGAGAGCCAGCGGGGGTTGTCGGAACACACGGTGGCCGCCTACCGGGGTGATCTCAGCCAGTTCTTCCGCCATGCCGAGAGCCTGGGCATCGACTCTGCAGCCGGTATCGACCGCACCTCGATCCGGATGTTCCTCGCCCACCTCGACGGCGAGGGTTACGCCCGACGCTCGGTTGCCCGCAAGATCTCCTCCATCCGGGCGTTCCTTTCGGATGCGGTCCGGCGAGGCGTCCTCAGCGCCAACCCGGCCGACGGTATCGCCCGTCCCAAGTCGCGCCGGACCCTTCCCAAGGCCCTCACCCAGCGGGCCGCAACCTCGCTCCTCGAGGCGATCGAAGGGGACGATCCGAAATCACTGCGAGACCGGGCGGTACTTGAGACCCTCTATGCCACGGGCTTGCGCGTGTCCGAGCTGGCCTCCCTCACCATGGACGGGACGGTCGGGCTGGATCGGTTGGTGGTAGCGGGGAAGGGCGGGCGCCATAGGGTGATCCCGCTGGGGGCGGAGGCCCGTATCGCCATCGAACGCTACGTGCGGGCGGGCCGGCCCCTCCTTCTGGGCGAGCGTCCCACGGACGCCCTGTGGGTTGGCGCCAGGGGAGTGCCCATGAGCCCTCGAACACTTCGTCGGATGGTGCGGGACCGGGCGGGCACGTTTCCCCACGCCCTCCGCCACTCCTTCGCCACCCACCTTCTCGAACGGGGGGCCGATCTGACCTCTGTCCAGCAACTGCTCGGACATGTCGAGTTGGGGACCACCCAGGTCTACACCTCGGTCACCCGCCATCACATGAGGGCCACGTACGAACGTAGCCACCCCCGAGCATAGTTTCTAGTTGTTAGTTTGTAGGTAGTTGATAGCGACTAACTAATAACAACGGACGACTAGCAACTAGCAGCTAGCAACTAGCAACCAGCAACTAGTATCGAGCCGATTACGCACGTTCACTACGGCCTCCCGCGGTCGGGCCAACCAGCTCGGGGAGGTTCGGAAGGCGCCCGGGCAGCCAGCGCGGCGCATCCGAGAAGGGTGGGCGGAGGAAAAACCGAACAGAGGAGGCATTGTTGTCTGCCGTCACCATGAAGCAGCTGCTCGAGGCCGGAGTCCACTTCGGCCACCAGACCCGGCGCTGGAATCCCAAGATGGCCCCGTACATCTTCGGAGAGCGCAACGGGATCCACATCATCGACCTGCGCCGGACGCTCGAGGAGGTCCAGAGGGCGCACGCCTTCGTCCAGGACGTGGTCGCCGAGGGCGGCGGCGTCCTGTTCGTCGGCACCAAGAAGCAGGCCCGGTCCGCCATCGAGGAAGCCGCCCAGCGGGTCGACATGCCGTACGTGAGCTTTCGCTGGCTGGGTGGCATGCTCACCAACTTCAAGACCATCAACCAGCGCATCTTCTACATGAAGGAGCTGGCAGCCATGGAGACGTCGGGCGATATGGAGCAGCTACCGAAGAAGGAACGCCTCCGCCTGCGCCGCGAGTACGCCCATCTCGAGCGGACCCTCGGCGGGGTGGCGGACATGGGCGGGACACCGTCGGCCGTCTTCGTGGTCGATCTGAACACCGAACACATCGCGGTGCGGGAGGCGGTGAGGTTGAAGATACCCGTCATCGCGCTGGTCGACTCCAACTGCAACCCCGACGACATCGATTTCGTCATTCCCGGCAACGACGACGCCATCCGGTCGGCCTCTCTCATCGCTTCGGCGATCGCTGACGCCTGCGTGGCCGGGAAGGAGCAGGCTCTCGCCGCCGCCGAGGGCAAGACCGAGGAGGACGGCGCCGACAGCTAACGCCGTCACTGCGGACCAGACAGACACCAAGCCATGAACCACCAACAGGAACCTGAATCGAAGGACGAATAAAGATGCCACAGTTCACAGCCAAGGACGTACAGGCTCTGCGCAAGGCCACCGGGGTCGGCATGATGGACGCCAAGAAGGCCCTGGTGGAGTGCGACGGGGACATGGACAGGGCCAAGGACCTACTCCGGGAGAAAGGTCTGGCCGACGCCAAGAAGCGGGCCGGGCGGGACGCCAACGAGGGCACCGTCGGCTTCTACGTGCACCAGCCCTCCGGTTACCCCACCGTCGGGGTGATCGTGGAGCTGGCGTCGGAGACCGACTTCGTCGCCAAGAGCGACCGGTTCCAGAAGATGGCCCACGACGTGGCCATGCATATCGCCGCCGCCCAGCCCAAGTGGGTGCGGACCGAGGACGTACCCGGAGAGTTGGTCGACAGGGAGAAGGAGCTGATCGCCAGGGAGGCGTTGGCCTCGGGCAAGCCCGAGCGGATCGTGGAGCGAATCGTGGAGGGGCGGATCAATTCCTTCTACAAAGACAACGTGCTCTACGAGCAGGAGTATATCAGGACCGATCAGTACGAAGGCAAGGTCGGGGACATGGTGACCGAACTGGCCGCGTCCATGGGTGAGAACATCGGTGTCCGGCGGTTCGCCCGCCTGGCCGTGGGTGAGCAGGACACCTAGCGAAGTACGTCGGTGGTGATCATCCGGTGAGAACCCGCCTGGTGTTCTCGATCATGAACCGGTCCAGGAGCGCGGTGTCCAGGCCCAACGCTTCGATCATCCCGGGAACCACCGAGCGCAGGTAGCCGTAGCCGAATCCCCCGTAGGCGGTCAGCTGCAGCCGGGTGCAAACGTCGTGGCTTACCAGCAGTTGCCCGGCGTAGCCCTCGTCCGCCAGCCGGCTGAGAGCGGCCAGCCTTTGCGGGTCGGTGGGGAAGTGCAGGAACCACCCGTGCGGCCACCACGTGCTCCCGAAGAAGTCGAACTCCACGTTGATGCCGCGCGCCAGGGCCCGCCGGTGCCAGGTCAGATCCCGGATGTCGAAGTCCATGTGGCAGAACACCACCCGTTCCCAGTCGGGCTCGGTCCGGCCGAGCACTTCGAGAGCGTGCTCGGCGAGCGGCACCTCCGTGAGATGCACGAACAACGGTGCGCCGGTAGTCCGATGGGCTATGACGGCCGCTTCCAGGGTCTTGAGTTCTCCCGGATGGACCGGGGAGAACAGGCCGATCTCGCCGATCACACCGGCCCGGATTCCGGTCTCGCCGATGCCTTCCGTCAGATCGCGGATCATCGGCTCGGCGATGGCCTCCGGCGGCGAGTCGTCGATCAGGCGTCGCGTCGCGGGCCGCTGCTGGAGGCGCACGTAATGGCCGGTACCGCAAATGATGTTGATCCCGGCCGCTTCGGAGATCCGGGCCAACCCGGCCGGGTCCCGACTCAGCTCGGGTGGGGTCAGGTCCACGATGGTGTCCACTCCCGCCTGTCGAGCCTTCGCCAGTTCGCCCACCGGATCGGAGGACTCGTCAAGGGTGATCGTGTTGACGTTGCGCATCATGTCGTTGCGCAGCACCCCGAGCTGGTCCATCGTGATCGGGCGGGTCGCCTCCGGGCCCGTGGCCGGGAATGCGTAGGCCATGGAGATGAGCACATGCTCGTGGGGCAGCGTGACGCCCAGTTCCGAGCCCTCGATCGGACCCCTCACGGTCATCACCTGCGTCATCGACCGCCCAGTCTACGAGGCATTGCGCACCGGCCAGGAGGATGCACGGATAGGCTGTCGCGAGACCTCGCACCAAAGGCGAACATCCGGGAAGGGTGATATGACCAGTTTCTGGCACGGGTACGCCGACATGAGCCTCGTCCCCGGCAACGAGATCGTGATGAGCCGGGGAGAGGGGGTCTGGATCCATGACACGAACGGCAACCGTTACCTGGACGCCACGGCCTCCCTCTGGTACTGCAACGTAGGGCACGGTCGCACGGAGATCGCCGAGGCGGTGGCCCGCCAGGTCGCCGATCTGGCCGGCTATTCGACGTTCGGTTTCACCACCACCCCGCCCACCAGGGAGTTGGCCGACCGGCTGGTGGCGATGGCGCCCATCGACGATGCGGTGGTGTTCATGACCACAGGCGGCAGCGACGCCATCGAGACCGCCGCCAAACTGATCCGCCGCTACTGGAACGCAGTGGGCCGTCCCGAGAAGCGGATCATCGTGGCCCGAGAGCTGAGCTACCACGGGATGAACGCCTGGGGTACCGAACTCGGCGGGCTTCCGTCCAACAGCGAGGGCTACGGGGGGCCGCTGGTACCGCATGTGGTCCACGTTCCCACGCATGACACATCGGCGGTCGCCGACCTGTTCGAGCGCGAGGGCGGGCGGATCGCCGCCTTCGTGGGTGAGCCGGTGATCGGGTCGGGAGGAGTGGTTCCGCCGGCCGACGGCTACTGGCCCGAGATCGAGCGGCTGTGCCGTGCTCACGACGTACTGCTGGTGGCCGACGAGGTGATCACCGGATTCGGCCGGGTGGGGCGGGACTTCGGCGCCCAGCACTACGGGTTCACCCCTGATGTGATCGCATTCGCCAAGGGTGTCACGTCCGGCTACGCGCCCCTGGGCGGGATCCTGGTTTCTCCCCGGGTACGGGAGCCCTTCTGGAGCGGTCAAGCCATGTTCCGCCACGGATATACCTACTCGGGCCACGCCGCATCCTGCTCGGCCGCCCTGGCCAATCTCGACATCCTCGAGCGGGAGGGCCTGGTGGCGAGGGTCGCCGAACTGGATCCGATCCTCGCTTCGGGTGTGCGGCGCCTGGAGAGCCATCCTGTGGTCGACTCGACTCGTGCAGCCGGCCTGCTGGCCGCGGTGGTGCTCTCGGAAGACGCCTTGGAGGAGGATCCGGGCCTGCTCGACGCCGTGGTACGCGCCGCTCTCGAGCGGGGGATCATCACGATCGGCCTGCGGGGGGCCTACGGCGTCCTCCAGATATCCCCGCCGTTCGTGATAACAGAGTCGGAGATCGACCACATGCTGAGCGGCCTGGCCGATGCCGTAGCCGAAGTCGCGACCGAGCGGGGGTTCGGCTAGTGGTCTGTCTGCGAAACAACCGGGTGCTCTGGCGGCCATCGGCGTCCCGTCGCTGCGTTCCGCTTCCTCAACGTACCGCTGCGGGTACGCCTTCGTCAGCGGGCCTTGCGAGGAACACCGCTGCCGACGCCATACCACACCGCCATTCCACAGACAGACCACTAGGTCGGGTATTTTCGGTCTGTTCCGGGCGGGGCTCGCCTGTGGCAAACTACAGCGTGTGAAAGTTGATTCCCGCAGCGCCAACCCCCTCGTTCCGGGGTTCCCGGGTTCCCTCTAGATGGCTCCGCCCCGCAGGGTCCTGCTGAAGCTGTCCGGGGAGGCCTTTGCCGATCCCGCGATCGGCTACGGGATATCTCCCGAGACGGCGCAGCGGGCGGCGGGCGAGATCGCCGAGGCGCAGAAAGCCGGGCACCAGATCGGGATCGTGGTGGGCGGCGGCAACATCTTCCGTGGCGTGTCCGCAGCAGCTACCGGCATGGACCCTGCCAACGCCGACTACATGGGCATGCTCGCCACCGTCATCAACGCCCTGGCCCTCCGCGACGCCATAGAGGCCCGGGGTGTGGAGTGCCGGGTGCAGTCGGCCATCACGATGCAGCAGCTGGCCGAGCCCTACATTCGCCTGAGGGCCATCCGCCACCTGGAGAAGGGCCGCTCCGTGATCTTCGCCGCCGGCAGCGGGAATCCGTTCTTCACCACCGACACGGCGGCCGCGCTCCGCGCGGTCGAGATCGGCGCCGAGGTGATGCTCAAGGCCAGCAAGGTGCAAGGCATCTACTCCGCTGATCCCGAGCTTGATAAGGATGCCCGGCTGCTGGACCGGATCAGTTATATGGACTTCATCAACGCCGAACTCAAGGTGATGGACACCACCGCCGTCACGATGTGCATGGATCACCGGCTGCCGATCGTGGTGTTCCGCCTGGTCGATCCCGGTAACATCCGCCGGGCCGTGGAGGGCGAGTCGATCGGTACCCGGGTGTGTTGAATACCCACCCGGAGAGAGGGTTGACGGATGCTGGATGAACTGCTCGAGGATGCCGCAGAGCGAATGGCGGCGGCGGTGAAGCACACCCAGAGCGACTTCGCGACGCTCCGCACCGACCGGGCCAGCGGGGCGGTTCTCTCCAGGGTCACGGTCGAGTACTACGGCGAGAGGGTGGCCCTCCTGGAGCTCGCCAGGACCGCCAGCCATGAGAACCTGCTGGTGGTGATCCCCCATGACTCGAATGACCTGGTGGCCATCGAACGGGCCATCCGCCTGTCGGGCCTCGATCTGAACCCGGCCAGTGACGGGAAGGTTATCCGCCTGGTGTTCCCGCCGCTCACCGAAGAACGGCGGCGCCAGCTCGTCAAGCTGGCCCGGAGCATGGCTGAGGAGGGCCGGGTCGCGATACGCCACATACGGAGGTCCACCCGTAGCGACCTGGGCGAGGTCGGCGAATCGGAGGACGAGATCTGGAGGGCCGAGAAGAGACTCCAGCAGGAAACCGACCGCCACATCACCATGACCGACGAACTGCTCGCCAACAAGGAGCGGGAGCTTCTCAAGATCTAGTTGCTAGTTTTTGGTTGCTAGTCGGTAGTCGATAGTAATCAAGCTAGACACCAGCAACTACGACCTACAGACTGCAGACTGCGCAGTTCGGCCTCGCGAGCGCCCTCGATCCCGAATAGCCGCGTGATCGGCCCTGTTAGGGGGTATTCTGGACCGACCTACCCCGAGGAAACGGTTACGCATGGTTGGTGATGGCACCGATCCGCCCCCCGAGTTGGACGATGAGGAGGCTGGGGAACAGCCTGCCGACCCCGACGGCTCTCCTCCCGAGTCCGAAGAGTTCACCGACCGCGACTACATCCGGTCCACCACCCGGGAATACAAGGGCCTGGCCGAAGCGGTAGCCCGGGCCGGCGAGGAGGAGGTCGAGCAGTCGGCGGTGGCGGCCTCGATCCCGGGGGTCGGCACCAGCGTGGTCGGTTTCGAGGATGTGACCGGCGTCGAGGAGGAAGACCCGGAGCAGATCGAGCAGATCGACCGGGCCCGCCGTTCCGAATTGGCGCTCCGGATCGCCACCGGCCTGGCTGCGGTGGCTGTCTTCTTCGGGTCCCTGTATATGGGACCGCTGTGGGTCACCCTGTTCGTCAGCCTCCTGATCCTGGTCGCGGTGGCGGAGTTCTACCAGGCGGTCCGCCGGGTCGGTTTCACGCCCCTGGCCTTCATCGGCCTTCCCGGGGCGGCGGCGGTCATGTACGTGGCGTGGGACTCCGGGCCCGCCGCGGTGGGTGGGGTTCTCGCAGCCGTGATCTTGCTGTCGGGCCTGTTCTTCGTGATGGCCGGTCGGAACTATCCGCTGGCCAACATCGGGGTCACGGTCCTCGGCGTGGCCTGGGCGCCGGTTCTGGCCTCCTTCGCCGTGCCCATCTTCCGGTCCCCCCAAGCGTGGGGCTTGACGACCGCCCTGGTGGTTTTGACCGCTCTCAACGACATTGCCGCCTTCTCCTACGGACGCACGCTTGGAAAACGCCGCATGGCCCCCAACCTCTCACCCAACAAGACCGTGGAAGGGTTTCTCGGCGCCACCGTCATCACCGTGCTGGCAGGGGTCGTGATCGGGAGGTTCGGGCTGCTCGAGCCGCTCACCCTTCAATCGGGCATAGCGCTGGCCGCGGCCATCAGCGTGTTCGGGCCCATTGGCGACCTGGCCGAGTCGGCGGTGAAGCGGTCGATCGACGTCAAGGACATGGGTAGCAGCCTGCCCGGCCATGGTGGGGTGCTGGACCGGCTGGACGCCTTCATGTTCGCGATTCCTACCGCCTATCTGGTGTATCTCTGGTTCGGATACCTGTGAGGCCCGTTGTCGTCCTGGGGGCGACGGGGTCGATCGGTCGCCAGACACTCGAAGTAGCGGACCGCCTCGGCGTTCCGGTGGCGGGCCTTGCCGCGCGACGCGCAGGAGACGACCTGGCTCGGTTGGCCGACCGTTACCCGCAGGCGACCGTGGTGGCGGTAGCACCCGACCCGGACGGCCATGGCCGTTTTCGCCGGGAGTACGGCACCCGCTACGCCTCGGGTCCCGGCGCGCTGGTGGAGATGGCTCAGCACCCCGCTTCGACGGTGGTGAACGGGGTGGTGGGGTCGGCGGGTCTCGAATCGTCCATCGCCGCGCTGGAGGCGGGAAACCGGCTTGCTCTGGCCAACAAGGAAAGCCTGGTCGTGGGCGGTGAACTGGTGATGGCAGCCGCCCGCCACGGTGAGCTGGTCCCGGTCGATTCGGAGCACTCGGCGCTCTTCCAGTGCATGGTGGGGGAGCGGATTCCCGAGGTTGCCCGCCTAGTGCTGACCGCCTCCGGCGGCCCCTTTCGAGGCCGGGAGCGGGAACAGTTGGGCCACGTGGGAGTCGATGAGGCTCTGGCCCATCCCACCTGGAACATGGGACCTCGGATAACCATCGACTCGGCCACGCTGGTCAACAAGGGCCTGGAGGTGATCGAGGCCCACTTCCTGTTCGGTCTGGCTTTCGAAAAGGTGGACGTAGTGGTACATCCGCAGAGCATCGTCCACTCGCTGGTGGAGTTCGTGGATGGATCCCTGAAGGCCCATCTGGGTGTCACCGACATGCGGATCCCGATCCAGTACGCACTCTCGTATCCGCAACGCGCTCCAGGCAGCTTCCCCCGGTTCGACCTGACACGGTCCGACCTGACCTTCGAGGCGGTCGACCGCGACGCCTTTCCCGCGCTCGACCTCGCCTACGCCGCAGGACGGGCCGGGGGAACCGTCCCGGCGGCTTTCAACGCGGCTGACGAGGTGGCTGTGGCCGCCTTCCTGGAGGGGCGGATCGGGTTTCTCGACATTCCCGCCGTGATCGCCGAGGTGCTGGGGGGCCATCAGGCAATGGAGCCGACCTCGATCGAGGTGGTGATCGAAGCCGATCGGGCTGCCCGGAGAGCCGCTCACGCCGTAGTGGAGCGCCGGTAGAGGAGAGGTCTTGGTCGGCGGAATAATGATGGTGCTGGCCATCTCGGCGTTCATCGTCGTGCACGAGGCCGGCCATTACTGGGCAGCCCGCGCCACCGGGATGAAGGCCACCGAGTTCTTCCTCGGCTTCGGGCCTCGCCTGTGGTCGTTCCGCCGTGGGGAGACCGAATTCGGCGTGAAGGCGCTCCCGTTCGGCGGCTACGTGCGGATCGCGGGCATGACGATCGGCGAGCGGATCGACCCGGCCGACGCGGGGCGCGCGTATCGGGACCAGCCCTTCTGGAAGAAGTCGGTGGTGGTCCTTTCCGGGGTGACGCTCAACCTCCTGACCGCGTACCTGCTGCTGTTCGGCCTGTTCTGGTATTCCGGCACCGCCGAACTGACCACCGCGGTGGAGAGGGTCAGCCCCGAGATCTCTCCGGGAGTGCCCAGTCCGGCCGCCGTGGCGGGTGTGCTGGACGGAGACGTCATGATCGAGATCGACGGCGTGGTCCTGGACGGTTGGGAACAGGCGGTGCAGCTGATAATGAGCCGCCCCGGCGAGACGGTCAACCTGGAGGTCGTTCGCGACGGCCGTCCTCGTTCCCTGACGGTCACCCTGGGCTCGTTCCATCCCCAGACCGGTGAGGCAGTGGGTTTCCTAGGCGTTTCGCCCCGGGCCCGACGGGTCTCGATCGGGCCCGTTACGGCCGCCGGAATGGCGGCCACGGCGGAGTGGGCGATCATCTCGGGCGCACTGGATGCCATAACACGCATCGTTCGACCCGGATCGCTGCTCGAGTTGGGCGGCGTGCTGGCCGGGCAGAGCGACGTTCCGGAAGAGATCCGGCCGGTCAGTCCGATCGGCCTGGTCAGGATCGGCAGCCAGGCGTCGGAGGTGGGCATCGGCAACCTCGTCTTCATCCTGGCGGTCGTGAACGTCACCCTGGCACTGTTCAACAGCGTGCCCCTGTACCCGCTCGACGGCGGGCATTTCGCGGTGGCGCTCTACGAGAAGGTCACGGGCCGGCGGGTGGACCACCGGAACCTGGTCCCCATCGCCGCTCTGGTGATCCTGTTCATGCTGTTCCTAGGCCTGGTGGCGATCGTCCTCGACATCGTCAATCCTCTTACTTTGTAGACGAGTAGTGGCCAGTGGCCGGTGGCCAAGTTGCCAGAGGTGACACGGGGGTGGTCAAGTTCGTCTGGCCCCCGACCTAATCCGTTGCCCCTGTCAGTCCTGAGTCCACTGACCACTGACCACTGACCACTGGTAGTAACATGGCGGTCTGATGGCTCACCGCGAACGAACCAGGCAGATTCACGTGGGTCGCGTGCCGGTTGGGGGTGGCGCTCCGGTCTCGGTTCAGTCGATGACCACCACCAAGACCGCCGACGTGGACGGCACCCTGGCACAGGTCTATGCGCTGGCCGGGGCCGGCGCCGACATCGTCCGTATCACCTGCAACGATGTAGCCGCTGCCGAGGGGCTGGCCGAGATCGTTCCCCGCTCGCCGGTGCCGATCATCGCCGACATCCATTACCAGTACCGCCTGGCCCTTGCGGCGCTCGAAGCCGGCGTGCAGGGCTTGCGACTCAACCCGGGCAACATCCGGAAGCCGGACCAGATCCGGGCGGTGGCTCGTGACGCCAAGGACCGGGGGATCCCCATCCGGGTGGGCGTCAACGCCGGCAGCCTGGACCGCGATCTGATGAAGCGGTACGGTTCCGCCACGCCCGAGGCGCTGGTGGCGTCGGCGCTCAAGGAGATCGAGTACCTGGCCGAGGAAGACTTCCATGACATCAAGATCTCCGTCAAGCACTCCCACGTGCCATCCATGGTCGAGTCCTACCGCCTCCTGGCGGACACAGTCGGCTTCCCCCTCCATCTCGGTGTCACCGAGGCGGGGCCCCCACCGGGCGGACTGATCAAGTCGGTGGCCGGCATAGCCACCCTGCTGCTCGAAGGCATCGGCGACACCATCCGCTTCTCGTTGACCGCCGATCCCGTGGAGGAGGCCAGGGCCGGACGGCAGCTCCTCGAGTATCTCGACCTGCGGGAGCGCACCGGGCTCGACCTGATCGCCTGTCCCAGTTGCGGGCGAGCGGAGGTCGACGTGCTGGAGGTAGCACAAGCTGCTCAGGCCAGGCTGGAGGAGGCCAAGCTTCCCATCCAGGTGGCCGTCATGGGCTGCGTGGTGAACGGACCCGGAGAGGCACGGGAGGCCGACCTCGGGATCGCTGCCGGACGGGGCCGGGGGCACCTGTTCATCAAGGGCAAGGTGGTGAGGGTGGTGCCGGAGGACGAGATGGTGGAAGCCTTACTCGACGAGGCCCGCAAGCTGGTTGCCGAGGGCGTGGAGGCCCGGATCGCCGCGGCCGACGATCGGGCCGCCGACCTGGCCGCCGAGGACCGGCAGGTGCTGATCGACATCCAGGGCGACGCCAATAGGTCCGCAGCCCGCCGCGCCGCGGTAGCCGACGTGGCAGCTCGGTGACGCTCCACGCCTCTGAGTAAAGCGTAGGGGTTCCGGTGCGCTGGTCACGTGCGTTCATTCCCACCCTCCGCGACGATCCGGCGGATGCGGTCGCGGCCAGCCACCGCTTGCTGGTCCGGGGCGGTTTCATCCGCCAGCTCATGGCCGGTTCATATTCGATGCTCCCGCTCGGGATGCGGGTCGCCACCAAGGTCTCCGACATCATCCGGGAAGAGATGAACGCCATCGGCGGCCAGGAGTTCCTGGCGCCCGTGGTCCATCCAGCGGAGCTGTGGAAGAAGACCGGTCGATGGGAAGACGTCGAGGGGATCATGGTCAAGTTCGAGGATCGCCGGGGCGCCGACCTCGTGCTGGCCCTGACCCACGAGGAGGTGTTCGCCCACCTCGCCTCGGAATTGAACTCCTACCGGGAACTACCCCAGCTCTGGTATCACCTCCAGACCAAGTTCCGGGACGAAGCCCGGCCCAAGTCCGGCCTCCTCAGGGTGAGAGAGTTCATCATGAAGGACTCCTACTCGCTGGACATCGGCCCGGACGGCCTCGACGTCCAGTTCGAGGCCCACCGCGGCGCCTACGACCGGATATTCGCCCGTCTGGGTCTTGATTCCATCCAGGTGGAGGCCTCCTCCGGCAACATGGGCGGCAGCGACTCCGTGGAGTTCGTGGTGCGCTCGGACACCGGTGAGGACCGCGTCGCCCTGTGCGGCAACTGCGGATACGCCGCCAATCTGGAGCGGGCTGTCAGCGAACCCGACCAGGTGAAGGACGAGCCTTGGGAGGGCCCGCCCCTGCCCTTCCCGACTCCGGGAGTTCGCACCATCGCGGCGCTCACCGCTATGGGCCGGTTCGCCGCCGCTCGCCGCCAGATCAAGACCCTCGCCTACTACGTGGGGGACGAGTTCACGCTGCTGGTGCTGAGGGGCGACCACGACCTCGAAGTCCAGAAGGTGGTGGACTCGGTGGCCGGAGTGGTTCGCCCGGCGACCGAAGGAGAGATCGTCAAGCGGCTCGGCGCTCATCCCGGGAGCCTCGGGGCAGTAGGCGTGGAGTATCCCGTGATCGCAGATCCGGCCCTTCGGGGGCGCTCCAACATGGTGACCGGCGCCAACGAGGACGACGTTCACCTGCGAGGCGTGGACGTGGAGCGCGACCTCCCGGTGGGCAGTTGGCTGGACATGCGTTCGGTGCGGGAGGGGGAGGCTTGCCGGGGTTGCCCGTCCGGGTCCCTCTCGTTGTCGAGAGTGATCGAAGTGGGTCACATCTTCAAGCTCGGCCTCAAATACAGCGAAGCCCTCGGGGCCATGGTTCTCGACGAGTCGGGACGGCCCACGCCCATCGTGATGGGTTCCTACGGGATCGGTGTCGGGCGGTCGATGGCTGCTGTCGCGGAGGTCAGCCACGACGCCAAGGGGATCATCTGGCCCACCTCCGTGGCGCCGTTCGCGGTCGTGATCACCCTCCTCCGACCCGACAACCCGGCAGTAGCAGAGGCGGGAGAACGCCTCTACCGCGACCTGGACAACGCCGGGATCGAGGTCCTGCTGGACGACCGCAACGAGCGTCCGGGCGTCAAGTTCGCCGATGCCGAGTTGGTCGGGATTCCCTACCGGCTGACGATAGGCCCCCGGGGTATCGATGCCGGAGAGGCCGAACTGGTGGCCCGCGACGGCTCGCTGGCCGAATCCGTTCCCCTCGACGAGGTGGTGGAACGGCTTGCCGGGCTGGTGTCATAGCCCTTCCGCGGCAGTCTCCTTGGGTGGGACAAATGCTATGATTCACGCGCAGACACTCGAAGGACGTGACTTTGTGCTACAAGGTGGGCGCCCAGCCCGCTTTTTTTATTGTAGAAACCGGCTGGCCGGCGTATTCCTCCGCGTCGAAAGCCCGTCACACCACCACGCCACGCGGGGCGAGAGCGCTTTCTCCAGCGACAACCGGCGGCTCGGGGCCGGGGCCCATGAGCATTGAGGAACGGCTTGGAGATCTGTTCGAGCAGCATCTCTCCGGCCAGGGCCTGGAACTCGACTATCTCCAGGTGGCCGGCAGGGGTCCGCGAATAGTCCGGGTGATCGTCGATCGTGAAGGCGGGGTGGGGGTCGACCAGTTGGCGGCCGTCTCCCGCTCCCTGTCACGCCAACTCGACCGCCTTGATCCCTTCGAGGGTTCGTATTCGCTGGAGGTGTCGTCGCCGGGGCTTGAGCGCGCCCTCCACCTTCCCCGTCACTTCCACAAGTCGATCGGCCGGGACGTGACCATCAAGACCAACGTCGAGGTAGCGGGCTCCCGGCACCATCGGGGTGTGCTGGAAGCGGCCGATTCGGATGGGTGCTCCGTGCGGGTCGACGGTGAGTCGAGGATGATCGGATACGGACAGATACGGTCGGCGCGGACCCGGTTCGAGTGGAACAGGCAAGGCCGGGCGACCAGGAAGTCGGGGTAACGGGATGAAGATTGACTACCGGGTCATGGAGGCCCTCGAGATGCTGGAGCGGGAGCGAGGCATTCCTGTCGACACGATTCTCGCTGCCCTGGCCAACGCTCTCGTGTCGGCCTACAAGCGGACTCCGGGAGCCGCTGAGGAGGCCCGCGTGACCATCGAGCCGGACTCCGGCGAGATCATCGTCTACGCCCAGGAGCTCGACGACGACGGAAACGTCATCGAGGAGTGGGAGGACACCTCCACGGACTTCGGTCGGATCGCCGCCAGCACCGCCAAGCAGGTGATCGCCCAGCAGCTCAGGGAAGCCAAGCGCGAGCAGGTGTTCGACGCCTACGAGGGCCGGGAGGGCGACCTGGTGACCGGCATGGTGCAGCAGCATGACAACCGTTATACGATTCTCGACCTGGGGAATGCCGAGGCGATGATGCCGGGTTCCGAGCGTATCCCGTACGAGCGGCTGGAGCGGGGCGCCCGGGCCAAAGCACTGATCATCGAGGTTCGGCGGGAGACCAAGGGTCCGCAGATCGTGGTGTCGCGCTCCCATCCCGACCTGGTTCGCCGGCTGCTCGAGCTGGCGGTGCCGGAGCTGCTGGACGGAACGGTGAAGATCCGTTCGATAGCCCGGGAAGCGGGCCATCGAACCAAGATCGCCGTGGTGTCCAATGATCCCAACGTGGATCCGAAGGGCGCTTGCGTAGGGGCCCGTGGCTCCCGGGTACGCAACGTCGTGAACGAGTTGCGGGGCGAGAAGGTGGACGTGGTGCAATGGCGCGAGGACACGGCCCAATTCATCGCCGAAGCTCTCGGCCCGGCCAAGGTGCGCGACGTGCAGGTTGATGAGGAGGAGAAGTCGGCGGTGGTGATCGTGAGCGAGCACCAGCTCTCGCTGGCCATCGGTCGGGAAGGTCAAAACGCCCGGTTGGCCACCCGGCTCACGGGCTACCGCATCGACATACAGAGCGACTCCAGGTCCCCGCGGCCTTCTCGGGATCGGGGACGCGGTCCGGTCACCGCCGGTGGCCGGTAAGGGGCGCACCCTCGTGAGGGGACAGCGGAGGCGTAGGCATCCATGGTGACCAAGCGCATCTACGAGCTTGCCAAGGAGATGGGCCTGGCCTCGCGCGACGTCCTGGCCACGGCACAGGACCTGGGACTGCCGGTTACCACCGCCTCCTCCGGGCTGGATCCCGGCGATGCCGAGGCCCTTCGCTCCATGCTCCTGCCCGAGGAGCCGGAGGAGGATGTTGCCGACGCTGAGCACGCGCCCGACTTGCCGGAGGAGGACTCGCCGCCCGAAGTCGAGGAATCCGAGCCCGACATCGAGGTCATCGTGGTGCCGGCCGGGGTGTCGGTGCTCGAGATGGCGAGGGCCATGCGCCAGCCCGTGGGAGAGGTCGTCAAGCAGCTGCTGTCGATGGGACTGATGGCGGCCGCCGCCGCACCCGTTCCGCCCGACGCCATCGAGCCCCTGGGGGAGCACTTCGGGATCATGGTGGAGGTCGAGGAGGGTGCGGAACCGGAGGAGGCCGACGAGCCCCTGGTCAAGCCGAAGAGGGTGTTCGACGACGATCCCGCCACCCTGGTCGGTCGCCCGCCCGTAGTCACGGTGATGGGGCATGTCGATCATGGCAAGACGACGTTGCTGGACTTCATCCGCAACACCAATGTCGTGTCGGGAGAAGCCGGGGGGATCACCCAGCACATCGGCGCGTACCAGGCCACGGTGGACGGCCGTCCGATCACCTTCATCGACACCCCCGGCCATGCCGCCTTCACCGCCATGCGGGCCCGGGGCGCCGAGGTGACCGACATCGTCGTCCTGGTGGTGGCGGCGGACGACGGCGTGATGCCACAGACCATCGAAGCGATCAACCACACCATGGCGGCAGACGTGCCGATGATCGTCGCCATCAACAAGATGGATCTTGAGAATGCCGACCCTGTGAGGGTCCGGGCCATGCTGACCGAGCACGGGATAGTCACGGAAGAACTGGGTGGCGAGGTCGTCTCGGTGGAGGTGTCCGCAACGTCCGGGGACGGTATGGACAACCTTCTGGAGATGATCGACCTGGTCGCGCAGGTATCGGAGTTCCAAGCCAACCCGAAGGCCCTGGCGTCGGGAGTGGTGATCGAGAGCCACCTCGATCGAGGGCTGGGTCCGGTAGGTACCGTGATCGTGCAACGGGGAACCTTGAAGAGGGGGAATTCCCTGGTGGCAGGGACGGTGAGCGGCCGGGCCCGCTCCATCATCGACCACAAGGGGAGCCGTGTCTCCACAGCGACTCCGTCCACTCCGGTGCTGGTATCGGGATGGACGTCCGTGCCGGCGGCCGGTGACATGTTCGAGGTGGTCAAGAACGACCGTATAGCCCGTTCCATGGCCTCCGAGCAGGTGGATGCGGTTCGGGCCAGGACGCTCGTCGTGCCCACCGCCCGCGAGCGCCTCGGGCAGTTGCTGGAGCGTCTGCGGTCCCAGGAGCAGACCGAACTCCTCCTGATCATCAAGGCCGACGCCGATGGTTCGGTGGAGGCGATCCGGGAGGCGGTCGGCCAGATCGCCCGGGAGGGTGGTCGGGTCAACGTGGTGCATGCCGCGGTGGGCGGCATCAACGAGAACGACATCACACTGGCCGACGCGACCGGCTCGGTGGTGGTCGGCTTCAACGTCCGTCCCGATCCGAACGCGAGGCGGGCGGCTGCGGCGTCCGGGATCGAAGTGCTGACCTACTCGATCATCTACGAGCTCCTCGACGACATGGAGCAGATGCTGGTCGGACGGCTGGCTCCGACCCGAGAGGAGACCCTGGTCGGTGTGGCTCAGGTACGGGCCATCTTCCGCGTGCCCCGCCTGGGTGCCGTGGCCGGTTGCTACGTGACCGAGGGCAACATCGCGAGAGACGCTAGGGCCCGGGTGGTCCGGGGCGGGAGCGTGGTCTACGACGGTCGGGTGGCGTCTCTGCGCCGGTTCAAGGAGGATGTGCGCGAGGTGGTGGCCGGATACGAGTGCGGTCTCGGGCTGGAACGCTTTCGGGACGTCAAGGAGGGTGACGTCATCGAGACCTACCGCATCGATGAGATCGCAGCCACATGATCGCGCTGACGTGAGTTCCCCATGGCGAGCATGCACGCAGCAGCGCTCCGGGTTGATCTGCGTTTGCGGGATGTTCATTCGCTGAAGGCCAAGCGGCAGCGCATCGCCCGGCTGTCCGCCAAACTGCGCCGGGCGTTCCCCGTGGCGTTTGCCGAGGTCGATCACCATGACCAGTGGCAGCGGACCGCGGTGGGGGTGGGCATCGTCTCGCCGCATGCGACGCAGTTGGAGATGGCGGTCCATTCGGTGTGTCGTTTCTTCGATCGGTGGGAGGAGGCCGAAGTGCTGTCGGTCGGGGTTTCCTACCTCGAGGACCCGCCATGACGGAGAAGGCGGTATGGGCCTGAGGCTCCGGCGGGTCAACGAGATCCTCAGAGAGGTCATCGCCGAGGAGTGCCAGAACCTCAAGGATCCTCGCATCGGGTTCCTGACGGTGACCGGCGTGTCCGCGTCCCCCGATCTCCGCAAGGCCGAGGTCTATTACACGGTTCTCGGTGACGAGGATGCCGAGGCCCGGACCGCCGAGGCGCTGGCGGCGGCGGCCTCCCGGATCCGCGCCGCGGTGGGTCCGCAGGTACGGATGAAATACCTCCCGGAGTTGAGGTTCGTTCCCGATCCGGCTGTGGTTCACGCCCGGCGGATCGAGGAGATACTGAGGAACATGGACGAGCGAGGCGGGAGCCGGTGATGCCGGGGGAACGCCGCGGCCTCATGGATGCGGCCCGCGCCGTCCGGCAGGCCGCCACGCTGGTCGCCACGGGCCATGTCAAACCGGACGGTGATGCCTTGGGGTCTGCCCTGGGTCTGGCGCTGGCGGCCCGGGCTGCGGGCCGCTCGGCGCGAGTCTGCTTCGGCGAGCGCTTCGTCCCGGGACGGCACTACGGCTTCCTGGATACCCGTCCGGTGGTGGGTCCCGAGGAGGCCGGCGCTCCCGACGTGCTGGTGGCCTTCGACTGCAATGACCCGGACCGGCTCGGCGCGGAGTTGGCCCCTGTGGTCGAGGCGGCCGGTACGGTGGTGATGATCGACCATCACGTGGCGGGTCCAGGATTCGGGGACATCAGGGTGTCCGACCCGGATGCTCCGGCGGCCGCGCTGCTCTGCTACCGCCTGATCAGGCTGATCGGATGGGATGTGCCGGCCGAGGCGGCCACGGCCCTGTTGCTGGGCCTGGTTACCGACACGGGTCGCTTCCAGTACGGCAACACCAATCCCGAGGTCCTCCGGGCGGCGGCGGAGCTGGTGGAAGCAGGAGCGCGCCCGGAGGTGATCGGGCAGTCCGTCTACGAGTCGGTGGCGTTCGGGTACCTCGGCGTGGCCGGAACGGTGCTGTCCCGCGCCACGCTCGAGCCGGCTCACGCCCTCGTCTGGTCCTACGTCACCCAGGACGATCTCGGGCGCCACGGCATCGGGATGGAGGACGCCGACGCCCTGATCGACGACATTCGGGTGGCCCGGGAGGCCGAGGTGGCGCTGTTGCTCAAGGAGCAGCCCGGCGGGGAGTGGAAGCTGAGCCTGAGATCCCGCCGGCACGTGGATGTCGCCGCCATAGCCGAGACGATGGGTGGTGGCGGCCACCACCGGGCCGCCGGATGCTCGTTCTCGGGCACGCGGGACGAAGCGGTCGAAGTCGTCAGGAAACGGCTGGCCGGGTGAGTGCCGGTTCCGGGTTCGTCCTGGTCGACAAGGCCGGCGGGTGGACGTCCCATGATGTGGTGGCCAAGTGTCGCCGGATCCTCGGTATGCGCCGGATCGGGCACGCAGGCACCCTCGATCCCATGGCGACCGGCCTGCTCGTCCTCGGCATCGGGAGGGCCACCCGGCTGCTCCGCTTCGTCACCGACCTGCCCAAGGAGTACGAGGCCACGGCCCGCTTCGGCGTGGCCACCGACAGCCTGGACGCCGACGGCAAGGAGACGGCGCGGGTGCCGATGAGCGTCGACCGTGAGGATGTGGTCGGCGCCCTGGACCGCTTCAGGGGAGAGATCCTCCAGACACCGCCGATGGTGTCGGCGGTGAAGGTGGGCGGCAGGAGGCTGCATGAGCTGGCCAGGCGCGGCGAGGAGGTGGAACGGCCTCCCCGGAAGGTGAGGGTGCACCGCCTGGATGTGGAGGGTTTCTCGGCCGGGCCGTTCCCGGAGGTCCGCCTCCGGGTGGTCGGAGGGAGCGGCCTCTACGTCCGGGTACTGGCCGACGACCTGGCCGGGGCCCTCGGCGGGCGGGCCCACCTGACCGCCCTTCGCAGGGTGGCGAGCGGCAGCCTCCGGGTGGAAGAGGCGTGGACGATCGACCGGTTGGTGCGCCTCGGCGCCGAGGGCCGCCTGGCAGAAGCGGTGCTGGAACCGGCCGCCGCCCTGTCGCATCTGCCGTCCGTGAGTGTGGACCACGACAAGGCTGTACGGGTGCGTAGCGGGCAACGACTGCCCTCCCCTCCTGACCTGGACGGGCTGGTTCGGGTGATCGCGGAGGGGCGTCTGCTGGCCATCTACCGCGCCCGTGACGATCGGCTGGTTCCGGAGGTTGTGCTGGCGTGAATCGGGTCCGATGAAGATCTGGAGGGGCGATCCACTCGCCTGGGGACCGGGCCCGGATGGCGGGACGGCACTGACCATAGGCGTATTCGACGGCGTCCACCGGGGTCACCGGACGCTGCTGGACGACCTGGCGGAGCAGGCCGTCCGAGCGGGGGGCCTCGAGACGGTCGTGGTTACGTTCGATGTCCATCCCCGCCGGTTCTTCGATCCGATCCACGGGCCGGCCTTGCTGGTGACGCTGTCCCGCCGGCTCGAGTTGCTGGAGTCGGCGGGTGCGGACCACGTGGGGGTGCTCCCTTTCGCGGACGTGCGCCACCTCGGTCCCGAGGACTTCATCCGCCGGGTGGTGTCGGGCGGGTTCAACGCCCGAGCCGTGGTGGTGGGCGAGGGTTTCCGGTACGGGGCCGGTAGAGCCGGAGACGTGGACGACCTGGTGGCATCGGGCCATTCCCACGGCTTCCGGGTCGAGGCCATCCGGCTGCAGGACGGTAAGGAAGGGCCGATCTCGTCGTCCACGATCCGTCGCCACATAGCGGTGGGTGAGGTAGCGGCTGCGGCCGAGTTGCTCGGCCGGCCTCATGAAGTGCCCGGCCGGCTCGTCACACCTGAGGAGAGAGGGGATGCCTCGACCCTGGCCGTGGATGTGGACTGGTCGATGGCGGTGCCCGGATCCGGGGTATACGCAGTGACCCTAGGCGCGGACGACCCCGACAGCCCCGGCGCCTGCGCCATCGGTGGTGCCGACCGACCGCTCCGGGTCCGCCTGCCGGATCGGTCGACCGGTCCGGCTCCGGGCGACCGCCTGGTCCTGACCTTCCTCGACCGCCTCCGCCCTTCTCCGCCGGGAGGCAGTGCTCCACCCCGGATCACCCCCGCGGATCTCGCACGAGTACTTCGCCTGAAGGGTGGTTCCTCCCGTCGAGTCTGAGCCCGCCTCCGGAGAGTGAGAAACATAGGGGTTGAACTCCGGTGGATATGGGTCCACTATGGCCATCACGGGGCGCACGGGGGACGGCACACACCTGCAAGCGACATGATTGGATGATTTCAAGTGGACGATCGAGACCGCAACGGGCAGCTCTTTCGGGCCTATCTGGCCGTGTTCGAGCTCACCTACCTGCGCATCCTGCTGGCGTTCCTGCAATTCCAGCGCTGGGCCATGATCACCTTCTACCGCCTGGTGCTCGGGATCGACAAGCGCCCTCCGCCCCGGCCGACGCAGGCGGAGCTCCGCGAGAGGTACGGGCGGTGAAGCGAGGGGGGCACGCAAAATAGTCCGGTTGGTCTGATAGCCGGCAGCACCCGAGTCGACGGATCGCTGGTCAACCACCCCGTCGCTTTCAGCACCTTCCTTGGCAGCTCGCGGCCGGCGCGCACCCGGTCGCCATGGAGGTGCTACACTCCGGCCGGTCCCCACTTCTACATGCCGGTCCGGTATGTGCTGATCGAGTGAGAGAGATGAAACCGACCCAGGAAATTGTTGCCGAGTTCGGCGCACACGACAGCGACACCGGATCTCCCGAGGTCCAGGTCGCGCTGCTCTCACAGCGAATCCGTCACCTGACCGATCACCTGCGTGAGCACAAGCATGACCATCACAGCCGCCGAGGTTTGCTGATGATGGTGGGCAAGCGCAAGCGGCTACTGGACTACCTGCGGACGAACGATGCCGAGCGGTATCGTCGGGTGATCGCCAAGCTCGGATTGCGTCGATAGCATCCACGGAGATGGTCGCCCACAGCCAACCGGGTCCGGTAGTCAAGAAAGAGGTGGGATGATCGAAGCGCCCCGTATGGCGCTGATCGATGATGACGGCTGATCAGGAAAGTCCTGCCGGCCAACCAACCACACAAGCAGGCTGGTAACGCTCCGGAGAACGGCGTTGATCAGTTGTCAGTCGCCATCCCTTCATGACGCGGCGCAGCTACGAAGCGTCCGGAGGTATGACCACTGGTAATTGACTTCGCCGCTCTCCGAGCGACAGGTGCCTGGGCATAGAAACCAAGGAGAGCATGTGTCTGAACAAGTCGTTCGCGGCCTTATAGGTGAAAAAGAGGTCGTGATTTCCACCGGCAAACTCGCCGGTCAAGCAAACGGGGCGGTTCGCGTCTCCATGGGGGAGACGGAAGTGCTGGTCGCCGCCACCGCCAGCGACAAGCCGCGGGAGGGAGTGAGTTTCTTCCCCCTCACGATCGATGTCGAGGAGCGGATGTACGCGGTGGGCAAGATCCCCGGGTCCTTCTTTCGCCGGGAGGGTCGGGCCACCGAGCGGGCCACGCTGAGTGCCCGGCTCATCGACCGGCCCCTCCGCCCGTCCTTCCGTGACGGGTACCGCAACGACACCCATGTGGTGGCCACCGTGCTCCAGGTGGATGGTGAGACGGCCTATGACGTGCTGGCTCTCAACGGCGCATCTGCGGCCCTGACCATCAGCGATCTCCCCTTCGAGGGACCGCTGGGCGGGGTCCGGCTGGGCCTGGGAGAGAACGGGTGGGTGCCGTTCCCCACGTTCAGCGAGTTGGAGGAGTGCGTGTTCGACCTGGTGGTGGTCGGCAAGCACAACGACTCAGGGGCCGTGGACATCATCATGGTGGAGGCCGGCGCCACCGACGGCGCCCTGGCCCTGATCGGAGAGGGTCATGCCCCACCGGACGAGGACGCAGTAGCAGCCGGTCTCGAGGAGGCCAAGGCCTACATCGGGCAGTTGCTCGATCTGCAGGGCGAGCTACAGGGACTTACCAATAAGGAAGTCGGGGAGTGGCCGTCGGTCATCGAATACACAGAGGATGTGTACGAGCGGGTGTCGGATCTGGCCGCCGACGGGATCGCCGAGGTGGTCAGGATTGCTGACAAGGCCGAGCGAGAGTCCGCTGGGGCGGAGTTGGCCGAGCGGGTGGCCGCGGAGTACGGCGTCGATGAAGATGACGCCGAAACTGCTCGGCAGGTCAAGGCCGCGTTGCGAGCCGCCACCAAGAAGGCGATGCGCCGGCAGATCATCGATGAGGGAATCCGCATGGACGGCCGGGGTGTCACCGACATCCGGCCGCTGTCCGCCGAGGTCAACGTGTTGACCCGGGCCCACGGATCCGCGCTGTTCACCCGCGGGGAAACGCAGGTGCTGAACGTCCTCACGCTGGGCATGCCGCGCATGGAGCAGATGCTCGACACCATCAGCAACGAGGAAGCCAAGCGCTACATGCACCACTACAACTTCCCGCCCTACTGCACCGGGGAGGCCGGGTTCATGAGGGGACCCAAGCGGCGGGAGATCGGACACGGCGCTCTGGCGGAGAAGGCCCTCCTACCGGTGCTTCCTGCCGATGACGGGTTCCAATACACGCTCCGGCTGGTCTCGGAGGTGCTCTCGTCCAACGGGTCCTCCTCGATGGCATCGGTCTGCGGCTCCTCGCTCTCCCTTATGGATGCGGGCGTCAGGATCGCCGATCCGGTGGCCGGTATAGCCATGGGCTTGATCGCCGACGGTGACAACTACGTGACCTTGACAGACATCCTCGGGGCAGAGGACGCCTTGGGCGACATGGACTTCAAGGTGGCCGGAACCGCAGACGTCATCACCGCCCTCCAGCTCGATATGAAGATCGACGGTCTGCCGGCGGAGGTACTCGCCGGTGCCCTCATCCAGGCCAAGCAGGCCCGGATGGAGATACTGGATGTGATGATGGAGGCCATCGACGGGCCTCGCGAGGAGATGAAGGAGCATGCTCCCCGCCTTGAGACCGTCAAGATCCCGGTGGACAAGATCGGCGACATCATCGGTCCCAAGGGAAAGATCATCCGCGAGCTGGAGGCCGAGACCGGCGCCTCGATCGAGGTTCAGGATGACGGCACGGTGCTGGTGTCCTCGAGTGACGGCACCTCACTGGCCGACGCCTTGAACCGGGTCAACGAGATCGCCTTCCCGCCGACGCCCGAAGTGGACAAGCAGTACGAGGGCAAGGTGGTGAGCATCACCGACTTCGGGGCGTTCATCAACATCCTTCCGGGCCGGGACGGCCTCCTCCATATCTCCAAGTTCGACAGCACCCGCCACGTGCGCCGGGTGGGCGACTACCTGTCCGAGGGTGATCCCCTGACGGTGGTGGTCGACTCCATCGACCGCAACGGCAAGGTCTCGCTCAAGGTGACGGCCGACCTGGAGCCGAAGCCCGGCGCCAAGGTCGGGGCACCGGGCCAGCCGCGCGATCGGGGTGACCGAGGACCCGGACGGGGCGGCGGCGGGAGAGGCCCCAATCGGGGTCGCGGACCTCGCCAGGGTCGAGGCGGCGGCCGCCCGCAGGGCCGCGGCGGCAACCGGGGTCGTGGCCAGGGTGGTCGTGGCCAGGGTGGTCGTGGCCAAGGCGGTCGCGGCCAGGGTGGTCGTGGCCAGGGCGGCGGCGGCAACCGCCGGAGATCAGGCTCGGCAGGCAACGGCGGGCGTAGGTTCGCCTCCTTCGAGGACGCCTTCACCGACGGCATCTAGCCTTCGCGGAGAGCGCCCGGCCCACGCCAGTGACGTGGGCCGGGGCACTGTCCATCGACAACCAACCACTGTAGGCTCGGCAGCATGCCGGAACTGTCCGATGTGGTCGTGTATCTGGAGGCCCTCGAACGGTTCGTCGGGGGACGGGTTCTGGAACGGGCCAGGGTGGTGTCGATCTCGCTCCTCCGCACCTTCGACCCGCCGCTATCCGAAGTGGAGGGCAGGCGGGTGGTCGGGTTCCGCCGCATGGGGAAGCGCTTGGTCCTGGAGCTCGAGGACGACCTCTTCATGGTGTTCCACCTGATGATTGCGGGCCGGTTCAGATGGAGGGTTCGCGGCGCGGCCGTACCCAGGAAGGTCGGTCACGCCGCGTTCGACTTCCCGAACGGAACGCTGGTACTCACCGAACAGGGCTCCAGGAAGCGGGCCTCGTTGCATGTGCACCGGGGCGCGGAGGGCCTGGACGAGCATGACCGCGGCGGCCTGGAGCCGCTCGAAGCTGGCCCGGCCGCTTTCGCCGAGGCGCTCAGACGGGAGAACCGGACGCTCAAGCGGGCGCTGACGGATCCCCGCATCCTCTCGGGTATCGGCAACGCATACTCGGACGAGATACTCCACCGGGCCGGGCTCTCGCCGGTGGTCCTGACCAGCCGGCTTGACGATCCCACCCTGGAGCGGCTCCGTGAGGCGACCGTCAGCACGCTGACCGAATGGGTGGATCGGATGCGGGACGAGGTGGGTGAAGGGTTCCCGGACCGGGTCACGGCCTTCCGGCCCGAAATGGCTGTCCATGGCAAGTACGGGCAACCCTGTCCCGTGTGCGGGAGTCCGGTCCGGCGGATCGTGTACGCATCGAACGAGACCAACTACTGCGCCGGATGCCAGACGGGGGGCAGGATCCTGGCCGACCGGGCCCTTTCCCGGCTGCTGAAGGACCAGTGGCCCGCCGCGATCCCCGACTGACGGGGACCAGGAGCCTTCCGGGTCTAAACCGCGGCAGCCTCGCGGAGTGCTGGGAGAACCTCCCGGCCGAGGAGTTCGATAAGGCCCTCCTGGTCGACCGAGGCCATCTGGATGGTGACGATGTCGGCGTCGATCGAGCCCAGCAGCGGCAGGTACAGGTCGACGATGTCCTCGGCGCTGGTCGCCCTTGCGTAGCGTCCGAGTATCTCCTCGCGCGGTAGGTCGTCGGCTCGTTTCCGGAGCGTCATCGGATCGACGGCCTGGAGACGCCCCGGCGCCCGCAGCCCGCGCCACGAATACAGCGCTTCCCAAGCCTCGTCGTCGCTACCCGCCATGATCGACCAGCGTGAGGTGAGCAGCAGCGGGCGGGGCCTTCCCGCCTCGGCCGCCGATTTCCGGGCCGGGTCGATGACCCGCTCCAGCGCGACCGCGGGATCCTTCACCGAGACGATTATCCCGTCCGCCTTGCGACCTGCCAGACCGGCTGTCTTGGGACCGCCCGCCGCCAGGAGGATCGGGACCCGGGATACCGGCGGGGAGTACAGCTTGGCCCGGTCGGTGGTGTAGTACTCGCCGCTGTAGGAGAGTTTCTCTCCTTCCAGCAGGCGCCTCATGATGTCAAGCGCCTCCGACATCCGGGCCGCGCGCTCCGCGTACTTGGGGAAGTGATATCCCAGCGGGCCCTCGTTGATGTTCTCGCCGGTGCCCACGCCGAGGTTGAACCGCCCTCCGCTCAAGCGATTGAGGGTGGCGGCGGCCTGGGCCACGATGGCGGGATGGAACCTCCACAAGGGAGTGGTCACCCCGGTCGTGATCTCGATCCGCTCGGTGGCCTCCGCCACGGCGCCCAGGGTCGAGAAGGAGAATCCGGAGGCCGACGCATCATCCACCCAAGGATGGAAGTGTTCCGAAACCACCAACATGTCGAAGCCGGCTTCCTCGGCGAGGACCGCATGGCGGACCACCTGCTCGGGATGCCACTGCTCGTGGCCGCAGAAGTAGGCGAAGCGTTTCATCGGACCATCTCCGTAGGGTCTGAGTGTCGTTCAGGCCGGATTGGGCCAGAGATAGAGCGCCACCATGATCCCGAGGAAGATGACCGTGGCCAGAAAGGAGCCCCACCGGCTCCGGCCGTTGTCTGCAGGCGATGCCATTGCCGGACAGGATAGACGGAATCGGAGGCCGGTATCAATCCTCCGGAGCTCACCAGAGAGGCCACGGCAAGGGGTGGCGGTCGGTCGGCGGGTGTGGGTGGGTCGGATCGTGGATGAGCGCCTCCACCCGGGCAGCCAGCGCGTCGGCTTCCTCGTCGCCGAGGAGTTCCTCGGTGCGGGTGTGGAGCCGACTGCCGATTGCCCGCTCGAGCCTCCTGAGGCAATCCACCATCGTGTCGGGGAGGGCTTGGCCGGAGAATCCCCACATCACGGTGCGGAGTTTGGGCTCGGCGTGGAGCGCCAGACCGTGATCGATGCACCAGATCCGCCCCGAGCCGTCGGCGATCACGTGTCCGGCCTTGCGGTCGGCGTTGTTGATCACCAGATCCAGGGTGATGATCGGCCAGAGGCTCGGGTCGGCCTCGTTGATCAGGGGTGCCGGATCGAACTCCTCGTCCACCTCCACGAAGGCCTGGGCTGAGCCCGGTCCGAACGGCCCGCTGACCGGCACCGTCTCGGGAACGCAATCCAGCCCCGCCGCTCGGGCCAGCTCGGAGGTCAGCACCTCGCGGGCCGGCAGCGTCCGGCAGTCGAAGTCGTAGAGGGGTCGTTGTCCCTGCTCGGGCTTGTAGACCACCATCCGGCCCGCACGGGTCACCGCCAACAAGGTTGCGTTGGAAGCGTTCTGGAACCGGCCGATGATCTCGGTGATGTCCCAGTCGTCGCCGGCCGGGCCGGTCACCCGGGCAGTCGGTGGCCGTTGCCCGACGGGCAGTTGTGCCCCTCGGGGTCCTCGGGCAACAGACACTCCGGGCACTGAGCTCGTCCCGAGTGAACGGCCCGCAGCGCCATCACCGCTCCCGCTTTGAGTTGCTGCGGTGTGATCGCGAAGGTGGCCCTTTCATCGTCGGCCTGACCCTCCAGCAGCAGGGTCATCTGCTCGTCCTCTTCGATTCGCATGGCGATGGACATCACCCGGAACAGCACGTCGGTCTCGAGGGTCGGCTCTGGCAGGTCGGCGCCCTGCGCCACCAGGTCATCCACCGGCACGTCGTCATCCCATCCCATGTTCGAGATCAAATCCAGGCCTTGCTCGCCGAGCACCGCCGCCTGGGTCTTCTCGAACAGGAACCAGGCTCTCTCGTGTTGCGTCTGGACGAACAGGTAGAAGGCCCTCTCGCCTGGCGGGCCGATTGCCCCGACTAGGAAAAGGTCCACCGGTCCGAACTGGCGGGAGGATGGGCTGTTCACGCGGACACCCCGGTTGTGTTGATGGAGACCACGGCCGGAGGTTGAGCTCCGTCGATCCTGAGTTCGGAGATCGAGGCGGTCGAGATCCTCAGCCGCTGGAACAGGTCGAGGGCCTGACCGAGGTAGTGGGCGACTACCAGCTTGATGATGTCCGCGTGGCTCACCGCCACCACCGTCTTTCCTTCGTGCATCCTGGCGATCCGTTCCACGCTTGCCACCGACCGGTGCTGGGCCTCAGCGAAGGATTCACCGTCAGGGAACCGGAACCGGGAGGGCGTCAGCTGGACCGATTGCCAGGCATCCAGACGACGCAGCGAGTCGAGGGTCTGCCCGGTCCAGCGGCCGAAGTCCATCTCGGTCAGGCCGGGTTCGACGACGGGCTGCACATCGTGCGGCCGGGCGACCAGGACCGCCGTCTCCATGGTTCGTTCGATGGGTGAACTGTATACCGCCTCGATGTCCAGCCCGGCCAGCGCTTCGGCGGCGGCTCGGGCGGCCTGGCGACCCCTGCGATCTAGGGTGACGCCCGGGGCCCGCCCGGTCAGGCGGTCGCCGGTTTCCGGCGTGGGGGCGTGGCGCACCAGGAGTATGCGGGTCATGTGCACGACTGAATCTAGATCGCTTCGGCGCGCATCGGTAAACGACTTCTCCGGGTGTGGGCCACGAGTGAGGCTCCGGTTGCCGGAAGCCGGGTGACTGCGCAGCCGAGGCACAAGGCTCGAGAGTGACCGGCGCGGCACGGCGCGCCCCCAACATTCGGCAGTCCTCGGAGCCGGGAGCCACAGCGAGATTTTTCGCGTTCTCGCCAAGACGGTCTGGATCTGTCACACGTCCCGTATACGTTGCCTATCGCTAAGCACCCACACCGGCCGATGATGTAGAACCGATCGGAACGGCCGGCCCGAGGGAACATGACAGCTCAATGGAGCGAACAGCCGACTCCCGGCATCCGGCCGGGCATGGCCGACCACGCTCCAACAGGATGGGTGGTGGCGGGGGAGGGGGCCCGGTGCGGAGCACCGGGTTTTCGCGAGTTTGCCTCGAATATCGGTTCTTGATGCACAGGGCACCATCTATGACGTCCTGATCCTTGGGTTCACAGCACCGTGTGGGCGTTCTGATCCTCAGGTTCACAGCACCACAGATGACGCCCTAAGCCTCAGGTTCCGGACCGCGGCTGGTGAGTTTGGTAGCCCTGGTCTCGGCCAACCGGCGGTCGTAAGGCGGTGGAGACAGTCCGGTCGCCTAGGAGTCGAGCAACTTGAGACGCGACAGGGGGGTGATGTTGGTGGGGAGGTTGTTCCGGACGCTGTTGACCTGGCGGGACACCGGGTACCAGGTCAGCTTGGAGTCGGCTAGCGGACCCATGAGCGGCTCGACGGCCCCGGCGGACCGGATGTCCCGGTCCAACCAGAGATCCCAGTGGTCGCGTTCCAGTATCACCGGCATGCGGGTGTGGATCGGAGACAGGCCCTCGTTGGCGTTGGTCGTGATGATGGCGGCGCTCCGGATCCACTCCCCGGCTTCCGGATCCCTCCAGGCCGCCCAGATACCCGCAAACGCCATCGGGGAGTCGTCGGCCATCCTCACGAAGTAGGGATGCTTCCCGGCCTCGGTATGGCCCCATTCGAAGAACCCGGTGGCCGGCAGGATGCACCGCTTACGGCGCAGCGAATCCCGGAAGGCGGGCTTGGTGGCCACGGTCTCGGCCCGGGCGTTGATGTTGAGCGGGCCCCTCCGGTTGGCGGACCAGTGGGGGATCAGGCCCCACCGGAACGACCCCAGCTGCCGGGATCCTCTGTGCTCGGCCACGGCGTATACGGGGTCGGTCGGCGCCACGTTGTAGCTGGGTTCGAGACGCTCCGTCATCATGTGGTCCACTCCGAAGTAGCCGACCAGATCGTCGGGCTCGGCGTTGATGACGTACCGTCCACACATCGGTTGCCCAGGTTACCGGCCACTCGCGCGGTCGCCCCGGCAAGGCCGATCGAGATGGACCGGTCACTATCCTGTCCCTCTGCGGCGAGTTCGCCAGACGGCCGCGGTTGCCCAGGGCAATCGAGGAAAGTCCGGACTCCACAGGACAGGGAGCTGGGTAACGCCCAGGCGGGGCGACCCGACGGAAAGTGCCACAGAGACCAGACCGCCGATGGCCCCTTTCGGGGCACAGGCAAGGGTGAAACGGTGGTGTAAGAGACCACCAGCATCCCGGGAGACCGGGGTGGCTGGTAAACCCCTCCCGGAGCAAGGTCAAGCAGAGGCGTCGGTGGTCCGCCGATCGAGCCTCGGGTGGACCGCACCGAGGTCTGGCGGTAACGCAGACCCCAGATGGATGGCCGTCGCCCGCTACAGGCGGGTACAGAATCCGGCTTACCGGCGGGCTCGCCGCAGCCCTGTCAGCCGCACCTAGGTCTGGTCGGTGAGGCTGGATCTGCTACCGAACGCGCCGGCTAAGTGGCCGATGATGGCGGCGACCAGCGCGAATCCCGCCAGGGTCAGCGTGCCGGCCGGACTACCGGTCACCAGGCTGAACGAGGCCACCACCGCGTATACCACCAGCGCCGCCACGGCGCCGTGCATGCGGGCGAAGAAGGGTGGAACCAGGCGCCCCGCTACGTAGCCCGCCACATGCTCGCCCCCGAACATGGCTATGGCCAGGACCGCCCAGGTGACGGTGTCGCCGGTTTCTATGCCGGCACGGGCGCCGAGCCACAGGACGGCCAGGCCGATGAGCCCGGCGAAGACCATGGATAGCAGGCCTGCTACCGCCCCGAGCCCCACCGCCACCAGGTTGATCGCTCTCATGACCCGGATCGCTGTCCGATCACCGAGCCTGCCTGGATACAACGCTGCCACGCGGGCCGAGCCGGATCCGATGCCGCGATGAAACGCCGGGGCATGGTGGCAGGTCTAACCTGCGATAAGTAGCTCACTCTCGAACAGGGGAGGCCCGTCTTGACTGGTTCACTCAACAAGTACCTAGCCGAGTTGCTGGGGGCGTTCGTACTGATCGGCGTCGGTTCCATGGCGATCCTCAGCTCGGGCGGAAGCATCGTTGCCATAGCCTTCGGGTTCGGTCTGGCCCTTCTGATAGCGCTGTACATGTTCGGCTCGGTGTCGGGCGGTCACTACAACCCTGCCGTCACGCTGGCCCAGCTTATCCGGGGTGAGATCACCGGCGCCGATGCGGTCGGATACATCGTGGCCCAGCTCGCCGGTGCGGTTCTAGCTTCGGGACTGGTGGCCGCCGTGCTGGGCGCCTCTGCGGTCGGAAGGACTGTGGTGGGGGACGGTTCGGACGTCGGTTCGATCTGGGTTCTGGCGCTCGAGGCACTGTTCACCGCCTTCCTGGTGCTGGTGATCCTCCGAGTCACCTCGGGCGAGAACGCCACCGCGCCCGTCGTGATCGGTCTGACGCTGGTAGTGATCCACCTGGCGCTGGTCCCCGTTACGGGCGCCTCCGTCAACCCGGTGCGGAGCCTGGGCCCCGCCATCGTGGCGGCGGACTTCACCGACGCCTGGGCATACATCGTGGGCCCGCTGGTGGGTGGTGCGGTAGCGGTCTACGTGGACCGTTTCATCAACACCGAGTCCTGAGAAAGGCCTTCCTCCTCAGGCCTTTTGAGGTACGGGGTCGGTCACCTTCTCCCGGCCCCGTACCTTCCGCCTCCACGCCATCCGTCTCCGGCCGGAGTTCTGGATGCCATGCAGATCCCGCCCGGATCGGGAGGACGGACCGCTGATAAGCTTCGCGCCATGACGGAATTCTCCTGGTCGGAGGTGCTGGGAACGATCTCCCGGGGCGGCGACCTCAACCGCACCCAGGCCCGCCAGGCCATGCGCCAGGTCATGGGCGGACTCGCCTCCCCAGCCCAGATCGCCGGCCTGATCGTGGCGCTCCGGATGAAGGGAGAGACGGTCGAGGAGATGGGCGGCCTGGTCGACGGCATGGTGGAGGCGGCGGTCCGGGTCGACCTCGGCGACGCCGACCCCGTGGACATCGTGGGTACCGGAGGCGATCGTTCCGGTACGTTCAACATCTCCACCACCGCCTCCTTTATAGCGGCCGGCGCCGGCATCCCGATCGCCAAGCACGGCAACCGGTCGATGTCGTCCAAATGCGGCTCGGCGGACGTGCTGGAGGCCCTTGGGGTGATCATCGACCTGCCGGCAGAGAGGAACCGCCGGTTGTTCATGGACACGGGCTACGCGTTCTTCCTGGCGCCGGTCTACCACCCGGCCATGCGGTTCGCCGGGCCGGTTCGCAAGGAACTCGGCATTCCCACGGTCTTCAACTTCCTGGGACCGTTGAGCAATCCGGCCGGGGTGCGGAAGTACGCGCTAGGGGTGGCTGACGGGCGCATGGCGGAGCGCATGGTCCGGGTGCTGAGCCTCCGGGGTTCGGAGCGAGCCCTCGTGTTCCACGGCTCGGACGGTTTGGACGAGCTCACCCTGAGCGGTCCTTCCGTGGTCTGGCAGCTGGACGGAGGCCAGGTGTCCAGAACCGAGGTTTCGCCCCGAGGGGTGGGTCTGGGACCGGCGCCCGTGACCGATCTCCTGGGGGGAACGGCCGAGGTGAACGCAGGCATCACCCGCCGTGTTCTGGAAGGCGAACCGGGTCCCTGCCGGGATGTCACGCTGCTGAACGCGGCGGCCGCCATCGCCGCATCCGGCCGTACGGACGACCTGGCCGAAGCGGTTGCCATAGCCGCCGAGTCGATCGACAGCGGTTCGGCCGGCGAGGTCCTGGACAGGGTGGTGGCGCGGAGCCGGGAACTGGCCGCGGGCTGATCCCGCCAATTCACCGGAGATCTTCATCCGGATGGCGCACGTTTACATCCGTCCGATGCTTATCATCCCGGATATGAGAGGTCGCAATCGAGTGCTGGCCACCGTCCTGGCCGCCGTGGTCGCCGTGGGGGCGTGCGGAGGCGGCTCGGACGAGCAGGCCACACCCGAACCCGCGGAGCCGGCCACCACTTCAGCGGTGACTACGGCCGCGACCACTGCTCCCAGCCCCACCGTTTCAGAGGGTACGTCTGCCGAGTCCCCCACGACCACGGCCGCTGCGACTGCCGAGACGACCGTGGCAACGGAACCTGCCGCCACTCCGGAGACGACTGCGGTCACGGAAACTACCTCCGCTCCGGAACCCACCGCTGCTCCACAGACGACCGTGGCAACGGAACCCGCCTTCGTCCCCGAGGGCCCTCCTATCCCGGCGTTGACGCTGGAACTGGACGACGGGACCACCTTCGTCACGACCGAAGCCACCCGGCCCGTCCTCTACCTGTTCTGGGCGGAGTGGTGACCGTCATGCCGACGGGAGTTACCCGTCGTCGACTCTGTGGCCGCCGAGTACGCCGGCCAGGTGGACGTGATCGCGGTCGCCTGGGCATCGACGTACGACAAGACGGCCTCCGCAGCCCGCGGATTCCTGAGCTCGGGGGCCACCCGCTGGTTGCTGGATGAGGACAATTCGATCTTCGCCGCCTTCGAGGTGACCTACCAGCCGGTCGGAGTGTTCGCGGTGAGTGGTGTCGAGGTCAACCGCTGGTTCGGTTCCATCCCCGAGCAGGAGTTCCGCCAAGCAATCACGGACGCCCTGGCGTAGCCCCAATTATTCATGGATGGGGGTTTGTACGGGTACGGAATGGGAGTTCCGTGTCTTCTGAACTGGGGTTATGGCCATTGGGCCGCCCGATCTTCCGGCCCGCTTTGGATCACCGCCGGGTGAAGGGTGGCCACTCGCGAATTATGCGGTCCAAGTGGCCTGATCCAGGTTGGTGTGCTGGGAACATGAATAATCAGGGCTAGCTACAGGGCGGTGGCGATGGTGAGGGTGTAGGTGCCCGTTCCATCCCCGAAGCTGGTCACCTCGACGTAGTAGGTGCCTGTGCTCGGCGCCAACCAAATGAGCCGGGATGCTGTCGAGTCGCCGTAGTCGTCGTTACCGTCCAGCCATATGCCGTCGGCGTCGTATAGGTCGAGTACGGAGTCTTGGAGGGTTCCGAGGGTTAGGTCCAGGTCGTAGAACTCCCCCTCTGTGGCTTCGAAGGCGAAGTAGTCGCCGTCGCCCTCGTATTCCATCTCGCCCTCGACGGCCATGCCTAGCTCGACGGCTGTTGCGTTTGCTGTCGAATTCGGGTGGTCGTCTGTGATGTCCGAGATGGTGATGGTGAGGGTGTAGGTGCCGGTGCTCGTGTCGAAGCTGGTCACCTCGACGTAGTAGGTGCCTGTGCTCGGCGCCAACCAAATGAGCCGGGACGCTGTCGAGTCGCCATAGTCGTCGTTGCCGTCCAGCCAGGTGCCGTCGGCGTCGAGTAGCTCGAGTACGGAGTCCTGGAGGGTTCCGAGGGTCACTTCTATGTCGTAGATTTCGCCCTCTGTGGCTTGGAAGGCGAAGGAGTCAGCGTCGCCTGCGTATTCCAGTTCTCCTTGGTTGGCCACGTCGAGCTCGACGGCTGTTGCGCCGTCTGCCGAATTCGGGTGGTCGTCTGTGATGTCCGAGACAGTGATGGTCAGGGTGTAGGCGCCGGTGTCGAAGCCGGTGACTTGGACGTAGTAGCTACCCGTGCTCGGTGCGTACCAGGTTATGTTGTCGTTGCCGGCCTGTCCGGTCAGCCAGTTGCCGTCGGCGTCGAATATGTCCAGTACCGAGTCCTGGAGGGTTCCGAGGGTTACGTCCAGTTCGTAGAACTCGCCCTCCGTGGCTTCGAAGGTGAAGAAGTCACGATCGTCTGCATACTCCAACTCGCCCTGGAGGGGCGCACTGACCTCGACGGCTGTTGCGTTTGCTGTCGAATTCGGGTGGTCGTCTGTGATGTCTGAGATGGTGATGGTGAGGGTGTAGGTGCCGGTGCCGGGTCCGAAGCTGGTGACTTCGACGTGGTAGGGGCCGGTGCCGGGTGCTTGCCATATGAGCCGCGATGCTGTCGAGTCGCCGTAGTCGTCGTTACCGGCCAGCGGGTGGCCTTCGGCGTCGTATAGGTCGAGTACGGAGTCTTCGAGGGTTCCGAGCGCGACGTCCAGTTCGTAGTACTCGCCCTCTGTGGCTTCGAAGGTGAAGAAGTCACGATCGTCCGCGTACTCCAACTCGCCAGGGACAGACACGCCGATCTCAACCGGTGTCGCCTCCCCGAGCAACTCGTCCGAAGGGAGCGCGTCGGCCGCCGACCACGCTAGGTCCGGAACGCAGTCGAACAGGCCGGGGAGGAATTCAAAGAGCCCGAGGTCGTCGGCGGAGCCCGTGAGGAGGCTTGTCCAGTCGGTGTCGGTTACCCATTCGCGAAGGCAGGATGCTTCCTCCTCGCTGAGGTCTTCGAGGGTCATGCCGGTTTCCTCGAGCATGGACGAGATGAAAATGTCGGGGGCGCATTCGATCAGATCGGCGGCGAAGCCCATGAGATCGGAGGGGTCGTCGGCGGAGCCGGTGAGGAGGTTCGTCCAGTCGGTGTCGGTTATCCACTCGCGAAGGCAGGATGCTTCCTCCTCGCTTAGGTCTTCGAGGGTGAGGCCCGTTTCCTCGAGCATGAGCGAGACGATCAGGTCCCGATTGCAGGCCAAGAACGCGGTGGTGACATCCCCTGTCACCTCCGTGTCATCAATCGACAGGGCCAGCATGGTGGCAACCACGTCGAGCCCGGCCACCCACTCGGCCAGGCAGGCCTCCGTGTCCGCGTCCAATTCGAATGCCTCGTCCTCTCCCATTCCTGCGACCATCGTGGAGAGGAATACGGCTTGGGCGGTCTCAGGCGCGAGGCACGAGAAAATCAAGATCACCCACGCCTCCGGTGTCTCTGCCTCCGACATGACCGGCAGGGCCAGCACCGACTCCAAGGTGTCGCCATCGAACGTGTCGCGGACACACTCCTGCTCGGCTCTGGTAAGAGCGTCGAACACGTCTCCCCATTCGGTGTGGGTGTCCACCCGGAGATCGAAGTCCGAGGTGGCTCCGGTCGTATCGGGTAGGACCGTCGTCGTGCTGCTCGGCGCGGTTGTCGTGCTGCCCGAAGTCGTTGTTGTTGGAGTAGTAGCAGTAGTGCTTGGAGTCGTTGTCGTGCTGCTTTCGGCTGTGGAGGTTGACTCCGGCGTCGAGTCGCCCCCGCAACCCGCCAGGGCGATGATGACGGCCAGAGCGCCCAATATCGGGATCCAATGGACACGACGAGGCGTCACCGATGACTTCGAAAGACCGCTCGGCATTCTCGTC
The DNA here is from genome assembly GCA_011523635.1 of Acidimicrobiia bacterium. Classification (GTDB taxonomy): domain Bacteria; phylum Actinomycetota; class Acidimicrobiia; order Spongiisociales; family Spongiisociaceae; genus Spongiisocius. The sequence goes on from WTGI01000084.1 coordinate 58,033, forward strand.
TCCTAAGTCTGGCTCGACAGGACACAGGTTAAGTCCCGGGAGCGTGGTAGTGATGCACCGGTCTGTAGCGGCGTGTCCGGCGGCTCTATGGCCTTCGTGTCGAACCGGTCGAGACACCGGGACACGATGCCGCGGAGCCGGTTTACGGTCGAGCTAGGGCGAACCTGAGCGAGTTGAAGCCGCGCAGGACGAAACGTGGCGGTCGCACCGGTTGCTCGACCAACTCCAGCTCGGGGCAGCGGGTTGCGAGCCGGTCGAGCGCTATGTCCACCTCGAGGCGGGCCAGGGGCGCGCCCAGGCAATGATGGATTCCCCCGCCGAAGCTGACATGGGTCGGGTCGCCCCTTCCGATCCGGAAGGAGTTCGGGTCATCGAAGTGGCGGGGGTCGCGGTTGGCACATCCGAGAAGCACGGTCACCTGTTCGTACTGCCCGATCGTCTGCCCGCCGACCTCGTAGCTATCGGCGACCACCCATCGGTCGAAGGTCTGGATGGGCGCGTCCCAGCGGAACAGTTCCTCGGCGGCGGTCGCCGGGTCGACTTCGCCGCCGGTGAGGAGACCCCACTGGTCCGGATGCTGCATCAGTGCCAGCATTCCGTTGGCGAGCGTGTTGACCGAGGCCTCGTGGCCGGCGTTCAGCAGGGTGATGATCATCGACACGATCTGGGTGTCGGTCAACGTTCCGTCCTCGGTCTTCGCGGAGCACAGGGCGGTGATCATGTCGTCGCGGGGCCGGGCACGCCGCCGGTCCATCAGGTCTCTGCAGTACTCGGCGAACTCCTCCGAGGCCGTCACTGCGGCGCGGGTGTCCGCCTCGGTGATGTTGTATTCGTACATCCGGGTGATCCGGCTGGACCAGTCGAGCATCTGGCGCCAGTCCTCGGTCGGGGCGCCGAGTAGCTCGGCTATCACCTGGACGGACAGGGGCGCCGCGTAGTCGTTGACCAGATCGAAGCGGCCTCGCTCGACGATCGGGTCGAGCAGGCGGTCGGCCAGATCGCCGATGCGCGGTCGCAGGCCGGCTAGCCGCCGCATCGTGAAGGCTGTGGAGACCAGTCGGCGGAGCTTGGTGTGGTTGGGCGGCTCCAACCACACGAGAGCCCAATGTTCCACCTCGTAATAGGGCTCCAGGCCGTCGCGGAGCGGGGGGAGTCCCCAGGCCTCCCGGTCCACCGTGGGTTGGTCGATCCGGCCGAGCCGGCGGTCGCGCAAAGCCCGACGGACATCGTCGTGGCGGGTCAGGAACCAGATCGGCCGCTCACCGGCGCGGCCCGGACCGCGGAAGACCGGTGTCTCCTCGCGGATCCGGTCGAGCACCGGATAGGGGTCGCGGAGGAACTCGGGGTCGTAGGCGTCGAGGACGAACGTCATTGACGAACCGTAACAAACGCGTTGCTCCCGCGGGGTGAACGCGTCGCGTGGAAGGCGGTTCAGTCCACGAGTGGCCAGACGGCGTAGGTGGAAGCGCCGACGCCCGCTTCGAACTCGGCCGCGGCCGCGTCGATCCTCCGGTAGGCCTCTCCGCTGTCGAAGCGGGTGAATACGCCTCCGTCGAGGATGGGCTCCCCGTCGACGAATACGGTGTCCACGGTGCTGGACGCCCGGAAGTAGACGAGATTGTCCACGGGATCGCGGAACCGGGGGTGCGCCTCCGGTCTGTCCAGCCGGTGAACAACCAGGTCGGCGCGCTTGCCTACCTCGATCGATCCGATCTCGTCCTCGAGACCCAGCGCCCTCGCGCCATGGAGGGTGGCCATCTCCAGGACGGTCTCGCCGGTGAGAACCGGCAGCTCACCCCGGAATTCACGGAACCCCACCGCTGCAAGGTAGGCCTGGCGCAGCACGTCCCGGCGTCCGCTGTAGCCATCCGAGCCGAGAGCCACAGGGACTCCCTTGGCCAGCATCTCCGGGAAGGACCCGACCCGGATGGCGCCCATGCCCCGCCTGAGAGATGCGGCCGGGCAGTGCACCACCCGGGTACCGGAGTCGGCGACCAGGTCCACCTCCCGCGCCGACAGATGGTTCATGTGTACGAGGGTCAGGTTCTCGTCCAGGACGCCGATGTCTGCTAGATGCTCGATGGGGCGGCATCCGTACAGGGCCTCGGAGATCGTCACCTCCTCAGGGTCCCACGACTGGTGCATGATCATCGGGGCCCCGTGTTTGCGGGCCAGGGCCTGGGCCTGGACCAGCAAATCGTCGGAGCACCGCATGCAGCCGTACATGGTCGCTCCTGCCCGGACCCGGCCGCCGTTGCGGAACGGGTAGCGGGTCATCTGCTCCTCCAGCCGTTCCACGCACTCCCCGGTCGGAGTCCGCAGTGTTTCCGCCTCTTCGTCGGACATTGCCCCGGCGGAAGTGTCGCGACCGGGTACTTGCGGGTTGAAATCGAGCATCCGGTGTCCCGGCACTCCCCGCATCCCGACCTTCTCGATTGCCCGTACGGTCTCCTCCAGGAAGAACGAGCCGCCGGTGTCGCTGTAGGCGGTGGTGCCGTTGGTCACCATCTCCATGCACGAGAGCAGGGCGCCCAGATGGTCGGCCTCGGCACTGCGGTGTGTGAACAGCCAGTCGTCCACCGCCTCGTAGTCGGCGTGGTCCTTGGGGGCGATGCCACGGCTGAGTTCGGAGCTGCCGGCATGGACGTGCGCGTCGACCAGTCCTGGATGCACGAGTGCTCCCCCCAGGTCGCGGATGGCTGTGGCGTCCGTCCGGAGCGCTAAGGCACGGTCGGGACCCACGTCCGCTATTCGCCCGTTGTCGACGGCGACCGCCCCGTCGACCAGGATCCGCCGGTTTGGATCCATGGTGATGATGCGACCGTGGCGGAGAAGCAGGTCAACCGGTTTGTCGTTGCTGTTCCCGCGTTTCATGCATCCACCTCCAAGATCCCGGGCCTGTGGCTCCGTCCTCCGGCATGCCACGGCGCTCATCGGCCCGTTAGAGTCCCATTCGGCTCGCGACAGCCAACTGAGAGGGTTCGGATGAACGACGCCGGAACGGTCATGACGGTACTTGGACCGGTGCCGGCTCACGAACTCGGGTTCACCCTTCCCCACGAGCACATCTATTGCACCCTCCGCCATGCCGACTACCGCTACGACGTGGCCGATCAGTTCGTGGACGAGGAGGTGATGGCGGACGAGGTCGGGGCTTTCGCCGAGCTGGGGGGCGACACTATCTTCGACCTGAGCGTTCCTGACAACGGCCGATCCCCCGAACGGTTGCGAACGTTGTCGGAGCGGACGGGTGTGCACTTCGTCATGGGCTGCGGCTGGTATCGCGGCAACTACTACCTGCCCGAGGAGCGGATCGACCGTCGACCGGCAAGCGCCCTCGCCGACGAGTTGATCCGGGAGATCACCGACGGCGTGGGCGACACCGGGATCCGTCCGGGCGTGATCGGTGAGATCGGATCCGAGAAGGACTGGGTGTCACCCGCCGAGGAAAGGGTGCTGCGGGCCGTCGCCCGGGCGCACAAGGCCACCGGTCTGGCAATCGGCGCGGTCCACGCCGTCGGACCGGTCGCTCCGGAGCAGCTCACCATCCTCGAGGAGGAGGACGCGGACATGACCCGGGTGGCGGTCGCCCACTGCGATGCCTATCCACATCTCCGCTACCTGCTCGGACTCATCGAGAGGGGTGTGTACATCATGTTCGACAACTGCGGCCAGTACAGGGGACTGGGTCAGTTCGAGAACCGGATCCTCGGTCTCATCGTGGAACTCGTGGACCGTGGCTTCGAGGACCGGCTGATGCTGTCCCACGATGTCTGCAAGCTCGGACAGCTGCGGATACACGGCGGTACCGGGTTCGTCTACCTGTCCGAGACGTTCCTGCCGGCACTCTCCGCCAGAGGTGTACCGGACGAGACGATCAGGATCATCACCCATGACAACCCCCGGCGCTGGCTGACCGGAGCATGAGCACCGGCGAGCGCCTCCTGGGCTGGTACCAGGCCGTCGTCGACGAGTACCGCCGGATCACACCCCGGTCGGCGGCCCTGTTCGTACGCGGCGGAGGGGTCCTCCCGGGTGGCGACACCCGCTACTCGATCACCACCCGCCCGCATCCTCCCTACTTCGAGCGCGGTGAGGGCCCCTACATTTGGGACGTGGACGGGAACCGCCGGCTCGACCTCAACAACAACTCGACGGCGCTGGTCCACGGCCACGCCCATCCGGAGATCGTGGCGGCGGTCCGCTCCCAGGCCCGGTCGGGGACCGCCTGGGGTGGGCACAACCCGATCGAGGTCGATTGGGCGCAGTTGATCTGTGAACGGGTTCCCTCGATCGAGCGGGTGCGCTTCGCCAACTCGGGCACCGAGGCCAACATGCACATGCTGAAGGTGGCGCGGGCCTTCACCGGCCGGGATCTCGTCCTCAAGCTGGACGGCGCGTACCACGGGACCTACGACGCTTTCGAGTTCGCAGCCACACAGGACGGCCGCCTAGCGCCCAGCACCGGGGGAGTGCCCGCCAACCTGTCGGAGAACATCGTCCTGGGCGCCTGGGGCGATACGGATGGTGTCGCCGCTCTGATACGGGAGAACGCCGACCGCCTGGCCGCGGTGATCCTCACCCCCTTCCGCTCGGCGGGCGGGTTCGCCCATCCTCCCGAGGGCTTCCTGGAGACGTTGAGGGCGGTGACGGCGGACGAGGGAGTGCTCCTCCTGTTCGACGAGGTCATCTCCCTCCGCCTCGCGATGGGGGGCGCGCAGGACCGCTACGGAGTGGTGCCCGACATGACCGCCCTCGGCAAGCTGATCGGGGGCGGCCTCCCGGTGGGCGCCTTCGGGGGGAGGGCCGACATCATGGCGGTGACCGACCCCTTGGGTGACATGAAGGTGGCCCTGGCAGGTACCTTCAACGCCAACCCGATGACCGCCGCGGCTGGCGTCGCCGGCCTGCGCCTGCTGACGCCTGAGGTCCACGAACGGATCGACTACCTCGGCCGTGGGCTGCGGGAGGGGTTGTCCGCAGCGGTGGCCGAACGCGAGCTGCCGCTCCGGGTGGAGGGTGGCGGTTCCCTGCTCACCCTGGCCTGCGATCCGGAGGTGACCCGGCCGGACGTGCTGATGACCGGCCTCAGCCTGGCCTTCGGCAACCGGGGTGTCTTCGGCTTCCCGTTCGTGTCCACCTCCTCGGTGATGGAGGAAGAGCACGTGGAAGACGTCTTGAAGTCGGCCGCTGCCGTCTTAGACCAGGTGGCAGAGGCTCTCTAGGCCTGATTATTCCTGTTCCCAGCACACCAACGCGGATCAGGCCACTTCAACCACATATCTCGCAAGCGGCCACACTCCACCCTGCGGTTGATTCCGCACCGACTGGAAGACGGGGCTATCAGATGGTTGTAACCCCAGGCCAGGAGCACGAAGGATCCATTCCGGTCACCCGGACAGACCCCCACCATGAATAATCGGGGCTAGGTCGGAGCCCGGTAGCACGCACACCCGATTCCGGGCTCGGCATGCACCCGGATCGAACCAAGTCAGCCCCAAGCGCTGTGCTGCATGCTCCGTGCCTGTCCGGTTCAGGATCGGGCGTCGAGACAATCCGGCGCTGCTCGGCTCTCCGCCCAGCGCAGGATCTTGCTATCTGAGGTGACCAACCGGCGCCCGGTGAGAATGGCAGCCGCGGTGATGAGTTGGTCGGCCGGGCCGGCATGAAAGCCGTCCCGTATCTCCAGAGAGCCCGCCAGGACCGACATCTCCGATGTCACGGGTATCTCATGCAGACCCTGGTCCAGCAGGCTGCGGAGCCATAGTCCGGGATCTTTCCTGAGGTCGATCCTCCCATCCCAGTGGAGCCGCGCTATCTCGAGCATCGAGACGGATGAGAACCTCAGGGAGCCGGCCGAAGCGGCATCTTCGATGGCGGTCCTAGCCCTAGGTCCCAGGCTCGGGCTGTCTCGCGACATCCAGAGCAACGCATCCGTATCGAGGATGAGGTTCACATTCAACGCTGGTCGTTGCTTGGAAGGCCGGTCAGGACTCGTTCAGGGTCGGAGACGACATGCCAGTCCTCAGGTGGCACGGCCGGCTCGGTCAAATCGGTGCCGATGCGGATATCGTCGCTCCACCCGATGACGCTTGCCTCGGATGACGCTACCGCCGGCACTACGGCTGCGACGGGTCGTCCGTGCTTGGTGACAATGAGTTTCTCACCCGTGGCGTGGACCTCGTCCAGCAGTTTCAGGCATCGGTCACGAAACTGGGCGGCGGGGATGGTTCGGGTGCTGGCCCCCATACAGTTCCCTCCAAGAAATATTGTACAGAAGATTATAGCCACTTCGTACCGTATGCGGCATCCGTACGCCTTGGGTGGTAACGCTCAGATGTCGCTTGCGGACAGCCATTCTCCGTATCGGCCCACATGGTGACCATGCGGGGGATGGAGGAGCGAAGTTGGCGCTACCGCAAAGGGCCATCCTCATACCCTCATTGCCGTTGCGTCAGCGTCAGGAGCCACTCGTCAGCAGCCTTCGGCGAGCGCAGGTGGACCAAGTCGAGATGAGCATGGTCCGGATGGGCCAGGGCCGCTGGTATCGACCGGCGTCGCCGCCAGTGGGTCTTCAATGCCCATAGGAATAACGACTGACGGCTGAAGAAGTGCCACCATATACGTTCCCTGTTGCCGTGCCACAGCTGTTCCCGAAGGAACCCACGACGCATCGTCCTCCAGAACAACCTCCACAGGACCACGCGTATCGGGTAGTCCAGCCATATCAACATGGTTGCCTTGGGCCAAACGACATCCCGTGCGAGGCTGTAGTTTCCGTCTCCGACCCACCTGTCGCCTCGCAGCTGCTGCCGTAACCGTGTTCTAAACACGTCGTCGGGTGTCTCTGTCCAATCCGGCCCATGGCGAATGGCATCGAACTCGATGTGATCCATGTCGAGCGCCTGAGCAATCGTCTTTGCCATCGTTGTCTTGCCAGCGCCGGTAGTACCGACCAGGACAAGGCGGTCGTTATTCCGCGGACGGCGTTCGGCGTCGGGGCCTTGCGAGTCAGTCATGTCCTTGACGGTGGATGCGCTGCCTGTGAGATCCGACTGTGCCATTTCGATGCGGACTTGCGGCGCAGCCAAGCCAACCAGTTAGCCGTTCTTACGGGCGATCTGGCCCCGGCGTTCTCCGGTAGGGCCGTTCGGGTCTACCGCGACCGCCCCGCTGACGATTACCCAGTCGATGCCGGAGGGTGCGAGCTCGGGCTGGTCGTAGGTCGCCCGGTCGATCACCCGGTCGGGGTCGAAAGCGACCAGGTCGGCTCGCTGTCCCGGCGCTATCTCACCTCGGTCGTCCAGCCCGACCCGCCGTGCCGCCCGGAACGAGAGCCGGGCGATGGCTTCGCGTACCGTGACTACGCGATCCCTGATGGCGTAACCGCCCAGGAACCGGGGTGCGGTGCCCCACAGCCTCGGGTGGGGGGTGGCGGCGAAGACCGCGTCGCTACCCACCAGCATGGCCGGGTGCCGGGCGATGGCCTTGACGACGGATTCGTCGGCGTAATGGAGGATGACCAGCGCGCTCATCCGGGTTTCCAGCAAGAGGTCGATGACCACCTGTTCGGGCTCGACCCCTCGGGCGGAGGCGATCTCGGCCAGCGTGCGCCCCATTGCGTCGCCGGGACCGTCGGGCCCGCAGTCGATCACGACGATTCCCTCCGGTCCGCACTGGTAGTAGAAGCTCTCGGGGCCCGCGTCCGGGTCACCGAGCGCCTGGAGGAGACGGTCCACCGTAGGGCGGTCCCGCAGCCGAGCTGTCATCTGCTTGACGCCACCGTCATGTGCCCACGGGGGTAGCAGGGCAGACAGCAGGGTCACACCGGCGCCGTAGGGATACTGGTCGAAGGTAATGTTGACCCCGTCCGCGGGCGCCCCGTCGATCATTTCCAGCAGCGGTTCCAGCTTCCACGCGTTGCGACGCCCCAGCACCTTCAAATGGGAGAGGTGAAGGGGCGCACCACTCCGGCGTGACACGTCGATCATCTCCTCGACCGCCTCCAGCAGGTTGTGGCTCTCGCCCCGCATGTGGACGGAGATCAGCCCGCCGAACCGGCCCGCCTCGGTGGCGACGGCCACGACCTCGTCGCGGTCCGCGTACGCGCCCGGCGTGTACACCAGGCCGAAGGAGATTCCCCACGCGCCCGCCTCCATGCCTCTGGCGACCTGGCGGCGCATGGCGCGCAATCCGTCGGCGCCGGGTGCCCGCTGGGCTCCTCCCAGCACGGCATCACGCACCGCTCCATGAGGGACGAACGGGCACAGGGTGATGGCGGGACGCGTTCCGTCCAGGGCGTCCAGGTACTCGCCGATGGATCGCCAGGGCCACTTGGCAGGGCCTCTACCTTCCGACAGGGCCAGCTGTGTCATCCGATCGGCCAGACCCGCGTCCGTGACGGGCGCCGGCCCCATCCCGTCAGGGTTGATCAGTTCCGTCGTGAAGCCCTGGAGAAGCTTCGGCGTGAGGATCGGATCCTCAAACGTACGCAGAGCGCTGTGAGCGTGCATGTCCACGAACCCGGGCGCCAGCGACAGTCCCTCGAGGTCGATGGTCCGGGTCGCTCCGTGCTGGAGTTCTGGGCCCACCGCTACTATGACGCCGTTGTCGATTGCGACATCTCCCGGCCCGGGCTCGGCGTCGCCGGGGTAGATCGTCGCATTCCGCAGGAGAAGGTCGACCATGTACCGAGCCTACCCCGGGGAGAGGTCGCGATTACCGGCGCCGATGCACTGATCGAATCCCTCCGGGTGAACGGTGTCCGGCACGTCTTCGGTATTCCGAGCACCCACACGCTCGAGATCTACCGCGCGCTGGGCACGGCGCAGGACATAGAGCACATCACCACCACCCACGAGCAGGGGGCGGCCTTCATGGCGGATGGCTACGCCCGGATGACCGGCCGCCCGGGGGTCTGCATCGTGACTACCGGGCCGGGCGTAACCAACGCGGCAACCGCCATCGCCGAGGCCTACTCCGACTCCGTCCCGGTGCTCTGCATCACCGCCCACATCCCCAGCGAGGACATCGGGCTCGGTAGGGGGCACTCGCACGAACTCCGTTCCCAGGAGAGCGTCCTGGAGGGCATTACCGAACGGCCTCGGCTCGTGCTCTCGCCTCACGAGGTGGCGCAGGCCGTGCACGATGCGTTCCGGCGTTTCAGGACCGAGCGGCCCCGACCCGTGTGCCTGGCTATTCCTGTAGACGTGCAGGAGGAGGCCACCTCCGCCCCCATTCCGGCCGCACCGACCGAGGATCCACCCACTCCGAACGGGGACGCGGTCATGAGGGCCTCCCGACTGCTCAATTCGGCCACGGCGCCGGCCATCGTGGCGGGGGGCGGTGCTCAAGGGGCGGTCGAGGAGGTGTTGGCGATAGCCGAACGCTTGGACGCGCCGGTCGCGACCACGCTCAACGGGAAGGGGGTGGTCCCGGGTGGCCACCCTCTGGAGGCTTCGCTGGTTGTCTACCGCGCGGTGGCGCGCTTCCTCGAAGGGTGTGACGTGGTGCTGGCTGTGGGTACGGAGCTGAGCCCGGCGGACTTCTGGCTGGGTCCGCTGCAGCTGGAGGGGAAGCTGGTACAGGTCGACATCGACCAGGACCAGATCGGTCGCAACCACCCGGTGGACGCGGCCGTGGTGGGGGAAGCCGGGACGGCACTGGCGATGATGCTCGACTCGGTGGCGGGTTCGAGCCCCGGCGTGGGTGCCTCCCGTGCGGCCCGAGTCCGCGACCTGGCCGAGCAGGAGGCGTTGGTCATGGGCCGGACCTACCTTCCCTGGATCCGAGCCCTGCGGACGGCTATGCCCGAGGAGTCCTCCCTCGCCCTGGACGTGGCGATGGTGGCCGGATTCGGCGCTTTCCCCTTCTACGACCTCCCCGGACCGAGGACATGGATGAACCCGTCCGGTCTGGCCACATTGGGATACGCGCTGCCCGCGGCGATCGGCGCCAAGATCGCCCGGCCCGACAGAGCGGTGGCCGCGCTGGTGGGGGACGGCGGGTTCATGTTCACCATGTCGGAGCTGATGGTGGCCGCCCAGCACCGGCTGGCGCTGCCGGTGGTCATCTGGAACGACCGAGCCTTCGGTGAGATAAGCCGCCTGATGCGGGAACGAGGGTTCGAGCCGTTCGCCACCGACCTGGCGGTCCCGGACCTGGCAACCCTGGCCTCCGCCTACGGCGCGGCGTGGGCACGCGCGGACGATCCCCCGGATCTGGCGGATGCAGTGGAGGTTGCCCTGGCAGCCGATGGCCCGACCCTGATCGAGGTGCCCGCATGGTCCTGACCGAGCGGTACCGGTCTCTCTTCCCGATCACCGAGACCCGCGCCTACCTCTTCGCCGGGGGTCTTGCCCCGGCTGCGATCCCGGTCAAGGCGGCCCTCGACGGGTGGTCCGATCGATGGATGTTCGATCCCGCGTATCACAGGGCGCGTTACTTTGACGAGTGGGAGTTGCTCAAGGCCCGGCTGGCGGCGGTGCTGGGTGCTGATCCCGGCGAGGTAGCCATCGTCGACAATACCTCTCGGGGGTCCAACCTGGCGGTCCAGATGATCGAACCGCCGCCCGGCGCCAACATCGTCACGGACCCGACCTCCCATCCGAGCGCCGTCTGGCCCTGGCTGCTGCCCGGCCGCCGGCCGGTCGAGGTCCGCTCGGCTCCTGGCGGGCCATCCTCCACCCGGATGGCGGAGATCGAAAGGCTCGTGGACGAGAACACCATCGCGGTGCTCGTCTCTCACGTGGCTCCCCGCACCGGCTTCCGCCACGACCTCCGCAAGCTGGCCGAACTCACCCGCAGTTGTGGCGGCTACCTCATCGTCGACGCCGCCCAGTCGGCGGGCGCCGTTCCCATCGATGCCATGGATGCCGGTGTCGACTTCATCAGCGGCACCCTGATGAAGTGGTTACTCGGCCCGCCCGGGCTGGGATACCTCTACGCGCGCCGGGAGCACATCGAGTCCCTGACGCCTCCCCATGTCGGATACGTGGGCGCCTACCGGGACGGCGGGCCGGACGCGCCCGGCGAACTCTCGTACCACCCCGGCGCGGGGCGCCACGAGATCGGTCTGGCGGACTTGCCGGGCATCGCGGCGGCGCGCAGGGGATTGGACATCATCCTCGAGGCGGGCATACGGGATATCGAACGGCATGTCCTGGAGCTGACCGGGCAGATGATCGATGGGCTGGCCGAACGGGGGATACACGTGCTGACCCCGGCGAGCCCGACCGAGCGGGGCGGGGTGGTGAGCTTCCACTTCGACGGCGCAGTGCCCTTGTGCCGCTATCTGCGGAGGCTGGGCGTGGATGTGTGGGGCTACCCCGAGGACGACCGGGTCAGGGCCGACCCGCACCTCTACAACACTCCCGGCGACGTGGACCGACTTCTCGATGGGATCGACGCGTACCGGCGTGCGCGAGGAGGGTACTGAAAAATGTCCAGTTGGCCCGATCTTCGACAACAAGACCCCACATCAAACCATCACGGGCCTCCCATCCCCGTCTTTTTCAGCACCCTCCTAGGTTCTGCCAGAGCGTTGGCGGGGTAGACGGTGGACTTGGACGGGCGGGTGGCGCTGGTGACCGGCGGGGGCACCGGTCTCGGTCGGGCAACGTCCCTCGCGTTGGCGGGGGCGGGCGCCTCGGTGGCCGTGAACTACTCGAGGTCGCGTCCGGAGGCAGAGCGGGTCGCCCGGCAGATCAGCGACCGCGGAGGGACCGCCCTGGCGGTCCGGGCCGACATCACCGACGATTCGGCGGTTTCCTCGATGGTGGAGTCGGTCGAGGAGGAGTTGGGACCGGTCAGCATCCTCGTCAACAATGCGGGCACCACCAGCTACGTTCCGTTCCCCGACCTGGGGGCGGTCACAGCGGAGGAGTGGCGACGGATCATGGATGTCAACGTCACGGGTGCGTTCCTGTGCTCCCGGGCGGTGGCGCCCGGGATGCAATCCAGGGGTGCGGGCAAGATCATCAACGTAGCCTCCAATTCCGCTTTCACCAGCGCGGGTAGCTCCATCCCCTACGTGGTGTCGAAGGCTGCGCTGGTGTCGCTCACCCGCTGCCTGGCCCGGGCGCTGGCGCCGACGGTGCAGGTCAACGCCGTCGCGCCGGGTTGGATGCTCACCGAATGGATCGACCGCCACGTGCCTCCCGACCGCGCCCGGGAGCTCCGGTCCGGTGCGGTGCCTGTAATACCGGCGGAGGATGTGGTCCGGTCCCTTACGGGGCTGCTGGCCAACGATTCGATCACGGGTGAGGTCGCCGTGGTGGATCGCGGCGAGATGCTCGGCTAGTTGATCAATTCCTAGTCGGGTGGTTCGTGATCGGGGGAGGAGACCCTCGAACCGGTGAGAGCCACCAACGTCTCCCTACGTTCGGGGGAGTCCTCCACCGCCTCCGGGAAGTGGCACGCCACCACACCGGAAGCGCCGGGGTCCTGTACCTTCGCCAGAGGGGGTGCTTCGGTGGTGCAGATCTCCGGGTTTCCCAGATTTCGCCGCAGCCAGCATCGCGTGTTGAAGCGGCAGCCCGTGGGAGGATCGGCCGGGCTGGGTACATCACCCTCCAACACGATACGTTGCCGGGTGGCTTCGGCCTCGGTGTCGGGAATGGGCGCCGACGACAGGAGTGCCACCGTGTACGGGTGGAGGGGCCGCCGGTAGAGGTCCTCTGTGGGCCGCAACTCGACGATCTTTCCCAGGTACATGACCGCCACCCGGTCGGTCACCTGCCGTACGAGGGCGAGATCGTGCGCGATGACCAGGTAGGTCAGGTGGAACTCCTGCTGGAGGTCGCTGAGCAGGTTGAGTATCTGCGCGCGAATACTGACGTCGAGAGCGCTGACGGGCTCGTCGGCGATGATCAGGTCCGGCCGGAGCGCCATGGCCCGGGCGATGGCGATGCGTTGCCGCTGGCCTCCGCTGAACGCATGCGGGTAGCGGCCCGCCGCGTCAGGTGGTAGCCCGACCGTCTCAAGCAGATCGGCGACCCTCGCCCGGCGCTCTGACGGGGTCCCCTGGCGATGGATGGCGAGCGGCTCGGCGACTATCCGCTCCACCGTCCGCTTCGGGTTGAGGCTGGAGAACGGGTCCTGGAAGACCGGCTGCATCCGGCGTCGCATCAGCCGCAGTTCTCGACGCGAGACGGTTGACAGGTCGACGCCGTCGAACAGGATGCTTCCCTGCGTCGGGTCCAGGAGTTTGAGGATGGCTCGGGCGGTCGTGGTCTTGCCGCATCCCGACTCACCCACGAGACCCAGGGTTTCGCCGCGCCGGACGGTGAAGGAAATCCCGTCCACCGCCTTGATGGAGCCACCGGCCTTGGCTGACGATCCGCGCCCTGCCGGAAACCAGACCCTCAGGTCCTGGACCTCGACCAGGGCCGGACTCGCGACCTGCTCGGTGCTCATCGAGCCGGTCCGCGTTCGCCGCCCGCCGGTTCCGGGGGGTTCCAGCAGGCGGTCAGGTGGGGGCTCACCGGCCCGGGGACCTGGTCTCCGTCCCGCTCACGGATCGACGGCATGTCCCAGCCCCGGGCGGCGGCGCGCCGGGCGGTAGGGATGGTCATCAACGGCGGGTCCTCGTCGGCGCATCGATCGATTCTGGAAGGGCACCTGGGAGCGAAGGGACATCCCCTGACGGGTTGGGTCGGGTCGGGAGGCTGGCCCTCGATCGTCACGAGCCGTTCCTGGCGGACATCGATCCGGGGCAGGGATCTGTGAAGGGCGACCGTATACGGATGGGATGCTCTCGTGAACACATCCGCGGTGGCGGAGGACTCGACTATGCGCCCCGCGTACATGACCATCACCCGCTGCGTGACGCCGGCCACCACGCCCAGATCGTGGGTGATGAGCAGCATCGTGGTCTCGTGCTCGGAGGTCAGTTCCTGGAGCAACTCCAGGATCTGGGCCTGCACGGTGACATCGAGGGCGGTGGTCGGCTCGTCCGCAATCAGGAGTGCGGGCCGGGGCGCCACCGCCATGGCTATGACGGCGCGCTGCCGCATGCCTCCGGAGAACTGGTGCGGGTAGTCGGAGATGCGCTCCTCCGCGTTGGGAACTCCCACGGTTTCCAGCAGTCGGGCCGCCTCCCGGCGCGCCGCCCTCGCCCCGAGTCCCTTGTTCTTGCTCAGTACCTCGGTGAGCTGCTTTCCGATCGTCAGCACCGGGTTCAGGGAACTGAAGGGGTCCTGGTAGACGATCCCCACCTGGTCACCCCGTACGGCCCTCAGTTCGCGCTCGTTGAGCTGCAACAGATCGGCGCCGTCCAGCATCACTCTCCCGGAGACATCGGCGTAGTCGGGTAGCAGCCGCACCAGCGCCAGCGCGCCGGCGCTCTTGCCCGATCCGCTTTCGCCGACCAGGCCGACGTGTTCTCCTGCCGCCAGGTCGTACGAGACCCCTCGCACCGCCAGTACCGGCGCTCTTGCCCGGAAGGTGACGTCCAGATCCCGCACCGACAGCACGGGCCGGTCCGGACCGGGAGAGGCTGCCTCGGAGCGGGATTCAGCGGCCGGGGTCTTCATGGACCGACCGGGTCACGATACCCCCGGCGAAGTTGATGGCCGATACGAACAGCAGCAGAGCGAGGCCGGGGCTGAGGATGAACCACCAGTGGGTGGGGTACTGGAGGGCCTCGCGGATCATGTACCCCCACTCGGGGGTCGGCGCCGAGACGCCGAGGCCCAGGAAGCCGAGCGTGGAGCCGGCCAGGATGGCGTAGCCGATGTCGAGGACGAAGATGGTCTTCATCACCCCGAAGCTGTTGGGCAGGACCGTGAGCAGCAGGTTCCGCATCGGCCCCGCTCCCAAAGCCCTGGAGGCGGTCACGAACTCGCGTTCCTTCACCACGATGACCTGGCCCCGGATCAGCCGGGCGTAGACCGGCCACCAGGCTGCCGCGATGGCGATGATGACGTTGCGGATGGTGGGTCCCAGCGCTGCGGAGATGAGCAGGGCCAGCATGATGGAGGGGAACGACAGGAAGATGTCGACGATCCGCATCATCACCGCGTCGACCATGCCACCGGCATATCCGGACACTGCGCCGTAGAGCACGCCGACGGCGCCCGCCGTCAGGAGGACGAAGACGCCGATCACCACCGACACGCGGCCCCCGTGGAGGATCCGCGCCCACAGGTCACGGCCCAGGTTGTCGGTGCCCAGCCAGTTCTCGGCACTCGAACCGGCCAGGGCCGACGTCAGATCCTGGGCGAGCGGATCGGGGGCGATGAGGGGCGCGGCGGCGATGGCCACCACTATCACCACGATCACTCCGACGCCGTAGAACTCGAGGAAGGTGCGGGGCCGGAGGGACTCCAGGGTGGTGGCGAGGCGGGTGGGCGCTACGGCCTCCTCCAGGCGGCGGAGCCGGCCCAGGGTCACGAACTCATCCCGTCGCGTACCCGCGGGTCGGCCACCGTGTACAGCAGGTCGACCGCCAGGTTGGCGAGGACGTAGGCCAGGCTGATCACCAGCACCACGCCGGAGAGGGCGTTGAGGTCCAGGCGCGTGGCCGCCGTGAAGGCGTACGAGCCGAGTCCGGGCCAGCCCACCACCCGTTCCACCACGATGATCCCGGTGAGCAGCGAACCGAAGGCAAGCCCCGACAGGGTGATCACCGGGATGACCGCGTTGCGAAAGGCATGGCGGTAGAGGACCAGACGGCGGCGCAGGCCCTTGCCGCGAGCGGTGCGGACGTAGTCCGACTCCAAGGCGTCGACCATCTCCGAACGGACCACCCGGGCGAAGTAGAAGCCGATCACCAGACCCAGCACCAGGGCGGGGAACGCCAGGTGGTGCAGGGTGTCGATCAGGGCGTCCCAGCGGCCGGCCAGTATGGAGTCGACGGTGACCATCCCGGTCACGTCCGGCGGCGGGCGGGTGAAGATGTCCAGCTGCCCGGGCCCGGCCGCCCACCCCAGCCGCCCGTAGAACACCGTGAATCCCACGATGGCCAGCCAGAAGACCGGCACCGAGATCGCCAGGGTGGAGGCCACCTTGAAGAACTCGTCCCAGACGCCTCCCCGGCGCGCCGCCGCGAACACGCCGAGCGGGATGCCGAACAGGAGCGCGACCAGCAAGGCCGCCACGACCAACTCGATGGTGGGGGGTACCACGTTGGCGAGGTCGGTGCTGACCGCTCGCGCCGAGTGGCTCGATTCGCCCATGTCACCCTGCAGGAGGTTGGTCAGGTAGATCCAGTAGCGCTCCGGGATCGGCTTGTCCCATCCCCAGCGGGCGTTGAGGGCGTCGATGATGGCCTGTTCAGCCGCGTCGGATTGGGCTGCGCCCCGACCTCCCAGGTAGGCGGCGACCGGGTCGATGGGGATCAGTTGGGAGACGAAGAAGGTGATGCAGGTCATGCCCAGCAGCACGAGCGGAGCCAGGGCCAGGCGCCGCAGTACGAACCAGCGCATGTCAACTCCTCCGGGTCACGGCTTCAGTCGTACGAGATGGGGATCGGGGGGCGACCGGCCGGCCGCCCCCCGATGGATTGTGCGGTCTCCCGCGAGACCTCGACTACCGGGACCGCCCCATCCGGTAAGGCTCGAACCGGTGTACGGCGTGGTAGTAGACGCCGGTCAACGTGTTGACGTGCGGGTACCACTCGGGAATCTCGACCATCAGGTGAGTCGGGTTGGCTTCCAAGCTCAACCGCTCCACCTCGTTCAGCAGGCTCAACCGCTCCGCCGGATCGACCGACGCCAGCGCCGCGTCACCTGCCGCCTTGATCTCGTCATACAGAGGCCAGCCCTCGGCATTGTCGGGCCAGAGCGACCGCTGCCAGTTGACGAATCCGTCCGCGAACGACACCGCCGCCGAGTTCATCGCCGACGGGAAGTCGGGGAACCAGTCGCTCACGTTGATGTCGAGGTCGCCCTTGCGGAAGTCGGTGAAGAACACGCCCACATCGCGGATCTGCACCTCGGTCTTGACACCGATGTCGGCGAAGTCGGCGGCCAGCTTCTGGGCCACGTCACCGAATCCGGGGCAGAAACCGCTCCACTGGAACGTCTGGAGACGGATCGGGTTCTCAGGATCGTCGTAGCCGTCGGGATAGCCCGCCTCCGCCAGCAGTTCCTTGGCCTTGTCGAGGTCACGCTCGTAGCCGTCCGTGATGCCTCCCAGGCGCATCGGCGCCAGGCCGTACACCCGGTTGGCGGTGTAGCCGGGACAGAGTCGCTGGAGGCCGTCGTAGTCGATGGCGTATTTGAGCGCCTTCTGGACCGTCGGGTTGGCCACGAATGCGTTGTTGTTCTCCGCATCGGTCGTGAATATCACGTAGTACCAGTGGTTGGTGTTGGCCTGCAGGATCGTGTAGTCCTCTCCCAACGTAGCGGCCTGGTGCGGGATCACTGTCCACGCCAGGTCGATGTCGCCCCGGGCCAGCGCGTCGATGCGCGACTGGGCTTCGGGGATGTTCACCATGATGATCCGCTCCATGACGGCGGGCGGGCCTCCCCAGTAATCGTCCACGCGGACGATCTCGAGGCGACTGCCCGGTTCGGAGAAGTCGAAGGTGAACGGACCGGATCCGGCGCTGTTCAGGGCCAGCCATTCGCCGGCCGTGTCGGTCTCCGAGGCATCCTCCCCGGCCGCGCCGCCGTTGGCCATCACCAACTCGCTGTTGAGGATGCTGAAAGCGGCGGCGGTGGTCAGGCCCGGGAACTCAGCGTCGGGTGCGGCCAGGTTGACCACGACGGTCTGGGGGTCGGGCGTGTCGACGCTGGCGAGGTTGGCCGCCTGGTAGGACGGCGTGGCGGCTACGTTCTTCAGCCGCATGAACGAGAACGCCACATCGGCAGAGGTGACCGGTGACCCGTCGTGGAAGCGGGCGTCCGGGTTCAGCTTGAACGTCCACTGGGTAGCGTCCGCGTTGGACGACCACTCGGTGGCCAACTCGGGAAGCAGCGTCTGGTAGTCGTAGCCGGTATCGGTCTGCGCCCACTGCGCGAGGTTGTTGTACACGGATCCGAGCACCAGCACGTACAGTTCCTCGAAGGCCCGGGCCGGATCGAACTTGGTGTCGCCATCCATCTTCTTGCCGATCACGACGGTTGCCTCGCGGCCCGTCAGGGGTTCGGCCATCGCCTCGGTGGTGGTCGTAGCAGCGGCGGTCGTCGTGGTGGTCTCACCCGCCGGCGCCGCGGTCGTGGTGGTCGTTCCCACCTCTACCACAGTCGTGGCGGTTGTCTCCGCGGGCGCAGCGGTTGTCGCAGGCGCCGCCGTGGTTGCAGGCGCATCGTCCGCGTCGTCCGTGCCGCATGCGACGGCGAACATAACCAGAGTTAACAACACTGCCAGCCATCGGCCTGTTCGGTGCATGTACATCGTTATTCCTCCCTCCGGGTTCCCAGGTAGGTACGTACTTGCCCCGCTGGACTCCCGAGTTATCCCCGGTGATCATACATGGGGAGACTGTCCGGCGTCCGAGATAGGTGGATCGCAACATCCTTGGTGATCGGCGCCCCGTGGTGGGCGAAGACCGCCTGACTGACCAAGAGCGATCCATCGAAACCGGAGCAAGCACGGAGCGAGACGAACTTACAGGGCGGCGACGGTGAGGGTGTAGGTCCCGATGTCGGTTGTGAAGCTGGATACTTGGACGTGGTAGGTACCTGTGGCGGGTGCGTACCATCCGATCCGGGGTGCTGTCGAGCGGCCGTAGTCGTCGGCTAGCGAGATGTCTTCGGCGTCGCTTAGGCGCAGTACGGAGTCCTCCAGAGTTCCGAGGGTGACGTCTAGCTGGTAGAACTGGCCCTCAGTGGCTTCGAAGGTGAAGAAGTCACTGTCGCCTATGTATTCCAACTCGCCTTGTGTTGCCACACCGAGCTCGACGGGTGTTGCGTGGTCTGCCAAATTCAGGTGATCGTCCACGGTGTCTGAAGTACTGACGGTGAGCGTGTAGGTACCGGTCTTGGTGCTGTAGCTGCCTACTTGGACGTAGTAGGTGCCTGTGGCGGGTACGCGCCAAATGACGAAGGGCGCTCTCAAGGTGCCATAGCCGGCTAGCCAGTTGCCGTCGGCGTCAAATATGCCTAGCGCCGACTCTGGGAGGGTTTCGAGGGTTACGTCCAGTTCGTAGTACTCGCCCTCTGTGGCTTCGAAGGTGAAGAAGTCACTATCGCGTGCGTACTTCAACTCGCCTTGTGTCGCCACACCGATCTCGACGGGTGTTGCGTTGTCTGCTGAATCCGGGTGGTCGTCCACGAAGTCTGAGATGACGATCGTGAGGGTGTAGGTGCCGGTGTCGTCGCTGGTTACCTCCACGTAGTAGGGGCCTGGGACGTAGTAGGGGCCTGCACTCGGAGCCCAAAAGAGCCGGGACACGGCCGAACTGCGGTAGCTGGCCACATGGGTGCCGACAGCGTCGAACACGTCCAGGACGTAGTCTTGGAGGGTTCCGAGGGTTATGTCCAGTTCGTAGTACTCGCCGTCCGTGGCTTCGAACCTGAAGACGTCGCGGTCACCAACGTAGTCCATCTCGGCTTGGGCGGCCATACCGATCTCAACGGATACTGCCTCCTTGACCACCTTGTCCCAATGGCGGTCATGCGGCTCGGACCACGGATAAAACCCACAACTCGCCAGGGCGCTCATAACAGCCAGGGCCCCGAACAACCTCGGGCAACGGACGCGGAATCGCGAATCCATCGGCTCCCAGAGGCTAACCGGCTTGGTCGCCTTCGACCTGCGAACTTAGCGCCCTGTTTGGTGCCATCCGATCCAGGCAGCGCGGTCCGTTCCCGCGCCGTTAGCCGGCGCCGTCCACGGCCGGGAATCGAGCCGGGTTGCTGTGGGTGACGTGGTGGATGGTCTCCTCGTCGAGTCCTTGGTTGCGGAGCATCGGCAGGTCGTTGTCGATGAGTTGCCAGGTAGGCGGTCACGGGATGGTTCGCTTGCCGGGTTCACCACGCCGATGGCAGCTGTGTACCCAACACGAATATGGCGACCGAGTTTGCGGTCGCTCTGGGGACCACCTCCGCCGCCCGCTCGCGGCCTAGGAAGGCGCGATGGTGAGGGTGTAGGTGCCTGTACCAACGTCGAAGCCGGTCACCCGGACGTAGTAGGTGCCTGTGCCGGGTGCGTTCCATAAGAGCCGGGAGGCTGTGGATTCGGGGGAATCGTCGTTGCGGTCCAGCCAGATGCCGTCTGCGTCGAATATGTCCAGTACGGAGTCTTCGAGGGTTCCGAGCGTTACGTCCAGTTGGTAGAACTGGCCTTCTTCGGCCGCGAAGGTGAAGTAGTCGCCGTCGCCTCCGTAGTCGATAGCGCCTCGGGCGGCCACTCCGATCTCCACCGGCACTGCGTTGGCTGCCGAATTCGCGTGATCGTCCGTGATGCCTGAGATCGTGAGCGTGTAGGTGCCGGTGCCGGTGGCGTAGCTGGCCACCTGGACGTAGTAGGTGCCGGTGGCGGGCGCGTCCCATACGAGCCGCGACGCGGTCGAGTCGCCATAGTCGTCGTTGCCGTCCAGCCAGGTGCCGTAGGCGTCGAATATGTCCAGTACGGAGTCTTCGAGGGTTCCGAGGGTCACGTCCAGTTGGTAGAACTCGCCTTCTTCGGCCGCGAAGGTGAAGTAGTCGCCGGCGCCTTCGTCGTCCAACTCGCCTTGGAATACCACACCGATCCCAATGGGTGTTGCCTCCTCGATCACCTGGTCCCAAGGCAGGTCACCGGGCTCCGACCACGATAGGTCGGGCACGCACTCCAGCAACTCGAATAGATACAAGGGGTCGTCGGCGAAGCCGGTCAAGAGGGTTGCCCAGTCGAAGTCGGTTACCCACTCCCGGAGGCAGCTTGTTTCTTCCTCGCTGAGGTCTTCGAGGGTCAGACCGGTGTCCTCGAGCATGGAGGCAATGAACATGTCGGGAGTGCATGAAAACAGGTCGGGGAGGAAGTCCAGGAGGACCGCCAGGTCGTCTCCGGCGAGGAGGATCGCCCAGTCGATGCCGACTGCCCATTCCCGGAGGCAGGTTGCTTCTTCCTCGCTGAGGTCTTCGAGGGTCAGACCGGTGTCCTCGAGCATGGAGGCGATAAACATGTCGGGGGCACATGCGACCAGGTCGGGGACGAAGTCTCCGAGAAGCGAGGCGTCGTCGGTGGCGCCGGCGAAGATGGTTGCCCAGTCGGTGCCGGCTGCCCATTCCCGGAGGCAGGTTGCTTCTTCCTCGCTGAGGTTTTCGAGGGTCATGCCGGTCTCCTCGAGCATCAGTGATATGAACAGATCCGGATTGCAACTCATGAACGCGGTGGTGACTTCCGCTGCCGCCTCGGCGTCATCAGCCGACAGGGCCACCATCGTGGCAACCACGTCGATCCCGGCCACCCACTCATCTAGGCATATCTCCGCATCCGCGTCTATCAGAAGTAACCCATCCTCTTCCATTCCTGCGACCAGCAAGGCGAGGAACACGGCTCGGGCGGTTTGAGGAGCGAGGCACGAGAACATCAAGACCTCCCACGCCTCCGGGGTGTCCGATTCCGACATGACCGGTCGGCCCAGCACCGATTCCAATAGGTCGCCCTCGAACGAGTCGCGGATGCACTCCTGCTCGGTCGTGGTGAGCGCGTCGAACACCTCTCCCCACTCGGTGTGCGCATCCACGCTGATATCGAGATCGGTGGCAGCTTCCGTGGTCTCGGATGGCGCTGTCGTCGTGCTACTCGAAGTCGTGGTCGTACTGGTTGGAATGGTTGTGGTGCTTAGAGCCGTCGTCGTGCTGCTTACGGCTGTGGACGTTGACTCCTGTGTCGAGTCGCCCCCACAACCGGCCAGGACGATGGCGACAGCCAAAGCCCCAAACAGCCAGAAGCAACGGGCACTGGATCGGGACTCCATCGGCTCCGACAGGCTACCCGGACCGGTCGCCCACTGGGCCCCTGGCTCGACGGCGAGAAGAATGCCATGACCTCCGGGAGGGATGCACTACGTTCTCAGCCGGCGCCGCCTTCGACCCCGCCAACTGTGCGCGCTGCTCGTGCCATCCGATCTCGGCAGCGCGGTCCGTTCCCGCTCGGTCAGCCGGCGTCGTCCACGGCCAGGACTCGGGCGGGGTTGGTGTGGGTGATGTGGTGGATGGTCTCCTCGTCGACTCCCTCGTCGCGGAGCATCGGCAGGAAGCTGTCGATCAGGTGCCGGTAGCCGTGGCCGCCGTTGGTCATCAGGCGCGGGCGGGCGGGCATGTCCTGTGCGACCAGCAGCCGGTCCCGGTGACCTCGACGGATCAACTCGGCCAGGAACTGGGCGCGCCGGTGGTCGGCGTTGATCCACTCGATTCCGATCAGGTCGAACTGGATGTAGGCGCCGGTCTGGGCGATGCGCTCCAACTCGTCCATCTCCAGCGTGTTGTCCAGGTGCCCGAAGACGATCCGGTCGGGCGGCACCCCCTCCTCCTTCAGGATCTCGTGGAAGAGCAGAGCCGTGTGCGGCGGGGTGTGGGTGGTGATCGCCAGGCCGGTGGCATGGTGAGCCCGGGCGGCGGCGCGGATGACCCGCTCCTCCACCCCCTGCACCCAGCGCTTGTCGATGCCGATCTCGCCGATGATGCCCGGGCGGATGCCCGTGTCGGCCCAGCCGTTCTCGATCTCGTCGACGATGTACTCGGCCAGCCGGCGCGTGGTCCACTTGTTGACGAACTCGGGGTAGTAGGGCTCCCGGTAGAAGCCGGTTCCCATCACGAGGTGCACTCCGGTGGTCTCGGAGATCCGCCGCATTTCCTCCGGCTTGCGGCCTATGTGTTCCAGTCCGCAGTCGACGAGAGTGCCCCCGCCTGCATCCTTGTAGAACCCGACCTCCTCGGTCATCTGGACCTCGTCGGTGATCGGCATGGCTACCCAGCGGTGCCGGGCCCACGAGATATCGGCGAAAATGTGATCGTGCGTCTGGGTGTGGCCCAGTTCATCCGGCGAGACCGGCCCTCGCACGGTCATTACCTGCAACGCCATGTCGTCTCCCCGTCGGTCGATCCCGTAGCTGCTTCGACCCTACCCGAACCGGCACCGGCGGGCTGCGTCGTGCTCCGAATATGTCCTCAAGGGCACAATTGCCATCCGAAGAACTCGGTCAGGACCGCCGACGCCTCCGAGACATCGGCCCGTGCCTCCGCTATCAGCTCTGCGTCGCCCGATGCCCATCCTCGAGATCCCTCGTCGAAACCGGCGGCGTATGCCAGGATGCCCTCCCTGATAGACAGCAGCAGGTCCACGATCTCCCTTGGTGGAACTCCCATCAGATCAAGCTCCTCGACCAGCCCCAGGAGCCGGCGGCTCGCTGCCCTCAGCTCGGTCGCCACCTCGGTGGGATCCACGTCTTCAAGTGCTGAGTGGAGCAGGTCCGCGGCCTCCTCGACGATGGGCTGGAGCCGGATGAAGACCAGCCGGTCGAGGGCGATGGTGAAGCTGTCACACTCCTCCGCGGATGCATCCGCCACCGGCGCGACCGAGGCCCGCGTGCTGGTCGCCTGGGTGGTAGCGGCCGGGGCGGATGGGGAGACGGGGGCCGTCGTCGCCACGGTGGTTATCGCGGGCGTGTCGGCCACCGTGGTTGTGGTGGGCGAGGGTGAGGCGTGGCATGCCCCCATCAGGCAGGCAACCAAGACGGCGATCGCGCAAAGGGCCCTGGTCTTCACACTGAAGTTTCTAGCCTGGGAGGACCGGGGTCGGCAACCGGAAGCGAGGAGAACAGGTGAGGCTCGAAGGCAAGGTGGTGCTCGTGTCCGGCGCAGCCCGAGGCATGGGCGCTACCGAAGCAGCCCTGTTCGCCGAGGAAGGGGCCACCGTCGTAGTCGGGGACATCGAGGCCGAGGCGGGGGAGCGAGTAGCGGCCTCCATCTTTTCAAAGGGGGGTACGGCGTCATTCATCGCACTCGACGTGACCCGGGAGGAGAGTTGGCAGCGGGCCGTGGAGGAGACGGTCGATCGCTTCGGGAGCCTGGACGTGCTGGTCAACAACGCCGGGACCGGCTCCCGCTCCTCCTTCGAGGACACGCCGCTCGAGGAGTGGAACCGGGTCAACGACGTCAACCTGACCGGAACCTTCCTCGGAATCCGGGCCGTCCTGCCGGTGATGAAGGGCCAGCGATCCGGGTCGATCATCAACGTGTCGTCGGTTATGGGCATGCTCGGAGCCATCTACCCGGATCTGTCCGAGGCCCAGGCCCCTGCCTATGCGGCCTCGAAGGCGGCGGTCCGTCTCCTCACCAGGACCGCTGCCGCCCAGTACGCCAGGTATGGGATCCGGGTCAATACGGTGGTGCCGGGATTCACGATGACCGAGATGGGTCGCTCGTCCTGGGAGGATCCGGACCGGCGCTCCCTGTTCCTTCCCCACATACCGATGCAGCGCTGGGCGGAACCCGAGGAGATCGCCAGGGCGGTCCTGTTCCTGGCGTCGGATGACAGCTCCTACGTCACCGGCTCCGACCTGGTGGTCGACGGGGGGTACTCGGCGGTCTGAACTCGGGAGCGGTCGGCCCGGCTCGGGACGGGCGAATGGATGGATCGGCTCAATCCCGCTCGAGTTCGGCGAGCGTGCTCCCGACGGCATGTGAGATGTAGTCGGCCTGGGGGATCGTCAGGCACAGGGGAGGCGTAATCCTCATCACGTGGCCCGTGCTGGATATCACCACGCCCCTGCGCAGTAGACCCCGCAGCACCTCGCGGATGAAGTCACCGGATACGGGGGTGCGGGTGGCCCGATCGCGGACCATCTCGACACCGATGGCCAGGCCCAGGCCCCGGACGTCCGCTACGTTGCGACGCTGTGCCAGGCGCTTTCCGAGCGCGTTGATGAGGTGTTGGCCGACGCGGGAGGCGTTGTCCACCAAGCCCTCTTCGAGCAAAGCTGTCAGCGCAGCGAAACCCGATGCGCAGGCGAGCGGGTTGCCGCCGAAGGTGCTGCTGTTGTGGGTGGGTTGCGCACCAGGACCGGCGTCCATGACGTGCCGGGGACCGGCCACGATCCCGAGGGGGAAGCCTCCGCCGATGCCCTTGCCGAGCAGGAGGAGATCGGGCACCACGCCGGAGTGCTCGTACGCCCAGAGCCGGCCGGTACGGCCGCCTCCGGTCAGTATCTCGTCGAACATGAGCAGAGCCCCCGTCCGGTCGCAGAAAGCCCTGACGGACTCGAGGAAGGCGGCGGGGACGGGAATCATGCCCCCGGCCCCCTGCATGGGCTCGATGATGACCGCGGCAGGTGGGCCGGCCAGCACCTGCCCCGCCACCCGGTCGAGGTGCCGGGCGCATGCCTCGACCCGCCGGGCTTCGCTCTGGTGCGGTGTCTCCATCGGATCGGGGGCCACCGCATGCACCACCCCCGGCAGGAACGGCCCGAGCCCCTCCCGCCCCGCTCCCGAGGTGAGAGAGAGCGCCCCGAGCGTCCGACCGTGGTAGCCGTTGTGAAAGGCGATCACCTCGTGGCGTCCCGTGGCCGAGCGGACCGTACGGAGGGCCGCCTCCACGGCCTCGCTCCCCGAGTTGGCGAGGTGGAAGGCATCGAGTCTTTCGGGCAGGGTGCTCCTGAGTAGTTCCACGAACCGCACCCGGACCTCGGTGGCGAAGTCGTAGAAGTGGGTCAGCAGCCGGGCCTGTTCCCCGAGAGCGGTCGCCACCGCCGGATGCCCGTGGCCCAGGTTCATCACCACGGTGCCGGCGCACGCATCGAGGAGCCAGTTTCCGTCGGCGTCCCGGATCATGGCGCCGCGCCCTTCGACCACGGCCAACTCCGACCACAGCGAGCCGGCGGAGTTGCCGGCCGCGAGCAGGCTCTGATCCTGGCGGAAGATCGCCTTGGACCCGGGGCCGGGTACCTCGGTGACAAGCCTGGGCAGTTCCGGGGTACCGGATGGGTTGTTGCTGTGGTTCATCGGTGTCCTCCGGACTTGTCTGCTCTGATCGCTTGCCGGCGCGGTGCCCTCACTCACTCCCCGCCTTCTACCGGATCGATGCCCAGGTCGGCGATGCCGAGCCGCGCCTCGATGAGACTCGGCCGGCCGCTTCCTACGTGTTTCATGAGTGCGGTTTCCAACTCATCAGGAGTGTCGGCTCGCGACGCACCCATCCCGAAGGCTCGCGCAGCGGCCGTGAAATCGGGTTGTTCCAGGTCGACGCCGAACCGCCTCCCTCCGCAGTACATGTCCTGCACCTCGGCGATGATCCCGTAGGAGCGGTTGTTGTACACCACCAGGCACACGGGCAGCTCATGCTCCACGGCAGTCGCCAGTTCCCCGAGCGTGAACAGAGCTCCGCCGTCACCCATCACAGCCAGCACGGTCTCGTTCGGTGCGGCGGCCTGCACGCCCAAGGCGGCCCCGTATGCCCATCCGAGGGTCTGGAAGTTCCACGGGGTCATGAGCCGGCGCTCAGGTCCCAGAGGCACTCCTCCGGGGATCCACCGCGAAGCCATCGTCACGTCACCGCAGATCGTCACGCCACGGGACGGCAGCACCCTGTCGATCGGATCCGTCCAGGGATGGGAGGCGGTCACCGGGTCGATCTCCGTCGGGAGGCGGCCGGCGCGGGTCCGGTGCTGGGCCACCGCCTCTGCGAGCGAGGCGAGGAAGGGACCGACGTCGGCTTCGACAGCCAGATCCGGCTCGTAATGCTGTCCGAGGCTGGCGGGATCGATATCGACGTGGATTAGCGAGCCACCGATGCGGAGCGTCCAGTCTGCGGTGGAGGCCCAACCGAAGCTGGTACCGAGAGCCAGGACCAGGTCCGCCCGTTCCACGACGGCCCGGGTGGCGTCATTGTCCATGACGCCGACCCAGCCGCCTTTCCGATCGGCCGCCGAGCGGCCGGCGACCGTCGTAACCACCGGCAAACCCGTGCTGTGAAGGAGGCGCGCCAGTTGCGGCTCTGCCCGTCCCCGTACCACCCCGGCGCCGGCCAGCACTACCGGGTCGGTAGCGGCAGCGAGCAGCCTGGTGACCCGATCCACTTCGTCGCCGGTAGCCGCCGGGTAATCGGGCAGGGGCTTCTCTCGCATAGCGGGGCGCGGAGTCTCCGATGCTTCGAGGGCGGCGCGACTGATCAGCACCACCCCGGGTCGCGGACGCCTCGAACGACACGCTGCCAGGGTCTCCTCCACGGCCGCGAAGATCGATGCGCCGGTGTCTGCCCGCACCACCCGCGCTCCGGTGGCCTCCGCCAGCGCGGCCTGGTCGAACGCTTCGTGCGGGAGCCCCAGAGGCCGGCCACGCCGATGGGACGGATTGTGATCGCTGGCGATGACGACCACAGGCGACGAGTCCGCGTAGGCGGTCTGCAGGCCGGTGACCGTGTTTCCGAGGCCGGGGCCCCCGGTGACCACCACCACCCCGGGTTCGCCCGAGCGGCGAGCGTAACCGTCGGCCATGAAGGCGGCGGCCTGCTCGTTGCGGGCCACTATCGACCTCATGCCTCCCTGGCGGCCGATGGCGTCGTAGATCTCCACGGTGTAGCTGGCCGGGATGCCGAAGACGGTGGTGACACCGCCCTCGATCAGGGCCGCGACCACCGCGTCACCGCCGTTCGGGACCGCCATCACACCATCGCCAGGACAGAGGCCGGGTTGGTGATCATGCACCGGTCCAGAACATCGGCCGGGACACCCTCCCCGATGGCCAGAGCCCGGAACCCCGTGATGAGATGGGCGAGGCCGGGGCCACCGTTGACCGTCAGATGCCTCCTCCTGCATAGGTCGCTGGCCACGATTACCCGGTCGGTCAAGCCCTCCTCGGCCAGCCGGCGCAACGCTCCGGCGCGCACGCGGTCGGTCGTCATCTGCACCCCGAGCGTCTCGGTGTAGTACTCGTACCCGATGGTGTCGAACTGTGCGTAGGCGCCCCGTTCGATGATGCGGCGGACAAGCCCCAGGTCGGGCTCGGTGTCGTCGAGATGCCCGACGACTATCCGCTCGGGGGCCAATCCCGTCGACGTGAGCACGTCGATCTGGTCGAGGGCGTTGCGCCCCAGATACGTGTGGGTGGACACCGCCACGCCGGTCTCGACGGCTGCCAGCGCCGACGCTCTGAACACGGTTGTCTCTCGTTCGGTCATCGGTCCGGTGTAGGTGCCCTGTTCTCCGATGATCCCGGCCCGGATCCCCGTACCGTCCACACCGTCGGTGATCTCCCCTACCAGTATCTCGGCGATCCGGTCGGCGGTCAGGCCGGCGATGCGGTCGGGATGGAACGGTTCGTGATAGATGCCCGCTCCCATCACGACATGTACGCCGGTTGCTTCCGATGCATGTAAGAGGCCGCCGGGATCTCGTCCCATGCCCATCGGCGTGAGTTCGACCAGGCACGTACCTCCCGCCCTGGAGAAGTCCCACAACTCCGGCAAGGTGTCGTCGATCGATAGCTTGTGATCGCCGTAACGCTCCGCCGTCTCGCTCCAGGCCGGATGCGCCTGCTCCTCCATACCCAGCGACAGGTGGGCGTGGGCATTCGTCGGACCCCAGCCGTCCGCGGGCACGTCTCCTCGCACCGTCCTGATCCGACCCGCCGAGCGCATGCCGTCAACCGCTCCGCGGAGATCCGGCGATCCTGCCGGCTCCGTCGAAGGTCCCGTCCGGCCGGCAAGCAGCGCGCAGCCGCCCGGTCGGGGGAGTAGGCGTCGGTTTCACAGCATGGTCAGAACGGTTGCCGGGTTGGTGATCATGCACTGATCGAGTACCTCCGCGGGGACTCCTTCCTCCAGAGCCGTCCGGCGGAACCCGTCCGCCAGCACCACCAGACCCGGTCCGCCCCGGACCTGCAGATGCCGCTGCATACCGAAGTCGCTGGCGAGGATCACCCGGCCGGCCAGGCCATCCTCCGCCAGCTGGAGCAGCTTGCGGGCGCGTACGATGTCGGTGGTCATCTGGACCTTGAGCCTCTCGGTGTAGTACTCGTAGCCGATGTCGTCGAACTGCGCCCAAGGCCCCCGTTTGATGATCTCGCGGATCAGGTCGAGGTCGGGCTCGCCGTCGTCAAGATGTCCGATGACTATCCGCTCGGGGGCCAAACCAACCGACGTGAGTACCTCGATCTGGTCCAGGGCGTTGAGACCGAGGTGGGTGTGGGTGGTGACCGCCACTCCGGTCTCCATGGCGGCCATGGCCGAGGCCCTGAACACGACCTTCTCGCGTTCGGTCATCGGGCCGGTGAAGGTGCCCTGCTCCCCGATGATGCCGGCGCGCACACCGGTGCCGTCCACTCCCTCCGTGATGTCCCGGACCAGCATCTCGGCGATCTCCGAGTCATCCAGCCCGGCGATCGACCGGGGGTGGTGGGCGTCGTGATAGATGCCCGTGCCCATCACGATGTGCATCCCGGTCTGCTCGGAGGCCCGCACGAGGGCCGCTGGGTCCCGTCCCATGCCTGCCGGGGTCAGATCGACCAGACAGAACCCGCCGGCGCGGGCGAAGTCCTCCACCTCGGGGAGGCTGTCGTCGAGGGTCATGGTGAGCTCGGCCGCGTCCGTGGTGTCGAAGGGGGGCTTGGAGGTGTCGGGCACGCCGACCAGGTGGGCATGAGCGTTGGTTATTCCCCAGGGCTCGGGCGGTACGTCGCCCAGCACCGTTCGTATCAGGCCCGTTCCGGTCACTCCGTCATCCTCCCCGGTCGGTCCGTATGCGCACGGGAAGTCAGCCGGTTCGACCCTTCTCGGTACCCGCCGCCAGTATGTCGTTCACGTCCCAATGACCTGACCCGATGATGCGGGGATAGGGTGTCACCGGCAGTTCCAGTACCCAGGTGCCGCGTTCCTCCAAGGCCTTGGACAGAAGCCCGGGGAAGTCATCCGGGTCCGTCACCCGCTCCGCACGGGCGCCGAAGGAGCGGGCGAACGCCACATAGTCGAGATCGTAGGAAACACCTTCGGGGTCCTTGAAATAGGTGCCGGCGTCCCGCCCGTAGTGTTTGTTCTGGTACAGGGCGATCGACGCGTAACCCGTGTTGTTGGCTACCAGCCAAACGGCGTCGATGCCCGCTGTCACCGCGGTGGGGAGCGCCGCGAGGCATGCCATCACCGCTCCGTCGCCCACCAGGGCTACCACCGGCACGTCCGGGCGGGCCCGCCGCACACCTATCGGAGCGGCCACTTCCTGGCCCATGGTCCCGAACCCGCTGGCCACGATCTGGGTGCCCTCATTCAGGAACGGGTAGTGCTGCCCGATGGCATGACGGATTCCCACCCCCGTGATCAGGATCGTGTCGGATGGCAGCAGTTCGCGCAGCAGGGTTCCCAGGTAGGCCGGTTCGTACGGGAAGCTGGGAGCGGTGCGGACCTCATGGAGGTCGTCCGCCCAGGTCTGCTTCTCTCCGGCCAACTCCTCACGCCAGCCATGCCACGGGTCTGCGCCGTTCATACGGTCTTCCAGCGCGGCGGCCAGTTCTTCAAGGGAGCGGCGGGCGTCACCGACCAGGCCGACGTCGGTGGGGTAGATCTTGCCGATCTGGTTGGGGTCTATGTCGATATGGATCAACTTGGCGGGCGGGATGGGGGTGAAGTACTCCGGCCTCCAGTTGTTGCAATCCATCTCCGGGAACCTGGTGCCGACCGCCACCAGCAGGTCGGCCCTTCTCGCCGCGTTGTTGCCCGGCCTGGTCCCCACGACACCCGTATAGCCGATCGAGAGCGGGTGGTCCTCGGCAATGGCGCCCTGCCCGCTCATGGTTGTGGCGACCGGCAGCCCGAAGTCATCGGCGAGGCGGGTCACCGCCGCGGAGGCCCGCGAGATGATGGCGCCGCCCCCGGCGAATACGAGCGGGCGTTCGGCTCGTGCGATCAGATCGGCGGCCCGTTCCATCTCGGTGGAGTCGGGACCGCTGCGGCCGGGCCGGGTGGGTCGGAGCCTGGCAACCGAAGGCTCAACCCATGCCGAGAAGAAGTCGAGCGGGACCTGCAGGACGACCGGGCCCGGACACCCCGCCAGCGCGTAGCGCACCGCCCGGTGGAACTGGTTGGCGAGTTCGGCGGCGCCGGCTGCCTGGATGATCCGTTTGGTGAGAGGGCGG
Organism: Acidimicrobiia bacterium; assembly: GCA_011523635.1. Taxonomy (GTDB): domain Bacteria; phylum Actinomycetota; class Acidimicrobiia; order Spongiisociales; family Spongiisociaceae; genus Spongiisocius. Next base: position 89,028 of record WTGI01000084.1, read on the forward strand.
GCGATGTCGATCTGGGCGTTGTCGATCGAGTAGGAGAGTTCCTGGAGGGGCTCCTTCCCCACGTAGGCGCTCGGCATCCCCCCGGCTATCACCACCATGGCCGACGAGTCGAGCATGGCGTCCCCGAGTCCGGTCATCAGGTTCGTGAAACCCGGTCCCACCGTGGTCGTGACGACCGAGATGCGTCCGCCAGCCCGGAAATAGGCGTCGGCGGCGTGGGCGGCCACCTGCTCGTGGAACACGGTGACGTAGTTGATCGTGTCGCTGTCGGCCAGGGCGTCCACGAATGCGAGATTGCCGTGACCCACCAGCCCGAAGACCGTGTCGATCCCCTCAAGTTCCAGGGCACGCACGAGCGATGCTGCGCCGGTTATCTGAGTCGGATCGCCCGTAAGTCCACCCCTGTAGGTGAGCGGATTGTACACGTGCACCGTCCTGCGGCCGGTGCCGCTCTGGCAGGTGAGGACACGGGACGATGGCCGTCAAGGCCGAAGCCGGTAAGCCACTTGGACAAGTGGTATCAGCTGTTTGAGAGCAGTTATATCTCGCTCTGGATGGTGGTTCCGCGTGCGGGCCGAGGTCAGACCGCGCCTGCGGAGCGGGCGACCTCGGGGTCCATCACGTCGCGGACCGCGTCGCCCAGGTTGTTGAAGGCCAGGATGAGCAGGGTGATCACCAGAGCGGGGGAAATGGCCATCCACGGGGCGAGGGTCAGGAAGTCGACCGAGTTGGCGAGCATCCTCCCGAGATCGGCGGTGGGAGGCTCGAAGCCGAAACCGAGGAAGCTCAGGGCGGTCTGTACCAGCAGCCCGGTGGACAGGCTGAGCACGCACATCACGAACAGGGGAGAGCTGATGCCCGGCAGGATGTGTCGGGTGACGAGGGCCAGCGGCTTGGTGCCCGATAGGCGGGCGGCATCGACGTAGGGGAGGCCGCGGACCTCCAGGGTGGAACCGCGGGCGATGCGGGTGAAGCGGGGGAGGTATATGACTCCGATGGCCAGGATCATGTTGCGCGAGCCGCCTCCGAACACGCCGACGATGAGGATGGCGGTGAGCAGGCCCGGCATGGCCAGCAGCACGTCGGTTCCCGCCATCAGGAGCCTCTCCAGCCATCCCCGGCGGTATCCGGCCAGGATGCCGATGGCGCTCCCGGCGGTCACGGCCAGGATGACCGCGCCGAGGGGGACCCAGATGACCACCGGGATGGCGCTCACCACCCGGGCGGCCAGGTCCCTGCCGAGTTGGTCGGTCCCGAACCAGTGCCGGGCGGACGGTCCCTGGAGGGAATCGGCCGGGTTGATCTGGATGGGATCCCAGTGGATCACCAGCGGTCCGGCGATGGCGAGGATCAGCACGGGGGCGATCAGCAGAAGGCCGAACCTCCCGGAGGGATGCCTGGCCACGGCACGGAGTTGGTGCCAGAAACGAGCGTTGCGGATCCCGGGGACTTCCCCGGCTCCCCGCCTCTCTACCGTCGAGAGAGCGTCCGGCAGCGAGCGCGGTGTGGTCATGTCTGTTCCCGCTGTCTCGGGTCGAGGATGGGGTAGAGGAGGTCCACGATGAAGTTCACAACGATGTAGACGCTGGCGATGACCAGCGTGGCCGCTATCACGTACGGGAAGTCACGTTCCGCGATGCCGAGCAATACCCCGCGGCCCAGCCCGGGAAGATTGAAGATCTGTTCCACGATGATCAGACCACCGACGAGAGCGCCGAACAGCAGACCGATCAGCGTGACCACGGGTCCCAGCGAGGCGCGCAGCGCGTGGATGTACCGGACCCTGCTCTCCCTGGCGCCCTTGACACGGGCCGTGTCGACGAACGGTTCCTGCAGGCTGGCGATCATCGTGGTGCGGGTCATCTGGATGATCGAGGCGGACGTGGGCAGGGCGATAGCAAGGCACGGCAACATGACCGACCGCAGGTTGGCGATCGGATCCTCGGTGAACGGCACGTAGAACGACGTGTAGAAGGACCTGAGGACGATCGATCCCAGCCACACGAACAGGACTCCCGATACGAAGGTCGGGACCGAGAAGAACACCAGGGAGATACCTCTCAGGACCCTGTCCACGATCGTGCCGGTGTTCACGGCGGCGTACACGCCGAGCGGGATGCCGATGATCACCGCCAGCAGGACGCTGAGGAAGGCCACCTCCAAGGAGACCGGGAACTGCTGCCGGACATCGGCGGCGATATTGCGTTCCGTGAACAACGAATGGCCGAAGTCGCCCCTCACCGCATTGCCCAACCATTCCCCGTACCTCACCATCAGCGGGCGGTCCAGCCCGAGACGGGCCCGCATCTCGGCCATCCGCTCGGGCGTGGCGCCCTCGATGCCGGCCATCTGCTGGGCGATGTCACCCGGGACGATGGTCCCGATCACGTAGATCAGGAACGTCAGCACGAACAGCACGGCCACCGCCTCGGCGAATCTACGGACGGTGAAGAGGATCATGCCGAAGCCCCGGAAGTCCCGGCGCCGGTCGCGGCGTAGCGGCCGTCGAACTCCCCGGCGAAGTGGCAGGCGACCCGGCTGGTTGGCGATGCGCTGACCAACTCCGGCTCGGTGTCGGAGCAGAGCGGTTGGGCGATCGGGCAACGGGTGTGGAAGCGACACCCGGACGGAAGTTCGGTAGCGCTGGCCACCGGCCCGGTCAGCACTATGCGGTTGCGGCGGCGTTCCACGACCGGATCCGGCACCGGCACCGCCGACCGCAGCGTGATGGAGTACGGGTGGACGAGCGGGCTCTTGCGGTCGTGAGCGTCTTCGAGTTCGACGATCTTGCCCAGGTACATGACCGCCACCCGGTCGCTCATGAAATCGACCGCGGCGATGTCGTGGGAGATGAACACGTAGTTCACCGCGTGGCGTTCCGCGAGGTCCTTGAGCAGGTTGAGGACCTGTGCCTGGGTCGACATGTCGAGGGAACTGACCGCCTCGTCGAGCACGATCAGCCGGGGCCGCCCGGCCAGGGCCCTGGCTATTGCCGCCCGTTGCTGCTGCCCTCCGGAGAGTTGACCCGGGTACTGGTCGATCATCGAATCGGGGAGTCCCACCTGGTCGAGCAGTTCCAGAACCCGCCCGCGCATCTCGGGTTTCTTCATCCCCTCGTTCCGGAGCGGCTCGGCGATGCTCCAGCCGATCCGCTTCCAAGGATTGAGGGATCCGGCCGCGTCCTGGTACACCATCTGGAAACCGTCGGCTCGAGCGTTGGCTCCAGGACGCTGGTGGAGCGACCGCTTCTCACCCCGCACCACCACGTCGCCCGAAGTGGGTCGCTGCAACCCGACGATCACCCGACCCAGGGTGGTCTTCCCGCAGCCCGACTCGCCGACGATGCCGAGCACTTCGCCCTCATTGATGGTCAGGTCCACGCCGTCGACGGCGCGCACGATCCCGCCAGCCCGTCCGCGCCTGCGAAGCCGGAAGTGAACCGAGACGCCTTCGAGCCTGAGTAGGGCCATCCCGGCGCCTAACCGGTTCCGGATCCGGCGGTGCCGGGCTCGCCGTCCGGGTGAGCAGGTAGCTCGCCGTGACGCTTGCTGACCCAGCACCGGGCAGTCTGGCCGCTGCCCAGGGCCCAGAGATCGGGTGGTTGCGAGCACGCCGCCTCCGCATAGGCGCAGCGCGGCTCGAACCTGCACCCCGGGGGCAGGGCTGTCATCGTCGGCGACCCGCCTGCCATGGCCGCCAGTCTGGCGCCCGTCGCCCGATCCGGTTGCGAGTCGAGCAGGCCGACGGTGTAAGGATGGGCGGGACGGGCGAACACGTCGTCGACCGAGGCCTCCTCCACGATCTGGCCCGCGTACATCACCATCACCCGGTCGCAGATGCTGGCCACCATCCCGAGATTGTGCGTCACCAGGATCACCCCCAGTCCCCGGTCCACGGCCAGCCTCTGGACCAGTTCCAGGATCTGCGCCTGGATGGTCACGTCGAGGGCGGTGGTCGGCTCGTCAGCGACGAGCACGGCGGGTTCGTTCAGCAGGCTCATGGCGATCATCACCCGCTGCAACATCCCCCCCGAGAACTGGTGGGGATGGTCCCTCATCCGCACCGCCGGTTCCGGCATACCCACCCAGGTCAGCGCCTCGATGGCCCTGTCGGTGGCCTCCCGGCGGGAGACTCGCTGATGTCTCGTCACGGCCTCGGTCAGCTGCCACCCGATGGTGAAGCCGGGATGGAAGGAGCGGATCGGGTTCTGGAAGATCATGGCGATCTCGGTGCCGCGGACCCGTCTCATCTCCTCGGGCGTGAAATCCAGCAGGTTTCGGCCGTGGAGCAGGATCTCCCCGCTCTCGATCCGGCCCGGGGCGGCGACCAGGCCCAGCAGGGAACGGGCCAGGGTGGTCTTCCCGCTACCCGAGTCTCCGACGATGCCGAGCACCTCGCCCGCCCCGAGCTCGAAGCCGACGCCGTCGACAGCGGGAACGACACCGAGTCGGGTCGGGTAGACGGTGACGAGGTCTCGGACCGCCAGAACCGTGCCGTCGAGCCTCGGGTCCGGGGCCTCCGTTACTTCCATTCAAAGGCGATGGCCGGGGCCGGGTGGGCCGTTGCAACCCACCCGGCCGCTGATTGCGAGTTATCCAGCCGGAACCAGCGAGAGGTACAGAACCCGCTTGTCGCCGGTGATGTAGGTACCCAGGTCCGCGTTGGCGAGCAGATCGTTGTGGTACACGTGCGACGCGTTGGCGTAGACGGTGCCCGTGTAGGGGTACACGTTCTCGGCCTCGAGCCTCTGGATCCGCTGGAAGATCTCGGGCCGCTCCTCCTGGGAGGCCGCCGCCAGGGCGTCCAGTTCGGGGATCAGCTCGGGAAGGATCTCCTCCGGGGGAGCCTGCCAGCCGGTCCTGGGCAGGACGTACCGGTAGGGGTTGGAGTACCAGCCCTGGTCCGTGGCCGACAGGTCATAGTCCGCGTTGATCAGCTTCGGTATCCAGACCGCCTGCTCCACCGGATTGAGGGTCACGTTGATCCCGGCTTCCGCCCAGGAGGCCTGGAGGACCTCGAAGAACACGTCCTCGTAGGGGACCCGGGTCGGGTAGGTGAACACGAGGTCGACGCCGTCCGTGTATCCCGCGTCGGCCAGGATCTGCTTGGCCGCCTCGACATCCCGCTGGTAGTTGGGTAGGTCGTCGGGTCCCAGGCCGTACGCGACCGACGGATGGGAAGTCGACCACGGGAACGCCTCGCCGAGGAAGGCGATGTCTACGAGAGCCTGGCGATCCATGGAGAGCCACAGTGCCTTGACCACGGCCTCGTCACGGGTCGCGCCCACCCGGCTGGCATGGATCCAGAAGGTGCGGGACGCCGTGTCCACGATCGTGAAGTCCGCCTCGTCCCTCAGGGTCCGAGCCGTCGCGGTGGCGGTGGGATGGATCAGCGCCACCTCCTTGGCGCGGAGCGCGGCCACCATCGAAGCGTCCTCCTTGATGATCCTCACCCGGATGCGGTCATAGGACGGTAGGACCGAGGGGTCCCAGTAGTCACGGTTGACGTCCAGCACCAACTCCGAGCCGGGCACGTAGGACACGAACGTGTAGGGACCGGTCCCGACGGGCGTCGTCCCGTGGGCGGGCGCCGTGGACGTGAGGATCGACGAGAAACCCAGTCCGGTGGTGTCCGCGATGTTGAGGAGGAACGCGGTGGAAGGCTGCTTCAACTGGTAGACGACCGTGTAGTCGTCGACCGCAGTGACGCTCTCCAGGTTCTGGGCCCGCTGCTGCACCATCGGGATTCCCTGGCTCACGGCGCGGTTGACGCTGTACACGACATCGTGCGCGGTGAAGTCGGCGCCGTTATGGAACTTGACTCCTTCCCGCAGCTTGAACGTATAGGTCATCTTGTCTTCGGAGATGGTCCACTCGGTAGCCAGGCGGGGCAGGACGTCGCCCGAGGGGCTCGTCCACGCCAGCGTCTCGTAGATCGTCGTGAACACAGGTGCGTCGAACTCACCACCCGCCGAGTTCTTCGGGTCGAAGTTGTAGATATCGCTGTCTTCGGAGACCACGACCTCGATGAGTTCCGGCTCTTGCATGGCCGGTGCCGTCGTGCTGGTCGCCGCGGCTGCCTCGGCCTCGGCTGCCTCCGCTGCCTTCATAGCCTCCTCAGCGGCCATCTCGGCATCACCGAGAGCCGCCTCGGCATCACCGAGAGCCGCCTCGGCCTCGGCCAGTGCTGCCTCGAGCTCGGCTTGGGCGGCGTCGTCGCCTTCCATGGCCTCGGCCGCTGCCGCCTGGGCGGCTTCCAGATCGGCCTGGGCCTGGGCCAGCGCCGCCGCGGCCGCGTCGGCTTCCTGTTGGGCCGCGGTTGCCTGTGCCGATGCGGCGTCGGCTTCCTGCTGGGCGGCGGCCGCCTGTGCCTGCGCGGCGGCCGCTTCCTCCGCGGCCGTGTCGTCCTCGGCGCCGCATCCTGCGGCCACCAGCATGACGACGAGCAACAGCCCCAGCAATCGCCCTATTCGACTAGCTCTCATGGTGTCTCCTCTCGAGTGCCTGTCCGGCCGCGGCGCGTCCAGCTGCGACCTCGTAAACATAGTGGTCCCGCCTGATGCCGTCCACAGGGACGGGGTCCTACTTGTATCCGGTTATCCGGAGAACCTCTCCGACTATCTCGGTACGGCCTTGCGGACCGGGAATGGGGCGGCCCGGGGTGCCCTGCCCGGTTGACACGTACAGGGCGCCGTCGGGTGCGACCGTGATGTTGGTCGGCTGGTCGAGGCCCTCCGCCAGGACACGGGGGTCCCCTCCGCTGGCCGGATACATCGTGACTCTCCCGCTGAACCTGATGTATCCGCCGTGCAGGGCGGGGAGGTCGGCCAGGAACAGGTCGACTCCCAGATGGAACAGCTGGGCGTGGTCGGCGGCCATCTCCACCGTGAAGACGTTCCCTTCGGAGTCGGCCGCCACGTCCACCGCCGCGGTCAGCCCGGTGACCTCGTCGGTGACCGAGCCCGTGGCCGGGTCGACCCTGACCACCTTCGCATCCGTAGGGATCAGCGGCAGGTAGCGGCCGTCGCACATCGCCTCTGGTACGAACCGGCATGCTTCGCCCTCGGCCTTGGCGACGCCGGAGAACAACGCCACCAGCACGTCGCCCGTGGTCGGGTCCACCCCCAGGCCGGCCGGGACCGCCTGCTGACCGCTGTAGAGATCCTCGAACGTGACGATGTGCCGGACGTCTCCGTTCTCCAGCCCGATCTCGATCAACGAATTGTGGGTGCTCTGCGTCGCGTAGACGCTGCGCTGATCAGGAGCGAACCCGATCCCGGTCATGTTGGAGTTCTGGTCGATCTCGCGCAGGAGGGTCCCGTCCCCGTCCAACTCGAAGAGGATGAACGTGCCCCCGCTCTGGTCGATCCCGCCGTCCAGGGACAGCAAGACCCGCCCGTCCTCGTGGACCAGCACATCCGTGGCCCCGCTGACCTCATCCCGACCTGTTTCGTACTTGTTGACCGAGTTGAAGCTGTACAGGTTGTCCAGCCACCGCTCGGCCTCCCCGGGATCGAGGAAGTCGCCGTCACCGTTGAGGTCCAGGAAGCGGGTGAGGCGGCCGGTCCTCAGGATCGGCGCCTCGGCGTCCTCTCCATACCCGGCTTCGGCGATCAGCAGTGCGCCCTCGCGATCGATCCCGACCCCCCGGGGATTCTCAAGATCGGTGATGACCACTTCCACTTTCAGCACCCTGGGCGCCGCGGCGGTGCTGCTCGTATCGGTGGAGTCGGTGGCGGGCAGCGGTGTTGTGGTGACTGGTGTTGTGGTGACTGGTGTTGTGGTGACTGGTGTTGTGGTGACTGGTGTTGTGGTGACTGGTGTCGTGGTGACCGATGTGGTTGGGTCGGGTGTGGCGGGGCCGCTGCCGCATCCGGCGATCAAGAGGCAGGCGGCGAGCTGCAAGCCGATCTTCGTGAGAATCCGGAGAGGGTTCATAGTGTTCGAGAATCTAACCTAAGTTGGTCACCGACCATCCACCATGCTGCCTGAAGAGAGGACGAACGATGGAACTGGCGATCTGTGCGGACTCGTCCTGGAACCGCTGGCACCCGACCTATGACGAACTCGGAGAGCGCTGCCGTCGGCTCGGCGTCAACGCGCTCGAACTCGTCTACTACCCGCAGAACGAGGGCTTCGACAACGCCGCCGAGACGCTGGACGGTTACGGAGTACGGATCGTGTGTGTCAACGCCACCGCCAAGTTCCGGGTGATGATCACCGACGACGTACCAGCGGTCCAGCGAGCGATCTGCGACATCATTCGCCTCGCCAAGGATGTCGGGGCCGAGTTCGTCATCACCTACCCGGGCCACAACCCGGCGTGGGACTTCGACGAGATCGTGGAACGGTACAAGCGCCGTATGGGACCTTGCCACGAACTCGCATCCCAGCAGGGCATCACCATGCTGTTGGAGAACCATTTCGACCTTCGCAACGAGGATCCGGAACGCACCGATGTGGTCCGGGAGCCCGAACTCACGGCGCGTTTCCTCGACGCGCTCGACGCGCCGCACGTACGGGTCAACTTCGATGCCGGCAATGTCTACGCGGCCGGGATCGAGCCCTGGCCATACGGTTATCGCATCCTGCGCGACTACATCGCCTACTCCCACCTGAAGGGCATGGCTCGCTATTCGGAGCAGCTGTACGGCCCCGAGGATCAGTACGAGACCCTTTCCGATTACCACACCGGTACGTTCATACCGATCGCGGTCGGAGACGACGGTATCAACTACCGGGGACTGCTGATGGAGATGGAGCGGGACGGAACCGCCAAGTACGCGGCCTTCGAGGACCACGCCCGGGAGGAGCATGCCGAGGAGGTATTCGCGCGTGGCGTCGCGTTCGCGCGGGAGGCGATCGAAGCCGCCCGCTCGGGATAGCAGCTCGGGGGAAGGTGGTAACTCGTGCCCAAGCAGGTGATGACGGTCCGGGGCCCGGTATCGCCCGGCGAGCTGGGCCACACCCAGATGCACGACCACGTGTTCGCCGATCTCTCGTGGCCCAGGCACCGCTGGTTGGCGATCCCGATAACCGACGAGGTCCACATGACCGAGGAGGTACGGCTCTACAAGGAAGCCGGCGGGGGGACCCTCGTCGACCCGACCCTTGAGCACATCGGGCGCGATCCGGAGAAGCTCCGCCGAGTCTCGGAGGCGAGCGACGTCCACATCGTCATGGGGACCGGCTTCTACCGCGAGCCCTACTACCCGGAGTTCGTCAACAAGTGGACCACCCAGCGGCTGGCCGACTACATGATCGACGAGATAGAGAACGGCGTCGGTGACACCGGTGTCAAGCCCGGCATCATCGGGGAGATAGGCCTCGACAAGGCCTGGGTCCAAGGCGTGGAGGAGCGCGTCCTGCGTGCCGCGGCCCGGGCGCAGGTGGCGACCGGCCTGGCGCTGACCACCCATACCACCATGTACATGGCGCTGGAGTTCCTGGAGATCTTCCAGGAGGAGGGCGTCGAAGTCGACCGGGTGATCTTCGGGCACCTCGACGGCACCTTGGAGATGCCGGAACTGGAACGGGTGGCTGCGACGGGCGCCTACATGGAGTTCGATCTGATAGGGATCGAGTGGATCAACTCCGACAAGCGCCGGGCCGAGTTCCTGGCGGAGCTGGTCCGTCAGGGGCACGAGGACCGCCTGGTCATCGCCCAGGACATGCCGGCCCGGCCCCGCCTGAAGACCAACGGCGGTCACGGCTACCAATACCTGATCGAGACCTTCCTCCCCATGCTGCGCGACGAAGGCATCAGCGAAGAAGCGATCCACGCCATGACCCACACGAATCCGGCGCGAGTACTAGCGGTCTGACTCAGTTGATAGTTGGACCTATTCCACTGTCCACGAGCAACTATCAACTGGAAACCATCAGCTTCGGATGATCCACTGCCGGGTCCAACACCAACGTGGTCGACCAGTGGGGATGGCCCACTCAACCGCCCTGACTCCCCGGAACTCCGATCGCCCTCCGGATCGGCGGGACCGTCCACGAAACCGGGCAACTCCCGGTGTCCGGACCAGGTGGTGGGGCGCCTCGGTCTTCGGTCTCTACGAGACAGGCTCGGGAATGCCGGCCGGGCTGTGCTGCATGCTCAGCGTCAGAGTTACGGTGGTGCCCTTTCCAGGTGTCGACTGAATCTCGACGGTACCGCCGTGGGCGCGGGCTACCTCGGCGGCCTGGGGCAGTCCCAGGCCCGCCCCTTGGTTGTCGCCCTGCCTGGTGGTGTAGAAAGGCTTCATGACGTTCTCCAGCACTTCGGGGGTCATACCGCAGCCTTCGTCTCTGACGATCACATCGGCCTGGTCTCCGTCGGTCTCCACGGACACGGTGATCGGGGCGTCGGGCCTCTCACCGGCGGCCACGGCTTCGAGGGAGTTCTGGACCAGGCACATGACAGCCAACGCCAAGCCTTCGGGGACTGCCAAGCATTGCGGGTCAGCCGGGTCCTCCCGTACTTCTACCGAGGGCTTCCCACCGCTGCCTGCGGCAACGTAGGCATCCACCGCGGCCCGCACGGCCTGCTGCACCAGCAAGTTCAGGCTGACCTCTTGCCAGGACCCCTGGATGTCTCCCAGGTTGATCATGCCCTCGATTATCCGGTCGGCCCGGCCCAGGTTCCTACGGATGTAATCCATGTTGGTCCGGATTTCGTTGCTGATCCCCTCGATCTGGTCATCATCCCGTCTGTCTTGGCTCAGAGCCTCCATCAGGTCATCCAGAAGCTCGGCAGATCCGTCGCAGAAGTTGGCCACGAAGTTCAGCGGGTTCCTGATTTCGTGGGCTACCCCGGAGGCCAGATCGACCATCTCCCGCAGCTTCTGCTGGGCAACCAACTGGTCCTGCGCCTCGCGGAGCTGGGACAGGGTCCGATCCAGTTCGAGGTTCCGGGTCTCCAGGTCGGCGTTGGCCGAGGCCAACTCGGCACTGAGGCGTTCCACTAGTTGCAGCCTCACGACCTCGATTGAACGCAGCCGCAACGTCTCCAACGCTTCACAGGCCTTGGCGATCTCGTCGCTGCCCCGCGGCTCGATGCGGTACTCGAAGTCACCCATACCGAGGCGTCTGATCCAGATCTCCACCTCCACCGTACGCATGCCCACCCATACCACCAGCACCGTCTTGATCAGGACGATGACCATCGTCGTGGCCGACAGCGCCACCAGCGCCGGGTTGCCCCACCGGATCGTGGCGACGGTCAGCGTCGCCACCAGGACGTTTACCAGAACGATCAGGAGGAAGTGCTGGATCGAATAGCGCCGGATGCTGAACCGGGACATCCCGAAAGGGTCGTTGCCGTCAATCCGTTGCTGCGGCGGGTCTTGCTGATCGGTCATCTGTGGTGCCCCGTTTCGGTACGAGTTGGTCAGCGGTGCGCATGCCCCGTTCGGCGCCGAATCGCAATCCGGTGCTCGTAACTCCAGACTATCCGCGCCGCGACCGGAGGCTGGGCCGGCAAGGGCAGATCTACCGGTTTCCCTCAGCGGACTGGCGGAATTCGCCTACCTGTCTCGACTCGATTGCCTGGCCGGATAGGAGTTGCTCCAGGGCTCCGGTGAGGGTGAGGGCGTCGGACTCGCCGAGGAACTTCCCGACGATGACGCCACCGTAGATGAAGACGGTCTCGGGTACGCCGAAGATGCCGAACTCGATGGCGGCGCGGGAGCCCGGATCGGACAGGTACCGGGTGGCGCCACCCCGGCCCAACTCGTCCAGGAAAGTAGTGGCGCGGGCGGGATCGTCCTGGAAGGCGATTCCCAGGAACCGGACCGATCGGTCGTGGTAGGCGTCGGCCGTCGAGACGAGATCGGCGTGCTCGTTGCGGCATTGCAGGCACCAGGAGGCGAAGAAGTTGACCACCACCACGTCGTGGGAGCCGCTCAGATCAGCCAGGTTCAAGGAACCGTTTCCGTCCAGATAGGGGAGGGTCAGGTCGGGAACCGCTGCGCCGATGACCGGTGAGGCGCTCCCGCCGGCATCGTCCCCGAACCGGGCGGCGAAGACGGCCACCGCCAGGCCGACGACTACCAGCCCGGCTACCAGCAGGTAGCGCCCCCGGGAACTCATCCGCCGGCCCCCGCCAGTCGCCGGGCTTCGGCGACCCATACTTCGATCGCCTCCCGGGTCCCTTCGGGGAGGTCCTCCTCGTCCAGCAGAGGTTCCAGATGTTCCAGGGCGCCGGTGGCGTCCGCCTCGGCCAGCAGCAGCAACCCGAGGAACAGGTGTGCCTCCGCGTAGCCGTCATCTGTGGCCAGGGCCTCGTCCAGGTAGGACCGGGCGATGCCGGCATTGCCCGACTGGAAGGTCATCCAGCCGACCCTCGCCAGGGCGCGGGCTCGGCGGGTGCGATCGAGGTCACCGTCCAGAGCGCCCAGGTAGTGGGGGAGGGCGTTCGAGAACTCCCCGGCCTCGAAGTACCGGTCGGCCAGGCGGAGCCGCATGGCGGCGATCTCGGGTACGTCCTGGTTGGCGGCGATAACCGCTTCCATCTGGTCGTTGGTGACCTCGGAAAGGTCTACCGGTGCCTCCATGTTGCCGGTCACGAACCCGCCCTCCCTGGGCCGGATTGCCAGGTAGGCGGTCACCGACACCGCGATCACGGCGCCGATCAGCAACAACGTCCCCGCCGGGCGCCTCCCGGATCGGCCGGGTGCCGCGTGCTCCGGGACTCCGTCCTCCGCGCCGGCCTCGATGGAGTCCAGTTCTTGGCGGTACCGCTCGAGCAGCCGCCGGGCGGTGGCGGCGTCGAGCTCCTCCTCGGCCAGTTGCCGGCGTACGTCGAGGATGTCCGCCTCGACCAGGGTCCGACGCCGGCTCACCGGAGGCCCGTCACCCATCGGCAGGCTCCGGTCGCCGGATCAGCCGCCGGGCGGCCAGCCAGGCGCCTGCGGCGGCCACACCGGCCGGCAGCACCCAGAGCAGCACCGTCGTACCGGAGAAGCGGGGATCCAACCGGATGCCCTCGAACCTGTCCTCCAGGTAGTCCAGGATCTGCTCGTCGCTCCAGCCCTCGTCCACCTTCTCCTCCACGAACCCCAGGATGTCCTGGGCATAGGACGTGGGAGAGTCGGCTATCGACTCCCCCTGGCAGACCGGGCACCGGATCCGGGCACCGAGCGCCTCCACCCGGTCACGTTCGCTCGGCTCACCGACCACCAGGCCCCAACCGACGATCCCGGCCAGGATCAGGGTGGCGGCGCCCGCCAGGATGGCGCGGCGGTCAGCCACGGCCCGCTCCGGCGGTGCGCCGTCGCCGGCCCGCCACGGACGAGAGCGAGAAGCCGGCTCCCGCCGCCGTCACCAGCCCACCCAGCCATACCATCCACTGGAGCGGGTAGCTCCACACATCGGCCACCATCCCCGAGCTGTCGAGCCGGGTGAGCGAGACGTACAGGTCTCCCCGCGGCGTCGAGTACACCGCGGGGGTCACCACCGGGGGGATGCCGGTGCCGTAGCTGTTGAGGCTCGGGGACATTACGGTCACCGCTTCGCCGCCCCGCGACACGTCCAGGCGTGCGCCCACGACATCCCGGTTCGGCTCGGCGCGCGAGAACGGGGTCCGGTAGGCGATCTCGTAGCCGGCGAACGGAGCGGTCTCGCCCGGGCTCAGCGCGATGGACCCCGATCCGGCGTGGTTGGCGGAGACCGCGATCCCGACGGCCAGGATCGCCACGCCGACGTGGGATATCTGCCCGCCCCAGTAGCCGGGATCACGCCTCATCAGGGACCCCGCGGATGCCATCGATCCCTGGCCGGTGGCGGCGGCGCGCCGGCGGACCAGCACTATCAGGTGCCTGGCGATGGCCGATACCACGAAGACCGCCAGCAGGACCACCACGATTACGTGCCGGTTGCGGCTCACCAGGAGGATCAGCAGGGCCGCGAGACCCAGGGAGATCCGCACGGGCGTCCGTACCCGTTGCCACAACACCTGGCGGCGGGCCACCCGGAACGGCGTGATGGGTCCGACACCCATCGCCAGGATCAGGCCGTAGGAGAGGGGCACGGCCCACCGGTCGAAGAACGGCCGTCCCACGCCCACCGTGTTGCCCTGGAAGGCCTCTACGGCCAGCGGGAACAGGGTGCCCGACAGCACCACGAAGGCGAATACCGCCAGGAGCAGGTTGTTGAGGAGGAATGCACCCTCCCGGCTGGCGAGCGAGTCGAGGCGGGGAGCGCTGCCCACCAGGTGGATGCGGGTGGCGAACAGGGCCAGGGACCCGGCCAGAACCACCGCCAGGAACGCCAGCAGGACGGGGCCGATGGACGACTGGGTGAAGCTGTGCACCGAGGCGACCACGCCCGAGCGGGTCAGGAAGGTCCCGAGGATGGTGGCTGCGAAGGCGCCGATCACGAGCACGTAGTTCCAGGACTGGAGCACGCCCCGCCGCATCTGGACCACTGACGAGTGGATGAAGGCGGTGGCCAGCAACCAGGGGATGAAGGAGGCGTTCTCCACCGGGTCCCAGCCCCAGTAGCCGCCCCAGCCCAGCACCTCGTAGCTCCACCAGGCGCCCAGCACGATGCCGGTGGTCAGGAAGCCCCAGGCGGTCAGGGTCCAGGTACGGGTCGTCCGGAGCCAGGTTTCCTCATGGTCGGCGGTGGCCAGCGAGGCGATACCGACCGCGAACGGCACCGAGAAGCCCACGTAACCCACGTACAGGACGGGCGGGTGAACCGCCATCAGGATGTGGTTCTGGAGGAGGGGATTGGCCCCCCTGCCGGCTTCGGGAAGGTCGACGGCCGACCAGGGCGCCCAGCCCGACAGGGCGCACCCGGCGGTATCGGCTGCCGCGGTGCAGACCGCGAAGGGGTTGGCGACCGTGGCCATCAGGCCGAACCAGAACACGGCCAGCATCCCCAGTACCGACAGGGTTCCTCCCGCCAGCGGGTGGTCGCGCCGGTACATGGCCCGGAAGACCGCTCCGGTGAAGGCTGCCAGCACCAACCCCCACAGGACGATCGAACCCTCAAGCGCGGCCCATCCCGCGGCGATGGTGAAGATCAGCGGGGTTCCGATCCGGTGGTTATTCGCGATGTAGGCAATGGAGAAGTCGCCGGCCAGGAGGCCGATCTCCAGCACCAGCATGGCGGCTGCAGCCCCACCGAGGAGCCACAGCACGGGACGTCTCATCCGCTCCATCGGCACGGAGCCCCGACCAGCCAGGGCGGGAAGTCCCCTCCATGCCGCCGCCAGCGCCGCCCCGAGAGCGACCAGGATCGAGCCGAGTCCCAGCCAGGCGATCATGACCCGGCGGTCGGTACCTGGTAGGTTCCCTCGCCGTCCACGGCCCGGTACTGCTCGTCATGGTTGATCAGCAGGGTGTCCGACCGGAACGTGTCACTCTCCCAGGCCCCCTCGACGACCACTCCGATCCCGGGCCGGAACAGCTGGGGTACGGCGCCGGTGTGCTCGACGGCTATCGAGACGGCGCCGTCCCCGACCATGAACCGGACCCCGTCTTCGGTTCCCTCGAGCCAGTCCGCCTCGACCAAGCCGCCCAGACGGAACCGGTAGCCGGGCTCCTGGTCGGCTCGCTGATCGACCGCCTCCGAGGGCGTCAGGTAGTAGACGACGTTGTCGCTGAGGCCCCCCCACACCAGGAAGCCGACCACGATCGCCAGGAGCGCCCCGGCCGGGATCAGGACGTGGCGGCGGTTCATGTCTCCGGGGGCAGGCGCCGGCGGAGCTGCCTGATGCGGTAGGCCTGTTGGCCGGCATAGATCGCCAGCGCCGCGTAGGCGACCAGGTAGCCGAACAGCACCCAACTACCCGCCATCCCGGCCTCCGAGCCTCGGAGGGCCGACCGACGCGCCGACCGGCTGCGATGTGGTGGCGGACCGCGCAACCGCCGCCTCGAGGCGGGCGATGCGAACCCGGACCGCCACCAGGTAGGCGAGGGTGGCGACGAAGGCGGCCAGAGCGGCGCCCAGCGGGGCTACGAAGGCGGCGTCCATGGTGCTGTTGGCCAGGTCGGGACGGATGATGGAGGGACCCTGGTGGAGCGTCCGGAACCAAAGGACCGAGTAATGCACTATCGGTACCTGGACGAATCCGACGATCCCCAGTACGGCGCAGCGCACCGCCCGGACCCGAGGATCCGTGATCGACCGGCGCAGGGCCAGGTACCCGAGGTAGAAGAAGAACAGCACGGCGGTTGACACCATCCGGGCGTCTCCCCAGTCCCACCACACCCCCCAGACGAAGCGTCCCCAGATCATGCCCGTCAGCAGGGTGATGGCGGTGAACAGCACGCCGACCTCGATCGCGGCGGCGGACACCAGGTCGGCCGCGGGGGAGCGGCGGATCAGGTACCAGGCCCCCGCCAGCAGCCCGGCGAAGAGAGCGATGTAGGCGGTGATCGCGGACGGGACGTGGACGAATAGCAGCCGGGCGGCCTCTCCCTGGGTCTCCTCATCAGGGGCGGTGACCGCCATGTACAGGCCGACCGCCATCAGGCACAGCGCGGCCACGCCGGTGGCGGTAACGACCCGGGACCTCGGGTGGAGAGATGGTGCCATGACGCGTCCTTACCGGGTCGTCTCGTCCATGGGCCCTGCCAGCAGCACGCCGACGATGACGAGGGCCAGGTTCATGGCCACCAGCAGGAGCAACCAGGACAGGCTACTTCGCTGGGAGATGGCGGAATCCGTGCCGCGGGCGGTGGCCAGGAGGACCGGAACGGCCAGGGGTATCGCCAGGAGCGGCCCGAGCGCGGTGCGGTCCCGCAGGCCGGTAACCAGCGTGGCGACCAGCGACCCCAGCAGACCGAGCGCCATCACCCCGGCGATCGTCAGCAGGGCGAGCCACCCCCAACCCGGGTTTCCTTCCGGTGCGTACAGGACGATCATCAGCGGGGCGAGCACCACGGTCACCCCCAACAGCAGGAGGGCGCTCGCCAGGCTCCGCCCCAGGAAGCCGGCGGCGGGGTCGAGACCGCTCAGCGTGAGCAGATCCCGGACCGGACCCGACTCGCGGGCGCCGGCCCGCAGGGTGACCGTCATGCCGAACAGGATCACCACCAGCCAGAGCATGCCCGGGCCGATCCGGCGGAGCAGGGCGGTGTCGGTGCCGGTGGCGAGGGGCGCCAATAGAAGCGCGAGGGCGGCGAACGGTGTCGCCATCCGGAGCGTTACCCCACCGCGGAACTCGACCCGCAGATCCTTGGCGAACACCCACCCCACCTGCTGCCAGAAGGCGCGGGGGGTCATGCCGGCGCCTCGAGGATCGTTCCGGCGGTCACCGACAACCTGCGGGTGAGCATTGAACCCGCCCGGTTCCGGTCGTGCGAGACCATCACCACCGCCCCGTCCCCTTCGGTTACCCGGTCGACGAGATGATCCACCAGCGGGCCTGCGGATTCGTCCAGGCCGGCGTGGGGTTCGTCCAGGAGGAGCAAGCGGGGCGTCCATGCTAAGAGGCGGGCGAACTCGACTCGGCGTTGCATTCCAAGGGAGGCGTGCGCGGCCTTCAACCCCGCCACTCCCGCCAACCCGACGGCGCTGAGGGGGTCGCCATCTGCCGGACCATGCCGCAGTCCCGCCGGAAGGTTCACGTTCTCCCTGAGCGTCAGCTCGGGCCAGAGCGCCGGGAAGTGACCGACCAGGGCGATCTGGCGCCGGACGGGCACCAGATCCTGGGGGCGGGCGCCGGTGTCTACGCCCAAGAGGGTGCCGCTGCCGGAGGTGGGCCGGAGCAATGTGGACAGGAGGCGCAAGAGGGTCGTCTTGCCCGCCCCGTTGGGTCCGCTGATCCCCACTATCTCACCGGCTTCGACCGTCAGGTCCACGCCGCGCAGGATCACCGAGCCCGAGGTGGAGAACCCGACATCTACCAGTCTCACCAGCGGTTGATCGGCCACACGCGGAGTGTATAGCCCGGTTGCCGGCTTGTCGCGCGATGATCGCGCGGGAGCGGCCGCGGCCGGATCTGCCCGTCCGGCCGTAAGGATTGGAACGCCCCGACGTGACGCCTTGGGCTGGGCCTCAAATCCTCTCGATGAGAACATCACTCGCGTGCGCCGCCAAGGCGCGGAGATCAGCGAGGTCGGAGGTGAGCACCGTGCCACCCGGCTCAGCCATCGCAACCACGAGCGCGTCGATCGCGGATCCCCGGCGTGCCAGGTATCTGAGGAGTGCGGCTCGTCGCGCCAGCTTCTCGGGTACCTGCTCGATCACGTTGCATGCCTTCAACAGCCGGTTGGTCTGCGCATCCCTGCCCGAATGACCGTGGAGGGCTTCGATCAATACCGGAGCGGGCACGACCGGAGGCCATGAGCCGGTGGTCCGCAAGGTCGCGATCAGAGCGACGCTTCTGCGGGACCGCTCCGCGAGCCGGGATACCGCGCCGGAGTCCAGAAGCAGCAAGTTCTTAGCGGAGCACGCCTAGACGGCTTCCTGATGGGCCCTCCGAGCGATGCGGCCGGCCAGGGCTTGTGCCCAGGCGTAGTCTTCCGCATCGGGCTCCCCGACCTCGTCGAGGACCTCGGCCAGATAGGAGTCGGTCTCAGCGAGCAGTTGCTTCCGTCGAAGCTCGACCCGGACCGCCTCCTGCAGCAACTTGGAAGGCGCGAACCCGCGGTCCTTGACTTCACGGTAGAGGTCGTCCGGTAGATACACCTGAATCCTGGGCATACACCCTAATATACACACATCGAGTCTTCGAGACTACGCCTTGGAGCCGGAGCGCTAATGGCTACGGTATCCAGCAATCTATAACGGGGATGTGACGGGTTCAACCCCCTGGTCACCGGACAACGACCCGGGTTAGAAGTCGCGATCGATCCGGATCGGTCTACGTGCCGCTCAACTAGTCACGAAACCCGGCGAACCGACGATCCGGACGTTAGAGCGTGTCGGTGTTCAGGACCGGTTGGGTGGCCTTGTCGCCGCACAGGACCACGAGCAGGTTGCTCACCATGTTGGCCTTGCGCTCCTCGTCGAGTTCCACGATCCCGCGGGTGGACAGTCCTTCGAGCGCCATCTCGACCATGCTCACCGCACCCTCCACGATCTGGCTGCGGGCGGCGATGATGGCCCCGGCCTGCTGGCGCTGGAGCATCGCTGACGCGATCTCGGGTGCGTAGGCCAGGTGGGTGATCCGGGCTTCGAGCACTTCCACCCCCGCCTTGCCGAGGCGGCCCTGGATCTCGGTCTTCAACTGGTCGGCGATCTCCTCGGTGTCGCCGCGCAGCGAGATCTGGCCCTCCTGCTGCGTGTCATAGGGATAGCGGGTAGCCAGGTTGCGCACCGCCGACTCGCTCTGGACATGCACGAAGTTGACGTAGTCGTCCACCTCGAAGCTGGCTTCGGCGGTGTCCGCCACCTTCCACACCACCACCGCGGCCATCTCGATAGGGTTGCCGTCGGTGTCGTTGACCTTCGAGCGTTCCGTCTCGAAGTTGCGGACCCGCACCGAGATGCGCCGCTTCGAGTAGAGGGGATTGGTGTACCGGAGTCCGGTGTCGCGGACAGTGCCCACGTAGCTTCCGAACAGCTGGAGCACGCGAGCCTCGTTCGGGGCCACAGTGAACAGGCCGGCCGACAGGATGAGGATGATCGGGACCAGCAACGATGTGACCAGGATGAGCCATAGGGTCCCGTCGATGCTGCCTCGGATCAGCAGATACACGTCGAGGGCGAACAGCACCAGCAGGACCAGCAGCGCCAGTAGACCCGACGGCGCCTTGCGGACCCGTTCCTCGATCATGCACCGTTCCCTTCGTTCGATGCTTGGACAATACCGGTCGCTGGCGAGTAGCCGGCGGGCACCGGGCTCACGTGCATCACTGCCGTGTCTCAGGGGGTCCGGCGGCGGGAGGCCAGTTCCTCCATCACGTCTCTTGCGCTGACACCCCGTTCCGCGAGCAGGACCAGCAGGTGGTAGACGATGTCTCCCGCCTCCTCGGCCACCCGCCGGTCGCCGGCCCGGCCCGAACGGTGTAGGAGAGCTGCCTCCGCCAGTTCCGAGGCCTCTTCGATCAGCTTGCGGCCGGTGGCGGGTGGCCCTCCCTCGGCCAGCCGGGCGGTGTAGGAACCGGTCGTGGACGCCGATGAGATCCGGTCGGCGATGGTCTGCCACAGCCGTTCCAGGTCGGCGAAACCCTGCGGTGCTGGATCGTCCCCGCTATCGGGGTTCTCGAAGCAGGTGCGGTCTCCTGTGTGGCAGGCCGGCCCGGCCGGCGCCACCTTCACCACCAGCGTGTCCCGGTCGCAGTCCACGCCGATCGCGACCAGCCGGAGCGTGTTGCCGCTGGTCTCGCCCTTTTTCCACAGCCGCCGGCGGGACCGCGACCAGAAATGGACCTCGCCGGTGGACAGGGTGAGGCTCAGTGCTTCTGTGTCCATCCACGCCATCATCAGCACTTCGCCGGTGCGGTGGTCCTGGACGATGGCCGGAACCAGCCCGCGGTCGTCCCAGGTGATGGCAAGGTCAGACATGGCGTACCGGTATTCCTGCCTCGCTCATCGCCCGCTTGATCTCACCCAGCTCCACCTCGCGC
The DNA here is from genome assembly GCA_011523635.1 of Acidimicrobiia bacterium. GTDB lineage: Bacteria > Actinomycetota > Acidimicrobiia > Spongiisociales > Spongiisociaceae > Spongiisocius. Next base: position 109,540 of record WTGI01000084.1, read on the forward strand.
CGGTGGAAGATGGAGGCGGCCAGCACCGCCGACGCCCCCGCCTCCACCGCTTCGACGAAGTGGCCCGGCCGGCCGGCGCCGCCCGAGGCGATCACCGGTACGTCCACCGCGCCGGTGATGGTCCGGAGCAGTGGTGTATCGAAGCCGATGTTGGTTCCGTCCCGGTCCATGGAGGTCAGCAGGATCTCACCAGCGCCGCGTGCGACCCCTTCGGTGGCCCACTCCACCGCATCACGTCCGGTGTCGTGGCGCCCGCCGGTCACGTAGACGTTCCACGAGCCTCCGGGCATGGCCTTAGCGTCGATCGCGAGCACCACGCACTGGCTCCCGAACGCATCGGCGCACCGGTCCAGGAGGTCCGGGGTGCGCACCGCGGCGGTGTTCAGCGATACCTTGTCCGCCCCGGCCCTCAGCACCCGGCGCATGTCGTCCACCTCGCGCACACCGCCGCCCACGGTTAGGGGGACGAAGACGTTCTCGGCGGTGCGGTGGACCACGTCGAGGAAGGCGAAGCGGCCCTCGGGGGAGGCGGCGATATCGAGGTAGACGATCTCGTCCATCCCCTCCGCGGCGTAGCGAGCTGCCAACTCCACGGGATCGCCCTCGTCGGTGAGGTTGACGAAGTTGACCCCCTTCACCACCCGTCCGTGCTTCACGTCCAGGCAGGCGATGATGCGCGTTCTCAGGGTCAACGGGCACCCCCGGCACCGCCGGCCGCGCGGGACCACTCCTCGACCTCAGCCACGAAGTTGGCGAGGACCCGGAGACCCTGATCACCGCTCCGCTCCGGGTGGAACTGGACGCCGATCCGGCCGGCGCTGCGAACGGCGGCCGTGAACGGGTGGGGATACTCGGTGTAGGCGATGGCGATGGCCGGGTCCTCGGGGACGGGTGCGTAGCTGTGGACGAAGTAGAAGGTCGCTTCCGGGGGAATGCCGTCGAACAGGGGGTCCCGCCGGCCGTTCGGCGGGAAGGTCAGGTCGTTCCATCCGATGTGGGGGAGCAGCGGAGCGTCCTCCAGCTTCCGCACCCTTCCCCGGTCGAGGCCCAGGCAGGCCTGGCCGTCCTCGTCGCTCTCCTCGAAGAACAGCTGCAGGCCGATGCAGATGCCTAGGAGTGGCCCCTTCCACGACCTGAGCGGTTCCACCAGCCCTTCGTCCGTCAGCCGGCTCATGGCGGCGCCGGGCGCGCCCACGCCCGGCAGGACCACCGCCGCGGCGCGGGACAGGTCGGCCGGACCGGTGGCGACGGCCACCCTGGCCCCGGCCCGCTCCAGGCCCTGGCTGATCGAGACCAGGTTGCCGGCGCCATGATCGATCACCGCCACCAGGGGCGGAGAGGTCACATGCCCTCCTGGGACGGCGTCCCTTTGGTGGACGGCATACCGCTGCGGCGGGGGTCGGGAGAGACGGCGGCCCGCAGGGCCCTGGCCACGGCCTTGAAGGCGGCCTCGGCCACATGGTGATCGTTCCGTCCGGTGGCGGTCAGGTGCATCGTGATCCCGGCGGACCGGGCGAATGACTCCAGAGCGTGCGGGATGTTCTGGGCGGTCAGGTTGCCGATGGCGGGGTTGGCCAGCTCCAGGTCGATCACGGAGTAGGGCCGGCCTCCCACGTCCACGGTGGCTGCAGCGATGGCCTCGTCCATCGGCACCCGGGCGTCGCCGAAACGGTGTATGCCGGTGCGGTCGCCCAGGGCGGCGCCGAGCGCCTCGCCGACGCACAGGGCGGTGTCCTCCACCGTGTGGTGGTCGTCCACCTCCACGTCGCCGTCCGTGTCGACGGTCAGGTCGAACAGGGCATGGTGGGCGAGAGAGGTGAGCAGGTGATCGAAGAACCCGATGCCGGTCCGCACGGTGGCGTCGCCGTTCCCGTCGAGGTCGAGCATCACCGATACCCGGGTTTCCTTGGTGCTGCGCCGGCAGGTTGCGTTGCGGGGCATTCAGGCCTCCTCGCTGTCGGTAGGGGTTCGGGTGGTGGTCGGGTCGAATCGCATGGCGGCCGCCATCCGGTGGGCGTCCAGACCCTCGGCGGCGGCGAGTTCCTCGATGACCGGGCGGATGGCGGCCAGGCCTTCCCTGGTCAGCGTCTGGACCTGCCTCCACGATCCGAAGTCGTCCACGCCCAGAGGTCCGTGGGATCTGGCCAATCCTCCGGTGGGGAGAACGTGGTTGGCGCCGGTGGCATAGTCGCCCGCGGACTCCGGTGACCACCGGCCCACGTAGACCGACCCGGCATTGACGACTCCGGCGGCGGTTCCCGGCGCGTCGGCGGTGAGCACCGAGACGTGCTCGGCCGCGTACTCGTTGGCGAAGCCCACCGCATCGTGGATGGTATCGGCTATGAGGATCCATCCGTGGTCGGCCAGGGCGGTCCCGAGAATGTCCCGTCGGGGGAGTAGGGGTAGCAGGCGGGCGATCTCGGTCTCCACCCGGGCCGCCAGCCCTGGGTCGGTGGTGACCAGGACGGCCGGCGAGTCGGGACCGTGCTCGGCCTGGCAGAGGAGGTCGATGGCGACGAGGCGAGGGTCGGCGGTGTGGTCGGCCACCACCAGGACCTCGCTCGGACCGGCCGGCAGGTCGATGGCGCAGGCGCCGAACACCTCGAGCTTGGCGGCGGTCACCCAGGCGTTGCCCGGCCCCACGATCTTGTCCACGGAGGGGATGCTCTCGGTGCCGTAGGCGAGGGCGGCGATGGCCTGGGCGCCGCCCATGGCGTACACCTCCTCCACGCCCAGCAGCCCGGCCGCCGCCAGCAGGGTGGGGTCGATCCGCCCGTTCCCGTCGCAGGGGGTCGCCACCGCGATCTCGCCGACTCCGGCCACCTGGCCCGGGACCACGGTCATGACCAGGCTGGACGGGTAGCCGGCCTTGCCGCCGGGCACGTACGCCCCCACCCGCCGGAGCGGGGACCAGTGGCGGTCGATCCGCACGCCGGGCGCGGTCTCGTGCGAGCTGGCGGAGGGCTTCTGCGTTTCATGGTGCCGGCGTACCGCGTCGATGGCCTGTTCGAGCGCCTTGCGAACGCTGGGCTCGGCATTGTCGAGGGCTTGGGAGATCTCGGCCGGCGTCACCCGGGGATCAGGACGCCCGCCGCCGTAGGAGGCGCCGGCCTCCGCCAGCGCCCGGTCACCGTCCCGGCGGATCATCCTGCAGATGGAGGCTACGGCCCGGCGAACCTCGGGGTCGGGCACAGCCGTCCGGTCGAGTATCTGCCGCCGGGCACAGGCCTCGAGACCGGACAGCCGGCGCACCCTCAGCAGGCGGGAGGAGCCGGGAGGGCTCACGGGATCAGCTGCCCGATCGGCAGGACCAGGATGTCCTGTCCCCCCGCCTCCTTGAGGCGGGGCAGCAGGTTCCAGACCTCGTCGCGACCCACCACCGAGTGGATCGACACCATGCCGTCCTCGGCCAGCGGGATGATGGTGGGCGCCTCGAGGCCCGGAATCAGGGCTGTGATCCGCTCGGTCGTCTCGAGGGGGGCGTTGAGCAACAGGTACCGCTTCTTCCTCCCGGCCAGCACCGCCTCGATCGCGGTCACCACCCTCTCGATCTCGGGTTGGTGCCTATCGGGGTCCAAGCTGCCCGACCCGTTGGCGCCGATGAGTACCGCCTCGCTCTGCATGATGGTCGCAACCGGCCGGAGCCCGTTGATGAGCATGGTGCTTCCCGTGGACACCAGGTCGGCCACGGCGCTGGCGAACCCCAGCTTGGGAGCAACCTCGACGGAACCGCGGAGCCTTTTCACGAGTACCCGGCTCCCGAGTCTCGAGAAGTACCTCCGGGTCAGGTTCGGGTGTGAGGTGGCAACCGCCATCCGGTCGCCGAAGTCCTCCGGTTCCCGTACCGGGGAATCGACCGGGACCGCCACGGTCAGAGCGCACCGGCCGTAGCCGAGCGTCAGCAGGGTGGCCACGTGTTCGGCCCCGTTCCCGCGCCCCAGTTCCTCGAGCAGGTCGAGTCCGGTCACGCCCAGGTCTGCCACGCCGGTCTCGACCAGATCCACCACGTCCTCGGCCCGTACGAAGAGGAGCTCGATGTCGGCGTTGCGTACCCTCACCGACAGCACCCGTTCGCTCTGCTCGAACGACAGGCCCGCCTCCCGGAGGAGGGCGATGGTGGGCTCCCGGAGCCGGCCCTTGTTGGGAACCGCCACCCGGAGCGGTCTACCGGGCATCTTGGCCGGACCTGTCAAGTCGGTCGAGGGCGATGCGGTACCCACCCGTCCCGAAACGGCGCCATTCGTTGACCCGGCCCACGGTGGTGACGGACGCGCCGGTCTGCTCGGATACCTGCCGGTAGGGGAGGCCGGACTCGAGCAGCGTGGCAACTTCCCACCGGCTCGACAGCCCCTCGATCTCGGTGCGGGTGCAGAGGTCGCGCAGGAAGAGCGCCATCTCGTCCAACGTCTCGAGGCTGAGCAGGGCGCGGCAGAGGGCGTCGGAGTCGGGGGTTCTCCAGTTGCGATCAGGCATGTTCATGGGGTGCTACTCCAATAAGGACCGGCTCGGCGCAGGTCCAAGAGTCCGGGATCATAACACATTAATGTACTAGTGTGCTAATACACTCGTTGAAGTGCGCCAAAGAGAGTAGGCAGCAGAATAGATATAGCTAATTATCATCAACAAATGGCTAACAACTAGTAGCTAACGCCTAGCGACTAGTATCAAGCGGCGTGGACCTGGATGGTGTGGTAGCCGGTTGCGCCGTCGGGTCGGGGCCGGCGGACCCTGGCGGTCTGGGTTTGGCCGGTGCCGTCGGTGGCTCTGACCGCGATCGTGTGGGCGCCCGGCGTGAAGTCGTGCTCCAGGTACCACTGCCGCCAGGTGTCGATGGACAACTCCTGGGGAAGGTGCGCGTTGGTCCAGTCACCGTCGTCGACCCGCACCTGTACCCTCGAGATGCCCCGGGTCTGGGCCCATGCGACTCCGGCTATGACGTTGGTACCGGCGTTGATGTTCCCCTCTCTGGGCGTGTCGATCCGCGATTGCGTCTTGATAGGCGCCTGTTTGGCCCATCCTCTCGGGACCCAGTAGGCGTCGAAGTCGTTCCAGCCGGTGAACTCCACCTCGGTCAGCCACTTGGTGGCGGATACGTATCCATACAGCCCGGAAACGACCAGGCGGGCCGGGAACCCATGCTTGAGCGGGAGGGGCTCGCCGTTCATGCCTATCGCCACTAGGGCCTCTCGTCCGTCGAACACCGCGGCGGTGGGGAAGCCGACCGTGAACCGGTCGACCGACCGACCGACCAACTGGTTGCCGTCCCTGTGGACACCGGCCCTCTCGACCAGGGTCCGGAGCGGAACGCCCAGCCATTTGGCGTTGCCCACCAGGCCCCCGCCCACCTGGTTCGACACGCAGCAGAGCGTGATGTAGCGCTCCACCAGCGGCATGGCCAGCAACTCGTCGTACGTGACGCTGAAGGGATTGTCGACCCGCCCGGTGAAGGAGAGGCTCCAGGTTCGATGGTCGACCTGGGGGACCCCGATAGCGGTGTCGATCACGTAAAACTCGTCGTTGGGCGTGATCAGCTCGGAGACGCCCTCGACTTGAGCTATCTGGGCACGAGTCGGATCCGCCACCCCCGAAACGCTCGTCCTCGTGGGGGCCTGCG
>WTGI01000062.1 GCA_011523635.1 Acidimicrobiia bacterium
TCCTGATGACGGCCCCGTCCCCCGCCCCCGAGCAGGTCGCCGGACCCGCCCGAGTGCCGGACGGTCCAACCGGGGCTCGGCGCGAAGCGCGGAAGGAGGCGTAGTGACGTTGCAGGACCACTCTTGGGGACCTTGGCACAAACCACGCGAGTACTTCTCGGTACCGGCCTATTGGGATCCTGAGGTCCAGGACGCAATTGCTGCCAAGGGGCGGTCGGTCAAGATCATCGACTGCACCCTCAGCGAGGGTGAAGACATGGTCGGCCGACACCTCTCGTGGGCGGCGCGCATACGCCTGGCGCACCTGCTCGACGAACTCGGTGTCGGCGAGATCACGACGCCGATCGGCCTATCGCCGCGTGAGCTCAAGGATTGGGTGAGAGCCTGCAAGCGCGGAGGCATAGAGACGCCCATCTGCGACAAGCTGATCGCCCACGTGCTGCCTCTCGAGCAGGGCGACTGGAAGAAGCGGTACGACAGTCACCTCGCATGCGAGGCGGACACCTTCGTCACCTTCCCCTACTACCCGCAGATCAGCTACTGGAGCGACTTCACCAAGGGCCCGTTCACCAAGGAACAGGTGGTCGACGCGATCCACGAGACCGTGAGCTACGGCGTAGAGCGAGACGCCCAGATCATCTTCAGCTTCCCCGACTCGTTCCGGCACAGCATCCAGACCATCAAACTGTTCTGCAAGGCAGGAGTGGACGCGGGCGCCATGGGTATCTACATCTACGACAGCCGGGGCCAGAGCAACCCGAGAGCCTCGTATCTCATCTGCCGCGAGATCAAGGAAACGATCGGCGACGTCAATCTGTACGTCCAGCATCACAACGACCTCGGCATGGCGACCGCGAACTCGCTCGCGGCTGCCGAAGCCGGCGCGGACTTCATCGACGCGGCAATGAATGGTGTCGGCGACCGCTCAGGGACGGCGGCCCTCGAAGAGGTCGCATGCGCACTCTATGCATACGGCTGGGACGCCGGAGTGCGCCTCGACAAGCTGCTTCCGCTCGCCGAGGAGGTCGAGAAGGCATTCGGCGGCCGCATCAGCGATGCCATCAAGCCCATCATCGGCTGGCAGGCGAACATGGAGGAGGGGTACGGCCACCGCGACCCCGACGACCCCCCGGAGAGCCCGATGGCGATTGCCGGTGAGGTCCTGGGCAAACCATTCGAAAGCGTGATAGGGCCGAACGTCTTCGGCAAGATCCACTACATCCAGCCCGAGGGCCTGCACAAGCACAAAGAGATCATTGCCGACTTCATTGGAGAACTCGGCTACGAGTGCTCGGATGAGGACCTTGAAGAGGTGCGGAGCCGTACCAAGGATGCGCTCTTGGGTAGGGCTGAGGGCTACATCACAATCGGTGAACTCGAGATCATCGTGAAAGGGGTGTTGGGGGCGAATGACTGAGCCCGGTGTGCCTCGGTATGTGATCCTGCATCAGTACGGTGTGGATCCCGACGGTGACACCCGCCGGGAGCTATGGCCCGAGTTCGTGCCGAAGCTGAAGGAGATTCCCGGGTTCGTAGCTGTCTACACGTTCGATGACCCGGACGCCCGAGAGGGGGTCAGCCTCACGTTCTGGGAGACCGAAGCCGCCGCTCAGGCCTACATCGACAGTGGCGCCAGGCAGAAGCTCGACATGCTGGCTTCCGAGTTCCGCCCGGCGACGAATCGCCGCATCCTGAGAATTCTTCAAGCAGACGATCCGCGCAAGTGAGGAGCACGAAATGAGAACGGATTCCCGGGGTGTCGGGTGGTTAGGGAAGGAGAGGACATTGATGGCTAGGAGATTTGGTGGTTTTCGGGGGTTGTTGGTTCTGGGGGTTGCCCTTGCTTTGGTGGCGGTGGCTTGTGGGGATGAGGAGCCGGCGGCGCCGCCTGAGACTGTGGTGGTGACTTCGATTGTTGAGGTTGAGGTCGAGGTGCCGGGTGAGACGGTGACTGAGATTGTTGAGGTTGAGGTGCCGGGTGAGACGATCACGGTGACTTCGATTGTTACTGAGGTTGTTACTGAGGTGGTTACCGAGACTGTTGAGGTTGAGGTGACGGCGCCGCCTGCGCCGCCTGCGCCGTTGTCGGAGTCGAAGGTGCGTTGGGCCGGTTTTGGTGGTATGGCTGAGTTGTTGTTCTTCGTGGCGGAGGATGCTGGTTTCTTCGAGGCTGAGGGTTTGGAGTTGGAGCGGATCGAGTTGGGTGGTGGTGTTGATCTGTTCTCGGCTTTGGCGTCGGGTTCGGTGGCGTTCACTCAGTTGGGTACTCAGCATGGGATCCGTGCGGTGACTAGGGGTTTGGATTTCCGTGGGATCTTCGGTTTCTCCCATGGCCCGAACGAGTTCGGGGTGATTTCGCCTGAAGCTGCTGCTGCTGCGGGTATTACCCAGGACTCGACGGTTGATGAGAAGTTCGAGGCGTTGCGGGGTTTGGTGATCGGTACGGGCCGGCCCGGGTCGACGACGACGACTCTGGCGATCGGGGCTATGGAGCAGCGTGGTATCGATACCTCATCTGAGGTCGAGTTGGTCCCGTTGGGGAGGGGCAGCGCTTTGTTGCCCGCGTTCCAGGCTCGTGAGATCGACGCGTTCTTCTGGATTCCTCCCGAGACGCAGATAGCGGCGTTGGAGCCGGGGGCGGTGACGATCGATTTCCGGGTTCTGTCCGAGCTCGAAGCCGTGAACTGGGCGAGCTATTTCACGACCGACAGCTACATCCTGGAGCATCCGGACACCGTCCAGGCGTTCCTGCGTGCGGTCCTCAACGCCCGAGAATGGGCCCTGGCGAACGAAGACGACGCCCGCGCTATTGCTAGGGCGCGGTTCCCCGACCTCGAGCAGGCAGCGTTCGACGCGTCGTTCCAGATCGACTACGACTCGCTCAAACCGTCGATCCTGTTCAGCGAGGACGGCTTCGAGAAGGGAAGATACATCCTCAACATCGGTAAACCCGAAGAAGAGCACAACACAACCCTGATGACCGCGGTCGTCACGAACGAACTGGTAATCCAAGCCGCCACAGACCTAGGCATAGACATCAAGTGACATGCCCCTAGGCCCCAAGTCGGGACACCGGTGGGAGCCGACACCCAGCGTCGGCTCCCACCACCAACCACCAACCCACCCACACAACCCACCCACGCCGCCGTGAGGTGTCCATGATCAACATAACGGGCGTGTCGAAGTCCTTCGAGAAAGACGGCGAGAAGATCGACGCGGTCAAGGACTTCTCGCTCACGATCAACGACGGTGAGTTCGTAGCGCTCATCGGTCCGAGCGGGTGTGGCAAGTCGACCGTTCTCAACATGATCGCGGGACTGCTCGCACCTGAAGAGGGCGTCGTGGAGTACAACGGCGAACGTGTCACGGCCATCAACACCTCCGTCGGCTACATGACGCAGAAGGACTCACTGCTCCCGTGGCGCACGACGGAGGGCAACATCTCGGCGCCGCTGGACATCCGGCGCGTCCCGAAGCCGGAGCGGGCCGCTCTGGTGTCGCAGGCCATCGAGAAGGTCAGGCTTGGAGGGTTCGAGCGTCATCACCCGGACGAGCTCTCGGGTGGTATGCGCAAACGGGTACTCCTCGCGCGGACGCTGATCTACGAGCCCGACACGCTGCTGATGGACGAGCCGTTCGCGGCCCTGGACGCGCTGCTCAAACTCGTGATGCAAGAAGAACTGCTCCGAATCTGGAGTGAGGCGCGAGCCACCGTGGTGTATGTGACCCATGATCTGACCGAGGCGATCAGCATCGCCGACCGTATCGTGGTGTTCAGCAAACGCCCCGGTCGGATAGTGCTCGACCTGCCGGTCGAACTCGAGCGTCCCCGCGACTTCGACACCATCCGAACCTCACCCGAATTCCTGAAGCTGTACAACAGGGTCTGGGCGACGCTACGCCATGAAGTCGTCAGCCAGGAGGAAGTCAGCGGTGAAGGCCGCTGATAAACATTCGCCTGGAGCCGCCGGTGCTGTCGAGTAGGTCAGGGACCACATTCGCGCGTTTCCTGATCGTCGCCGGCATCGTCGTCGCCTGGGACCTCGCCGGCCGTACGATCATCGATCCGTTCTACATCAGCCGGCCTTCCGACGTTGCCGAGCGACTGTGGGATTGGGTGTCGACCGGCTACATCGTCGAGCATGTCCTCACCACGATGGCTGAGATTGTATATGGCCTGGTCATCGGGGTAGTTCTCGGAGTGCTCGTCGCCGTGATACTGAGTTCCAGCCCGACCCTCGCTGCCGTGTTCAGTCCGTTCGCGACGGTGGCTTACAGCTTCCCCCAGGTGGCTCTGATCCCTCTGTATATCCTGTGGTTCGGGGTGTTTCTCATGCCCAAGGTCGTGTTGGTCGCCGTGGTTGTCTTCTTCCTCATGTTCTTCAATACGTTCGAAGGTGTGAAAAACGTCGAAGGCGGCCTCATCGCAGCCATGCGCGTCATGGGAGCAAAGCGCCTGGACGTGTTCCGCATCGTGGTCCTACCGGCCAGCGCCGTCTTCCTGATCACGGGGCTGCGCCACGCCGTGCCGTTCGCGCTGCGCGCGGCCGTGTTTGCCGAGTTCATCGCCTCGGTGAGAGGGTTGGGCTTCCTCGCGCTCACATCTGCGCGCTCCTACAGCAGCGCCGGCCTCTTTGCCACACTCATGGTGCTGCTCGTCGTCGGTGTGGGGCTCAACGCTCTCGTGAGCTGGTTGGAGCGTGTCGTGCTGCCCTGGCGTTCCGCCGGCGTCGATGTAGCCGCGGCGATGCAACGATGATCGAGCGGGCCCCCATGTGGCGGATCCGTCTCTACCAGCTGATAGTGCTGGGCGTGTTCCTCGGCGGCTGGGAGTGGGTGTCAGATCGGTACATTCGAACCCTCTGGATCAGTAAGCCTTCGTTGATCGCGGAACGGACCGTTGAGTGGTTCTCCAGCGGGTTCATCTACTCCCATATCCTCGCAACCCTCCAGATCGCCGGGCTCGGCCTTCTGATCGGAACGGCCATCGGCGTCGTGTTCGGCATCGTGCTCGGCCTTCAGCGATCGTTGTCACATCTGCTCGATCCCATCCTGGGCGGAGCGTACACGATGCCCCGAATCGCCTTCCTCCCGGTGGTGCTCTTCTGGTTCGGCTTCGGGTCCAGGCCGATGGTGGCACTCGTCGTCTTGATGACCTTCTTCGTGCTCTTCTTCAACACGAGGGCAGGTGTCGAAAGCGTCAAAGGCGACCTGGTTGCAAGCATGCGCGTCATGGGGGCGACACGCCTCCAGGTGATCCGGATGGTGATACTGCCGTCCATCGTTCCCTTCATCCTGGCGGCCATGATGATCGCGGCACCGTATGCGCTGGTCGGCGCGATCGTTGCCGAGATCTTCATCGGTAGCAAGGGACTCGGGTTCCTGATCGTCTCATCGACAGGGGACCTCGACCTCACCGGCACCTTCACGGCGTGCCTCGTGGTCACGGTCATCTCGCTGATCGCGACCCTCGTCATCGCCCGACACGGTCCCCGGTTGCTCGGACGGAGCCCGGAAACCATCGGTGGTGGTGCCGCCGCAGCCTTTTGAGCAGCCGGCGCGAACGAATCGGCTCGGTACGGGTCCTCGTCCCGGCGCTCTCGGTAACGATGGTCATGACCTTCCCGCCCTTTCTCGCCGGCGCGCTCGCGTTTGCGATCCTCCCCGAGCTCGGATTCGACACGGGCAGCCTCGGGGTCGCCCTGGGCGGATTCTTCGGCATGTCGGCCATAAGTTCGGTCACGATCGGCGGGCTTGCCGACCGGATCGGCTGGCCGGCCGCCATGCGGGTGTCATCGGCGATGAGCGCGGTGACGATGTTCGGAATAGCGGTGCTGGCCCACTCCTGGCTCTCCTTCGCAGCGCTCATCTCGCTCGGTGGCCTCACCATGGCGATCGGCCAGCCTGCGGTGAACCTGGCCCTCGCCAGAGAGGTGCCGGCGAGCCGCCAGGGGTTCGTCTTCGGCATCAAACATTCGGCGATACCGGCTGCGGCCATGCTGAGCGGCCTTGCGGTGCCGCTGTTCGCTGTCAACGGCGATTGGCGCGGTGTGTTCGTCGGTGCGGGCGTGATCGCAGGCGTCGTAGCCCTGGCGGTGCCCGGATCGCAGCGCGCCTCCGCCGATGTGGCCTCGAGACGCTCATCAGGAAAGGTCGGACTGGAGATGCGGCCGCTCGTGTTCATGGCGGTCGGTGCGTTCCTGGCGGCATCGGTGGCGTCGGCCCTCAGCGCGTTCCTGGTGATTTCCGTCGTCGACTCGGGTGTCAGCCCGGGGACAGGTGGTTTGATCCTCGCCGCGGCAAGCGTCACGGGACTGGTAGTCCGCCTTCTGGCCGGTTGGTGGGCCGACGCTCGCCAGGCCAGCGGGCTCGGAGGGGTCGCATTGCTCCTAGTGGTCGGTTCCGCAGGTCTTGGAGCGCTCACCGGCACCGGGACTTGGCTGCTCACGCTTGCGGCGATGCTCGCCTTCGGGGCGGGATGGGGCTGGAACGGGCTGTTCAACTTCAGCGTTGTGAAACACTTCCCGCGGGCACCGGCACGAGCCACGAGCGTTGCACTCACCGGCACGTACATCGGTGCTTCGCTGGGCCCGATCGTGATGGGTCAGGTCATCGAGATCTATTCCTTTCAGACCGCCTGGTTGGCCGCCGCTGCGATGTCGAGCATCTCAGCCGTCGCCATGCTGGCCGCCCGATGGCAGCTGACCGGTATGAGCAACGAGGGTGCCGCGGCGATCGAAGTCGGTCCGGATGGGTCCCGCGCCGGAGGCTGACGGGCATCCTGCCAAACGCGACCGACTGACCGTGGCTCGCTCGAACCCGGGGTCCCATGCTCCGGTCGTTGACCGGCTGGCCGGCGGTTGGTAGGTTCGCGGGGCCACGCCCGGCCGGGGCCGCCAATGCTTGGGGGGCAGTTGTCGAAGATTCGCTCCATGCGAGAGGCTGCGTCGCTCGTGTCCGATGGTGCGACGATCGGAATCGGTGGCCTCTCGATGAACAGCGCTCCCATGGGCTTCGTACGCGAACTCGTTCGGGGCGACGTCCGGGACCTGACCGTGGTGTCGATTGTCGGGTCGATGGCGGTCGACTGGCTCGTAGCCTCGGGCAAGGTGACCAAGGTGATCACCGGACTGGTCAGCTTCGAGGGACTCGGTCTGGCTCCGAACTTTCGCAGAGCGGCCGAGGCAGGTGACATCGAGGTCGAGGAGTACTCGGAGCATCTTCTGATCTGCCGACTCCAGGCGGCCGCGCACCGCCTCCCCTTCGTTCCGACCAAGGCCGGGATCGGTACCGATGTGCTCGCCCTGCACCCTGACACGACCCGCCTCGAGACCGATCGGGTGACAGGAGAGCTCTACGTGGCGTGTACGCCGTTGCCGATTGACGTCGCCGTCGTTCATGCCCATGCCGCGGACGCCGACGGAAACACTCGTGTCGACCCGAAGCTCATCTGGATGGACTCCGACCTCGTGCGGGCAGCCGACGCGACGGTCGTCACCGTCGAGGCGGTCGCACCGCGCAGCTCGTTCACGGATGCCCCGGAGCGCACTACCTACCCGCGCTTCGTGATCGACGCGGTGGTTCACGCACCTTGGGGCGCCTACCCGACATCGAACTACCCGTCCTATACCCACCATGAAGACTTCATCCGGGAATACCTGGGGGCTTCGCGCGACCGCGACCGTTTCGCACGGTTCTGGGACGACCGGATCACCGCTCCCGACGACCAGGCGAGCTTTCTCGAGGCCAACGGTGGCGCAGCGACGATCCTCTCAATCACGAGGAGGGCCACGTGAGTCGCGAAGTACCCGGAGCCGGCTGCACGGTCGACGAAATGATGGTCGTCACACTTGCTCGCGAGTTCACGAACGACACGCGCGCCTTCAACGGCGCCGCCAGCTTCATACCGGTCTGCGCATACCGGCTGGCCCGTAAGACGCACGCACCCGGCCTCGTGTGGGCCGCCAGCTCGATCGCGATCGACGCCGATCCTCCCACTATCCCGGAGTCCACCCTGTCGGACGCGCTCTGGGACGGGGCCACGATGCTGTCCAACTCCCCGTTCGACTTCTGGGCCTACGCCCAGGGAGCTCGGTACAACACGTTCGCGTTTCGCGGGGCACAGATCGACAGGTTCGGCAATGTCAACAACACGGTCATCGGCTCCTACGACAACCCCAAGGTCCGGCTCCCCGGGGGAGGCGGGATGGCGGACCTCGGCGGCATGACCCCCAACGTGTACCTCTGGACGACGACGCACAATCCCCGCACCCTGGTCGAGAAGGTCGACTTCCGCAGCGGTCTCGGTTGGGGTGACGGCGGCGACCACCGTCGCCGGCTCGGCTTCGGCGGAGGTCCGCAGCTTTGCGTCACGGACTTGTGCGTGATGGACTTCCACCCTGACACCAAGGCGATGCGCCTCCGCTCGGTGCATCCCGGCGTCACCATCGGTGACATTCAAAACGCGACGGGGTTCGAGGTGGCGATGCCCCGAGGCATGGTTCCAGAGACCGACCTACCGACTCCAGCCGAATTGAGCATCCTGCGCGACGTCGTCGACCCCACAGGCAGCCGGCTCCGCGAGTTCGCCTGAAGGGTGCGGGCGATAGGTGATCCCGGGAAACGTCGGTGGCGTCCCCGTGGTGGGTCTGTGGGGCGGCGGTGGGATGTGGCGCCGCCAGCGGCGTCGGTGGCAAGGACTCGCTGACGAAGGCGTACCCGCAGGGTACGTTGAGGAGGCAGGACGCAGCCAGAGGCGTTGATGGCGGTCCAGATCACGCCAGCCGCAACGCAGATCTACCACGAAAATCTACCAAACGTTTGGTAGATTGTTTGGAACATCGTTTCGGGCTGAAAGCAGCCGCATGACCGACTTATCACAAGACGATCGGGGCGCGGGGTGAGGTCAGAGACGTTTCCCGGTTCCGTCCTGTCGGACGAGGAACGCAACGCCAAGTTGCGCCGCCAGATCGCGTACTGCCTCAGGAGTTCGTTCTACCGGAACTGCTTCGAGGCCGCAGGTGTGGATCCTGCGACGATCCGGGGCGTCGACGACCTTGCGTCCTTGCCCTTGTTCGTCACACCGGACATCCACCGGCGATCCCAAGAAAAGTCGCTCGAGGCACGCGGACACCCTTTCTCCGAATTCCTCTGCGCCGACCCAGAGGAGATCGTGGCGCTGAGCTCCACCTCGGGGACGACGGGTTCTCCCACGTTCTATCCCTTCACTCGGCGCGATGTTGAGATAACCGACTTGCTCTGGCAGAGAGCACTGGGTTTCGTCGGGGTTCGACCCGGTGATCGAGTACTTCTGGGGTTCGGCCTCTCGATGTACCTGGCCGGCCTCCCGCTGGTGCGAGCGCTGGAGCGGATGGGCGCGCTGCCGGTCGCGATCGGAGCCGAGGCCGGCGCCGAAAGACTCTTGCGGCTTCTGACGCTGACCCGCCCTAGGGTGCTCGCCTGCACCCCGAGCTACGCCGAGCACTTGATGGAGCGCGTGCCGGAAGTGCTGGGAATGGAAGGTTCCGATCTGGGGGTCGAGTTGATCGTTTGTGCGGGGGAGCCGGGAGCGGGCCTGCCAGAGGTACGGTCGAGGTTGGAGAGTGGTTGGGACGCGAGAGTGTTCGACCTTCTCGGCGGAACCCATGGAATCATGATGGCGTCGGCACCAACCGACGAATACCACGGCATGTACGTATTGGGAGATGACTTCTCGGTCTCGACGCAACTGGTCGACCCGGCCACCCGGGAGCCCGTCGAAGAAGCTGACGGTGCTGTCGGCGAGCGGGTCAAGACGTCCCTCGAGTGGGGAGGTGCCCCTCCTCTGAGGTACTCGGTCGGAGATGTGTACGAGGTATTCACCGCACCTGCCCCGGAGGGGCCGATCGGGGGGAAGCGGATCAAAGTGCTCGGGCGTGTCGACGACCTTCTGATCGTTAAAGGGGTGAAGCTCTACCCGGCGGCCGTGAAGAACCTGGTCAACAGCTTCGTCCCCGAGGTCAGCGGTGAGATCCGGATAGTGCTCGACGGTCCCCCACCTCGCGTGACACCCCCGCTGCGCGTGAAGGTCGAGTCGCCGGTCGCAGGCGACGCCGAGGCCGCGGCTCACCTGGCCGACCGGATTACCCTGGCGATGCATCATCGGCTCACCGTCCGTCCCCGTGTCGAATTGGTAGAGGTGGGCTCGTTGCCGCGAAGTACGCACAAGCAGAAGCTTCTAGAGATCGATCCAGAGAAGTCGAGTCCCCAACCATGAGTGGCGCCATCGACGCCTGGTGCAATTTCTTCACCGAAGAAGGCATCAGGATCGTCTTTACCGAGAATCCTGAGGTGTCGTTCATGATGGGCGACCAGTGGGGCAGGCACGACCTCATGGTCGGTTATGAGCCTGAGAAGTTCATCGAACAGAAGATGGACCCGGCAGGCGTCGAGAAGGTGGTCGTCCCGGCACTACAGCAGTATCTCTATCGAGACCGCCGGCTCGTGCGCGTCCCGTGGGAGTCGGTCGCCCGAGTCGTCGAGCGGTTTCCCGATCGGGTTTCAGGCCTCTACGGGATCGACCCCTTCTCCGGAATGAAGGGCGTCCGAGAGCTCGAACTGGCGGTCACGCAATACGGCTTCGTCGGCGGTCATGTGCATCCGTACGGATTCGACACGCCGATCAATGACGCCAGGTTCTATCCCTTCTATGCCAAGTGCGCCGAGCTCGGGGTGCCGGTCGAGCTCCAGACCGGTCACTCTGCCGAGTTCATGCCTTCCAAGCACGGGCACCCCCTACTCCTCGATGACGTCGCTATCTACTTCCCGGAACTGAAGCTGGTGGGTGCCCATCAGGCTTGGCCGTGGTGCGAGGTGATGATCGCGATGGCATGGAAACACCCCAACGTCTACGTCGCCATGTCGGGCCATGCTCCGAAATACTGGGACCGCTCCCTCGTGCACTTCCTGAATAGCAGGGGCCAGGGCAAGGTGATGTGGGGCACGGACTATCCGCTCATCCAGCATGGGGAGTCCCTGCGCCAGGTCGACGAGCTGGGCCTGAAGCCGGGCGCCAAGCAGAAGTTGCTGCACGACACCGCCGCTGAGGTGTTCGGTCTCGGCGGAAGCTGACGGCCTTCGCGTGGAGTTCTTCCGGATCGCAAAGGACAATCGGGTGGCGATTGTCACTCTCGACAAGCCCCCGGCAAACACCCTCGATTTCGCTCTTTACGACGAAGTCACGTCTCTGGTCGGCCGACTCGAAGAAGATGACAGTGTCAGAGCGGTCGTAGTCGCCTCGGCCCATCCAAGGCTCTTCATCTCCGGCGCCGACATCAAGGACATGGAGAGCTACGACCGCTCCCCCGGTCCGATGACCGAGCGGGTTCACAAGGCCCAGTGCACGTTCTTGCGGCTCCAGCGCCTCGCCAAGCCAACCGTCGGAGCGATCACAGGCCATGCCCTCGGCGGTGGCTGCGAGTTCGCGCTGTGCCTGGACTTCCGGGTCATGATGCGCGGCGGGCCGACCATCGGACTTCCCGAGGTCAACCTCGGTCTGGTTCCGGGAGGCGGCGGCACCCAGCGGCTCTCGAGGCTCGTCGGCCGCGGCAAGGCTCTGGAGCTGCTCATGCTCGGATCCCGACTCGACGCCGACGAGGCCCTCGCCGCCGGGCTGGTGACGTCGGTGGGCAGCGACTACGAAGACACCATGGGTCAGGCTCGTCAGCTTGCAGCCCGGCTCGCAGACCAGGCGCCTCTTGCCGTCCGGCTCATAAAGCAGGCCGTGAACGAGGGGCTTGACGGCGATCTCGATCGCGGTCTGCGAGTGGAGAGGACGGCCGTCGTGACGGCGTTGCTCTCCGACGACAGCCGTGAGGGCGTCGCCGCCTATCTGGCGAAGCGACCGCCCCGCTTCGAAGGTCGTTGAATGGGGATGAGTCGGCCGATCACGATTGACGACCTGGAGCGACTGGTAGGTGTCGAGTTTCCGGCCGGGGAGTTCACCATCGAGGGGTACGAGCACTGGCTGACGGCCGATGCCATCGGCTCACCGCCTCTCCCCGCCGGTGTGGCCCACCCCATGTACGCCTACTACGCCGCGCTGGGCGGCATGGGACTCACGTTGGATGAGCTGTTCGCGATGGTCGGGTCGTCGGCCGCCGACGGCCCGATGTTCGGCGAAGCCGCGCTTGAGTTCCGAGAAATGATGCGGGTCGGCGAGACGTATCGCGTCGAAGGCGGTATCACCGGTGCGGCCCGCAAGACGGGCAGGCGAGCGGGCGTGTTCGACATCGTCTCGTTCGAGCTTCGTGTAGTCGACTCGTCCGGCACCGTGGCTGCGGTGTCGACCAACTCGTTCGTCTTCCCGAGGAGGGCAGGGTGAGAGCGTCCGCGGGCACCGAGCTTCCCGTGTACGAGGTCGAGGTTCGGGCTGCCGCCATGAAGACCATGGCCGTCCTGCTGCGAGATCCGAACCCGATCCACTTCGATCCCGACGCGGTGGCCGCCCTCGGCATGGGGGATCGAGTGATCAACCAGGGTCCTACGAACATGGCATACGTCGTGAACATGCTGGTGGCCTGGGCCGGCGACCCGGCACGGATCCGGGCTTTGAAGGTTCGTTTTCTCGACAACGTCCGGGGTGGCGATCGCGTCGTCGCCGGCGGCGTCGTCACGTCGGTGGCCGGGGACGGGCGACACCAGATCGCGGAGTGTGACGTCTGGCTCGATGTCGTAGACGGGCCCCGGGCGCTGGCAGGGTCGGCGACCGTCGCCCTCGAGGCAGGTGAAGCCGCCGGGGAAACACCTGCAAGGTGATTGAGTCCGACAGTTTCCGGGTGATGGCGCCGGATTACCATCCGGCCCGGCCGGCGTAGCGAGGGAGTTTTCTTGGGGCGTGTCGCCATCGTCGGTGTCGGCCAGAGCGTTCATGCACGAGACCGCAATGACGTCGCCTACGCCGAACTGCTGCTCGAAGCCATTGACCAGGCGCTCGACGACGCCGGTATCGGGCTGTCCGATGTCGACAATGCGGTCACGGCGAGCCTGGACTTCTACGATGGGCGGACCATCGCCAACATGGCTGTCGCCGATGTCGTCGGCTCTTATCTGAAGCCGGAGAGCCGTGTGTGCTCGGACGGGATCGGCGCTCTCCTGTACGGGTGGGCTCGCATAGCCGACGGCGCCCATCGGGTCGGGTTGGTGACCGCACACTGCAAGGAATCGGAAGGCAATCTCGCGACCATCGAGGGTGCCGCCTTCGATCCCTTCGTCCAGCGGCGCCTCGGGGCGGATGCCGACGTGGTCGCCGGTCTGGGCGCCCGGCAGGTCTACGCTTCCGGGGCGTTTTCTCCCACGGATGCCGCGGCCCTGGTTGTGGCGGCGAGGGCGGCGAGCGCGGTGAATCCCAAGGTCACGACGCTGGAGTCCATGACCATCGCCGAGGTTCTGGACGCGCCGCGGTCGGCGACTCCCCTGGGTGTATTCGATCGAGCGCCGAACCGTGACGGATCGTGTGCCGTGATAATCGCCACCGAGGAGGTGGCGAGGGACCTCTCCGAAAACCCCGTGTGGATCGCAGGCGTCGGAACCGCGACGGGCAAGTACTGGACCGATCGGCATCCCGGCGATCTAAGCGCCCTCGACCGGGCCCGGGACAGTGCGCTGGCCATGACCCGTTGGGGCACGGATGTACTTGACCTGTTCGAGGTCTCTGCTCAGTACGCCCACCAACTGTGCCAGTTCGCAACGCGTCTCGGCGCCGATCTGACCGAAGCGGGAAGAACCCTGAATCCGTCGGGTGGCTGGCACGGCGGCAACCCGGTAACGGTCTCGGGGCTCTCGAGGGTGACCGAGTGCGTGCTCCAGCTTCGGGGCGAGGCGGGCCCGAGGCAACATCACGATGCCCGGCGCGCCCTCGCTCACGGCGTGGCCGGCCTCGGCGCGCAGTCTCATTTCGTCGCTGCCCTCGAAGCGGGGGATTGATGGGTAGGAACGCCGCGATCGTTGCCGCCGGCCAGACCGACCACGTGTCGAGACGCCTCGATGCATCGATACCCGAGATGGTCAGGGAGGCCGTCGATCGCTGCCTGGGGTCGAAAGACCTGAACCCGGGCCAGGTCGACGCGGTCGTCGTCGGCAACATGGAGCTGTTCGAGGGAATCAACTTTCCCGAGCTGTGGATGGCGTCCGCCATCGGCGCAGCGGGCAAACCGCTTTTCAAACTCAACAACGGCGGAACGGTCGGGGCAAGTGTCGCCGTCGCAGCAGCTCACCTGGTCGCTTCCGGGCTCTACGACGTGGTACTGGGTATCGGCTACGAGAAGCAGTCAGAGGGTGAGACGCAGTCGGCGATAACCACCGTCGGCGATCCTGCGTGGGAGCGGTCGGTGATGGCCGGGGCTATCGGGAACTTCGGCGTGATGGCCTCGACGTACGTCGCCGAGAGTGGCGTCACCGCGGAGCAGGCCGCCAAGGTGACGGTGAAGGCCCGTCGCAATGCCTGTCTCAACCCTCATGCACATCTACAGAGCCCCGACATCACGGTTGAGGAAGTGCTCGCGTCCCGCATGCTGGCGGCGCCGTTGCGGCTGCTCGACATGTGTCCGAGCAGCGACGGCGCTTGTGCTGTGGTGATGGCCGCACCCGAACGCGCCCGTGAGATGACGCCGAGACCGGCGTGGGTTGCCGCCACCGAGACGGCCCATGACACGCAGTTCATGGGCGATTCACCCAAGCGCCTGGCGCGGATGCGCAGCCTCATCGCCGCCTCCGATTCGGTCTACTCGAAGGCCGGCATCGTCGATCCCCGGGCTGAGCTCGACGTCGCCGAGGTCTATGAGCCGGCCAGCTATGCGGAACTGGCGATGTACGAGAGTCTGCGTTTCTGTGATTGGGGCGAGGGTGGGTCCCTCATCGACGATGGAGTCACCCTCATGGAGGGTGAACTCCCGGTCAACCCGTCCGGTGGCGTGCTCTCCACCAACCCGGTCGGAGCCACCGCACTGATCCGGGTTGCGGAGGCGGCCCTCCAGGTCATGGGCGAGGCGGGAGATCGTCAGATCCCTGGGGTCGAGACCGCCCTGGCCACCGGCTACGGAGGTAACGCATGGACCGAGGCTGTCATCCTCAAGGGTACGGCGCCGTGAGCCCGACCCCGCCGATCGACTCCGCCCTGAGGCTCGAGTACGTGGCGAACTTCGAGTACTCGTACGCCGCCGGACGGTTCGCGTCGCGATTCATGAACGCGCTCCGGACCGAGGCAAGGATCCAGGGAACAAGGTGCGATGCCTGCGACAAAGTCCTGGTGCCTCCCCGGCCGGTATGCGGTCTTTGCCTGGAACGAACGGCCGAATGGGTCGACGTCGGACCGGGTGGGGTGATCACGGGCTACACCGTGGTCGAGGTGCCTTTCATCGATCCGATGACCGGCATCAAGCGGCCGATTCCCTATGGCTTTGCGTTCGTTCGCCTCGACGGAGCCGACACGAACATCTATCACTTCCTCGAGGAGAGCCGGCACGACAAGATCTCGATCGGAATGCGCATCACGGCCGTGTTCAAGCCGGCCCCCGAACGCGACGGCACCCTGGCCGACATCATTCATTTCCGTGCGGAGGAGCCGGCAACCGATGAGTGAACCGACAATCCTGCATCAGAAGATCAACCTGCCGTACCGGTATACGGCCGGCGATTTTCACAAGGCCTTTCTCCACGGGTTGGCCGACCGGCGGATAGTGGGATCCCGCTGCCCGGCGTGCCTCACGGTGGCGGTTCCGGCCCGGCCATTCTGTCCGGAGTGCTCAGCGCACAGCGGAGAGACGATGGACATGAAACCGCAGGGAACGCTCGAGACCTGGACGACGGCCACGATCCGAGGAGTCGCGCGAACCTACGGTCTGATCCGGATCAGGGGCGCGGACACCCTGATGCTCCACATCGTCGACGCCGAGCCGTCGGGGCTTCATGTGGGCATGGAGCTGGTTCCAAGATGGTCTCCCGAGCCGCTACCCGAGATCACGGCGATCGGAGCCTTCGTCCCGGCGTGAGATATCGGCACCAAACAACCGTTTGGTAGGCTCGTCGGGTGGCCCCGAACCTGAAGGTCGTCGATGTGTCCCGAGCCGCCGACACGGTCCATGACGGCGACACGGTGTACTTCGGCGGTACCGTTCTCGACCGCAAGCCGATGGAGTTGACCCGGGCGCTGATCAGAGCCGGAAGGCGGGATCTCGACGTGGTCACCTTCGCCGGATCCCTCGAGATAGAACTCCTGGTCGCCGCCAGCAGCGTCCGCAGCGTTGCCGCCGCCTACGTAGGGCTCGGTCGATTCGGTCCGGCGCCTCGGTACGTCGCTGGTGTCAAGGCCGGAATGTTCGATGATCTCGAATACTCCGAGTGGAGCCTGCTCGGGCGGCTTCGGGCAGCATCTATGGGCATACCGTTCATGCCGACAAGGGCTGGAACGGGCAGCGAGACCCTGGCCATCCATGATTTCGCCTCGGTAGCCGACCCCTATTCCGGTGACACCTATGTCGCTCTCCCGCCGCTTCAACCCGACATCGCGCTGCTTCACGCCTGGCGAGCCAGCCCCAGCGGGCACGTGCAGATGGCTTCTCCCCCCCAACACCTGTGGGACATCGATGTGCTGGCGGCGCGGGCCGCCGATCGCGTCATCGTCGGCGTCGATCAGATCGTGTCCGAGGAAGCGATCGCGTCGATCCCGGAGCGCACCCGTCTCTTCGGATTCGAAGTGGACATGGTTGTCGAGCTTCCGGGTGGCAGTTGGCCTACCAGCTCGCCACCTGAACATGACGTCGATGAAGGTGCGATCGGCGCGTACGTGTCGTCGGGTGGGGAATCGGGGACTCTCGAAGTTGCGCGGCAATCGTGACTGCTTCGAGGGGCGAGATCGCGGACTTGATGGCTGTCGCGCTCGCCCGGATGGTCGTGGCCGGCGATGTCGTCGGGGTCGGACTCGGGACTCCGATCGCCCTCGTCGCAGCGCTGGTCGCCAGGCACATGACACGACATGGCGTACATGTACTCGCCGGTGGTGCGCTGGACGTGAACGGCGGCGTGGAATCCCACCTGCGCCATCCCCGAGACCAGCGCGGCCTGACCCCCGGCTTCGTGCCGCATCTCGACTCGATGGATATGGCCGAGCGCCAGGCGATGACTCTGCAGTTCTTGCGCCCGGCTCAGATCGACCGGTTCGGAAACCTGAACACGAGTCGGATCGGAGTTCGCTCGGCCCCGACGGCTCGGTTCAGCGGCGGCCTGGCCACGGCGGACGTGCCGGCGTTATTGCCGCGGGTGATCGCCTACCACCCTGATCACCGGCCTCGCTCGTTGCCCGCCCGGGTGGATTGGATCACCGGCAGCGGTCACGGATGGGCCGGCAACACCCGGAGAGCTGCCGGGACGGTCGCCTTGGTCACGGACCTCGCTGTCATCGAGTTCGTCGAGGGACACGGCCGGGTAGAGTCGATCCATCCGTGGAGCGACGCCTCGACGGTGGGCGAGAACACCGGCTTCGAACTCTCGCTTCCCGAGGATGCATCGCCAACGCCGGAGCCGACCTCGGACGAGTTGGAAGCGCTGGAGCAGGTCGATCCGCGCCGCAGACGTGACGGAGAGGTCCCCGATCCACCAGGTCGAGATAGAAGGGTGACATCGTGACCGACACCGCGCCGGCCTCGGGTCGGCGGAGGCGGGACTCCGTCGATCGACGGAAGGAGATCATCGACGCAGCAGCGGCCATTTTCAGCGAGAAGGGTTATGAGGCGACGTCGATCCAGGACGTGGCCGAAGCAGTCGACATGCTCAAGGGCTCGCTGTATTACTACGTGAAGTCGAAGGAACAGCTGCTATTCGAGGTGATTCAAGAGGTCCACCAGGGGGGACTGGCCAACCTCGAAGGCGGCAGACGCGACGGCAGTGCCCTCGATCGTATCCGGTCGTTCGTCGAGCGGCACATCACCTACAACGCTCGCAACCTTGCCAAGATGACCGTCTTTCTCCACGACTTTCGATCACTCGGCCCCGAACTTCGAGCTGAGATCATCGAGGCGCGCGATGTCTACGACCGCCACCTGCGAGCGCTCATCGCAGCGGGTCAGGCTGAGGGAAGCGTTCGTGCGACGATCGACCCGAGGCTGGCGTCGTTCTCGATTCTCGGATCTATCAACTGGACCTACCAGTGGTATCGGCCTGAAGGTCCGAACACGATCGAGGAGATCGCCTCCGAGTTTGCGGACATGGCGGTGAACAGCGTTCGTAGCCCCGGCTGGACCGGCAAGGCCTGAATGGCCCGTGGTGCGGACTCTCTCCTCTCCGGCAGCGGTTGCCGAGCTGATCCCACCGAGCGCGACCGTCGCCGTCGGGGGCACCGGACTTAACCGGAAGCCGATGGCCCTCCTGAAAGGGATCGTGGCCGGAGGAGCCCGTGACCTCAACATCGTGAGCTTTCTCGGCAGCGTCGACGTCGAGTACCTGCTCGCCTCCGGCGCAGTGGCGGATCTTCATTCTGCCGGGGTTTCTCTGGACGGATTCGGCCTGGCGCCCGCATTCCGCGCCGCCCGCCAGCAACAAACCGTCCGGTTCATCGAATGGTCCGAGGCGTCGATGGTTGCGGCCGTCGAAGCCGCGGCCCGCGGCCTGCCGTCCATGCCCTGTTCCACTGCGCCCGGCTCGGACGTCGTGAAGCACAACCCGTCACTGGGCGTTTACGAGGATCCACCAACGGGCACACCGACCGTGTTCGCCACGGCTCTCCCGATCGACATAGCCCTGATCCACGCCCCGGCAGCCGATGCCCACGGGAATATCTACGTCGAAGGGGACCTCGGACTGGATGGCCTGCTCGCCCGCGCCGCGAAGACCACGATCGTCTCCTTCGAGCGGCAGGCTGCCGCCGATCCTCCGCTTGCGGCGATTTCGCGGCTGTGGATCGACGCGGTCGTACGGGCGGCTGGCGGGTCCTGGCCGACCGAATGCCACCCCGACGCCCTAGTGGACCTCGGGGCCGTCGCCGCGTGGGCCCGGTCAAAGGACCTATTGCCGGAGATGCTGGAGAAGGCCTCGTGAGCACGCTCGGAGATCTGTTCACCACAGTGCTCGCTCGCGAGTTCGCCGCAGCTGCGGCCGATGACGGTGTTCGGGTCATCGCCGTCACGACCACGGCAAGCCTCGTCGCCGCGCTGGCGGCCCGGTGTTTGGGGGCCGCTGAGCTCGCCATCGCACCGGGCTTCGGGACGCTCGACGGCGCGCCGCGGCCTGCGCTCTCTCTCGGTGAGACGGCCATGCGGGCCGGTGCCTCGCCGCGGGGACCGGTCAGCGACACGTTCGTGGCCGTGGCTCGCGGTCTGATCGGCGTCGTCGTGACCCCTGGCCAGCTCGACAGCCGAGGGGCCACCAACCTCTCTCACATCGCCGGCACCCATGCCGCTCCACGAGTTGCCTTGCCGGGGAGCCGCGGCCTGCCGGACAACAATGACTCGCCTTCACGTGTCTGGTACCTAGTCCCCGACCATGCCGCCCGCACCCTCGTCGACCGGGTCGACTTCGTCTCGGGGCCTCCGCCCTCCCCGCAGCGGATCCGCAGGCTCATCACGCGGCTCGGCGTGTTCACGCTCGACTCGCACCATGGGTGGGCGGCCGATTGTCTGTTCCCCGATGTCGGCTCGGCTGACGTGGCGGCATCCGGCGGGTTCCCCATACGGGTGGCCCCCGGCGTTCCGACCGTCGCCCACCCGACACCGGCCGAGCTTGAGGCACTAGCCTCGGTGGATCCCGACGACCTGCGGTCGATCGAGTTCGATGGAGCCGACGGCGCCCGGCGCGCCCAGCGGGTTGTCGCCGGAGAGCGCCGGAGCCTTTGACTCGACGCAACGCGATGCGTCTGCGGAGCCGGCGCCGTACCCACCGCGAGAAATCCATCGTCTCGTGTGCGTACTGTCCGGATCGCCCGGTGGGATATCCTCGGGGCGACGTCGGTCGCAAGGGTCAGCCATGAACACACACCGATTGATCGAGATGCTCGGTCCGGCAGCCTGGGCCGACGGACTGATCGCGGGATCACCGAAGTTCGCCGAAGGCCTGGCGAGTGCGGCCGACGTGATCCATACCGACGGGGCCCTGCCGGCCCGGGACAAGGCCCTTTGTGCCGCCGTGATAGGTGCCGTGAAGCGGCTTCCCGAGGTGACTTCCAAGTACTTGACCATTGCGATGGACCGCGGCATGACACCCGATGAGGTCCACGGGGCTGCGATCAACGTGCTGATATCACGCGGGATTCCGGGCTACCAAGCTCTGACCGAGGCTCTAGCGGCGATAAGCGACGTCGGTGCGAGCGCTGGACCGCCGTTCGAGACCGAGGTCTCGATGGACGAACTCCTCGACTACTACCGAGGGCTCTACGGCGAGGTTCCCGCCAATGTCGCCCTGGGTGCTCAGCACGCTCCTGGGGTCGTAATCGCTTACTACCTCATGCGCCAGGCGGCTCTGGAGGAGTCTCCGCTCGAAAACCGGTTGGCGGATCTCATGCTTTGTGCCATAAACGCGGCCGAGTTCCGCGACGACTTCGTAGAGATCCATGCCCGCTTCGCCCTCAGGGGCGGCGCGACGCCGGGCCAGCTCACCGAGGCGGTGGCCTGCGCCATACCGTTCGCCGGGGTCGCGGCATGGTTGGCGGGCGCGAACGGTCTGATTGCAGCACTGGAGAATCCATAGTGCCACCGCGCACCGCAAGCGACTTCTCCGGGCGACCGGGGACCGCCGTGGTTACGGGTGGCTCGGGAGGCATCGGCTCGGCCGTGTGCATCCAGCTGGCGTCTCGCGGCAGCGACGTAGCCTTCACCTATGGTCGGAACGAGTCGGCCGCTGCGGAAGTCGCTGCGGCCGTCGAGGCTGCCGGCTCGAAGGTGACGGTCGGCCAGGTAGACGTTACCGATGCCGCCGCCGTCAAGGATTTCGTCGACTCGGCTGCGGAGCTCCACGGTGGCATCCACACTGCAGTGTCAGCGGCGGGGCCGTACGTTCCGATGCGATACGTCAGCCAGATCGATCCTCAGCTGTTTCGAGAGAAAGTGCACGTCGATCTCTTCGGAGCATTCCATCTGGTATGGGCCGCGCTTCCCCACGTTCGCGAGTCGTCGGGATCGTTCGTCGCTGTCACGTCGATGGCCGTGCGACGGTATCCGGTCAAGGACTCGCTATCGGCAATCCCCAAGGGGGCTGTGGAGGCCCTCATCCGCGCGGTAGCGGCCGAAGAGGGTCGGTTCGGGGTACGGGCAAATGCTGTCGGCCCCGGTTTGATGGCGTCCGGTATGTATCACGAGCTCGTCGCCCGGGGTGACTTCACCGAGGAGATGCTCAACGACGCCTCCAAGAACATTGCCCTGGGCAGGCCGGGTACGGCTGACGACATCGCCCGCGCCGTCTGTTTCCTCGCCTCCGACGAGGCGGCTTACATCACCGGGAAGGTCTTGGACGTCGACGGCGGCTACAAGATCTGACGCTGGGCGGTGATACCGGGGCCGCTGACCGACGCCCTTCGATGCCTACGGGTTAGTCGCCGGCGACTTGGATGAGTAGCCGGCAGTGGTCGCTCGGTCCCCACTGTTCGACTTCGTTGAGGGCGCGTACGGTGATGCCGTTGTGGAAGCCGCGTGAGGCGAACACCCAGTCGAGTTGACTCGTGGCGGTTTCGGGGGTTTCGCTGGTTGTGTGATAGGTGGGCACGTTGCGAGTGTCACGCGGGAGGTATTCAGGGGTCGGATCCGCTTTCCGGCCGTCGGGATACTGGGGTCCCAGCAGTTCGAGGCCGAGGGCGTCCATCCTGTCGGTGACGGTGCGTTCGCGCCGCAACCACGGGTCTTCGTCATCGGTGCCGCTGAGTGCCATGTTGAGGTCACCGGCGGCGAGGATGCGATGCGTGCTGGGGTCCGTACTACCGATGAACGCAGACAGGTCCGAGATGATCCGATGCGCGGATGCGTCGGGGTAACCGACTCTCCAGCGGCTCTTGGTGGATGGGTGTGGGCTCATCCAGCGGGCGTACATGGACACCGCGATGAACGGGGCGGCATCTCGGGGGATGATGCGTGCGGCGGCAATCGTGCCGATCCCGCTAACTGCGATCTCGTCCTCGGCTGTCATGCTGATCGGGCTGACCTGTTTGAACCACTCGACCTCGACCCGGTCCGACAGCTTCACCACCTTCGGCCACCGCTCCAACAGCCACCGGAACCTGTCTCCGTACCACTCCGAGTTCCAGTAGTGGGAGTCCCAGTGCTCGCGGGGGCCGATGTCCACCTTCGAGGCCACGTCCGGGGGGTAGTTGCCTGCTTCCTGCAAGAGAGCCACGTCAGCGTCCATCCGCACCAACTCACGCCACGCGTTGTGGCGCTTGGCGATGTTCCAACACACGACAGTCGTACCCACCCTTAGCCTCCTGGCTCCGTTGAGGATCTGTTCCGCCACGACCCTATCGGCCGGGTGTGACAGCCCAGCCTCGCCGCTGTCACGATCACGCACCCCATCGAGAGGACATGATGCCAATCGGCTCGTTGGGGACGCCTTCAGCCGCTGAGAGCGTCCGCTACCTTCTGCAACTCCGCTACGACGGAGTCAACGACCTCTCTGTACTCCACATCTACAGGCAGCGTGAAACCATAGTTCTGACTGCCCAGCTTCTTCTTCGCCGCTGACGCATAATCCTTCCAGAAGGTAAGCCAGAGAGGGGTCTCTTTCTCCCGAACCCAGAGTTCGTAGTGAACACCGAACCAAGCACCCCACCAGGCGCCCTCCTTCCCGATTTGAATGTGTCTACCGGATCCGTGCCACTGCACAGAAACAGCCGTTCCGTCAGTGTTCACGAATGGACGTCCAAGCTCCTCTCCACGTCGAAGCGCCTGTGCCGTAGCATCCTTCCAGAGCGTCTCCATGTCCAGCATCCGTCTCGGGATTGACGGCGCGAACTCCTCCGGACGTATCGGCAGAAAAGCGTCGCGGTCCTGGCGTTCGCACAACGCTTCCAATTGCCGGATGTCCCGCTCCGTGGACGAGTTGGTATTAGCGCGGGATCGCATCGCAGCTAGCAACTTCCGCCAACTCGTGAGCATCAATCGGCGTGGGCCGCCATCGATCATGACACTCTTCAACCCCTCCGTGCCTCCGACTGTCCCCAAGTCCCAGCCGTCTTCTTCTGCCCTACGGCGGACCTCTACCCAGAGGGTCACCAGTCGCTGCTCCGGTGCGACGAAGAGCAGAACGGCGGGATCTCCGTCTATCGGAAGGCGCTTCAGATACGTGTGGGGTTGATTGTCGGTGAGGCCGGCCCAGAACTTCACCTCCATCAGTACCCGCTCCGAGCCCCCGTCGTCGGAAGCGACCAGATCCACCCGCTCCCCTTGCTCTCCGATGACCTCGGTCGCCACCTCTTTAAGAGCCCCCACGTCCGCGCCGCCGTCCCGGAGCAACTCCTGCAGAGCCTCTCGAGCGGCAACAGACCGAGAGAGTATGTAGCCAAGCGCCTCGGTGGCGAGGGTCTCGGTCTGACCGGTGAGTTTCCCGGCCAGGTAAGCCAGCAGAGAGTCCCGGCTGTCAGTGCCCATAGGTACGATCCTTTCTCTACGAGATCAATGGTTCAGCAAGTAACACCGAGAATCAGGCTAGAAGGCCCTGTCGAGCGGGAACAAGGCTGGTGGGCGTTGACGGGCTCGAACCGCCGACCTCTTCCTTGTAAGGGAAGCGCTCTCCCAAGCTGAGCTAAACGCCCTGGGAACGCTGCATTGTAGAAGAACCCCAGGTGGAGCGACCAGCCCCCGGTGCCCTACGCCGGATCATCACCGTTGGGGAGCCGCACCCGCCAGCTGTCTCCCCGGCTGGACAGCAGGGCGTCGGCTTCCCGGGGACCCCACGAGCCCGCCGGGTAGGGGGCGGGCGGGAAATCCGCTTCGAGTAGCGGTGTGTAGAGCCGCCATGCCTGCTCCACCTCGTCGGATCGGACGAACAGGGTGCGGTCGCCGCACATGACGTCGTACAGCAGGGTCTCGTAGGCGTCGGGCAGGTCGCCGAAGGCCTCCTCGTAGGCGAACGACAGCGGCTTGGTGGCCAGTTCGGGATGGTCGCCGGGTACCTGCACGTCGAACAGCAGCTCGAAGCCCTCGTGGGGCTGGAGGCGGACGAATAGGACGTTTCCCTGGTGCCGACTCCGGTCGAAGGACTTGAAGAGCGGCACCGGCGGCTCGCGGAATGTGACCGCCACCTGGGTCAGGCGGGTTGCCAGTCGTTTCCCGGTCCGCAGGTAGAAGGGCACCCCGTGCCAGCGCCAGCTGTCGACGAAAACCCGGAGCGCCGCGTAGCTGGCGGTGCCCGAGTCTTCGCTCACCCCCGGCTCCTGCCGGTAGCCGCGAACCCTGCGTCCGCCGATCCGGCCGGCCGCGTACTGGCCCAGCACCACGTCGTCGGGCGTGAGCGTCCGGATCGACTGCAGCACCTTCACCTTCTCGTCGCGGATCGCCTCGGCGTCGAACGACACCGGCGGCTCCATCGCCACGAGACTCAGGACCTGGGTCAGATGGTTCTGGACCATGTCGCGGAGCGCTCCGGACCGGTCGTAGTAGCCCGCCCGGGATCCGATGCCGAGATCCTCGGCGACGGTTATCTGGACGTTGGAGATCCGATCACGATTCCAGACCGACTCGAACAGCGGGTTGGCGAACCGGAACACCAGGAGGTTCTGGACCGTGGCCTTGCCGAGGTAGTGGTCGATCCGGTAGATCCGGCTCTCGTCGAAGGTCTCGTGGAGGACGGAGTTCAGCGCAACCGCGGACTCCAGGTCGACCCCGAAAGGCTTCTCCACGACCAGACGGGTCCAGCCCTCACCTGCGGCCAGGCCCGATGCGCCCAGGCCCCTGACCGTGGGGCCGAACGCCGCCGGGGGCAGGGCCAGGTAGAAGATGCGGTTACCCGGCAAGCCGTGGTCTCGCTCCATGGCCTCGATGCGGCGCCTCAACCCTTCGTGTCCATCCGTGCCCATCTGGTGGTAATGCATAACCGCGTCGCACCACTCGGCAGGACCGGCACCGGGCGCGTCCAGCAGCATCTGGCCGGGTGAGGCCTTCTCGATCGCGTGGCGGGACCGCGCCCGGAACTCCTGGTCGCTGAGAGCCGAGCGGGAAACGCCCAGGATGAGGCATCGATCGGCCAACCCGTACTGGCGGACCAGGTGATAGAGGGCCGGCGCCAGCTTCTGGCGATACAGGTCTCCGGTGGCGCCGAACACCACCAGCAGGTGCCGGTCGACCGCTCGGGACCCGATCGTCGGCAGTGGTTCCACTACCACCTACGCTCCACGGCCGGCTCCCAGCAATCCGGCCAGAGTCTCGACCGCGGAGCGAGGGTCACCGGTGAGCCGGACCCGCAGCACCCGCCGGTCCCGGCCACACAAGGCCTGGTAGTCGCCGGCCGCCTGGCCCTCGAGCAATTCCCCGAAGCTGAAGTCCGCCTCCGGAACATCGATGTCCAGACCCGGCGAGTCCACCAGTTGGAGGAACACCCCGCTGTTGGCGCCGCCCTTGTGGAGCTGGCCGGTGGAGTGGAGGAACCGGGGCCCGTAGCCGAGCGTGACCGCCACTCCATACCGATCCCGGAGGAGTGGCACAAGCGACTCCAGAACTGGCGTGGCCGGACCGTGCATGGGGAGGTATGCGTGGATTCCGATGTAGTCGCCCGGCTCGATCATCGCCGCCCAGTCCGCTAGCGCACCGGCGAGCCGGGCAGAATCACTGGAAATCTCTGCGACGCTGCCCTCCAAACCCTCGGGCGACATGGCCTGGCGAGCCAGGTCCTTGGCCACTTGAACATCGGGCTGGTTGAAGGGGTTGATCCCGAGAATGGATCCGGCGGACGCCACCGCCATCTCGCTGCGGAACATTTCCGCTCCCAGCTCGTCGAGGTGATGCAGGGTTACCTCGACCATCGGATGGCCAAGCCGCCGAAGCCCCGCCTGGGCCGCCTCCCACTCGGAAGGCTCATCTCCCTCGAGAGCCATGAAGACGAACAGGCGATCCTCTCCGTAGCTCTCCGGATCACCCAGAGGCTCACCGGCCACCGGAACGATCCCGGTGTCGTTCTTACCCGTACTCTCCGCCACCAACTGCTCGACCCAGGCGCCGAAACCGGCAACCGCCGGTGAGCAGATGTACGTGATCTTGTCCCGGCCGGCCAGCGCCGATTCACCCATGACCGCGCCCATCCGCAGTCCCCGGTTGGCGGCCACCGGCCGGTCCGGACCGCACTCGTCGGCCATGACGGCCGCCCTCGCCCGAAGGCTCTCGATGTCCACACCGATCAGGGCGGCCGGAACCAGGCCGAACGGTGTGAGCGCCGAGTACCGCCCTCCGACCTCGGGCGGCGTGGCGAAGACCCGGCGGAAACGCCGCTCGCGGGCCAGGGCCTCCAGGCCCGAGCCCGGATCGGTCAGGGCCACGAAACGGTCGCCCGGGCGATCGCGAACGCCCCCCACCATCGCCCAGAAGTAGCGGAACAGAGACAGCGTCTCGATGGTGCCCCCTGACTTGGAGGCCACCAGGAACAGCGTCCGGGCCGGATCGATACCGGCGGACACCGCCCGCACGGCCTCGGGGTGGGTGCTGTCCAGAACGGTCAGTAAGGGATGGCCGGGGGCAGTCCCGAACGTAGTGGCAAAAACCTCCGGCGCCATGCTCGACCCGCCCATCCCGAGCAGCACCACCTTGTCGGTTCCGGCGCGCGCTTCTTCGGCGAAGGCCCTGATGGCGGACAACTGCTCGGTGTCGTACGGCAGCCGGAGCCACCCCAGCCGGTTGGTGAGGTCAGGGATGTCCTCAGCGGACCACAGGGTGTGGTCCCTGTCCCACATCCGCACGGCGTAATTCTGTTCGGCCCATGCGGCCAACCGGTCGTGAACTCGATTGGTCAGGCTTCCCAGGGCAAAGGAGTGCGTAGGGAGATCAGGCATCATCCGTCCCGGTCCGCGTACTCGATGCTCCGACGTTACCCGGATTCGCCGGGCTCACGGCCCATCCTCCAGGCGCTCCGATCCAGTCGGGAGACCCCCCACCGCCCGCATCGCACCACTCATCGAGACGACCGAAGCGTCGCGGGCTAACCCAACCCTCTCTTTCGGTGTCCTCCTGACGTGCCGTGTCTCAAGCTCGCTGCGTCTATGACCTGTCCCTCGTTCAAGGGGGTTGAACGTGTCACGGTCCCGCCGCATACTGCAGGGCGGTCACAAACACCGCCGGTTTCTTGCTATTCGACGTCGAGGGAACCGGGACCGGGATCAATTCGGGAGCGGACCCGTCGGGGGATAGCGGAACGCGTTCGGACCGAAGGAGG
>WTGI01000021.1 GCA_011523635.1 Acidimicrobiia bacterium
GGGGTGGGCTCAGCGGCACAGGGGAGTGGGGGGACGTGACCCGCCTCACCGGGGCGGCGAGCGCGTCGAAGGCGTGTTCCGAGACCATGGCGGCGATGTCGGCCGCGATGCTGCACCTGGGCGGGCTCTCGTCCACCACGACCAGCCGTCCGGTCTTGCGGACCGACTCCAAGATGGTCTCCGAGTCGAGCGGCGACAGGGATCTGGGGTCGATCACCTCCGCCTCGATGCCGTCCGAAGCCAGGGCGTCGGCTACCTCCAGCGCCAGCTTGGCCATGTACGAGATCCCGACGATGGTCACGTCCGTTCCCGTGCGGGTGACCGAGGCGGAGCCGAGCGGGATGGTGTAAGGATCCTCCGGTACCTCCTGGCGGGTGTTGTAGAGGCGCATGTGCTCGAAGAACAGGACCGGATTGTCGTCCGCGATGGACTCCAGCAGCAGTCCCTTGGCGTCGTAGGGGGTGGCCGGGACCACCACCTTGATCCCCGGCAGGTGCGTGTAGACGGAGTAAAGCGTGTCGGAGTGCTGCCCGGCCGCTCCCAGCCCGGCGCCTATGGCCATCCGCAGCACGAGAGGCACGTTTGCCTGGCCGCCGAACATGTAGCGCATCTTGGCCGCCTGGTTGTGGATCTGGTCGAAGGCCAGCGGCGTGAAGCTGGACCACATCATGTCGACCACCGGCCGGATCCCGGCTGCTGCGGCGCCGACCGCGATCCCGACGATGCCCGCCTCGGAGATGGGGGTGTCCCGGACCCGGGTCGGACCGAACTCGTGGAACAGGCCCCTGGTGGCGCCGAAGGTGCCCCCCATCGCCCCTTCGTACGGCTCGCCGAGACCTGCTCCACCCACCACGTCCTCGCCGTACACCACCACCGTTTCGTCGGCTGCCATCGCCTGGAACATGGCCTCGCCCACGGCCTGGAGCATGGTGATCGGCCTTCTAGGCATTAGTAGGCTCCGCTGTAGACGTAGTCGGTGACGCCGGCGGCGGTCGGCCACGGATCGGCCTTGGCGGCCGCCACGCCCCGGTCCAGCTCATCCACGATGGCCGCGCGGATTCCATCCACGGCTGCCTCCGTGAGTATCCCGGCCGCCTCCAATTCCGACCGGAACCGCTTGAGCGGATCCCTCCGCCTGGCGGCCTCGAGATCGTCTTCGTCTCGGTACTTCTGGGTGTCGCCCACGTAGTGAGCGGAGATGCGGGGGATCTTCGCCTCGATGAACGACGGACCCTCGCCACGGCGGGCCCGACCGATCGCTTCGGCGGCCACCTCGTGGACGGCGAAGCCGTCGGCGCCGTCCACCACATGGCCCGGGATGCCGAACCCGTCGGCCCGCCTGCTCAGATCCTCGACGCTCTGGGAGTAGGACGCCGGGGTGGACTCCGCCCAGCCGTTGTTCTCGCACACGTATATGACCGGCAGCTTCCAGATCGAGGCCAGGTTCATCGACTCGTAGAGGATTCCCTGCCCGGCCCCGCCGTCCCCGAAGAAGCTCACCGAGACGTTCGAGGTGCCCTTGACCTGCTGGGCGAAGGCCCCGCCGGTGGCGAGGCCGATGCTCCCGCCGACGATGGCGTTGGCCCCCAGCATCCCGATCTCGAAGTCGGCGATGTGCATCGATCCGCCCCGGCCCTTGCATAAGCCGGTCTCGCGGCCGTACAGCTCGGCGAGCATCCCCGCGATCGAGCAACCCTTGGCCAGGCAGTGCCCGTGGCCACGGTGGGTGCTGGCGATGAGGTCGTCATCCGACAGGTGGGCGCAGATCCCGGTCGCCACGGCTTCGGCGCCGATGTAGGTGTGGACGAAGCCGGGCATGTCCCCCCGCTGGTACTCCAGCGTGACCCTCTCCTCGAACAGCCGGATCCTCATCATCGTCTCGAACATCCGGAGAAGGGTCTGATCGGGGATGGTCATTCGGATGTTCCTCCTTCGACCAGGCTCCGGTACTCGGCATCGCTCTCGGCGATCCAGCCGATCACTCTCCCGATGGGGTAGTCCTCGCCGACCGGCGCCCCATGATGCACGATCCCGTCGGCGCCCGCCTCGATCTCCATCTCCACCTTGTTCGTCTCCATCAGGAAGAGGGCGTCACCGGCCCGGACCGATGCCCCCTCGTCCACGAGCCAGTCGATCAGGTGGCAGTCGTCCATGTAGATGCCGGTCTTGGGTATGAAGACCTCGTGGGCCATCGGGTGTTTCTCCCCTAGGAGGGGATCAGCACTTGCTTGCCGGTGCCCGCAGCCACCCCGCTCCAAGCCGAGGCGACGCGGGAGAGGGGCGTCTCGACGACCGGTAGCACCAGTTCCCCTGCCGTCGCCAGGTCCACCATCTCCAGGTACGTGGCGACCACCACGTCGCGCGGCACCCCGAAGTTGCTGTATCCCCTGATCGTGAGCTGCTTGCCGCGCACCACTCCGGACACGAGCGTGGCGACCACTCCGGCCGCCTGCCCGACATGGATCACCCTGGCCCCGAGCGCGGTGGCGGTGAGCGCCGCCTCGAGAGGACCGCCCCATAGGGCATCGAACACCACCTGGGCCCCGCCTTCGGCAGCGGCCTGCAATCGGCCGGCCAGATCGTCACCCTCGGTGGATACCACCGCGTCGGCCATCCCCTCCAGGGCCGCAAGCCGCTCGGGATTCCGTCCCACGGCCACCACCTTCGCCGCTCCGGCAATGCGCGCCGCCTGGACCGCGATGCTTCCCGCCGCACCCGTCGCCCCCAGGACGATGGCGGTCTCTCCCGGCTGCAGCCTCGCCGCCCAGGTGATGGGAAGCCAGCCGGCGAGCGCGGCGGTTCCGAGCGCCGCTGCGGTGGCGGCATCCGCGTCGTCACGGATATCGACCAGGGCGATCTCCGGAGCATTGAAACGCTCGGCGGCGGTCCCGTCCCGCACCACGCCGAGGCCACCGCCCATGACGAACACGCGCCTGCCGTCCTCCAGGCGGCCCACCGCCTCGATGGCCGGTACGTAGGGCATGGGTGGGTGTCCGGCATAGAACCCGCCGGATGCGATGGCCAGATCGACCGGGTTGAGCGAAGCCGCCTCGAGGTTCACCGTGACCTCGCCTTCGGCCGGCGCCGGCAGGTCGCGTTCCTCCACGACGGGAGTCGCTCCGGGTGCGGTTATGAGGGCGGTCTTCATGCTGTCGTCTCCTTCTTGGGCAGGTAACGGTCGGCGTCAGCGAACACGTCGATCCCCCGGTAACCCCCCCGTATGCGGGTGATGTGGGTGACACCGGCGGGGACCGTGTAGGTGTCACCGCGGCGGTAGGTGCGGGTCTCGCCTCCTATCGTCATCTCCATCTCCCCCTCGAGCACCACACCCCACTGGGCGCCGTGGACGTGTTCGGGCACCTCGACATCGTGGTCGATCTCGTAGAACATCGGCATGCAGTACTCGTTCGGAACGATGTGAGCCCGCATGTCGACCGGGCTGTCCGGCACGGGCAGTGCCTTGATGAAGTCAGGGAAGCTTTCGCTCACGAACCGGTCCTTTCTCACAGCGTCGCGATCAGTGCCGCATAGGAGTCGGACGATCCGGCCCGCTCATCAAACCGGTACACCTCCGGGGTAAAGACGTGGGTCTTCTCGAAGGAATGCTTCAACCTCGGCAGCGAGGCCGGTCGCCATGGCGAGACCGGGCTCCCGGCCTTGACGATGGTGCGGATGCTCGCCCGGTTTTGCAGGATCGTGACGTCCTCGTCCGGGTTGCCGTCCACGACCAGCAGATCGGCGTACTTGCCCGGCGTCAACGTTCCGATCTGGTCGGCGTGCTGCGGCAGCGTGATGGCGCTGTTACGGGTCATCGACAGCAGGGCCTCGAAGTGGGACATGCCGAGGAGGTCGACGAACAGTTCCATCTCCCTGGCATGCCACTGGCCGTAGGGGGTCATGGCGAATCCCGACTCCGAACCCCCGATCATGGTGGCCCCGCACTCTTGCGCCTGGCTGAGGATGGCGACCGCGGCGTCCAGCTCGCGCTTGAAACGGTCCCGCACGGGCGGGGAGAGGTTGGCCCGGTTGGCCTCCAGGGTGTTGACGAGCAGCGTCATGGCAGGGAGCAGGGGGATGTCCTTCTCCAGGACCATCTCGAGGGTCGGCTCGTCCATGTAGGAGGCGTGCATGATCCAGTCGACTCCGGCCAGCGCCGCGTACTCGACCGATTGGCGGGACCGGGCGTGGATGGTGACCGGACGGCCCAGGCGATGGGACTCCTCGACGGCCAGTTCGAGCTCATCCAGCCGGAAGGAGGCGTACTCGTCGGACGAGGCGCCGGATCCGGCGATCTTGATGAGGTTGACACCGTCCTTCACCTCGTTGCGGATCTCCTGGAGCAGTTCGTCCCGGTTGCGCACCAGCGCACCGAAGGAGGACTCCGGGACCCCGATCCAGCTGGGGAAACCGTCCCCGATTCCCTGCTGGGTGGTGATCTGCTTCCCCGCGCAGGCCATCCGCGGTCCCTGGATGAGGCCGGCTTCGATCGCGTCCCGCACCGCGATCGCCACCGCATACGGCCCTCCCGGATCGCAGCTGGAGGTAACGCCCGCCGTCAGCGCCTTCTCCGCATCGACCGAGGCCCGGATCGCCCGGTATTCGGCCGGTGTGTAGATCGACAGCTCTTCTTCGGACTCGGCCTCTCCGAAACTTATGTGCATGTGCCCATCGACCAGCCCCGGCATCACCGTGAGGCCGGTGGTGTCGACTTCTTCGTAGCCGTTCGCCGAGAACTCAGCCGGGACGGCGTCGGCGTCACCCACCCAGACGATCCGGTCGGCCTCGACCACCACGCAGCCTCGATCGATGACAGTCTCGTCCTCGCATGGCAATACCCGGCCCCCGTTGAAGCGGTACCCGGTCATGGTCCTACCTCCTCTGCGTGCTCTCAGATCGGGACGATCGGGAAGTACTTGCCTCCCATCGGCTCACCGATCTCTATTCCCACCTCGTCGTCCGAGTAATTGAACTCGTATCGTTTGCTGCCGAACCAGCGGGTGCCGTCGGCAAAGAAGCGAACGACGATGGCCCGGCGCGGGATGGTCGAGACGTTGGGCAGCGAGGCGTGCCAGGTCAGGCAGTGGTGCATGGACACCGACCCGGCCGGCAACGTGATCGTCTCCACCGGCAGGCCGACCTCGGCAGGGTCGTCGATCGGCCTCACGGTGGGAGGGCGCAGCTCGTGCAGGTAAGTCGATCCGGTCCCGAAGGCGGCCGGCAGCGTCTCGCCCATCACGTGGCTTCCCGGGACCATCTGCATGGCGCCGTTCTCGGCGGTCACGTCGTCGAGCGCCAGCCAGGCGGTGACGGCGTTCGGCTGGGCGAGCGGCCAGTAGGGGTAGTCCTGGTGCCACTTGAGGCTCCCGCCCTTCCCGGGATCCTTGAACAGGGCGTTGTCCTCGAGGATCCGGACGTGGCGCGATCCCATCAGCTGGGATGCCCACCCGGCCAGGACCGAGTTGAAGGAGACGATCCGGATGTTCTCGTCCCACGTCCAGAGGTTGAACAGGAAGCCCACCGACTTGCCAGGCTCGGGAGGGAGCACGCTGTCCTCGGGCCAGATGGCGGGATCGAGCAGGTCCCACTCCTCACCCTTTCCCCTCTGGAGGACGCGGGCCCTCTCCACCACGTCCCGCAGCATCTCCACCTGCTCGGTGGTGAACACCCGGCCTGGTCGCAGGAATCCCTTGTGATGGAACTCGAGAAGCTCGTCGGCGCTCAGCGCGCTGGTGCGAACCTCTTCGGTCACCGTCTGCATGCTTGACCTCCTTGCGGTCCGGCAGCCACCCGAACACATGTTGACGTCTTCTTCATTCGATCACTTCCACAGATGACGTCTCCACGGTGCAAATGAACGGCGGGTCCACATCAGCCCCGGCATCGACCGAGTATGGCACTTCGCTCTCGGCTTCGATCCGTTCCACCGTGAACTCCACCTCGTGGTAGACCTCGCTGGCGAGGTCTAGCCACTTCGCCACCGTTTCCAGCCGCACCGCCACGTCGGCGTCGTTGCGAAACGTGCCGCCCACCGATTCCGACGAACACTGGCGGACGCTCGCCAGTATGTATGTCTCGACGTCACGGTCACCCTCGGCACGCGGTAGGTAGCACGATACCGCCAGCAGCGAGATCGCGACCAGGAGCGACAGCCGTCCGCGGGTCAACGCTGGAGCCCTCACGATCCTCGCTGTTGCAACTGCTGGTTGTAGTAGTCGGTGTAGGACATGACCTCCACGCCCTGCTCGAGCGCGTACTCCATCACGCCGCGCGCCCAGCCGGTCCCCGCCTCGTTGTAGCGGATCATCGCCCACTCGTGAAAACAGGCTCCGTAGACCAGGTCCTTCTCGACGATCTCGTCCACCCCTTCCTTGAGGACTTCGAGGAATTCAGCGCCCCGGTCGATGCCGTAGCCCTCGAACCAGAAAGCGTCCGCCCAGTGCTGGAAGGGCAGTTCCAGGATGTCGGGGAATCCCTGCTCCTCGTACCAGAACGGCTGGATATCGAAGGGTGAGGGCATGTCGTGCTCCGAGTTCCGCCCCCAGGAGGTCACGTACTCGATTCCGTTATCCGCCAGCAGCTGCAGATGGTCGGGCCGGTCGGCGAGACCCAGGTAGTAACCGTGCGGGGTCCGTAGCCCGATGCAGTCGGTGCCCAGATGCTCCTTGATGAGCGCGGATGTCGCTCCCAGTTCGTGGCGGAGGGCCTCGGGCCGCGACTGCGGGAACAGCCCTCCCTTCCAGGTGTCGTCCTTGAAGAGAATGTGGCTGTAGGTGTGCTGCTGGACGTCGAGCAGCGGGTTGGCGGCTGCCTTCCTGAGCGCGGGGAGGCATTGGAGCAGCGTCCGGCCGCACACGAACAGCGTGCCCGTGACACCTACGGCTTCGTGGATGGCCGTGATGATGTCGAGTCCCGCCTCGGTGGTGTCGTCGGGCAGGGAGCCGTAGAAGCTCTCCCCGCCGCCCCGCGCCAGGTTCTCACCGATAGCGTGATACTCGGTGTCGTAGCCCATCAACATCGTCGCCATGGCGATTCCTCCTTATGTGTGCTTATGTTTCGGTATGTCGGGCGGTGTCGAGATCCCCGAGCGCCACGCCGGTGATCATGTCGACGAGATGGCGGGGAGTGATCCCCTCCATGCTTTCGATCTCGCCCACCTTCAGGCCATGGCGGAGCACGACCACCCGATCGCATACCTTGACGACATCGTGCATGTTGTGGCTCACCAGCAGCACCGCGACCCCTTGCTTCTTGAGGCGTTCGATCAGGTCGAGCACCAGGCGGGTCTGCTCCACTCCGAGCGCGGCCGTCGGTTCGTCCAGGACCACGATCTGGTTCCCCCACGCCACGGCCCGGCCGACGGCCACCGCTTGGCGCTGGCCCCCCGACAACTTGTCCACGGGCTGGCGTACCGATGGGATGTCGATGCTCAACCGGTTGAGTATCTCGCGGGATTCCCTGTACATGCGGCGCCGGTCCAACCATCCCAACCAGCCGAACACTCCCCATCTAAAGGTGTGCTCCCTGTTCAGGAAGAGGTTGGTGGCGACATCGAGCGTATCCACCAGCGACAGGTCCTGGTGGACCGTCTCGACGCCGAGCCGGTGGGCGGCCTCAGGGTTCTCGATCGACACGACGGAACCGTCGATGAGGATCTCCCCCGAGTCGGGGGTGAGCCCACCCGAGACGCAGTTCACCACGGTGGTCTTGCCGGCCCCGTTGTCGCCGAGCAGGCCGAGCACCTCGCCACGCCGGATCTCGAAGCTGACCTCCCTGGCGGCGCGTACCGCTCCGAACGACTTCGACAGGGAGCGCACCTCAAGCGCAACTGAACCGTTTGATCGGCTGGAAGCTGTCCCATGTGGGTCGGGAGCGGGTGGATCCTGGGTCTTTACCATCGCAAAAAGTCGGCCTGTCAGGAGGCCTCCTAAAGTATATCCGTCCTCAGGAAAGGAGGCCCGAGTGCCCGAATACGTGGTTCGAGCCGACACCACGCCCCCGTCCGACCTCTCGGGAACGGCCTTCAGCCATCTGGACGTTCGGTGGCTCGTGAGCGGCGAGCGGAACGGGGCCGAACTGACCGGCGTCGGCCAGACGATCTATCCCGCTCATGGAGGGACCCACGAGGTCCACCTGCACCCGAACGCGGAGGAGGTAGTAATCGTCCAGTCGGGCCGGGGCCGCCATCTGGTGGGAGACCGCTGGTACGACGTCGGGCCGGGCGACATCATCTTCATCCCGCGCAACACTCTCCACGGCGCCGAGTCGGTCGGTGACGAGGAACTGGTGATCTACTGGGTCCTGGGCGGGGCGGGAAGCCTCGAAGACGCTGGCTACGTCCCGGCAAACGCCCTGTAGCTGTGGACCTCTGGCAGCACCCTGTCACGGAGCTAATCGACGCGTACCGGAGCGGGAAGGCCTCGCCGCTCGAGGTTGTCGAATCGGCCCTCCGGCGGATAGAACTCCTGGATCCGTCCATCGGCGCCTTCCGTGAAGTGTTCCACGATCGCGCCGCCGCAGAGGCTCGGCAGCGGAGCGACGAGCTCGCCCGCGGGGATTGGGCCGGTCCGCTCCACGGGGTTCCCGTCGCCATCAAGGAGCTCTTCGACGTGGAGGGCGGGGTGGGTTGTTACGGGTCCACGATCCTGGCAGACCGCATCGCGCCGTCCGATGCGGCCGCGGTGGCCCGCTGGCGGGAGGCGGGCGCCATCGTGGTCGGCACCACCCGCTCGCACGAATTCGGCTGGGGGATCACCACCCAGCATGCGACGCTCGGAAGCACCCTGAATCCCTGGAACACGGACCGCGTACCTGGAGGATCGAGCGGGGGGTCGGCGGCGGCGGTCGCGGTGGGCATGGTGCCGTTGGCACTAGGGAGCGACACCGGCGGTTCCATACGGATACCGGCCTGCTTCTGTGGTGTCGCCGGGATCAAACCCACCTACGGCCGCGTTGCCAAGCGCGGCGCCGTGTCGCTCGCTCCGTCCCTGGACCACCCCGGACCGATCGCCCGAACGGTCCCGGATCTGGCGGTCGGGCTGGCGACAATGTCCGGCTATGACCCTTCGGACCCGAGCACCCTGCCCGTCCCGCCGCCCTCGGCCATGGTGGTGCCCTCTCTGGCCGGTGTCCGGGTCGGTGTGGTAGCCGGTCTCCATCCCCGGCCGCTCCGCGAGGACCACCGGGTCAGGTTCGATGCGGCCATCGAGGCGATGTCGGAGGCGGGCGCCCTCCTCGTAGAACTCGGCTTTCCCGGGGCCGACGAGGTCAGGCCCACCTTCGCAACCATCCAGATGGCGGAGGCGCACCACGTTCATTCGTCGGTCATGGGGATCTTCCCCCGGCGGGCCTCCGAATACGGCGCCGATGTGAGGGGACGGCTCGAGATGTCGGCGGACATCGGCCTGGCCGACTACCTGTCGGCCCTGGAAGCCAGGCGTGCCCTCGGGCACCGTTTCGCCCGGCTGTTCGACGAGGTGGATGTGATCGCCACCCCTATTACGGCCGGTGGGCCATCCACGACGTCGGCGCCGGACGACTCGTCGGACGGCGCCGGTGAGGCCCCGTTCCGTGATGTGGTGATGGACTACACGGTTGCCCAGGACCTGTTCGGCCTCCCCGTCTGCGCGGTAGCGAACGGCCTGGACGGCGAGGGGCTTCCCCTGGGAATCCAGCTGACCGGGCCGTCCATGTCCGAGAACGCGGTGATGGACGCCGCTGCGGGCGCCGCCGCGGTCCTCCCGAGCCCGGACTTCCCGCCGATCGCCGGCTCGTAAGCAGACAGACCCCTAGGATGGCCGTCCGCGACGAAGGACTATCTTGCCGACAGCGGCCCTGAACACGGGCGTCGAGCTCTACTACGAGTGGCATGGGACCGCCGACGGCCCACCGGTGGTGTTCGTGCGCGGCACCGGCGCCGACGGCTCCCGATGGCTTCCCCAGGTCGAGGAATATCAGCATCGCTACCGGTGCGTGATCTTCGACAACCGTGGAGCCGGAAGGAGTTCGGCCCCGCCCGGTCCCTACACCGTCCCGATGATGGTTGACGACACGATCGCCCTCCTGGACCATCTCGGGATCGATACCTGCCACCTGTCCGGCATGTCGCTCGGAGGCGCTATCGCAGTCAGGCTGGCGATCGACTTCCCCGAGCGGGTTACCACCCTGCAGCTCCATGGCGCCTGGGCGAAGACCCATGGCTACGCCAGGATGTACCTGTCGCTGCTGAAGCGGTTCCTCGAGGAGGGCGGCCTGGACTTCTACTACGAGGCGGCGCTGCTCTACCTGTTCCCGCCCGACTTCATCACCAGGGAGTACGACCTCACCCTTGAGATTCTCCAACGGATGAAGGCCAACTCGTCACCCATGGCCGGCTTGGCCGGGCAGATCGAGGCCAACCTGACGCATGACGAAGCGGATCGGCTGTCGCTTGTCCGAGCGCCCACCCTCGTCACGGTGGGGGAACTCGACATGTGCCTGCCGCCGTATTTCAGCCGTGAGCTGGCCGACGGGATTCCCGGTGCGGAGCTGGTGGTCTTCCCCGGCGGCTCGCACCTGTTCG
This sequence comes from Acidimicrobiia bacterium, assembly GCA_011523635.1. GTDB lineage: Bacteria > Actinomycetota > Acidimicrobiia > Spongiisociales > Spongiisociaceae > Spongiisocius. Next base: position 10,559 of record WTGI01000021.1, read on the forward strand.
GCATGCAAGATCCGGCCACCTTCAATCGGGTGACCCTTGACTGGCTGGCGCGAAACGGAGGGATCCAACCGGCGTAAGGGGTGGAGGTCCCCGGGTATCAAGAACGGGGCTGGAAACACGAATGTCCGGATTACGGATCAGCCGTATCCAGAATCCCAAAGATCGTGGGGGCGTGCCATTTCTGTGGACGTCCAGAGGTCCGGGACACTATGTTTATGGGGTGGCCATCGGGTGCTACAGGCAGAGCAAGCGGGCGATTAGGGAGGGCGATATGAGAACGGCAAGGATGTGGAGGTTGTTGGGGCTGCTACTGGTCCTGGCACTCGTGGGCGCGGCATGCGGCGCCGAGGAGGCGGACACGTCGGCGGCCGACGCGGCTGCGGCCCAAGCGCGGGCGGCGGCTGCAAACGCTGAGGCCGAAGCTTCCGCTGCGCAGGCTCAGGCCTCGGCGGCCCAGGCGGAAGCCGATGCGGCCGCGGCGGCGCTGGCCACGGCTCAAGCCGAGTTGGAAGCTGCCCAGGCAGCGGCTGCCTCTGCCATGGAGGGCGGTGAAGCTTCCCAGGCGGCAGCTGATGCGGCTGCCGCGGCGCTGGCGACTGCTGAAGCTGAGTTGGAAGCTGCCCAGGCAGCGGCTGCCGCTGCTATGGAGGGCGATGAGGCTTCCCAGGCTGCGCTGGCCGAGGCGGAGGCTGCTCTGGCTGAGGCGGAGCAGATGGCCGCAGAGCAGGCTGCTGCGGCGGCGGCAAGCAAGGGCACCATCGCGTTCAGCTTTGGCAATGAGGGTGCTGGGATATACCGGCTCGTAGCCGACCCCGCCAGGCTCGAGGCCGAGCGGCGCGGTTATGACTGGGTCGAGGGCTCGGCGAATGGCGACTGCGAGAAGCAGGTCCAGGACATCGAGGGCTTCGTGGCCGCGGGTGTCTCCGCCATCGTGTTCCTGCCCTTGTGCGGCGTCGAGCCGTACCTGCCTGTGGTGCAGGCGGCCAAGGACGCCGGCATCGTCGTAGTCGGATATTCGACGGCGGTCCCCGGTGGTGACTCGTCCATCGTCTACGCGAACGTCGACGGAGCCCGCGCGGTGGCAGCCGAGGCTCTTCGCTGGTTGGAAGAGGACTTCACGGGCGATCCGGAGACCTTCTCCTGGGCGCTCTTCACGTTCGATCAGTGCGGAAGGGCGTGTACAGACCGTACCGATCCGATCCGCCAGGTCATCACAGAAGCGACCGGCGTGGCTCCTCTCGAGGCGGAGTCGGTTGCCGAGGCCACCGGACTGGAAGCGACGGAGACCTTCCTCCAGGCTGATCCGGGACTCAACATGGTCATCGGGATCAACGACGGCGGAGCGCTCGGCGCCTATCAGGCATTCGTGGCCCAGATCGAGCAGGATGGCCGGGATCCGGGCGAGATCTTCGTCGGGGGAATGGACGGACAGAACGAGGCCTTGGAGCTGCTGGCCGGCGCCGATGAGTACGGCATCTACCGCGTTTCGGGAGCCATAATCATCGACCAGTTGGGCAAGGCCGTGGCGGACCTTCCTGCCAACATCCTCGAAGGGCAGCCGCCTACCAGCCTCGTGCTCAACTACGTGGCAATCACGCCGGGTATGGCGAACTTCGCGCAGCAGGTGCTGGACAACTACGCGAAATTCCTGGGCTAGATCACCAGGTCAGGTATTTGGGGCGGCCGGTGAGCGGTGTTAGGACGCATGCTCAACGGCCGCCTCGCCTGTTCTCATGAAGATGGATCCCGGATCGAGGCCTGATGCCCGGACGTGAGCGTTTAGGGCTGCGTTCGCGGGCCGCGTCTCTACTTGGAGACAACCAACAGGAGATCGCAGGTACCTGGGCGAAGATCCTCCGCAACGGGATCGTCGGGGCGCTGGTGGTGGAGGTCGTCTTCTTCGCCATCTTCTCCGACCGGTTCCTCACCGTGTCGAACTTCCGCCTGGTCCTGTTGCAGACCGCCGTCATCGCCACCCTTGCAATACCGAGCGCGCTGCTCCTGATGGCCGGGTATGTCGACTTCGCGATCGGCTCTATCACCGGCCTGTGTGCGGTTATTCTCGGAAAGCTCCTGGAAACCACGGGGATCGTACCCGCCCTGATCATCGTGGTGCTGATCGGTGTGGCGGTCGGCGCCGCGCAGGGAATACTGTGCTCCCCGCTGGGATTGTCGCCGATCGTGGTGACCTTGGGCTTCTTCACAGGGGTCCGCGGCGTGGTCTTCGTGGTGACCGACGCAAGGACAGCCTCCGGATTCGGCGACACTTTCGCGATCATCGGCCGGGGTCGGGTCCGCTGGCTGGAGATACCCGTTCCGGTCGCCATTGCGGCGGTGACCCTGCTGCTCGGGGCCATATTCCTCTACAGGACGAGATGGGGCCGCTACGTCGTGGCGATCGGGGTCAACTCAAGGGCGGCCTTCCGGGCGGGGATCCGGATCAAGGCGATACCCGTGTACCTCTACATGGCCACCGGAGCGGGAAGTGCGGTGGGGGCGATGATCTTGGTCTCGAGGCTCGATGCAGCGCCGCCGCTTACCGGGGACGGCCTGGAGTTGAACGTCCTGAGCGCGGTGCTCCTCGGCGGTGTGGCATTCGGCGGCGGCCGGGGATCGTTGATCGGGGTGATCGCCGGCGTTCTGTTCGTCGGCCTCCTGAACAACGGGCTGCTCCTGTTCGGCGTGGCCCCGTTCTGGTTCCGTGTGAGCGCCGGCGCGGCGCTCGTGGTGGCGGCCAGCCTCGACGCCATCGGCCGCCGCCTGGAGGGACGCAGCACCGGCGGGTTGGGCGCCCTCGGCCGCACCGGACTCTGACCCCTGCCGGGTCCGACCCTACCCGCCTACCGGAGGCTGTCCCGCCCGGACCGGAGACTTCCTGCCTATGCGTCCAGGATCTCGACGCTGCGGTCGTCCAGCAGCGGCCGGATCTGCTTCACCGCCATTTCCGTGAAGTGCTCGGTCGCCTGGTGCGCGGCGAACGCGGCCTGGTCGACATACTTTTCCAGAAGCAGGAACCGGCGCCGGTCGTCCACGCTCCTGTAGACCTCGAACGCCAGGCACCCCGGCTCCTCCTGTACCAGAGCCGTGTAGCTCCTGAGCAGGTCCGCAACTTCGCCGTCCTTGCCGGGTGCCGTCGTGTAGGTCGCCAGGACAATGGTCATGCCGTTTCCTTCCCTCTGCAGGTATTTGTGTCCTCACGTGACAGGATCGCCGGGACGCCTCGGATCTTACGCCGCACCGGGACACTCCCCGTCCGGGCGGGCAGGCGATACAGTTCGCTCTGATGATTCCCGTTCTCACGGCTGAACAGTCCCGGCGCCAGGATGCCATGGCCACCGCGGATCCGCGCACCTTGCTGGACCGGGCCGGCCTGGCGGTCGCATTGCAGGCGGTCGCCATGGGGGCCGGTTACGGATCGAGGGTGGCGGTACTGGCCGGTCCCGGCAACAACGGGGGTGACGGCTATGTCGCCGCCCGGTATCTGGCGGGGCGGGGGATAGCGGTGGACATCTACCCGCTGGCCGAGCCGCGCACCGACCCGGCTGTATGGGCTCGCGACCTGGCCAGCCGGGAAGGGGCGCTGGTCCGGCGCTGGTCCGACACCAGGCCTGCCGACATGGTGATCGACGCTCTGTTCGGAGCGGGCTTCCGGGGCGAGCCCCCCGACCTCTCATCGTGGACGCAGCCCGGCCCCGGCGAGGCAGCCGGCGTCCCCTGGTTGGCGGTCGACGTGCCCTCCGGGCTGGACGCCACCACCGGAGAGGCGGCCGAAGGCACACCCTGCGCCCGGGCCACGGTCACCTTCCACGGGTACCGGGTCGGGCACCTGATCGGTTCTGGACCTGACCGGTGCGGCGATGTGGTGGTGGCCGACATAGGCCTGCCGGAGGTGGCCCCGGAGATGTGGGTGTGCGAGGAGGCGGACGCCCCACTCCCCGTGCGGTCCCGTACCGCGCACAAGTGGTCGGCCGGCTCGGTGCTGGTGGTGGGCGGCTCGGACGGCCTGGACGGGGCCGCCACCCTGACCGCCCGGTCAGCGCTGCGAGCCGGCGCCGGGGCGGTGATGATCGCCTGTCCCCCCACGGTCGAGGAGAAGGTCCGGGCACCCGAGATCATGACCCGGGCGATCGGATCGGGTCGCTCGCTCTCGGCGGCTGACCTCCCCGAGGTGGTGGAACTCGCCCAGCGCTTCGATCTCGTCATCATCGGACCCGGCCTCGGGTCGTCTCCCGACCTCGGACCCTTCGTCTCCGGGTTTCTGCGCGGTTGGCAGGGGCCGGTGGTAGCCGACGCCGACGCCCTGAACGCTCTCGGGGATCCGGGAGGCCTGGCCCGCTCGGGAGACACCGTCATCACCCCGCACGCGGGAGAGTTCCGACGCTTGACCGGACGGGCGGCCACCTACCAGCAGGCGGCCCGATTGGCCGGGGACACGGGAGCTACCGTGTTGCTGAAGGGCGCTCCCACATTCGTCATGGGCGCGGACCGGTGGCTGGTCAACTCGGGCGGTCGCGAGCTCGCCACCATCGGCACCGGGGACGTGCTGGCGGGAATGATCGGAGCCTTCTGGGCCGCCGGTGGGGGAGACGGCGCGGAGGCGGCCCGGTCGGCCGCCTACTGGCACGGCCGGGCGGCAGCCGAGTTGGCGGCCCGGCGCACCGTGACCGCCGACCTCCTGGTCGAACAGGTGGCCATCACCACCCGGCGCTGAACCAGACCCACGGCCGAAGCCGGGGTCGCTCAGGCGATCTGCGTCATCCTCATCTCGCCGTGCTCCAGGATCAGGTGCGTGACCGCGGCGCTTCCGTCCCGGATGTGGGGCGAGGCGATGTGACGTTCCAGGTCTTCCTCGCTCCGCCAGTACTCGACGAAATAGAAGAGGCAGGGATCGTCGTTGACGCCGTGTAGCTGGTAGTCGACGCAACCCTCTTCCTTGAGGGTGGGGGCAACGAAGCCCGCCAGCGTCTCCCGAACCGTGTCCTCGGCACCGGGCTCGGCCCGTACCCACGCCACGACGCTCAGAATGTCGTTGTCAGTGGTATCGCTCATGCTCGGGACTGTACTAGCCGCGGTTGCCGCCGGCGGTCAGGCCAGCAGGCGGGCGGGGTTTTTCCGCAGGAGCGTGTCCAGGTCCGCAGCGGAAACGCCCCTGGCACGGAGCCGGGGGACGATGTTACGGAGGAAGTGGTCGTAGCCGTGACCGCCGTAGGCGACCAGTTCGTGCTTGAAGCAGATGTCCTGGGCGGGGAAGACGCGGTCGGTCATTCCTGAGTCGATCAGCATGACCAGGGCGTCCATGCGGTCCTCGTCCGAAGGGAGCCAGGTCTTGCGCATCGCGTAGTAGAGCTCCCGGCCGAAGGTGTCGAGCCCCAGCCCGGCGCCGGATTCCACGGCTCGGCGGTAGCGGTCGAGGTCGGAACGGAACCGGTCGTCCAGGTGGCCCTGGACCACCTTGCTCATGTCGGCGCCGGCGTCCGACAGCACCTCGATCACCTCCAGGGGTGAGTCGGCCCCGGCGGCCGAGTGGGCGATGATGGCGCAGCCCACCTGTTGCTGGGCCAGAGCGGCGGCCTGGAACACCCTGCGTTCGGCCGGCTCCATGGGGTAGCCGGTGACGCCCAGCTCGCCGATCACCCCGGCCCTGATCCCGGTGCCGTCCATGCCCTCGGTGAGGTCCCGGATCATCTCCCCGGCGATGTCCTCCACCGACCAGCGGTGCAGGCCGGCGGGGTGGGTGGCTTCCACGTAGTAGCCGCATCCGGCCACGATGTTCACCCCGGACTCGGCCGCCAGCCATTCCAGGACGCGGGCGTCGCGGCCCAGGCCTGGCGGGGTGGCGTCCACGATCGAGTGGCCGCCGGCGTCCCGGTAGCGCTTGAGTTCATCGGCCAGGACATGGGGTTCGTCCACGACCAGGTTGTCCCGGCATGCGAACGGGTTGGCCCGGATTCGGCCCAGGCGCTCCGTGGTCACCGGGCGGAAGGCGATGGCAGGGTCGTCGTGCGGCCGCCAGTTACAACGGATGTCGACCAGCAGGTGCTCGTGGACCAGGGTGGTGCCTAGCTCGGCGGCGGGAATCTCTCCCAGCACCGTCCGCACCCGGGCCTGGTCGGGCGGGGGCGGATTCGCTCCGGCGGGCGTCACCCTGACAGGAAGGAGCGGAGGGCCTGGTCGAAGCGCTCTACGGTGCTGTCGATGACGTCCCCGATGTGGGCGCTGGACAGGAACAGGTTGCCGAGCCCCGAGATCCGCACCCCGGCAGCGGCGAGGTGTGACATGAAGGCCGCCCGCCGGGCCTTGTCGGTCAGAAGGACGTCGTGGTGGTTCCGGACCTCTGCCAGATCAGTGAACATCAGGTTGAAGATGGTTGGCAGGCCCTGGACCAGGCACGGCACGCCACGATCCTCGATCACGCCGCGGAGCCCCTGCATGAGGCGTCGGCCCTCCGCCTCCAGAGCGCCGTAGAGTTCGTTACCGCCCAGGTAGACGTGTTCGAGAGCCGCCCGGGCGGCGGCCATGCTGATGGGGGAGGCGTTGAAGGTGCCGGCGTGGGTGACGGCGCCGGTGCTGACGATCTCCATGATCTCCCGCTTGCCCGCCACGCAGCCGACCGGGAAGCCCGACGCGAGGGCCTTCCCCATGGTGGTGAGGTCGGGGGTGACGCCGTATCGGCCCTGGGCGCCACCGAGGCCGGCCCGGAAACCGGTGATCACCTCGTCGAAGATGAGAACGATCCCGTGGGTGTCGCAGAGGTCGCGCACCGCCTCCAGGTAGCCGGGAGCCGGCTCCACCACCCCGCTGTTGGCCATGACCGGCTCCATGATGACCGCCGCTACCGAGTCGCCCACCGATGCCAGCACTTCGTCGAGCGCGCCCGCATCGTTCCATGGGGCCACGATCAGCGCCGAGCCGGCTTCCGGCGCCATGCCGGCCGACTCGGGCATGGTCGCCAGCCCCGGGCCTTCCGCGATGGGTTGCGACCCGCTGCCCACGTTGAAGAGAACGCTGTCGGCCCAGCCGTGGTAGTGGCCCTCGAACTTGACCACGATGTGGCGGCGGGTAGCGGCGCGGGCGATCCTGAGGGCGGCCTGGACCGCCTCGGTGCCGGTCATGTTGAAGCGAACCATCTCGGCGGAGGGCACCATCCGGGTCACGAGGCGGGCCACCTCGACCTCCAGTTCGTGCTGGCCGCCGTAGAGGATGCCCCGTGACAGCTGGTGCTCGACTGCTTCGAGGACGAAGTCGGGCCGGTGCCCGAGGAGCATTGGGCCCTGACCCATCACGTAGTCGATTAACCGGTTGCCGTCAGCGTCGAATAGGTAAGGGCCCTCCGCCGACTCGAAGAAGATGGGGTGGGGTTGCTCGCCCATCCGGACGTTGCTGTTCACCCCGCCGGGGATCACCTTCCTGGAGCTCTCCAGGAGGCGCCGCGACTGCTCGAAGCCCAACTTGACCATCTCGCCCTGCATCTGTCGCACCTCCCGGACGGGACCGGTACCCGTTTTCCGGGTGATGCTACCCCTGGCGGTCCGGCCGGGTTACCGGATCCTCGATCGCGGGGTCACTGCCTGTTCGCGCGGCCCGGGAACACCCTCCCGAAGAGCCACCAGACGAGGTAACCCACTCCCAGGCTGAGCGCGAGAACGATCAGCGGCGCCCCCGGCCAATCGACGGTCGGGTTGCCCAGCCAGGTGTGGCAGCGTTCCCAGCTCGGAACCCCGCCCACGTCATTGCATCCGGCGACCATGGTGCTCAGGAGGGTGACCACGCCCGCCGTGACCGACAACACGGATCGCAGGACCGCCAGCAGCAATCCCTTCCGACCAGGTGCCGGGATCGACCCGGCCGCCGTGATCATTGCCCCCAGCCCGGCTGCAATGGCGACGCTGATCACTACCCAGGTCGCTGTCTCCGGAGGGTATTGAGAAGATATCGCACCCAGCACGGTGACGGCGAGCAGCGTGCCCGCAATGATCCAGCCGATGACTACCCGCATGGTGTGCCCCATCCTTCACTCGACCATGACTGTGCAGGTCCGCTTCCGCCACTGTATCGGTCGTCTCGGCTTGGCGGCGGCCGTGGGTCGGGGCGTTCCCGTCCCCGGGAGGCCTTGCTCCTGCCGACGTACCGAGCGGATGTGACACCTGCCTCGCCATGATCCGAGCCGACCCGGTCAATGCCCGATGGGTAGGATTCCGGGCGGATGGCAGCATATCGGGACCAGTATGTAGATCTTCTGCGGTCGATATCGCTGGTGGTGGTGGTGATATGGCACTGGGTCTTCACCATTCTCGTGGTCTCGCCCTCGACGGTGTCGCCGTCGAATCCGATCGGGTCCACGCGCGGCCTCTGGGTGGCGACATGGGTGCTGCAGGTCATGCCCGTGTTCTTCTTCGTGGGCGGGTACACGCACCATCGGTCCTTCCGCAACTACACCCCAGGGACCTCCCGCCGTTTCCTCAAGCGGCGGATGGGACGGCTGCTGGCCCCCGCGCTGGGACTGGTGGCCGTGTGGGTCATCATCGGATGGGTGCTGGAGGTGACCGTGGATCCGGCCTGGGTCTGGTCGGCCGTGATCCTGGTGCTGTCGCCGCTGTGGTTCCTGGTGGTGTACGTGGTGATGGTCCTCATCGCTCCGATCGCCATCCGGGCCCATTGGCGCTGGGGCGAGATCGCACCGGTCTGGCTCTTGGGCCTGGCAGGCGTGCTGGACGTGCTCCGCTTCACCCAGGGCCAAGGCTGGGCGGCGTGGGCCAACTTCCTGGTCATCTGGGGTCTAGCCCATCAACTCGGCTTCTTCTACGACCGGCTGGTGGCCGCTCCCGCCCGCACCGGCTGGATGATGTTCTGGGCCGGTCTGTTCGCGCTGGTGGCCCTCACCAACATGGGCTTCTACCCGCGTTCTCTCGTGGGCGTCCCCGGCGAGCGCTTCTCCAACATGGGACCCCCGACCCTCGCGATCGTGGCGCTGACCTTCCTGCAAGTGGGGCTGGTGCTGGTCATCCGGCCCAAGGTTCTCGCATGGCTGGAGAAGGGAGACCTGGCCCAGCGGGTGGTGGGCTGGATCAACGAACACGCCATGCCCCTCTACCTGTTCCACTCCACCGGCATGGCGGTGGTGGTGGCGATCCTGTTCGGCTTCGGCTACGTCCCGCCGGCCGAGCCCACCCTCGAATGGTGGCTGACCAGGCCCGTCTGGCTGATCGGCCCCGCCATCGCCACCTGGCCCCTCCTAGCCCTCTATCGAGTCACCAAGCGCCCGACCGCAACCGCCGTCCCGAAGGCTGCGGACTAGCCACGCAACTCCTCGCCCAGCAACCGGCGAGCGACGACTCGGTACGCGCTCAATCCTCGGGTTCGTGCCCGACCATTCGTTGGATCCTCACGATGTCGCCGGCCCAGCCGCAGGCGTTGCACCAGGTGTGGTAGACCTTCCGGTCGGCCTCCCAGTACTCCACCGAGATTCCGTCCGCGCCCGTCACGGCACCTCCGCAGTTGGGGCAGTGGCGGGGCTTGTCCGCCAGGTGGGAGATCCGGTCGGGATCCCACCAGTGGGCGCCGGAGACGCGCTGCTCCGTCATCGCATCACATAGTCCGCGGCGCGCCGGCGTCGAACGGCTGCCTCACGGCGTACTCATCCGAGCTGGGCATTTCACCCCGGGCCCGGGCGGCTTCGAGATGGACCTTGCGCAGGGTGTCGAGGGCGGGCGAGTAGCGGGTCGAACCCATGTCGAGCCAGGCCAGGGCGAAGTCGATACCGGCGCCGAACTTCTTCTTCTCGCACGGAAGCTCGATCCGCTCGTGGGGCACCCTGGTGAAAGCCACCGTCGGGTCCTCTCCGGCCTCCACCCGGGCCATCTGGGCCTTGAACATGCGCCTGATCATGATGACGCCGATGTCGGAGCGGCCGATGTGCTCGGAGGTCCGGTCGGCGATCTTGCCCTGGCTCACCCAGGCCATCACGTCCTGGCCCTCGATGTAGTCGACGATGTGGCGACCCCGGTCGTCGAGCCACTTGTACTCGTAGTCGACGGGGTAGATCTGCTCGGGGTACGTGTCGAGGCCGTCGGGGTGGTGGTTCGAGTAGAACATCGCCCAGGTGGTGGTGTCGTCGATCGGCACCCTGATCTGCATCTGGTCGATGCCGGCGCCCCCCACCCTCATCGAGTGCGGGAACACCAGCGGGTGGCCCACCGCCCAGTCGTCGTCCTCCTCGGTGTGACCCTCGAGGACCCGGCGCTTGAGGATGCCCCACTCCATGGCGTCGAAGCCCACCTTCAGGTGCTTCTTCTGGAAGGACTTGGGTGCCACGAAGCCCTGCTGGGCGCCCAGGAACTCGAAGTAGCGGCCGTGCAGCCACTCGACATGGTGGGGATCGACCGAGTTCTCCATGATCTGGAGCCAGTTGCAGGGCAGCATCGAGTGGCCGACGTCAATGAAGCCCGGATCCACGAACACGTCGAACCGGGGCAACTCCGGGGCCGGATCGGGGCCGATGTATGCCCACACCATGCCTCCCAGCGCCTCCGCACGGCCGGCGAAGGCTTTGACGTGCCGCATGAAGGCGGACTTGCCCGGCTCGGCCGGCTGCTCGATGCAGTTTCCGGAGCAGTCGAACTTCCACCCGTGGTAGCCGCACCGCAGGCCGTCCTCCTCGACCACCCCGTAGATGAGGGAGGCGGCCCGGTGCGGGCATGCCTCCTGGACGATGCCGTAGCCGCCCTGCGGGGTTTTCCAGAGGGCGAAGTCCTCACCCAGCAGCCTCACCTTGCGGATGGGCCACTCGTCGAGTTCCCTCGTGAACGCAACCGGGTACCAGTAGCGGCGCAATAGCTCGCCCATAGGCGTACCCGGACCGACCCGGGTGAGCCGTTCGTTCTGCTCCTTGGAAAGCATTGCTTCTCTCCTTTGTGTCCTAGTGGTCTGTCTGCGAAACAACCGGGTGCTCTGGCGGTCATCGGCGCCCCGTCGCTGCGTTCCGCTTCCTCACCGTACCCTGCGGGTACGCCTTCGTCAGCGGGCCTTGCGAGGAACACCGCTGCCGACGCCATACCACACCGCCATTACACAGACAGACCACTAGGAGGGTGCCGGAAGGCTATCCAGCCGGGTTTCAGCACCCTCCTCGTCCGCGTACGCCTCGTTCCGTACGCCTCCTCCTGCTCTGTCAGTCGAGAACGGTCACTGTGCCGGAGCTTCCGTCGACCCGCAGCATGGTCCCGGTCTCGATGTCCCTGGTGCCGAAGGCGGTTCCGGTCACGGCCGGCAGGCCGTACTCCCGGCACACGATGGCGGCGTGCGACATCATCCCTCCGATGTCGGTGACCGCGGCGCCGATGGTCCCGAATGCGGGCGCCCAACTCGGCGCGGTTATCGGCGCCACCAGGATCTCGCCTTCCTGTAGCTGGCCGATGTCGTCGGCCGACATGACGACCCGGGCCGGACCTTCCGCTACTCCGGGAGAGGCGGCGAAACCGCGCAGGCCGCCATCGGCGTCGTCTCCGGCGCCCAGCCACATGCCGATGCTCTCCGACGTGATGCCCCAGAGCATGATCGTGAACGGCTCCGTGACCACCTCCGGCGGCTCGCCCAGAGCCGGGGGCGGGGTCCACTGCCGCAGCGCGTCGACGATGCCCCTGCGGCGCTCCACCTCCCGTGGCCAGTAGACCGGCCCGCGCGGTGAGGTGCCCACCGCCCAAGCCGAGTACATGTCCCAGAGAGCCTCGTTGACCTCGTCGCGCTTCATGTAGAAGACATCCTCCCGGGAGCCGAGGAAGCCTTCCTTGACGAACACGTCGCCGAGTTCCTTCATCTTGCGGAACATCACCGAGTGGCTCCAGTGCTCGACGTAGAAGTTGTGGTTCTCCACGTAGGGGAAGACCACCCGGGCCAGGCCCAGCTTGCCCTGGAAGGCCTCGCGGTCCTCGTCCGAGGTCAGCAACGCCGTGTACTCCTCCACGATCCGGTCGCGCTCGGCACGTATCCTCTCGATGGGCCTCGAGACGTCCTCGCCCGCCTTGATGCGCTCGGCGTACCCGGCAACGAAGCCCAGCGGGATCTCCGGATGCTCGATCCAGACCTTGTCGCTGTGGTAGAAGCCGTTGCCCGCCGAGTAGTTGAACCAGGGGTGCTTGACCGAGTTCCAGTGGTCCATGAACGGCGTGCCCTCCAAGGCGTCCAAGCCGCCTGCCAGCTGGTCCTCCAACCCGTTGTCCACGACGATGGCGGCGAGGGTCTTGAGCTCCTCGTCCGGCCGGAACAGGTCCACCTCGACGCCGGCCACCATCCGGGCTATCGCCAGGTCGGGGATGTTGGGGAAGGCCTGCTTGCAGAATCCGAAGTAGTCCAGATAGGCCGCGTAGCCCAGATTCAGGAACTCGAAGTGATAGTGCCAGAGCTTGAGACCGAGGTTGAGCAGGCGCCGGTACTCCTCCTGGATGGTGAGTCCGGAGCCCGTTCCGTGGCCTTCCGTGATGACCTCGAGGTCCTCCTTCTCGGGAAGCGGCGAGAAGCTCAGACCCTCCATCTCGGCGATCAGGTCCTTCATCTTGACGAGCCACTTGTCGTACAGATCGCCCCAGTTCATGAAGTAGAAACCGGCCCGCTCCATGAACTGCGGCACGCGGGCCTCGATCTCGGCGCCGTCCAGAACGGGCACCGGAGTCAGGTACGTGTAGCCGTTGAGCACCCGGTAGTCGATTCCGAGGGCGGGCGGGATCAGGTAGTGACGCGTGTTGTACTGGGACAGCGCCGCGATCGCGTACTCGTACCAGGTGGCGTCCCAGGGTGTGAGGGGCTCCGCCCAGTGGATGCTGTCCTGAAACCAGAAGGTGGCCTCCTCGTAGTCCCGCCGATCCTCGGAGAACGGGAGGGAGTACGTGTAGAGGTCCTCCCACCCCTCGGCGCCGGGTGGGGTCTCAGCCTCGAACGGGCTGGGGAAGCGGTTGGCCATTTGTGGGTCTCCTTTTCTAGCTGGATGCTTGCCTGGTGCTGAATACTGGTTGTGTCCGACTCCGCATTGTTCCGGTCCTGTCATGCCTCCCTGTCATCGGTGGATACAGGACCCCGCGTGTGTACCGGGGAGAGCAGGGTCGACACGATGCTGTCCATAAAACCCGCTGAGGGGTCGGACACCTGGCGGGGCGCTTTCCGGCTCCACACGGTCTCGGGCCTGCTCTGGAGCATTACGACGTTCCGACCTTCGGGCAGGTGGCGGTCCACGGCCCACTCGATGTCCTGGGGGGAACCGAAGTAGCGTTCCGCAGCCTTGGCCATGCGGGTGATCTCGAGCAGTTCGGCGTCGCTGACCGACGGGCTCTGCTGCCTGGCGGCGACCACGTCACGCCATTCCACCCCGTCTCCGTCCGCACGCATCACCAGCTCGGTGTGCTTGGGAGAGATGGTGCGCGAGTGGATCTCGAGTATCACCTTGTCCACCAGGAAGTTGTCCGGGGTGACCTCTCCCGATACGACCGCCTCGCCGAGCCCCCAGGAGGACTCGATGGCGACCTGGGACCGGTCCCCCGTGGCCGGATCGAGCGTGAACGCCACCCCGGCCGACTTGGGATCGACCATCTGCTGGATGGCCACCGACATCGACACCACCTGGTGGTCGTACCCCATCTCGTGGCGGTAGGACATGGCCCGGTCGGTGAACAGGGACGACCAGCACTGCTTGACGTGCTCGACGACGGAGGTGGCGCTCCGGACCCATAGGAAGGTGTCCTGCTGCCCGGCGAAGCTGGCGTCCGGTAGGTCCTCGGCGGTGGCGCTGGAGCGGACCGCGACGGGTACGTCCTGCTGGTTGCAGCGCGAGCACAACTCCGCATACGCGGAGCGGATGGCGTCCTCCACCTCGCCCGACACGGGTATGGCCTCGATCAGGGACCGCACCTGCCCGGACACCTCTCTGATGCCGGGGGGATCGCCAAAGTCGACGGTGGCCAGGAGAGCCCGCACCTCCTCCACGGTCCGGGGGTGGTGCCTGATGGTCTCGAACCCGTCCGTGGTGACTGCGAATCCCGGCGGGACGGGAAGATCGGCGTTGATCATCTCGCCCAGCCCGGCGTTCTTGCCCCCGATCCTGGGCCTGTCCTCCGGCCGGTAGTCGTTGAACCAGATGATGAACCGGTTGCTCATGGCGGGCTCCCGTCTGCGGGTCGGCGTCGGACGGGGGAGGTTGGCATCGGAACTGACGGTGGGGCACGCATCACACACGACAGTGGTCGGTGGTCGGTGGCCAGTGGCCGGCGCCGGCAAATACGGTCCCGATTCTTTGGGAGTCAGGCATCGTGTTCCCCGGGTTCCCATGACGGTGGTGTCCAGTCCTCGTCGAGCGACCAGGTGGGTAGGTCGCCGATGTCGGGAACCATGACCTCCTGGACCCGGTTGCGGTAGATGACAAGGGCTTCCCGGCCTCCCTCCATCAGCTTCACCCGCACGTGCTCGGTGTTGTAGGGCTCGCCTGGGTCGTAGCCGAACGCCCAGATGGCAAAGGCGCGTATCGGCCCCGAATGGGTGGCGATGACGATGCGTGCCCCAGGATCGGCGGCGGCCAGAGACCTGATCCCCGTCCAGAACCGCCGGACGCAGAGGGCGGGCGGCTCGAAGTGGAGCATGGGGATGGTGAGCCAGTGCTGGATCGGATCGCCCCCGCCATGCTGGGTGCGCCAGAACCGATCGATCTCGACCAGCCAGGCGGGACGGTCGCCCAGAGCGATCCGCTCGAACCGCTCCAGGACCGAGTAGTAGAGGCGGAAGGCGGCGGTCACGTCCATGATGCCGTCCGGGGTCGCGACCATGAAGTTGCGGAACTCGTCGTACGGCCTGGGGGCGATGACCTTGACGTCCTTCTCGAAGAGCTCCAGCCCGTCCAGCACGGAGCGGTGGATCTGCTCGATGGTCTGACCGGCCCGGTTGGTGGCCGCATGGGCGAGCACGATCCTCTCTCCGGCGCCGACCCGGCGCGCAAGCGTGTGGCCGACCGAGCGCGCCTGCCAGGCACCCAGCGGGGTGATTCCGGCCTCCGTCGAGTATCCCTGGGTCTCGGCGTGCCGGACGAGGTAAACGTCGTTGACCACCGGCCGGGCGGCCTGGGGTGGGGCGCCGATCTCCTTGTTGCGGTTGTCCTCGCTGAGCACCATCTGCATGCCGTGGTCCGACCGCTCCCAAAGTGGCGGTAATGGCGCGGTGATGGTCTCCGTGGACCGGCGCTGCCGGAAGCGCCGCAGGTAGAGGGGGGTGGCGTCGTCAGCGCCCTCGTCGTGGTCCGGGGCCTTGGTCGCGCGCTCTAGGTAGCGCGCCAGGTACATGGGCGCCTCGTCCCGCTCGGTGCGAGGGAGGTCGGGGCGCCGGCGGGTCACGAGTGCACCGTCATGAAGCGGTGGTCGACCACCCCTTCGTAGTAGAACACCGCCCGTCCGATCTCCGCCTCGGTCCAGGTGACCGGCTCACGGTCCGGGTCGGCCCAGTAGCCCCCGGTGTACACCTCGTTGCGGTTGCCGGCGGGATCGAAGAAGTAGAGGCCGTGCCCGCGGGTGGCCCCATGGCGGGTGGGGCCGGCGTCGATGGGAATGCCGTGGTAGGAGCAGATGTCGGCCGCCTTGCGGACCTCGTTCCAGTCGTCCAGCCAGAAGGCCATGTGGTGGAAGGCTCCGTTCGGTCCGGTGATGAAGGCGATGTCGTGGGGGGTGTGGGTACGTTCCAGGAAGGTGACCAGCTGGTGCCCGTCATCGGCCAGGATCTGCTCGGTCAGGCGGAAGTCGAGCACATTCGTGTAGAAGGCGGTGGTCTCGTCCACGTCCTCGCACATCAGGAAGATGTGATCGAGACGGGGCGGGTGGATTCCGACCAGGCCGTGCGGCTCGGGCGGCGGGTTGGTCAGCGGGAGGAGGTTCCCGACCTGCGCCATGCCCCACACCAACTCGGTGGTGTGGCCGGAGGGCGCCACGAACTGCACCGTCGCGCCGGACCCGATGCCCAGTTCGCCGGGTTCGAACCGCTTGGTGGCGATCCCGGCCGCTTCGATGCGGGAAGCCAGGTCATCGAGATCGGACTCGTGCTGCACCTTGAACCCGAACCTCTCCAAGCCGTAGGTGGGCGCGTACTCGAGGATCACGCTGTGGTGCTGGTGCTCGTCCCAGCACTTCATGTAGACCCGCTCGGGTTCCCTGGCCGTCTCGATCAGCCCGACCACCTCCGAGTAGTAGGCCGTGGCCAACTCGATGTCGGGGACCCGGACGACCACATGCGAGAGCCGCAGGATGCCCATCAGCGGCCTTCTCGGAGGGTCGCCATCACGTGTGGACCTTCATGAAGCGCTCGTTGAGCTCGCCCTCGTAGTAGAAGATGGCCTTGCCGATGTTGTCCTCCGTCCAGGTGATGGTGGGGAAGTCGGGATCGGGCCGGTAGCCGCCGGTGAACACCTCGTTGCGGGTGCCCATCGGGTCGAAGAAGTAGATGGTGCTCCCGCGGGTGATGCCGTGGCGGGTGGGGCCCACGTCGATCTGGATGGCGTGGTAGGCGAGGATGTCGGCCGATCGGCGGACATCATCCCAGTCGTCCAGCCAGAAGGCGAAGTGGTGGAGACCCCCGTTCGGTCCCGAGACCACCGCCAGGTCGTGCGGCGAGTGGCTGCGCTCCAGCCAGGTCCCGATCTGGCGGCCCTCGCCGTCCAGGAGCTGCTCGGTGATCCTGAACTCGAGGATGTCGGTGTAGAACTTGGTGGCCTCTCCCACCTCCTCGGCGGTGACCAGCAGGTGGTCCATCCGGGGCGGGGCGATGCCCGGC
>WTGI01000074.1 GCA_011523635.1 Acidimicrobiia bacterium
GACGGCGAACGTGGCCACGATGGTGCGGTTCACGTCGATTCCCATCAGGGCCGCGATCTCCTTGTCCTCGGCCACCGCCCGGATGGAGCGTCCGGTCCGGGTCTTCTCCACGAACAGGTACAGGCCGACCATCGTGGCGACCGCCACCACGATGACCAATAGCTTGGAACCCTCGATCTCGAGGCCGAGCAGGCTGACCCGGGACCGGAGGGAGTCGGGGGGTGGCGGATAGTTCTTGACGGCCACGCCGAACAGGCCTGCGAACGTGTACTGGAGGAAGAAGGAGATGCCGATGGACGTGATCAGGGGGATCAGGCGGGGCGAGGCGCGCAGCGGCCGGTAGGCGATCCGCTCCACTATCACCGCCACGAGGGTCGAGGTGAGGATGGACGACAGGAGCACCAGCAGGATCGCCAGGACGAAGTTGGTCTCCCACAGCCGTACTTCCCACAGGTAGTTGGCGACGAAGAACCCGACCATGCCCCCCGACATGAACACCTCGCCGTGGGCGAAGTTGATGAACCCCAGCACGCCGTAGACCATCGAGTATCCGAGGGCGATCAGGCCGTACATGGCCCCCTGGGCGATGCCGGCCACCACCAGGTCGCGCCACGCCTCGCCGGTCGGGCCCTGTCCGCTCAAGCCCTGGACCACGGTCCCGGCCACCCCCCAGATGAGGAGGATGATGGCCCCGACCCGGACGATCCAGAGGAAGGTGTCCACCCATCCCGGCCGCCTTCTTCGCGAAGAGGGAGCAGAGGACGCCGCTGATGTCACGGGTTCCGACTCTAGCTGTTCGCCACCAATCCCAGCGTTAAGACGCTTCTCTCAGTTCACGGCGCGTATTCGAAGACGACGTTGTTCTTGCCCGCCTCTACGTCCCGCGAGTCGGTGTGCTCGACCACCGCAATCCGCTGCGCCCCGCAGTCACCGTATTCGTCGCACGTGATCGAACCGGTGAGACCGTCGAAGCTGGTCCTGTGGAGCTCCTCGCGCAAGGTCCGGCGATCGATGTACAACGTCCCGTCGACCTCGACCGCCACCCGATCGATGGCCCGGAGCAACATGATGGCGGCGTCGTAGGCGTGCGCCCAGAAACCCGTCGAGGGCGCCTCCCCGTACGCCGCTTCGTACGCCGCCAGGAAGTCATCCGCCGATGCGCCCGTGATGCTGTTCCGATTGGATCCGTATCGCAGATCAGGACCGGACAGGAACACACCCTCCGACTCCGGCAATTCCATGAAATCATCCACCAACAGTGGAGCGGCACCCACGAGGGTGACCCGCTCGAGGCCCGACACACCACCGATCTGCTGAGCGACGAAACCGCCCTCCGGCATGAAGATGGGCAAGAACACCGCCTGTGGCGATCCGGGCGCTACCCCGGTCAGCACCCCGATCATGTCCGTGTCACCCTTGTTCACCGCCGCTACCGCAGTTGCCACACCTCCCAACTCCTCGAACGCATCCGCGAACGACCGCGCCAGGCCCTGGGTGAACGCATCGCCGTCGTGGATCGTCGCCGCCCGGTCGAAGCCGAGATAGTCACGGACGAAGGAGGCCACCGCCCTCCCCTGCACCAAGCCGTTGTAGCAAGTGCGGTAGTAGCCCGGCAGGTAGGCGCTCCCCACGTTTCCCGCCAGATCCGAGGTCAGCCATGGGGACGCATTCGACGGCGAGATCATCACCATCCCCGCGGCCGAGATCAACGGCATCGCTGCTGCCGCCGAGGAGGAACATGTGGTCCCGATCACCCCCACCACGGTCGGGTCGGCCACGACCGTCTGCGCGGCCGCCTGACCCCCGTCGGGCGTGCAGAAGTCATCGAGCGGCGTACCCATCGAGACCGAGCGACCCGCAACAGGCCCGTAGTCGGCGATCGCCAGCTCCACACCACGCTGATTCGGGATGCCCGCGAACGCCGCCGCTCCGGTGATCGTATTGACTGAGCGGATCTGGATCTCCTGACCCGGCGCCACCTCGACCGCCCCCAGAGCGCCCGGCACGAACTCGGAGACTTCCGGCGCGGCCCGGTCAGTCAGTTGCTGCTGGTCCTCGCCGCAACCGACGGCGACCAGGATCAAGCAAAACGAGACGAGACCAAACCTACGCATGCCAATCATCGAAGACCTACTAGCAACTATCAACTAGCGACTATCAACTAGCGACTAGCAACTAAACCTAGGGTGCGTATTCGAACACGACGTTGTTCTTGCCGGCCTCTATGTTGCGGGGGTCGGTGTTGTACAGCACGGTCAGCCGCTGGGTGCCGCAGTCGCCGAACTGGTCGCAATCGATCGGGCCGACTATCCCGTCCATACTCGTCCGGGTCAGCTCATCACGCACCCGCGCGCGGTCGATGTGGAGCGTCCCGTCGATCTCCACCGCCACCCGGTCGATCGCCCTGAGCAGCATGGTGGTGGCGTCGTACGCATGCGCCAGGTACCCGCCCGACGGCGCCTCCCCGTAGGCGGCCTCGTAAGCATCCAGGAGTTCGGCCGCCGAACGGCCGGTAATGCTGTTGCGGTTGTCCCCGAACCGTAGATCCGGTCCGGAGATGTAAACACCTTGGGACTCGGGCAGTTCCATGAAGTTGTCCACCAGCAACGCCGCCGACACGATCAGCGTCACGTCCTGGAGACCGACCACGCCGTCCACCTGCTGGACGATGAACGCTCCCTCGGGCATGAAGACCGGGAAGAACAGGGTCTGGGGGCGGCCGGCCGCTACCTCGGTGAGCACCGCGATCATGTCGGTGTCGCCCTTGTTCACGGCTGTGAAGGCCGTTACCACCCCACCCAACTCCTCGAAGGCATCCTTGAAGGCCTCCGCGAGGCCCTGCGTGTACGGGTCGCCGTCATGGATGGCGGCCGCCGTGTCGAACCCGAGATGGTCGCGCACGAAGAGGGCCACCGCCTTGCCTTGGAAGAGGTCGTTGTGCGCGGTCCGGTAATAGCCGGGATGGTGGGAAGGACTGCGATTCCCGGCCAGGTCCGACGTCAGCGCCGGCGAGGTGTTGGAAGGGGCGATCATCACCATCCCGGCATCGGAGATCAGCGGCGACGCAGCCACCGCGGCGGACGAGCAGGTGGTCCCGATCACCCCGACGATACTCGGGTCGGCCACCGTCGCCTGCGCGCCCGACTGACCGCCATCCGGTGAACAAAGATCGTCCAGCGGCGTGCCCATCGACACCTCCCGGCCGGCGACCGGGCCGTAGTCCTCGATCGCCATCTCCACCCCGCGCTGGTTCGGGATACCGAGGAAGGCGTTGTCGCCCGAGATCGTGTTCAGTGACCGGATCTGGATCTGCTCACCGGGCGGAACCTCCACGGCGCCCAGCGGACCCGCCTCGAACCCGACCTCGGTCTGGTCGGAGTCCGCAGGCGAAACGGACTCACCACATGCCGCCAGCAGCAGGACCAAGACCGCGAGCAGCCGCCCCGCCCGCACGAACCCCTTCATCCGGTGACCTGTAACCGCGGTCAGGCGGCGATCACAATCAAGGCGCGAAGCTGAACACTACGTTGCTCTTGCCGGCCTCGATGTTGGCGGAGTCGGTGTGGTGCACCAGCGTCACCAACCCCGGACTGCAGTCACCGAACTCGTCGCATCCGACTGAACCGATGAGCCCGTCGAACTCGAGGGAGTTCAGGTCATCCCGGAGGGCTTGGCGGTCGATGTACATCGTGTCACCGTCCACGACGGCCACATTGGCGATCGCCTGCAGCAACATGGCCGTGGCGTCGTAGGAGTGCGCCCAGAATGCGGCCGACGGCTCCTCCCCGTACCTCTGGCTGTAGGCCGCCAGGACGCCGCTGGCCGACTGGCCCGTGATCGAGTTCGTGTTGTCCCCGTACCGTACGTCCGGGCCTGACAGGTATATCCCCTCCGACTCCGGCAACTCCATGAAGTTATCCACCAGCAGGGCGTCGGCCGAGAGCAGGACGACGTCCTCCAACCCGGCGATCCCGCCGATCTGCTGGACCACGAACCCTCCCTCCGGCATGAAGATCGGGAAGAAGATCGCCTGCGGGTTGCCGGCCGCCACCTCGGTCAGCACGGCCGACATGTCCGTGTCGCCCTTGTTGACGGCGGTGAAGACCGGCACGGTGCCCCCGAGCTCCTCGAAGGCGTCCTTGAAGGCCGTGGCCAGTCCGTTGGTGTAGGGATCGCCGTCATGGATGGCCGCCGCCACGTCCAGACCCAACTCGTTGCGAACGAACAGGGCCACCGCCCTGCCCTGGATGAGGTCGTTGTGGGCCGTCCGGTAGTAACCGACGTGGTAGTC
The DNA here is from genome assembly GCA_011523635.1 of Acidimicrobiia bacterium. Classification (GTDB taxonomy): domain Bacteria; phylum Actinomycetota; class Acidimicrobiia; order Spongiisociales; family Spongiisociaceae; genus Spongiisocius. Next base: position 4,292 of record WTGI01000074.1, read on the forward strand.
GGTGCCCGCGGTGCCTGCCATGTCCGAAGTGAGAGCCGGCGAGGTGTTGGACGGTGAGATCATCACCATCCCGGCATCGGAGATCAGCGGGGACGCCGCCACCGCCTCGCCGGAGCAGGCCGTACCGATCACCCCGACCACCTGCGGGTCCGCCACGATTGCTTGTCCGGCCGCCTGGCCACCGTCCGGTGAGCACAAGCCGTCCATCGGCGTACCGATGCTGACGCTCCAACCCTCGATGGGCCCGTAATCGGCGACCGCCATCTCGACCCCCCTCAGGTTGGGAACGCCGAGGAATGCGACGTCACCGGTGATCGGACCGATCGACCGTATCTGAATTTCCTCGCCCTCCGCGACTTCCACGGCGCCCAACTCGCCCGCTTCGAAGGACTCGCCGCACGCCGCCGCCACCATCATTACTGCTACGAGGAGCGCCGAGGTACCTGCTCTCCGCATCTTTACCCCCTCTCCGTTGTTAATCGCCATCACATGGAACCTGCCGGCGCAACCGGCCGTCCCTCTCCCCCGCCTGGCCTGGCGAGGCATCACTTACAGGCTACCACCGGAGGCACGCAGGCGACTGGTCTCGAAGCAGGCCAGAGCGGATGCCGTGGCGGCGTTGAGGCTGTCGACCCGGCCGTCCATGGGAATGAACACCGTGATGTCCAGGCGGGCCTTGACCAGACGGGACAGACCCGATCTTTCGGAACCCACGAACAGGGCCACCGGCTCGGCCAGGAGCTCCAGCCCGAAGAGCGGCCGCTCACCGTGTGCATGCAAGCCCACGGACCACACACCCGCCCGACCGGCCCGGACTGCACAGTCGGCTACCGAGGACACGGAGGCCACGGGCAGGTGTTCGAACGCACCGGCAGCCGCCTTGAAGGCAAGGGCCGAGAGCGGGGCGGCGCGGCGGCGCGGAACAACCATCCCCGTCATCCCGGCAGCCAGTGCGGACCGGGCGATGGCGCCCACGTTGCGAGGATCCTCCAGATGGTCCAGCACCACCAGCGCAGGAATGACGAGGTCTCCCGGAGGCTCCAAGAGAGCCTCCAAGGGCGCGAGAGGGATGGGACGAGCCCTGGCCACCACCCCCTGCGGGGACTCGGTCTGCGCCAGGGGGCGGACATCGTGGACCAGCTCCACCGACGCTCCCGCGGCACGAGCCTCCGCCACCAGATCATCGAGGTCGCGGCGGGAACGCTCGACGGTGAGAGACCTGACACGACCGGCGGCCAGGGCCGCCCGAACCGGATGGAGGCCCTCGACCCTACCGCCGATACCAGCGGACGCCATCGGCCGAGTCTTCGATCACGATCCCCGCTCCGGCCATGTCGTCGCGGATGGCATCGGCGCGGGACCAATCACGGGACTGCCGAGCCGCCGTGCGGGCGGCCACCAACCGGCGCAACATGTCCTCGGCGCTCCCGGCCTCCACCTCGTAGCGGGCCGCCAACTCGGTGAGCGGTTCCTCCAGCCCCGCCAACCCGCCGCCCCCCAGGTCGATTCCGAGCACGCCGGCGACCTCCCTCACCGCGCCGATGAGCGAGCCGGCATCGTCGCCTCGATCCAATCGGGCGTTGCCCCGGCGTACCGTCTCGAACAGCGCCCCCAGCGCCTCCGGCGTGTTGAAGTCGTCCTCCATCGAGGCAACGAAACGATCGAGGGTGGCCGCGTCCGGCTCGCTCGAAGCCGGCGCCCGCCTGACGAACGAGCGCAACCGATCCAGGCCGGCCCGCGCATCGCCCAGCGAGTCTCCGGAGTATTCGATGGGCGACCGGTACGCAGCCCGGAGCAGGAAGAGGCGGACCACCGGACCACCGTAGGTCTCGATCGCCTCGGCCAGGTCGACGATGTGGCCGGTTGACTTGGAGAGCTTCTCCCCGCCCAGGTTCACCATGCCGTTGTGGAGCCAGTACCGGGCGAACGGCCCGTCCGTGGCACCCTCGGACTGGGCGATCTCGTTCTCATGGTGGGGAAAGATCAGGTCGGCGCCCCCTGCATGGATGTCGAACGGCAGGCCCAGATACTTGGCGGACATGGCCGAGCACTCGATATGCCATCCGGGCCTTCCGTCCCCCCACGGTGACGGCCACGACGGCTCCCCCGGCTTGGCGCCCTTCCACAATGCGAAGTCCAGCGGGTCCTCCTTGTCCACCCCCGGCTCGACCCGGGCCCCGATCCGGAGCTCGTCCACGTTGCGGCCTGACAGCTTTCCGTAGCCCTCCAGGGCTCGCACCCTGAAGTAGACATCGCCCCCGCTCGCGTAAGCCAGACCGCGGCTCACGAGCCGGCCTATGAGCTCGATCATTTCCGGGATGTGGCGGGTGGCGGCCGGGGTTATGTCCGGATCGAGCACCCCGAGCCGGCGGTATGAGGTGAGGAACCGCTCCGTCATCTCCGCGACCAGTGCCTCGGTGGTTACGCCCAGCTCAGCGGCCCGGTTGATGATCTTGTCGTCCACGTCCGTGATGTTCTGGACGAAGAGGACGTCCCACCCCCTCCACACCAGGTAGCGGCGGATGACGTCGAAGGCGACCGCGCACCGTCCGTGGCCGATGTGGGGCGCCGACTGCACCGTCGGGCCGCACACGTACATGCGGACACGGCCCTCTTCCAGGGGCTCGAAGCTCTGGTGCACCCTGCCGAGGGTGTTGTAGACCGTTATCACCGGAGACTCCTACCCGAGAGCGCCTTGCTTGCCGGCCGGTACGGCACCTTCACGCTCCTGCCAAGGAGCCGTGGAGAGGCCGGTCACCACCGGGCCGGGAACTGCGGGCAAGCGTACCCGGTCAGGTCGATCCACCGGAAGATGCGGGCTCGACCAGGAGCACCGAAGCCCACGCAGCCACGCCCTCGTCCCGACCGGTGAAGCCCATCCCGTCAGTGGTAGTGGCCTTCACGGATACCCGCTCGCGGTCGAGGCTCAGCGCCGCAGCAAGCCGGTTTCGCATCTCGTCGCGATGGGGACCGACCCGCACCGTCTCCGCCACGATCGTGATGTCCAGGTTCGATGCGGCCAGGCCGCCCGACGCCACCGACCGCACCACCGAGCGCAGCATCTCCATGCTGTCGGCATCCTGCCAGCGCGGATCCGAGGACGGGAAGTGGGTACCTATGTCGCCCTTCCCGGCCGCACCGAGGATGGCGTCGATCACGGCGTGGGCGGCCACATCCCCGTCCGACGTGGCGATCAGACCGCGGCCCGAGTCCACCACCACCCCGGCCAGCCTCAGGGGAGGGCTACCGCCGAAGCGGTGGGCGTCGAAGCCGAGACCGGTACGGAACGGGTCGGGGGTCATGACGCCCCGGTGCGCGAACCATGCCGGAGAAGTGCCTCCGCCAGCACCAGATCCTCGGGATAGGTGATCTTCATGGCGGATCGTTCTCCGGTGACGGCCAGCACGCGACCCCCCAGCGCCTCCACCATGCTGGCATCGTCATGAGGGGCATCGCCCGAGGCATGGTGGGCATGAGCCCGGCGCAGCACGTCGGCCCGGAACACCTGGGGAGTCTGGGCGCAGGCGACATCCCGGCGGTCGATGGAGTCCAGGATGCGGACCCGATCGGAGTCGACCCGCTTCAGAGCATCGGCGATCGGAACCACCGGCACCACACCGTCGGCGCCGCTCTCGGCCAGCAGGCGGTACATGCGCTTCATCAGGTCCGCCGAGGCCAGGGGGCGGGCCGCGTCATGCACCGCGATGACGGTAGCCCCCGCATCCACCTCCTCGATCCCCCGGGCCACCGATAGGTGGCGCTCCGTCCCCCCTTCCACACCGCCGGGGACATCCCCGACCACCACCACCTCGCTGGCGCCGCTCTCGAGGAGCGCGTCTCGCGCCCACTGCCAGAGGGGCTTACCGGCAAGTCGGGTGGCGTGCTTGCGCGCCCCGAATCGAACACCTCGCCCCGCCGCAACCACTACGCCCGAGATGTCCATGCGGTTCGGGGTCAAATCAGGCACCGGTACCCGGCGAACTCCCGGATCGGCAGTAGGCCCCGGCGAGTCTGCCTCCGCTCACTCCTCCGGCGTCTCCGGCTTCGGAAGGGCTTGGTCGATCCGCTCGAGGGCCTGATCCGGGTTGATGCGCAGCGCGAACGCCAACTCGCTGGAGAGCGTGGTCCGGGCCTTGGACAGCATCCGCTTCAGGGCAGGCGATATCCCCTTGGCATGCTGAGCGTGGGTCAGATCGCGAACCACCTCCGCCACCTGGAAAATGTCGCCGGAGGTCATCTTCTCGTTGAGCACCTTGTACCACCGGCTCCAGTTGGCGCCGGAGTCCTGGGGCTCCTCCTTGAACTTCAGCAGCACCTTTCCGGCGGCCGTCTTCGTGATCACCGGACGGATCGTCTCGTCAATGGTGTCCACCGGAATCAGAACCTTGAGCGAGGACTCCGTGGCGATCTCGAGCTCGAAGTAGGAGCGAGGTTCCCCTGCCAGGTCCAGCTTGGAACGCTTGATGATCTCCGCCGCGCCGTGATGGGGATGGACCACCTTGTCCCCGACCCGGAAGGAAGTCTGCTTCTTCTTCCCCCCGGACGACTTGGCCGCGCCGGCACGCCTGCGCGCCCGCACTCGCTTGGCGGGAACCCTCCGGCTCCTCGGCTTGGCCGGGGCCTTCTTGGCGGACGCCTTCTTCGGCTCCGCCTCGACCTTCGGCACACCCGGATCGGTACCGCCGGAGGTGCCAACGTCCGTGGCAGCGGGCGCCGGTTGCTCGCCGGCCTTCGCCTCCTTGCGAGCCGGGGTCTTATCCGAGCCGGCCCCCTCCTTGCCGGGCGACGGGTCGGTACGGTCCGCGGTAGCCGGAGAATTCTCCGCAGTACCGCCCGTTTGGGGGACGGCCTCGGACAGAGTGTCGGATCCGGTCTCGGGCATCTGCGCCAATCAACCCGCCAGGCGCTGCCCGGCCGGGTTGACCCTCGTGTCCGCCGAACCCACGCCGAGGATGAGGCACAAGCGCTCGGTGTCGTAGAGATCCCGCAGGGGTCGGTTCTGGAGGACCTCCATCCCTTCGGAGGCCAGATCACCCCTGTCCCAGAAGTAATCGCGGCTGACCTTCGCGCCCAATTCCTGAACCCCTTCCATGATGTCGGAAAGCTGCAGCTCCACCATGTGCCGTTCATCACCCAACCCGACCGCGAGGTTCTCCACCCTCATACCGATCCGCCGCAGCAACTCCGCCCGTTGCAGCACCGTGAGCGCGGCCCCGAGTGTGACCCGGCCCGAAGCCTCGAGCCTGTCAAGATACTCCTCCGCCTCGGCCAGGCGGCCCCTGAACCGCTCCAACGTCTGGATCTCCTGGTTGATACGCACCATGAGTTCGGTGGCGCTACGGAGCGGCTGCTTCCGATGCCCGTAGAAGACGAAACCCTGCCTCCGCTCCTCGCTGATAGCGATCACGGGGCACCCGGTGGACCGAGCCAGGCGCTCGGCCGTGCGGAACCGGGCCCCCGTCTCTTCGGTCGCGATAGCGGGATCGGGAAGCATGTGGACGTTGGCTCGCAGAATCTTCCGCACGTCGGCGTCCACGATGATCGCCCCGTCCATCTTGGCGAGCTCGGCGAGCATCGCAGGCGTGAAGTCGGCGTCCCGGAGAATGATCCCTCCGGCGGCGATCTTCTCGATGTGCGGACCCGATCCGACCACCACGAGCGCGCCGTTGCCCTGCTGGATGATCCGTTCGACCGCAGTGCGGATGCCGGTCCCGGGCGCCATCCGCGACAGCACATCGAGGAACTCCTGGTCCTCGGTCTCCCACCTTCTTGGGGATCGGCGGTCAAGCATGGAAACCATCTACGCGCAGGTTACCGGGATCCGACGCGCTGCGGTACGGCGATGGAATCAAGCTCAGGATCACCGGCGATCTCCGGTACGGAAAATCCTCCAGAGCCCGATCACAACCAGACCCGCCAGTACGGATCCGGCCAGTTCCGAGCCGATCGTCCATGGCTCGACCTCGCGGATGGCAAACTCGACCAGGATCCCGCGCGCGGCAACTAACATCGTGCGGGAGTGTAGTTGCCAACCAGAAAGGTCCGTGTTGAGCGACCGCGATCGGAACGGATCCCGAGGTCTTCCGCCTGACGAGGGCGATCCGCTCGGCAACATCAGCTTCGAGGAGTTCCAGCTCAGGGAGCCATCGAGTTGGGAAGAGGCCGAGTATCGGCCGAGCATGGAAGCCGAGCCGCACCTTACCTGCCCCTCCTGCTTCTCCCAGCAGTCCCCGAGCAACCGTCACTGCCAGGAATGCGGCGCACGCCTGGGCAGGCGGAGAATCGCGGTGGCGCCCATGCCGATACGGTCGGTGACAGCCGGCAACCGGGCGGTCCGGGTGATCATCACGGGGGTGGCATTCGTCGTGATCCTTGCCCTGATCTTCCAAGCGATACGGGGTGGCGATGAGGAGGAGACGCCGGCGGGCGAGACCACCGCTGCCACAGAGGCCACGGAGCCGACCATGGTCCTGGGACCGCTCGAGGAGATCACCCCCATCTCCATCACCTGCTCGAGCGAGTACAACGCGGGCCTGGCGTGCGAGAACCTGATTGACAACGAAGAGACCTACTGGAACGATGCGAGCCGGAGGGGCGAGGACGCCCGGATAACCGTGACCTTCGTGAACCCCGTGGCGCTGGAACAGGTCCAGATCATCAACGTCGACAACCTTGAGAAGTTCCGGCGCAACTACCGGGTGCGCGGCGTGGAGATCTTCGCCGATGACTTCCCCGGAGTGCCGTTCGTGGACGAGATCCCGGACGCCAACGACCGGCCCCATGGGATCCCAACGACCACCAACCACACCACCGTCCTGGAGATCCGCGTCACGTCCACGTGGCCTTCGGAGGCCCTGGGCGGGGAAGCCTTCGACGAGTTGGCCATCCAGGAGATCAAGTTCTGGGGTCGGGTACAGGACACCAGTGCCACGGAGCTGGTCGGCGCCTCGGCCGGGTGATGGCCCGGTTCTTCGACCCGTCCGACCCCGACTTCATCGCTGATCCGTACCCGACGCTGAACGCCCTGCGGGAGCGAGGACCCCTGCACTACGACGACGGGTTCGACATCTGGTTGGTCCCCAGGCACCAGGATGTCCGGGCCGTCCAACTCGACCGCCGGTTGGGCCGGGTGAAGGACGGTCATGCCCGCCCGCTCGACCTTCGCCCGATCCGGGAACTGGGTTTGGAAGGATGGGAGCCGTACTACCAGACGGAACGCCACTCCTTGCTAATGCTGGAGCCCCCCGAGCACACGCGTATCCGCATCCTGATCAACCGCGCCTTCACTCCGCGACGGGTACGGGAGCTTCGCGAGCCGATCCGCTCCATCGCCGATCACCTGCTGGAGGCGCTACACGACCGGGCCACCTTCGATCTGCTGGCCGACTACGCCCAGCCGTACTCGGTGCGGGTAATCGCCACGCTCCTGGGAGCACCCGTGGAGGACGCCGACCTGATGCTCGACTGGTCCCATGCCATCGTCAAGATGTACGAGCTCCATTGCACTCGCAAGCAGGCCGAGGCCGCCATCGACGCGTCCGTAGATTTCCTGGCCTGGGCGTCGGCGCTGATCGCGTCCCGGCGCGCCGACCCCAAGGACGACCTGATCACCGCCCTTTGCCTGGCCGAGACCGACGACGGCGGCCTGACCGACGCCGAGATCGCATCCACTGTGATCCTGCTGCTCAACGCCGGACACGAGGCGACGGTCAACACCATGGGCAACGGGATCGTGGCGGCCATGAACCACGAGGGAGCCTGGGAACGGCTGGCCCGCCGGGAGGTGGCGCCGGCGGTGGCCATCGAGGAAATGATGCGCTTCGACCCTCCGCTCCAGATGTTCGAGCGCTACGTGCTGGAGGACGGCGTCGAGGTGGCCGGAACCGTGCTGCCCCGGGGCGAAAAGGTAGCGGTCCTGTTCGGGGCGGCCAATCGTGATCCCCGCCGGTACGAGGATCCGGACACCTTCCGGGTGGACCGGGGTGACGCGGATCACATCACGTTCGGGGCCGGCGTTCATCACTGCATCGGGGCGCCGCTGGCGCGCCTGGAACTGGAGATCGCGCTCGATCGCCTGATCGACACGTTCCCCGAGGCCTCACTGGTGGATCAGCCGGTCCGGGAGGACGGCTTCGCCATCCGCGGCTACCAGTCCGTCAACCTGTCGACCGGGAGCTGAGCCATGCGGATGATCATCGACACCGATACCGCCTCTGACGACGCGGTGGCCCTGGCGATGGCCCTCAACCACCCCGACGTGGACGTAGTGGCGATGACGACAGTGGCCGGTAACTGCTCCCTGGAGGACACCACCCGCAACGCCCTCTACACAGCCGAGCTGTGCGGATCAGCCGTACCCGTCTAGGCGGGCGCCGACCGTCCCCTGCTAGTGAAGGCCCGCGAGGCCACCTGGTTCCACGGGATGGACGGGCTCGGTGACCAGGGATACCCGCCCCCGTCCCGATCCGCCGAGGAGGAGGACGGCGTAAGCGCCCTCATCAACCACATACGGGGCAATCCCTGCTCCACCCTGGTCACCCTCGGGCCGCTCACCAACGTGGCGCTCGCCATGGCACAGGCGCCCGACCTCGTGGACCTGGTGGGCCGCTGCGTGGTCATGGGAGGCACCGCCAACAAGGTGGGCAACGTCACCCCCGCGGCGGAGTTCAACCTGTGGTTCGATCCCCACGCCGCCCGCATGGTCTTCGCCTCCGGCCTTCCGATCGAGATGGTCGGCTGGGAGATCTGTCGCGGCGAGGCCGGCCTGGACCCCACCGAGCAGGCCGCGCTCAGAGCGCTGGACACTCCCTTGGCCCACTTCTTCCTGGACTGCAACTCCACCGCGATCGAGTCCGCCCGCCGCCAATCCGGCACCGACCGGCTGGAACTCCCCGACCCGACCGCCATGGCGGTCGCGATCGACAAGGGCAGGGTCGTGACCCGAAGCTCCCGCCATTACGTGGAAATCGAGGCGGAGAGCCCGCTGACCAGGGGCATGTCGGTTGTCGACTCCCTGGACGTCACGGAAAATCCGGCCAACGTCGAAGTAGTCAAGGCCATTGATACATACCTCTTCAAGCAGATGCTCTTCGAGGCGGCCGCCAGCTAGCCCCGCTCCGATCCGCGGAGTAGGTCCTCCAGCCATCGCCGTTGCCGCTGGCCGAGGCGCTCGCTCGGAAAGACCGAGTCCACCAGAGCTTCCAAGCGGGCCCATATGTATTACCATATGGGGGCATGGCCCGTCGTGAAGTTCTGGTACAGCTCGATGACAACCTCGTGGACCAACTGGACCGCCTGGCCAAGGCATCGGGCACCAACCGTTCCGAACTCCTGCGCCGTGGAGCGCGGGCGGTTATCGCAGCCGAGGAAGCCGCGGCCGCCGACCGCGAACTGGCCGAGGCCTACCGGCGCCTACCTCCGGATGGGGCGCTCGTGCGATCAGCGGCCCGGCTAGCAGCCCGAACCGCCCCCGAGTGGTAGGTGGTTTCGAGAAGCGAGATCTACTGGGCAGATCTCGGTCCACCTGCCGGACGGCGACCCGTGTGCGTGGTCACGCGGAACGCCGCCGCCGCGGTACTCACCTCTGTCACGTGCGCGCCCATCACCCGTACAATGCGGGGTATCAGGTCCGAAGTACAGGTAGGTCCCGAAGAAGGACTACCGGAACCCTGCGCAGTCAACTGCGACAACCTCATAACCGTCCCGATCTCGCACCTCGACTCCAGTCCGGTGGGACGGCTCGGCGAGTTCAAGAGGGCCGTGCTGGACCGGGCTCTGCGCTACGCGCTCGACATCCAATACTGATCGGCTAGCCCGGGCGGCGTGGCCCCTGGCTCTACGTCTCGCCCTTGCGGAAGGGGAGGCCGTCGGCGGCGGGTGGGCGGAGGCGAGAGGTGGCGAACAGCAGGACCACGAGGACCGCGATGTGGGGGGTGATGGCGGGGAGCTGGTTGGGCACGCTAGTCGAGTTCATGTACCAGAACCCCACCGCGATCGCCACGATGGCCAGCTGCAGCGTTCCGGTGTAGCCCTTCCGCTTCAGGATGCGCCACAGCAGCAGGAGGGCAATGGCGATGACCACCAGTAGGAGCAGGCCGTGGGCGGCGTTCTCGTCGCGGAGGCGCAGGGTCTCGGTGAAACCGAAGAGCAACGCCCCGCGGGCCGTTCCGATCGGGTTCCAGTTGCCGAAGATCATGGTCGCCAACCCGATGTAGCCCTTCCCCTGGGTCTGGCCCTCCTTGTACAGCCCGGACAGCTGGATCGCCAGGAAACCGCCCCCGAGCCCGGCCAGGAAGCCGCTGATCACCACGCCGTAGTACTTGTACTTGTAGACGTTGACGCCGAGCGAGTCGGCCGCGTGCGGGTGCTCGCCGCAGCTTCGTAGCCGTAGCCCGAAGCGGGTCTTCCACAGGACGAGTATGGCGATGGGTAGGGCCAGGTAGGCGATCATGGTTAGCCATGACATCTGGAACATGAAGCCGCGCAGGATCCCGGCCAGGTCCGAGATGAAGAAGATTCCGCCGCGCTCTATCGCGCCCAGGATGTCCGGACTCTCCCAGCCGAAGATCGTGCCGCCCGCCAGGACGGGCAGCGTGAAGTTGCTCACCCCGGAAATGGTCGGGGACTGGGTGATCGAGCCTCCGCGATCCGAGAAGTGCAGGTCGGACAGGAACCGGGTCAGGCCGGGAGCCATCAGGTTGATGGCGACCCCGGCGATTATGTGATCCACGTTGAACCCGACCGCCGCCACGGCCATGACCAGACCACCCATGGCGCCGGCCACTCCCGCGAGCAGCATCCCGAACCAGGGACCGCCGATCATGGTCCCGAAAGCCCCGAACCAGGTACCCAGGATCAACATCCCCTCCAGGCCGATGTTGACCACCCCGGAGCGTTCCGAGAAGATCCCGCCCATGCCGGCCATGAGGATCGGAACCGACCAGGCCAGGGCGATGGCCCACGTTCCGCTCGAGGTCAGATCGTCCGTCGGCAGGGAGGCGAACTGCTGGGTGGAGGCGAGCAGGAGCACCGCGCCCAGCCCGTAGACGATCCAGCGGCGATTCCCGCTCACGAGGTTGGCCCCGAGACTCATCGCTGGTCGCTCGCGCAGGGCACTCACGTGTCGGCCTCCTCCGCTCCGGCGGCAGCGCCCTCAACCTGTGCGGACGCGGCCGCCGCGGCCTCGATCCTCCTGCGCCGCTGCGCCAGCGCGTAGGCGATCACCGCGAACAGGATGATCACGCCCACCATGATCGTGACGATCTCGCGCGGGGCGTCCCCGCGTACCTCCAGCACGCCCGACGCCCGCTCCAGCCAGCCGAACGCCACCGCCGCCACCGCCGCCCCCACTGCGTGGTTGCGCCCGAGCAGCGCCACCGCGATCCCGGCGAAGCCCAGCCCCTGCGGGAACCGGAGGCTGTAGAAGTGCTGGTCACCGAGCAGGTCCGCCATGCCGACCAGCCCGGCCACCGCCCCGCTGAGGAGCATGGCCAGGACGATGGTCCGCTTGGGTGGCACGCCGCTCGCCTCGGCGGCCCACGGGTTGGCGCCGGTGGCGCGCAGGTCGTATCCGAGCCGGGAGCGGTTGATGATGAGGTGGTACGCGAGGCCCACCAGCGCCGCCACCAGGATGAAGCCGGTCAGCTCGACGCGCTTGATCTCGCGGGTCACCAACTCGATGATCGGGTTGAGGCTGGGGAACCAACCGGTCGTGGCGATGTCGCCCAGGCGGGTGTCGAGCGACTCCGACTCGATCTTCCACCGGCCCAGCAAAAACGACACCAGCCCGGCCACCGCGATGGCGTTGAGCATGATGGTGGAGATGACCTCGTGGACGTTCCGGGTCACCTTCATCCAGCCCGCCAGCCCGGCCCAGGCCGCCCCCACGATCATCGCCGTCAGCAGGATGATGGCGATGTGGAGCGGCGGGAACAGCGAACCCACGCCGGCTCCGACGTAGGCTGCGAAGAATGCCGCCAGGATGTACTGGCCCTCCACGCCGATCTGGAAGAGGTTCATCCGCATGGCGATGGCGAAGGCGATGCCCGACAGGTAGAGCGGGGTGGCCCGGTTGAACGACTCTATGACCGTCTCCAGCCGGCTGCCGTACTCCCATATGTTGCCGAAGGCCACGAGCGGATCAGCCCCCGACACCAGCAGGACGAGCGCCGCCACCAGGAGCGCCAGCCCCACTGCGGCCAGCGGAGGTCCCACCACGCGGCGCACGCCCGTCCAGGTCACGCGGCCGCCCCCGTCATGTAGGCGCCCAACTCCCTCGGCGAAACCCGCGCCGGGTCCAGCCTGGCCACGATCTCACCGCGCAGCATCACGAGGAGCGTATCGCTCAGGCCGATCAGTTCCTCGAGATCGGCGGAGATCAGCAGCAGTCCCAGACCTTCCGCCCGGGCCCGGCGCAGGTCCTCCCAGACGGCGGCCTGCGAGCCGACATCGATACCCCTCGTGGGGTGGGCGGCGATCAGCGGGTTGCATTCGGTGGCCAGCTCCCGGCCCACCACCAGTTTCTGCTGGTTGCCGCCGGAAAGGGCGTGAACGGGTGTGTGGACACCGGGCGTGCGCACGTCGAAGCGCTCTACGACGTTGGAGGCATGGTCCCGGGAAGCGTCCTCGTCGATCCACACCCCAGAGCTCAGGAAGCGTCGCCGCGTCTGGTGACCCAGGATGCTGTTCTCCCAGACCGGCGCCGGCAGCAGCAGTCCCCGCCGGTGACGATCCTCGGGGATGTACCCGAGACCGGCCTCCCGGCGTTGCCGCACCGACCAGCCGGTCACGTCATCACCGTGCAGGTGGATGGAACCGCCGGTCACCGGAGCGATACCCAGGATCGCCTCCACCAACTCGCCCTGGCCGTTGCCCTCCACACCTGCCACACCGACGATCTCGCCGCACTGGACCGAGAAGCCGACATCGCGCAGTCTCGTCACCCCGGCCTCGTCCACCACCGAGATCCCCCTGACCTCGACGGCCGTCCGGTCGGTGACGGTCACATCGCGCGTCTCGGGCGTGGGAAGTTCCGAGCCCACCATCAACTCGGCCAGATCCTGGGCGGTCACGTCCTCCGGCTTGACCCTGGCCACCGACCGGCCCTGGCGGAGCACGGTGATCGTGTCGGCTATCGCCAGCACCTCGTCCAGTTTGTGATCTATGAAGATGATGGTGTGACCCTCCGCCTTGAGTTCCCTCATGTTGCGGAACAGCTCCTCCACCTCCTGGGGAACCAGCACCGCGGTGGGTTCGTCCAGGATCAGGATGCGGGCCCCGCGGTAGAGGATCTTGATGATCTCGATCCGCTGCCGCTCCCCCACCTCCAAGGTCCCGACCGTATCGTCGAGGTCGAGCTCCAGGCCGTAGGCGTCACCCAGCTCCCGGAGCCGGGACCGGGCGGCCGGGAAGTCGATCAGCGACCCCCTGGACGGCTCCGCTCCGAGGATCACGTTCTCGATGACCGTCAGGTTGTCGGCCAGCATGAAGTGCTGGTGAACCATCCCGATCCCCACGTCGATCGCCTCCCTGGGGGAGGAGAACGCGCGCTCCTGATCGAGGACCTCGATGCTTCCCTCATCGGGAGCCTGCATCCCGTAGAGGATCTTCATCAGCGTCGACTTACCGGCGCCGTTCTCGCCGCAGATGGCGTGGATCTCGCCCGCCTCCACGACGAGGTCGATGCGATCGTTGGCCAGCACACCGGGGAATCGCTTGGTGATTCCCTGCAACCGGACCGCGACGCTCATCGGCTCACCGTTCCTTCATCAGCCGACGCTCGTCACCCTGTCTCCCGATCGGGCCCCCGTCAACCCGCGTAGTCGGCGGGGTCGCGGCTCACCACGATCTCGCCGGAGACGATCTTCTCCTTGAACGCGTCGAGTTGGCCGGTAATGTCATCCACGTGGCCGCCGGAGGTGGAGTAGCCGACCCCGTCAACCGACAGGTCGAACACCTGCGGACCGGGCGCGAACGTGCCGGCCTGGACCGCCTGGATGGTGTTGAACACCGCCACGTCCACCCGCTTGAGCATCGAGGTGAGGATGTAATCCTGGAAATCGGGGGCGGTGAGGTACTGATCCGAGTCCACACCGATCGCCCACACATGGGTGTCATTGGCCTCCGAGTAGTCCTTGGCGGCCTGGAACAGCCCGCCCCCGGTGCCACCGGCCGCGTGGTACACCACGTCGGCGCCCTCTTCAAACATCGACTGCGCGATCACCCGACCCGCCGCCGGATCGTTGAACCCGCTGAAATCGGGCGGCTCCGTCACGTACTGGGAGATCACCTGGATGGAGGGGTCGATGGCTTGCACCCCGGCCAGGAACCCGGCCTCGAAAGCGTGGATCAACGGGATGTTCACCCCACCGATGTAACCGACCGTACCGGTCTGCGTCTTGAGAGCCGCTATCACGCCCACCAGGAAGGACCCCTGCTCCTCGGCGAAGATGAGACCGGCCACGTTTGGAGCCTCCACCACTGAGTCCACGATGGCGAAGCTCGTGTCCGGATACTCCGCCGCCACATTCGCCATCGGCTCGCCGAACAGGAACCCGACCCCGATCACCAGATCGGAGCCTTCCGACGCCTGCAAGGCCAGCAGCTCCTCACGGTTGGTCCCGTCCTCGTTGGCAGACGCCTCCGAGTTCTGTGTTCCCAACTCCGCCGCCGCCTTGTCGAGACCCGCCGCCGCCGCGTCGTTGAACGACTGATCACCCCGACCACCGATGTCATAGACCAGACCGATGTTGACCGGCTCACCCGCCGCGGGCGGTGGCGGTGGCGCCACCCCGAGGTCGGCCGGATCGCGGCTCACCACGATCTCGCCGGAGACGATCCGTCCCTTCCAGTTGTCAAGTTGGCCCGCGATGTCGTCCACGTAGCCGCCTGAGGTCGAGTAACCGACCCCGTCCACGGACAGGTCGAACACCTGCGGACCGGGAGCGAACGTGCCGGCCTGGACCGCCTGGATGGCGCTGAACACCGCCACGTCCACCCGCTTGAGCATCGAGGTGAGGATGTAGGGCTGGAACTCCTCACCGGCGGTGAGATACTGGTCGGAGTCGACCCCGATCGCCCATACGTGGGTGTTGTTGGCCTCCGAATAGTCCTTGGCGGCCTGGAACAGCCCGCCCCCGGTGCCACCGGCCGCGTGGTACACCACGTCGGCGCCCTCTTCAAACATCGACTGCGCGATCACCCGACCCGCCGCCGGATCGTTGAACCCGCTGAAATCGGGCGGCTCCGTCACGTACTGGGAGATCACCTGGATGGAGGGGTCGATGGCTTGCACCCCGGCCAGGAACCCGGCCTCGAAAGCGTGGATCAACGGGATGTTCACCCCACCGATGTAACCGACCGTACCGGTCTGCGTCTTGAGAGCCGCTATCACGCCCACCAGGAAGGACCCCTGCTCCTCGGCGAAGATGAGACCGGCCACGTTTGGAGCCTCCACCACTGAGTCCACGATGGCGAAGCTCGTGTCCGGATACTCCGCCGCCACATTCGCCATCGGCTCGCCGAACAGGAACCCGACCCCGATCACCAGATCGGAGCCTTCCGACGCCTGCAAGGCCAGCAGCTCCTCACGGTTGGTCCCGTCCTCGTTGGCAGACGCCTCCGAGTTCTGTGTTCCCAACTCCGCCGCCGCCTTGTCGAGACCCGCCGCCGCCGCGTCGTTGAACGACTGATCACCCCGACCACCGATGTCATAGACCAGACCGATGCTGATGGGCTCACCCGCCGGAGCCTGGGTGGTTGCGGCGGTCTCGGAGGCCGCCGGGGCCGCGGTCGTTGCAGGCGTGTCATCGCCACCGCAAGCCGCCGCCAGCAGCCCGAAAGCTGCCAGCACGATCAACAGCCTGGTCTTAACGCGCATGATGTTTGGATCCTTTACTTCGGGCCCTGATGTAACAGGGACGGGTGGGTTGAACATTCTACGCCGGGTGGTCCGGCGCCGCTAATGGCGGTCCTTAAGGAGCCTGCGGCTCGAGCCGGGTACGCCATCGGTGAGATCGAGGCTGGTCAGGAGCCGGAGTCGACCAGGTCCAGTGGGGGGCTGTCAGGGGTGTCGACCATCTCGAAGATGAGCACGCCGCCGTCGGGATCGGCGTCGACCACGATGGTGGTGCCGGGCTTGTACTCGCCCAGGAGCACCTGCTCAGCCAACGGATCCTCCAGGTAACGCTGGATGGCTCTGCGCAATGGGCGGGCGCCCAGTTCCCGGTCGTAGCCCTTGGAGACCAGGAAGGTCTTGGCGGCGTCGCTGAGCACCAGGTCGAGGGATTGGGTGGCCAACTGCTCCCGATCCCGTACCAGCATCAGGTCGACGATCTGTTTGACCTCGTCGGTGGTGAGCTGGTGGAAGACGATCACCTCGTCGATCCGGTTGAGGAACTCGGGCCGGAAGTGCTTCTTCAGGTTGTCGGTCAGCCTCTCCTTCATCTTCTCGTAGGTGACCTCGTCGCTCTCCTGCTGGAATCCCACCGCCTTCTTGCGCAACGACTCGGAACCCAGATTGGAGGTCATGATGATCACGGTGTTCTTGAAGTCCACGGCCCGACCCTGAGCATCGGTCAGGCGACCGTCCTCCAGGATCTGGAGAAGGGTGTTGAAGACGTCGGAATGGGCCTTCTCGATCTCATCGAACAGCACCACCGAGAAGGGCTTGCGGCGCACAGCCTCGGTGAGCTGGCCACCCTCGTCGTAACCCACGTAACCGGGTGGCGATCCGACCAGGCGGCTCACCGTGTGCTTCTCCATGTACTCGGACATGTCGAGCTGGATGAGGGAGTCCTCGTCGCCGAACAGGAACTCCGCCAGCGCCTTGGCGGTTTCGGTCTTCCCCACTCCGGACGGCCCGAGGAAGATGAACGAACCGCTCGGCCGCTTCGGATCCTTGAGGCCGGCCCTGGTGCGGCGGATGGCCCGGCTCACCGCCGAGATCCCGTCGTGCTGCCCGATGATCCGCTTGTGGAGCTCCTCCTCCATGTGGACCAACCGGGCGGTCTCCTCCTCGGTAAGCCGATGGACCGGGATGCCGGTCCACTGGGCGAGCACATCGGCGATCTCGTCCTCGTCGATCAGGGTGTCGTCCACGACGGCAGACGAATCCGCCGACTCGGCCTTGTACCGGGCCCGGTCGGAGATGAGCGCCCGTTCCTGGTCGCGGAGCTGGGCCGCCCTCTCGAACTGCTGAGCCGAGACCGCTTCCATCTTGTCGTTCCGCACCGCGCTCAACTGGTCGTCGATCTGGCGGATCTGGGCGCTGGAGGAGCTGCGGAAGATCCGGTTACGGCTGCCCGCCTCGTCGATCAGGTCGATGGCCTTGTCGGGGAGGAAACGATCGGAGATGTACCGGTCGGCGAGGGTAGCGGCCATCTTCAGCGCGCTGTCGGTGAAACGCACCGAGTGGTGGGCCTCGTAGCGGTCCTTGAGCCCATGCAGTATCCGGACCGTCTCGGCCACCGAGGGCTCGTCCACGTGGATGGGCTGGAACCGGCGCTCCAGCGCGGAGTCCTTCTCCAGGTACTTGCGGTACTCCTCCAGGGTGGTCGCCCCGACGGTCTGCAGCTCGCCCCTGGCCAGCATGGGCTTCAGGATGCTGGCGGCGTCGATGGCGCCCTCCGCCGCTCCCGCGCCCACCAGCGTGTGGATCTCATCGATGAAGAGGACGATGTCTCCCCGGTTCTTGATCTCCTTCAGGACCTTCTTCAGGCGCTCCTCGAAATCCCCGCGGTAGCGGGACCCGGCCACCAGGGCGCCCAGGTCGAGGGTGTATATCTGCTTGGTGTTGAGGGTGTCGGGAACCTCGCCAGCCACGATCCGCTGGGCCAGGCCCTCCACGATCGCCGTCTTGCCCACCCCGGGCTCGCCGATCAGGACCGGATTGTTCTTGGAACGCCTCGAGAGGATCTGCATGACGCGTTCGATCTCGGGGTAGCGACCGATCACCGGATCAAGCGCATGATCACGGGCCATCTGGGTGAGGTTGCGGCCGAACTGGTCCAGCACGGTGGAGCCCGATTGGGATGAGCCCCGTCCGGATGGAGCGGTGCCGGCGCGGGCGGGCTCGTCCCCCGAACCGCCGGAGAGGAGTTGGATGATCGTATGGCGCACCCTGGGCAGGTCGGCGCCCAACTTCTCCAGGACCTGGGCGGCCACCCCGTCCCCCTCACGGATCAGGCCGAGGAGGATGTGTTCGGTGCCGATGTAGTTGTGTCCCAGCTGCAGGGCCTCCCGCAGGCTCAACTCCAGTACCTTCTTGGCCCTGGGAGTGAACGGGATGTGGCCGGCCGGGGACTGGTGCCCCTGGCCGATGGTCTCCACCACCTGGCTACGCACGGAGTCCAGCCGGATACCGAGGTTGAGCAGACCCCGGGCGGCGACCCCCTCGCCTTCGTGGATGAGGCCGAGGAGGATGTGCTCGGTGCCGATGTAGTTGTGGTTGAGTAGCCGCGCTTCTTCCTGGGCCAGGACCACCACTCTGCGGGCCCGGTCGGTGAAGCGTTCGAACACTGGCGGTCAACCTCCGACTCGGTGGCTCTGGCTCACAGGATACAAGCTTAGGAGTACTCGTCCTGGTAACCGGCGACTATAACGCAAGGCGGTGACAAGCCGATGGGAGAAGAGCGGGACAATCCGCTTACCATACGGCGCTCTACCGCGGCGGCGAACGGATGCCATGTCCACCGACACCATCAGGGCCCTGATCGAGATTCCCGGGGTCTGGGAGCGAATGGAACGCGTCGAGCAACGGTTGCTCGACGTGTCCCGCGCCGGTGACGACTTTCTCACCGAGATCTCCCAACACCTGCTGCTCGCGGGAGGCAAGCGCTACCGGCCGGTCCTCACCCAGCTGGCGGGTGAGTTCGGGCCCACCCGCGACCGCCGGCTGATCGAAGCCGGCGCGGCGGTGGAGCTGATCCATATCGGATCCATGTACCAC
Source organism: Acidimicrobiia bacterium (assembly GCA_011523635.1). Lineage (GTDB taxonomy): Bacteria > Actinomycetota > Acidimicrobiia > Spongiisociales > Spongiisociaceae > Spongiisocius. The sequence goes on from WTGI01000074.1 coordinate 23,238, forward strand.
GACGACGTGATGGACGGCGCCGACACGCGCCGCGGCACCACGTCGGTCAATGCCAGGTGGGACAACTCGCTCGCCATCCTGGCCGGCGACTTCCTCATCGCCCGGGCATCGGAGATCGCTGCTACGTACCTGGGCATGGCTTCGGTCGAGCTCCTGGCGCACACCTACCGTGACCTCGTGACCGGCCAGGCCCTGGAGCTCAAGCTGACAGGCGACGTCAGCCACGGGCCCGCCGATCATTACCGGGTGATCGGGGGTAAGACCGCCAGCCTCATCAGAACCTCGGCCCGCCTGGGTGCGCTGGCCGCCGACGCCGCGGACGATACGGTCGAGGCGGTGTCCACCGCCACCTGGGAGCTGGGGATGGTGTTCCAGCTGACCGACGACGCCCTCGACCTGGTGTCCACCGGGGAGGAACTGGGTAAGCCGGCCGGGAGCGACATCCGCCAGGGCGTGTACACGCTGCCGGTCCTCTACGCCCTGGAAGGGCCGGCCGGAGGCCGGATAACGGCCCTACTGCAACAGGAAGGACCCGTCACCGAGGATGCGGTCGATGAGGTGATCGGCCTGGTCAGGGAGGGCGGCTACGTGCAAAGGGTGCTCGACGAGTGCCGGCACCGGCTCGCCAGGGCCGCCGACGCCACCGCCGGCCTGCCCGACATCGAGGCCCGGGAGGTCTTCCGGCGCATGGGTGCCTTCCTGGTCGTCCGGGTGGGATCGGTCGTAGCCATCCGGCAGTTGCTAGTGCCTAGTTTGTAGCTGTTACTCGCTAGGTCTTTTTACGCATAAACGACTAGGGCTCCCACTCTGACAACTAGGCTTGAAGTCGCAGTGGGGGGAACAGGACCACCTCGCGGAGATTCCGCTGGCCGGTCAGCAGCATCACCAGCCGGTCGACGCCGATGCCCAGGCCTCCGGTGGGGGGCATGCCCAGTTCCAGCGCCTGCAGGAAGCTCTCGTCCACCGGGTGGGCGGTCTGGTCACCGGCCGCGCGGGCCGCCGCCTGAGCCTCGAACCGAGCCCGCTGGTCGAGCGGATCGTTGAGTTCGGTGAACGCGTCCACATACTCGGCGCCGGCGATGTATAGCTCGAAGCGTTCCACCAGGCCCTCGACCGAACGGTGCTGGCGGGCCAGCGGGGAGATGTCGATGGGATGGTCGATCACGAAGGTGGGCTCCCACAGATGCTGCTCGACGCGCTGGTCGAACACCTCTTCGACCAACTTCCCGAATCCCCAATCCTGATCGGCCTGCAAACCGGCCGAGCCGGCCAGGGCTCGTAGCTCGGCAACGGGAGTTGACGGCGTGATGGCGGCGCCCAGCGCCTCGGACACCAGCTCGAGCATGGGGACCCGCCGGTAGGGAGGCCGGAGGTCGAGGGGACGACCCTGGTAGGTGAGCCCGGTGGCGCCGATCACCCGCTCCGCCACAGCCGGGATCACCTCCTCCATCAGACGCATGATGTCGTGGTAGTCGGCCAGCGCCTGGTAGGCCTCGAGGGTGGTGAACTCGGGGTTGTGCCTGGCGTCGATCCCCTCGTTCCGGAAGACCCGGCCCAGCTCGAACACCCGCTCCATGCCGCCCACGACCAGCCGCTTGAGGTGCAGCTCCGTGGCGATCCGCAGGTACATCGGTAGCCCGAGCGCGTTGTGGTAGGTCTCGAACGGACGGGCCAGCGCGCCGCCCGCCTGAACCTGTAGCACCGGGGTCTCCACCTCGACGAAACCCCGCTCCTCGAACTGGCGGCGCAACTCGGACACCACCCCGGCCCGGACCTCTGCTATCCGCCGGGACTCGGGGTTGACCAGCAGGTCCAACTCGCGGCGGCGGAACCGGACCTCCGTGTCCTTGAGTCCGTGCCACTTGGCCGGCAGGGGCCTCAGGCTCTTGGCCAGCAGTGCGAAGTCGGCCAGGTGGACGCTCAACTCGCCACGGCGGGTGGTCATCACCTCCCCGCGGGCCCAGATCCAGTCGCCCTGATCCAGATCCTCGAAGCCGGCCAAACCCTCCTCGCCGAGACCCCCGGCCTCGGCGAACAGTTGGATACGTCCCGAATAGTCCTGGAGCACACCGAAGATCAACCGGCCGAGGCGCCGGGTGTTCATGAGGCGTCCGGCCACCCGGACCTCCACCCCGGTCCTGGTGTCCGCCTCCAGGCTGCCGAACCTCTCGTGCAGCTCGGCGGCGGCTGCGTCCCGGTCGTATCCCAGCGGGTAGGGCTCGACGCCACCGGCGCGTAACCGGGCGACCTTGTCCAGGCGGCGCGAGGTAAGAGGGTGCTCGGCCAGACCGGCCCCTTCGGGAACCTCGCGCTCGGGTGGTGTCTCGGGCTCAGCCATCGGTCGGCAGGCTACTCGCCCCGGCCGATAGCCCTGATCATTCACACTCCCAGCATCCCCTTTACCTTGTTGGGTGGCTCTGATGTGTGAGTATCGGGGCTGGTTTGCTC
>WTGI01000006.1 GCA_011523635.1 Acidimicrobiia bacterium
AACGTACCCTGCGGGTACGCCTTCGTCAGCGGGCCTTGCGAGGAACACCGCTGCCGACGCCATATAACTCCGCCGTTCCACAGGCAGACCACTAGCCGGTCCAGGATGACCGCCAAGCCGAGCACGACGGGCACGAGGAGCGGGTAGGTCCAGTAGTCATGGACGAAGGCGGCGTCAGGGGTGGCCAGCGTCCAGGCACCGAGGGCGATCACGATCACGCCCGAGGCCATCCTGGTGCGCCTGTCGACCACGGCGGCGACGATGGCCGGGGCGATCAACCACCGGAACCAGCCGGGAAAGAGCGTTCCGTAGAACCACCGATAGTTCTCCAGTAGAGCGTCCCAGGGCGGCCACCGGCGGCGGTCCGCGGCGTGGGCGGCCAGCTCCGCCGCATCCCCGACCGCCAGCGCCCATACCAACGTCACCAGCACCATCACCGCGCCGGTACCGGCGATCCACCGGGCGGTCCTGCGGGATCCGGGGTGGAAGAATCCCCACCCGGCCAGCACCGCCACCAGCAACGCTCCGGTCCACGAGGAGAACGCCACCGCACCCGCTATGACGGCCAGGACCACGAGGGAAGAGTCGCCGCCGGCCGGCCCGCCGGACCCGGGGAGACGAGCAGGCCCGGTGCCCGATGGCCCCAGATGCCCGATCCAGAGCCCGAGCAGGATGACCATGAGCGACACGCCTAGACCCAGCCGGGCGTAGATCCAGAACATGGGGGTGCCGGCCACCAGCGCCATCGCCAGGACCGCTGCCCCGGCGCCCAGACCGAGCCGGCGGGCCAGCCACAACAGGCCCACCACAGTTGCCAGCCCGGCCAGATAGCCGATCAGGCGCAGCTGCCATTCGCCCTGACCGAGGAACGAGCCGACCAGCGCGTGCATCACGTTCAGCAACGGAGGATGGTGGACGTACGGTTGCTCCGAGAAGGGCACCCTGGAAGCCAGGTAGTCCGATCCGGACAGGCCGTTCTCCAGGAAGTTGCGAACCTGCAGGCCGAACTGGGCGTTGATCCGGCCGTCGTGACTCGCTCCCAAGGGCAGAAACAGAAGCTCCCACCACCCCACGGCCAGGATGGCGACGAGTACCCCACCACCCGCCACCGCGACCCGCGAACCTCGATCGAGGTGGCGGAAGAAGGCAAGGGTACGCACCCTCCGCAGCCTAGGACTGTGTGCCGGCTGGTTCCGGAGCCCGTGGCTCACGACCGCCTGACGGCGTTCGGCTTGCCGCGACACGCTTGGGCGGGCAAACTCCGGGAGCGTGCAGCCCGACTCACCCGTAGATCAGCATCGTCCGCCCGGTCTTCAACGAGGCCGGCCATCTCTTGACCGAGCCCGACACGGAGCAGGCGAAGCGCTCCGGTCCCGACTGGCCGTGAACGACCGAGCGCTCGACGAGCTGATCCCGTGAGCGAGACCCCGGCACCGGCGCGGCTGCTCAAGGTCCTCCGTGTCGCCTACCTGGCCGGCCTGGCGGTCCTGATCGGCTGGGTGGCGAGGACGGAGTGGGACGAGGTGCTGACCCTGCTCGGCGACGCGCGCCCCGGGCTGATCGTGGCCTCGCTGGCCTCCAGCTTCCTCCTGATCCTCATCGGCGCCTGGTTCTGGACGGTGGGCCTGCACATCCAGGGCCACGGCCTGGATACCCCCCGCCTGTTCTCCAAGGCCACCGTGGCGACGTCCCGCTCGCTGCTGGCCCGGTACGTGCCCGGATCGGTCTGGTTCGCGGTCGGACGGGTCGCGCTGTTGCGCAACGCCGGCCTGCCCGTGGGACCGCTCAGCGCCACCGCCATCCTCGAGATGGCCACCAGCCTGACCGTGGTGCTCATGAGCGGGCTGGCGGTCCTGAGTCTCTCGGGCGGCATCCCGGGAGGCTCCGCATGGATGGTGTTCGTCGCCGCAGCCCTGATTGTGGCCACTTCGCCCGGCGGAGGGGGCCGGGTGATGGCATGGCTGGCCGCCAGGCGGGGCATCGAGTTCGCCCTCGATTGGCGGGGCTACCTCCGGTTGATCGGCATCAACGTGGTGTTCTGGGGATGGTCCGCGGTGACGTTCCTGCTGTACCTGCGCGCCTTTCCGGCCGCTGACGAGTTCCGCACCCTGCTGGTGGTGGGAGGGTTCCTCCTCACCTGGGGGATCGGTTTCCTGGCGCCCTTCGCTCCCCAGGGGATCGGCGTGTTCGAGTTAACCATGGCCACCGTGCTCCAGGCCGAGGGGATGGCCCGAACCGTGGTCGTGCTGGGGGGTTACCGGCTGGTGCTCCTGGCGCGGGACTTCATCGCCACCTCCACCGCCGAGTTCATCGCCACCCGGCAAGCGCTTCGAGAGCCCGGGCCCCTGGGAACACATCCGGAATCCGGGGCAGCCGGCGGTACCGGGTAGGATCCACCGGGAACGCCTCGATGACGGCCGGTGTTGGGTCTCAACGGGGCGCCGACGGGGATGCCCGGCCGTAGGCCTCGATGACCGACTCGGCGGGCCCCAGGTCCCTCACCCTCCCCCGCTCCAGCCACAGGATCCGATCACACATCTCGGCCATCCCGCTGAGCACGTGGCTGGCCACCATCACCGCCCCACCCTGGCCGAGCAGTTCTCGCATGGCCGCCTGGCTCTTCTTCCTGAATCCGGCGTCGCCGACCGCCAGCACCTCGTCCAGCAGCAGGATGTCGGGGAGCAGATGGATGGAGATCGAGAAGGCCAGCCGGGAGACCATGCCCGACGAGTAGGACTTGATCGGGCGGTCGATGGCCTCGCCCAGCTCGGCGTAGGCCACGATGGCATCGAACAGCCGGGCCACCTCCGCCCGGGCCAGGCCGTGCGCCAGACCGCTCAGGTAGACGTTGCGCCGCCCGGAGAGCTCGTGGTTGAAACCCGCCCCCAACTGGAGCAGGGTGGAGGTCTCACCGTTCACCACCACCGAGCCCGAGTCGGGACGCATGGTCCGGGCGATCACCCGCAGCAGCGTGCTCTTGCCGGCCCCATTGTCACCCACCAGCCCCATGGTCTCCCCCCACTCCACCTCGAAGGAAACGTCCTCGAGAGCCACCACCGTGGTGGTCTGCCTGAGCCGGCGCCGCGCCACCACCCGCCGGAAGGTCGAGGCGCGGTCCACGTAGGAGCGGTAGCGAACCCCCACCCCGTTGACCCTGATGGCCTGTTGCGATCGCACCGCCCTCATAGATGCCGCACCATGTTGCCCTCGTGGCGGACGAAGCTGAGGATGCCGCCCCCGCCGATCAACAGCGTCCACAGCAACGCCAGGACGAACGCACCGGTTTCCAGGTCCCTGCCCATGAGCGCCATCCGGTAGAACGAGAGGATCCCGTACATCGGGTTCAGGACCGCCAGGTCCTCGACCAGGCCGCCACGGTCTCGCAGGAAGCTCAAAGGCCAGATGATCGGCGACAGGTAGAGCCACAGCCTGGTCAGGTGAGGCATCAGGTTGTTGATGTCCCGGAACGGTATGGCGAGCCGGGCGGTCCATCCGGCCAGTCCCAGGTTGAAGACCGTATGGAGGGCGACGGCTGCCGGCAACCACAACAGCGTGACGCCCGGAGAGACGCCGTCGGCGGGCCAGACGATGAGGTAGTAGACGGTGATCGACATCAGGAAGCCGACCCCGGTCTCGATCACTGCGGAGATCGGCAGGATCAGCCGCGGGAACCGGATGTTCACCAGGAGGCGGCGGTTGGCCAGGATGCTGTTGGCGCCCGAGGTCATGGCGGTGGCGGTGTAGTTGAAGGCGAACACGCCGGAAAGGAGCCAGGCGATGAACTGTGGCTCGCCGCGCCGGCCGCCCAGGATCAGGCCGAAAACCAGGAAGTAGACGGCCGCCATGATCAGGGGGTTCAGCATCCACCACACCAGCCCCAGGGAGGTGGAGGCGTTGCGCGCCTTGAGGTTGCCCATGGCCAGGAACCACCCGAACTCGCGCCAGCGCCACAGGTTCCGGACGTAGTTACGCCACCCGGAGAGGCTGGGGACCTGATCAGCGGTTACTGTCGACACGCCGGCCGATTCTACGTGCCCGGCCCTCGGCAGCCGACTTTTGGCGGTGACCGGGCGAGGTACGACCCCTGCCGCAGCGTTTATACCACCGAGGGCCGGCGTCGTATCCTGGCACGCCATGAAGCGCACCATCGTCAAACTCCCCGATCGTCTCGACGCCATGCTGCGTCATGAGGCAGAGCGTCGCGGGATCACCATTTCAGAGATCACACGAGAGGCAATCGAGAGTCATCTCGGCGCGGGAGATCGACGCCTCGTGGCAGCTGGGGCCGGACGTAGTGGAAGGACCGACATCTCCGAGAGGATCGAAGAGATCCTGGCTCAGGAACCGTTTCGACCCAGCCCACGAACGACTTCAGCGTAAGGAGAAAGCTGGTGAGCTACGTAACCCACCTCGAGGCTGCCATCGATGGCACCCACCTGCCCCACAACGAGCTTCAGACTCTTCACGAGGGTCGGCCGCTCTGGGTGCGCTACGACCTCGAAACCGTCCGCGCGACCATGACCCCCGAGGCGGTCGCCGGTCGGGCGCCGACCATGTGGCGCTACAAGGAGCTCCTGCCCGTCGAGGACGACTCAAAGATCGCTTCGCTCGGCGAGGGCATGACACCACTGCTCAAGTGCGAGCGGCTCGGTGCTGCGCTCGGACTGAACGACCTGTGGGTAAAGGACGAATCCCAACTCCCCACCGGCTCGTTCAAGAGCCGGGGTCTCGCCGTGGCGATCAGCCGGGCCAACGAACTCGGGGTCAAACGGGTAGCCATCCCGACGGCCGGCAATGCGGGCGGTGCGATGGCCGCCTACGCAGCCCGAGTTGGCATGGAGGCGTTTGTCTTCATGCCCGCCGATACCCCGATCGTCAACCAGCACGAGGCTGCCTACTACGGGGCCCGGGCCTACTTGGTTGACGGCCTGATCACCGACTGCGGCGCCGTCGTGCGCGAGGGAACAGCCGAGATGGGTTGGTTCGACATGTCGACCCTCAAGGAGCCGTACCGGATCGAGGGCAAGAAGACCATGGGCCTCGAGCTCGCCGAGCAGTTCGGCTGGTCCCTCCCCGACGTGATCCTCTACCCGACGGGCGGTGGCACGGGGCTCATCGGTATGTGGAAGGCTTTCGCCGAGTTGGCCGAGATGGGGTGGCTTGTCGACGACCGCCGTCCTCGCATGATCTCGTGCCAGTCCGACGGGTGCGCGCCGATCAGCACGGCCTGGGCCGCGGGCGAGCGGTTCGCCGAGCCGTTTCCCGACGCGGCCACCGCAGCGAGCGGGCTACGGGTGCCGGCCGCGGTCGGCGACTTCATGATCATCGATGCCGTCAACGAGTCCGGCGGCCAGGCCCGAGCATGTCCGGAGGAATCACTCCTCTCTTGGGCCCGGCGGGGCGCCGCTCTGGAAGGCATCGCGTTTGCCCCCGAGGCCGGTGCCTGTCTCGGAGTGCTCGAGTTGCTCGTCGCCGAGGAGGCAATCCACCCCGACGAGCGGATCGTGATATTCAACACCGGCGCGGCGCAGAAGTATGTCGAGGCCATCGGGTCCGACCCCCTGCCTCTTCTATCTCAGATCGAAGGGCCGGGCATGTCGGCAGTGCTAGCCGACATGAGAGAGGGCGAACGCTACTGAGATGGAGTCTTGCGTCGATAGTCCGGCATCGGCGAGGCCGTCAGCCTCTTCGTTCACAGCTGTGGTGCCGGATCAGAGGCACTCGCCGCTTCTACGCGCCCATCAACCCCACTTAACCCCGATTATTCCTGTTCCCAGCACACCGACGCGGATCAGGCCACGTCAACCACATAATTCGCTAGCGGCCACACGTCACCCTGTGGTGACTCCCCACCGACTGCAAGATGGGGCTGTCGGAGGGCATGACCCCAGGTCAGAGTACGAGGCACCCATTCCCGTCACCGGGAAAAACCCCCACCATGAATAATTGGGGTTCACTGCCGGTGGATCCGGGTTCAGACACTGCCGAGCCAGGTGGCGATGCGCCCGGCCACCGCGGGACCGGTCAGGCCCAACTCCTCGGCGATGCGGCCGGCGGGCGCCGATGCGCCGAATCGGTCGACGCCGATGCTCAGCCCGCCCGCGCCGGTGAACCTCGACCAGCCGAAAGTCGAGCCGGCTTCCACGCTGGCGACCGGGAGGCCGTTCCCGAGTACCTGGCGGCGGTAGTCCTCCGGTTGCTCCAGGAAGAGCTCCGCGCACGGCATGCTCACCACCCGGATCGAGTAGTCGCCCGCCAGCAGGTCCGCCGCCTCCAGCGCCACCGAGACCTCGGAGCCGGTGGCGATCACCACCGCTTCATCGCCGTCCCGCAACACGTAGGCGCCTCGGGCCACGCCGCCCTCCCGGCCGGAGCGTTCCAGCACCGGCACTGCCTGCCGGGTTCCGAGGATGATGGCCGGATGGCTCCGGTTGAGCACCGTCTCCCACGATTCGAGCATCTCTCCCGCATCGGCGGGCCGGAACACCGCCATGTTCGGCATGGCACGCATGGCGGCCAGGTGCTCGATGGGCTGATGGGTGGGACCGTCCTCCCCCAGGAACACCGACTCGTGGGTGAAGACCCAGATCGAGGGGATGTCCATGAGAGCGGAGAGGCGGATGGCGGGACGCATGTAATCGCTGAAGACGAAGAAGGTGGCGCCGTAGGGTCGCAGCCCGCCGTGGAGGGCGAGACCGTTGACGATGGTCCCCATGGCGTGCTCGCGCACCCCGAAATGCATGTTCCGGCCCGCGGGATTATCGCGGGCGAGGCTCCCACCCGTCGACAGGATCGTCTTGGTCGATCCGACGAGGTCGGCGGACCCACCGATCAGTCCGGGAACCTTCCGGCCGATCTCGTCGAAGATGGCCCCGATGGCCCGACGGGTGGCGATACCGGCGCCGACCTCGAATCCCGGCCCTTCCAGGCTCACGCGCTCGGGTGAGTGGTAGGACGACCAGCGGGCTTCCAACTCGGGGTCGGCAGCGGCGGCGGACCGGAACCTCTCCTGCCAGCCGGCCCGGGCGGCCCGGCCCCGATCCATACCGGCGCCAAAGCCCTCCGCCACGCCGGCGGGAACGTGAAAGTCCTCGTCGGGCCAGCCCGCGCCCCGGCGCCACCCGGCGATCTCGTCAGGCCCGAGAGGCGCGCCATGGGCATCCGCCGTGTCCTCCTTGTTGGGGGCGCCCTTGCCGATGAGGGTCCGGGCGATCACCAGGGAAGGACGGTCGGCCACCGCACAGGCGGCGGCGTACGCCTCGTCGATGGCGATCGGGTCATGACCGTCGACCTCCACCGTGTGCCATCCCACGGCGCCGAAGCGCGCCGCCACGTCCTCGCTGAACGTCAGGTCGGTGCGGCCGTCTATCGAGATGCGGTTGTCGTCGTACACGTACACGAGCTTGCCCAGACCCAGGTGTCCGGCCACCGACGCCGTCTCCGCCGAGATGCCCTCCATCAGGTCACCGTCGGACACGAACGCCCAGGTGCGGTGGTCAACCAGGTCATCCCCGAACACCGCGTTGAGGTGGGCCTCGGCAATCGCCATGCCCACCGCGGTCCCGAAGCCCTGCCCCAGTGGTCCCGTGGTCATCTCGATCCCCAGTTCCGGCTCGTACTCGGGGTGGCCGGCGGTGGGCGACCCCCACTGGCGGAAATCCATCAGGTCTTGCATCGTGACCGGGAACCCGCACAGGTGGAGAACCGCGTACAGGAGCATCGAACCGTGCCCGTTCGAGAGCACGAACCGGTCCCGGTCGGGCCACTGCGGGTCGTCGGGATCGACCACCAGGTGGCGCTGCCAGAGGACGGTGGCGAGATCGGCCATTCCCATCGGCATGCCGGGATGGCCGGAATTCGCTCGCTGCACCGCGTCCATGGCCAGGGCGCGGATGGTGTTGGCTGCCAGGTGGTGACTCTCGAGGTCGATGGCCATCGGGGTTATCAACTCACCCTCCCGCCGCCAACGCCTCGAGCATGGCACCGACCGCCTCGGCGGCGACGCCCCCGCTGATCCGCCGGACGACCGTGCCGGACCCGTCCACCAGCACGTAGTACGGGAAGGCATTCAGTCCGTATGCGTTGGCGATACTGCTTGTGGCGCTGTCGACGACCACCCGCTGTGTCCACCCCTCCCGGCGGAGCCAAGCGTCCGGCGGGTAGTTGGGCCGGATCTCGTCGATGGAAGTCGCAACGGACACGAAGTCCACGCCTGCAGGCACTCCGTTGTCGTCGATCCAGGCCTGGACCGCCGGAACCTCTCGCTGGCAGGCCGGACACCAATGGGCCAGGAAGAGGACCATCTTCGGGATCCCGTCCCTCTCTATGGAGGCAGGCAGCCCTGAGAAGTCGGAGGAGAAGACCTCAGGCATGGCCAGACCGACACCCGGATCCTCGGCCGTCCCTGCGTAGGGCGGCAGGATGGATCCGCTCACCGTCACATCGGGGGTCAGAAAGGCGGCCGCCTCGGTCCCCTGCTGCTCCTCGGTCGCGAGGTTGATCGCCAGAACCACCAGCGCGGCGACCACCACCAGGCCGAGGCCCACCAGCAGTATCTTCTTTCCGAGCCCGGTGGACTCCTGTTCATCCGCCGTCGGCAGGGTCGCCCGGACCGGAGCGGGGGCGGCCGCAGGGCGGGCCTTGGGCTGGTTTCTCTTACCTGCCGTCCTTGCCATGCGAGTCTCTCCTGATTAGTGGGCGGTGGTTCGAGCCGGTCTGCTCATCTGCAGTGCCACCAGCAGGGCAATGAGGCAGAAACCGGTGAACGCCATGAAGGGTATCGACATGAACCCGAATTGTTGAACCCATATGAACGTACAGGGCGCCTCCGCCGAGCAGAACTCCTCGGATCCGCCCCACCATCCCTGCTGCTCCCCGTAGTGGTAGGCGGCGGTGAGGGCGCCACCGATCGACATGACGAGCACCAGCAACTGGACCGCCCGATTCGGCCTGGCGATCGCCCAGGCCAGGAGCAGCACCAGCGGGTACATGAACCCTCGCTGCACCCAGCAGAGCAGGCATGGAACGAACCCCTCCACCTCGGACAGGTACAGCGAGCCGAGGGTCGACACCGTCGCCACCGTCACCGCCACCGGAAGGGCGTAGCTGCCCAGCTCGCGTACCGCGGTTGCTCTGAGACCGGGGCGGGCCATCATCGCGACCAGCCCGAGACAAGCCGCCAGCGCCAGCAGGCTCAGCAACGAGAAGAACAGGACCAAGGCGCACCACCCGGAAGGGACCGACGGCAGATATTAGTGGCCAGTCGTCAATGGTTGGTGGTCGGAACCAACCGCCTAGAAGGATGCCCTATGGGCTTCCAGGTCGGACAGATCAGCCCACTCCAGAGTCCGAGCATGGGTGGCCTCGAGCACCACATCGGGAGCTACACCGGCCCGCCTGGCCTCCACCCATCGGGCCGCGCACAAGCACCATCTGTCCCCCGCCTTGAGCCCGGGGAAGCGGTGGGCGGGCATCGGGGTGGACAGGTCGTTGCCCACCGACTTCGAGAACTCGAGGAACTCATCAGTCACCACCACACACACCGTGTGGACGCCGTAGTCGTTCTGGTCGGTATTGCAGCAGCCATCCCGCCACCATCCGGTCAAGGGATCGAGCGAGCAGAGCTCGAGCTCATCGCCTAGTACGTTGCGCGCCATTGACCGTATTGTGCCAGATCATCGGCTAGTGATCACTGGAAGCTGGCCACTGACCACTAGAAACTAGCCCCAAAGCTGGAGATGCCCCGCAGGCCGAGCCCCATCATGAAGAGCAGGACCAGGCCCCAGTAGAGAGCCGGACGGCGCTCGAACTGGACGCGGTAGATGTAGACGAAGGTCAGGGTGAGCAGGATCACGAAGCCGTAGAACATGTGGATGCTTCCCGGCTCCATGTCCTGGGCAAAGAGCACCAACCCCAACCCCACCTGGAGGATCGCGCCGACCACGCACACCGAGACCATCGACTTGAAGGCCACGTCGGGCCGGCGCCGACCGAAGTGGTACCCGAGAGCGACCAGACCGGCCAGCCCGCAAGCGACCACCACCGCCCACCCCAGCCAGCTGTGGACCGAGACCATCACCGCCGCCGCCTAGCCCTGATTCTTCATGTTTCCCGCCACACCGACGTACATTACGCAAACTTCAACCTCACAGATTGATGCACCGCCCCCCATGCCGGGCGGGCGGAGGTCGCGCCAAGGCCAGACGCAGCTACCAGGTATCTATTTGCCCCAGGTCAGCAGCCCAGGGCTCCTCTACATTCACCGTACAAACCACCGATCCATGAAGAATTGGGGCTACGAGGCGTCCTCAGCCCGATGATCCCGTTCCGCGGGCCGGACTCATGGCCGGTCGGTGAGGACCGTGGCGTACCGATCCCTCATCACCTTCTTGTCGAACTTGCCGGTGCTGGTCTTCGGAATCTCGGACACGGCCACGTAGGCATCCGGTAGCCACCAGTCGGCCACCTTCCCGCGCAGGTGGTCGGCAAGCTCCTCTTCGCTCACCTCCCCGCCGGGATGCGGGACTACCAGAGCGATGGGTCTCTCCTGCCACCGGGCGTGCTCCACCCCGACCACCGCGGCCTCAGCCACCTTGGGATGGGCCATGATCAGGTTCTCCAGGTCGATGGAGGAGATCCACTCCCCACCGGACTTGATGACGTCCTTGGCCCGGTCGGTCACCCGGATGTAGCCCTCGGGTGTGATTTTGCATACGTCGCCGGTCCGGAGCCAGCCGTCAACCATGGTGTCGGCCGTGCGCGGATCCCGGATGTACTCGGCCGCCACCCAGGGCCCCTGGACCAGCAACTCCCCGAAGGCCTCCCCGTCCTGGGGCAGTTCTCGCCCCTCGTCGTCCACGATCTTGCCTCGGAGCCCCGGAATCAGCAGGCCCTGCGTCTCGATGAAGTCGAGCTGGCGTTCCCACTCCCAATCCTCCATCTCCGGTCTGAGCATGGAGAAGGTCGCCACCGGGTTGGTCTCGGTCATGCCCCACCCCTGGATCACCCTGATGCCCCTGGCCCGCCAGTACCAGTCGATCATGGCTCTCGGAACCGCCGATCCCCCACACATGAAGGAGTGGATGGACGAGGTATCACGCTCCGGGTGTGCCTCCAGGTGGTGCTGGACGGCCAACCACACGGTGGGCACGCCGGCGGAGAAGGTCACCCGCTCGCCTTCGATCAGGTTGACGAGGCCCTCGGCCGACAGGTCGTGTCCCGGATAGGTGATCTTGCACCCGGCGGTGATGGCCATGAATGGATGACCCCAGGCCGCGGCATGGAACATGGGCACCACCGGCATTATGTTGTCCTTGGCCGCCAAGGGGCAGAAGACGATTCCCGACAGGGCGTGCATGTAGGTGGAGCGCTGGGTATAGGCCACACCCTTGGGGTTGCCGGTGGTCCCGGATGTGTAGCAGTACATGTGGGGCGACCGCTCGTCCAGCTCGGGCCAGGACCCCGTGTAGCCGGGATCGGAGATCAGGTCCTCGTAGGCGATGGCGCCGGGCAGCGAGGTGGCGCCGGGATCCCCGTCGAGCATGATCCAGTACTCCACGCCCGGCAGGTCGGGCGCCAACCGCTCCGCCGCCTCCACCATGTCGCCGGAGATGAACACTGCTCGGTCCCGGCCGTGGTCGACGATGTACCGGATGTGGTCCGCCGACAGGCGGAGGTTGACGGTGTGGCAGATGCGGCCCGTGTTGGCGGTGGCCCAGTAGATCTCGTGGTGCCGGTGGGTGTTCCACGCCAGGGTGCCGACCACCTCGCCCCGCCCGATGCCCAGCCGGTCCAGGGCGGCGACCAGCCTCCGGACGCGGTCGTCCGTCTCTCCGTAGGTGCTCCGGTGGAGGGAGCCGTCGGCGTTCACCGACACTATCTCCTGGTGCGGGTAGATCCGGACGGCCCGCTCGTACAGAGTGGACAGGAGCAGGGGAAAGTCCAGCATGTGCGGGGGCATCGAATCCTCCTCTACCGGGGCAGACCGCCACGCTGCCTCCGGACAGACACCGGATGGTAGTGCTGGGTCGGTGGTCGATGGTCAGTGCTCAGTGGACAGTGGACAGTGGACAGTGGACAGTGGACAGTGGATGCTGTGACACGGGAACGACCCGGACACCCAACACGCCTAAGGGCCACAAGGAAGCGATCAACCGATCAGGTCGCTCACTGGGCACTGCCACCGGCCACTATTCGGAGGCCGGAAGGTGTCAGGGACCTGCTAGACACGAGGCTCAACCGCCGAGGACAACTCGGCCAGCACGCCTTGAAGCATCGACAGGGTCGCGGCGTCGCCGATCCGACCTTCCGAGTCGACGAGCCGGGACACTTGCTTGACGGGGTGCGGGCCCCCTACGACTGCCGCCTGTGCACTGGTGAGGACACCGATCGTGGTCTCCTGGGAACGCAGAGCCCCGAAGCGTGACGGGCTCGCGCCGACCACCGATACCGGCTTGCCCGCGAAGGCGGACTGGCCGTATGGGCGCGATGCCCAGTCGATGAGGTTCTTCAGCACGCCCGTAATGCTGCCGTTGTACTCGGGTGAAGCGATCAGGATGGCGTCGGATGCGCGTATCCTGGCGCGCAACTCCAGGACCGAGCCGGGCGTCAGATCGCCCTCGGAGTCCTGATTGAAGAGCGGTATCTGTCCTGCGCCGTCGAAGACATCGACTTCGACCGGCGACTGTGCCAGTTGCCTCGCGGCCTCGAGCAACATCCTGTTGTAGGAGTCGCGCCTGAGGCTGCCGGGTATGGCCAGGATGCGGATAGGTTGCTCGTCCAAGAATGAGCTCCTCTGCACGTATTCGCGTCCGAAGGTGGGTTACGCCTAGGAGTGCGGGATGACGAACAGGTTCCGCATCGCCCAAGTGCTGGATTAGGTTCCGGTTGTCCCCGGTCGCGAGTGTAATCCCCGCCGCCCATCGGTTCGGCCCTGGTCAGTGGATCGTGTAACCCAGGGACGTTAAGTACAACCCAAAAACCTTAAGGCCTGACGAAACCCGACTACCTCCGGATCGCCACTGGCCACTACAAGCCACAAGCCGCCGGCCAACGGTCGGGTAACCTTCACCGATGGCCGCTGTCTACCGGACCGAACTGACACCGCTGTCGTTCCTGGAACGGTCGGCGCTCGTCTATCCGCGAAAGGTCGCCATCGTCGACGGTGACCGGCGCATCACCTACGACCGCATGGCCGGGCAGACCACCCGGATGGCGCACGCCATGGCCGCCTCGGGCGTGGGTCCGGGGGATCGGGTGGCCTTCCTCTGCACCAACATCCCGGAGATGTTGATGGCTCACTTCGCGCCTGCCCTACTCGGAGCGGTGCTGGTGGCCGTCAACACGCGTCTCTCGCCGCAGGAGATCCGCTACATCCTCGATCATTCGGGAGCGAAGCTCCTGGTCGGCGAGACCCATCTGCTGGCCGGGCTCGCCGGCATCGCCGAACGCCTCACCACCGTTTCGGAGGTCGTGGGGATCGACCGTGCCGGAGATCGCGCCGGTTTCCCGGTCACTCCCTTCGACGAGTTCATGGCCCGCGGGTCCGACCGGCAGCTCCCGTGGGAGGTTGACGACGAGGAGCGGACCATCTCGATCAACTACACCTCGGGCACCACCGGCCGGCCCAAGGGTGTCATGTACACGCACCGCGGCGCCTACCTGAACGCCTTGGGCGAGCTCATCCACTCCCGCCACTCGCCCGACTCCGTCTACCTCTGGACTCTCCCGATGTTCCATTGCAACGGCTGGTGTACCACCTGGGGCGTGACCGCCATCGGCGGCACGCACGTGTGCCTGCCCAGAGTCGACCCGGCCGAGATCTGGTCGCTCATCGATTCGGAGAAGGTCACCCACTTCAACGCCGCCCCCACCGTGCTCATCGGCCTCGCCGACGCTCCCGAGGCCCATCCTTTCCCCCGGCCCGTGACCATCACCACCGCCGGGGCGCCACCGAGTCCCACCATCATCGAGACGATGGAGAACCTGGGCGCCGAGATCGTCCACATGTACGGGTTGACCGAGACCTACGGCCCCCACACCGTGTGCGAGCTCCAGCCCGGGGTGCCCGAGATGCCTGTGGAGGAACGCGCCCGGTTCCTGGCCCGCCAGGGCGTGTCGTTCATCATCGCCGATCCCACCCGGGTGGTGGATGATCGGATGCAGGACATCCCCCAGGACGCCACCGCCCTGGGAGAGGTGGTGATGCGCGGCAACAACGTCATGAAAGGCTACTTCGACAACCCTGCTGGGACCGAGGAGGCTTTCAGCGGGGGTTACTTCCACTCCGGGGACATCGCGGTGTGGCACCCGGACGGCTATGTCGACCTGCGGGACCGTTCCAAGGACATCATCATCTCCGGAGGCGAGAACATCTCCACCATCGAGGTGGAGAAGACCATCGCCTCGCACCCGGCAGTGCTCGAGTGCGCGGTGATCGCCGTCCCGCACGAGCGCTGGGGCGAACGTCCCAAAGCGTTCGTGGTCCGCAAGGCCGGCCGGACGGTGGCACCGCGAGAGATCATCGACCATGTGCGGGACCGCATCGCCCAGTTCAAGGCGCCCGACGAGGTAGAGATGGTCGACAGCCTGCCCAAGACCTCCACCGGGAAGATCCAGAAGTTCGTGCTGCGGGACCGCGAGTGGAGTGGCCGCGAGCGCCGCATCAACTGAAGGCGCATGGAGCGGGCTCGAATCCGCCCAGAGGAAAACCCCGAGTGAGCTTGCGCCCTCTCGGGGTTCCCCTGTTGCTCCAACTGCCGCCACCCGAAGGCAGCCACCGCTCGAGCCGTTGAGAAGCCTCTCGGCTCCTCTCGCCTCTCGGATGCCCGGCCGTATCTCTACGACCGCATCCCTCAGGCGATAAGCCAGGCATCGGCTCCACGTTTTACCGCGGCTCCGGTGCCGGCAGGTCGGGATCCGCTGAGGCATTGCTGCCACCTCGTCTCCCTCGACCCGTTAGGACGTGGCCAAAGCACCGCCCGGCGTGGGCCTCCGCCTCCTCGTCCCATAACATCGCTGCTCTGCGACGAGGAAACGTCCTTTCCGAAGGTTTGGATCCGGTACCTGAGCATCGGATCCAGACCCTCCGGTCCGGTTCCCCGACCGGGTTGCCCCGGTTGGTTGACACCAAGTTACCCCGCCAGGCAGCATCCAACTATCCGTTTGGCGCCAAGTTTTTCGCGCTCCCCCGGATATTTTCGCGACCTGACCGCCGGACGGTTAGGCGGCCGGTCGCCGCATCGCGACAGCGTCATGTCCGGTCTTTATGATCCTGCTCATGTCATCGTTGAAGTCCGCGGCCCGGCAGCCGGCGCTGTTCGAGAACGTACCCACGCCGGACTCCCCGGTCGGCGGGGACCGGACCGATGCGAGCTCCGAGACCGTTCTCGAGACCATCTCTCCCAGCCGCGCCGGTGACTTCAAACAGTGTCCCCTGCTCTTCCGATTCCGGGCTATCGACCGGCTGCCCGAGCCGGTCACGCCCCCGCAGGCGCGGGGCACGACCGCCCATCTGGCCTTGGAACGCCTCTTCGATCTCGCCGCCGCGGAGCGAACCCCGGAGCGCCTGTTCGACCTGTTCCGCGAGGAGTGGACCGCGCTGAGGGCCACTCCCGAGTACTCCGGTCTTTTCGAGGACCTGGACACCGAACGCAAATGGGGAATCGACAGCCTGCGCGTGGTGGCCAACTACACCCGGCTGGAGGATCCGACCTCGGTCGCTCCGGTCGAGCGGGAACTCATGCTCGCCGAAGACCTCGGGGAGATCGTGGTGCGCGGCATCCTCGACCGCATGGATGAGCGACCCGACGGAAAGCTGGTCATCATCGACTACAAGACCGGGGCCGCGCCACCCGAGCGTTTCGCCCTTCCGGCCTTCTTCGCCCTCAAGATCTATGCCCTACTGGTGCAGCGGCAGACGGGCCGGACCCCGGCCGAACTCCGCCTGATGTACCTGGGCAACTCCACCGTGTACTCGATCGAGATCGATCGCAACACCCTGGACGGTATCGAGCGCCAGCTCCTGGCCCTGTCGACCACCATCCGGGCGGCCATCGAGCGGGACAACTTCCCGCCCAAACCGTCAGCCCTGTGCCGGTGGTGCTCCTTCCAGGATCTCTGCCCTGAAGGCCAGGCCTATGCCAAGCCGGAGCCAAACCTACCTCTCGATTAGACGTCAAGGGCCCTTAGCTGCTAGCCCTTTCACACAACTACATCATCGCCACACTGTGGCCATATTCGGCACTCCTTGGAATACATAGCCTTATTCCGCCGGTGGTATAGTGGGGAGTGGCTCTCCCCTCGTCGTAACAGGGATGGCAGACACTGATGACCGAACCACCATCCTGTGACGCCAACCATCCCGTCTCGGATCATCCTCCGACCGAAGTGAACATCGAGTTCGTCAATCACGCTTCGTTCATTCTCGAGTATGACGGAACACGTATCATCAATGATCCCTGGCTCTTTGGTAGTGCTTTCAACGACGGTTGGGATCTGATCTGCGACTACAAGTTCGACATGCGACGTTTCGACGAACTTCACTATATTTGGGTATCACACGAACACCCGGATCACTTTTCTCCATCTACACTTAAGGGTATTCCCGAAGAGTTTCGCGGGCGCATAACTTTCCTCTTTCAGCACACTAAGGATCGTAAGGTAATAGAGTTCTGTGCGGGACTGGGATTCCAGACACAGGAGTTGCCGCACGAGAAGCGTGTCACCCTTCGGAATGGTCTCCAAGTCACGTGTGGTAACGTCCCTTTCTTCGATTCCTGGATCCTATATGATTGTAATGGACTCAAGATCCTCAACATCAACGATTGTGTGGTTGACGGTGAAGGCGTCGCCTCAGACATTAGAAGAGTGACGGGAACCATTGATCTGCTGCTTACACAGTTCAGCTATGCAGGCTGGAAAGGGAACGTCGCAGACAAACCGTTACGGGAAAGGTCAGCAGCTTCGAAGCTAGCTATCATGCAGACACAGATCAGATCCTTTGATCCACAGTGGACTATGCCATTTGCGAGCTTCAGCTACTTCTCGCATCAGGAGAATCGACATCTGAATGACAGTATCAACAAGCCCCAAGATGCCGTAGACGCCATCATAGAAACCGGGTCGACACCTATTTTGCTATATCCGACTGATTCATGGCGGGTTGGGGATCCATGGGACAACAACGTCCCTCTTGGAAGTTACGACCGAGACTATGATCTGTCCGTCAAGCCCTACCACTCGTCCGAGACAGTTCCGGAACTGGAACTGATCCAAGCCGCCAACAGCTATATAGAACGTATGCGGTCGCGCAATAACCGACTGTTGACGGGAGCCATTAGGCGTATTCCGCTCGCTGGGTTCCTCAGCCCTCTCAAGATACTTGTATATGATCTCGGCAAGGTCTTCGAGTTTTCCTTCGAAGAGGGACTGGTACTGCAGGATGCCCAAGGAAGGCATGACATCAAGATGCACTCCAGTAGTCTCAACTATATTTTCAGGTTCGATTGGGGATACGACACTTTGATGATAAACGGCAGATTCGAAGCCAATATGAAGAACTTCAACAAGATGACGAAGACCTTCTCGCTCGGGACTCTCAACAATACCGGTCGATTCATAAACCTGAGATTGCTCATCGATACCACATTCCTGTACGCGTTCGCACGGGCACTCCGAAAGTTCGCTCGCCGCTTGAAACCGGTGTGACGGCAGTACCTATTTCACGGCTACGAGCTACCAACGACCGGTAACCCACCGCCGGCCACCAGCCAGACGCCCAAGCCGTAGGGGAACTAAGCGCCGGCGAACCAGGGGTTCACCACATTACGGGTACACGCCGCGGACCAGCTTGGCGCGGGCCACCCTTTCGATTCCTCTCATCAGAGCGGCGGTTCGCATGTCCACCTTCTCCCGGATGCTGACCTCCAGCACCGACTCGAACGCCCTGATCATGATCTCACGGAGCCGGCTCACGATCTCGTTCTCCGACCAGAAGTAGTTCTGCAGGTCCTGCACCCACTCGAAGTAGGAGACCGTCACCCCGCCTGCGTTGCAGATGATGTCGGGCACGATCAGCACTCCCCTGTCGAGCAGGATGCGGTCTGCCTCGAGGGTGGTCGGGTTGTTCGCACCCTCCAGGATCAGCCTGGCTCGGATGTCGCCGGCGTTACCGGCGTGGATCACTCCTCCCACCGCCGCCGGTATCAACACTTCGCAGTCGATCGCCATCAGCTCGTCCGAAGTGATCTCATCGGCCCCCGGGAAGCCCTTCACGCCCCCGACCTCGTCCACGTAGCGCGCCAGGCGGCCGACCTCCAGACCGTTCCCGTTGTGGATCGCGCCGGTCAGATCACCCACGGCGACCACGCGGCACCCGACCTCGGCCGCGGCGACGGCCGCATAGCGACCCACGTTGCCGAAGCCCTGGATCACCACCCGCGCTCCGTCGACCGCCACCCCGCACCGCATGGCCGCCGACGGGAGCAAGCTGATGATCCCCCGGCCGGTCGCCTCGCGGCGGGCCACCGACCCGCCCAACTCGGGCGGCTTACCGGTCACCACGGCCGGGACCGCATGCCCCTGGTGCTGGCTGTAGGTGTCCATAATCCAGGCCATGACCCGCTCGTCGGTGCCCAGATCCGGCGCCGGGATGTCCGTCTGCGGACCGATCATGCCGATGACCTCGGCCGTATAGCGCCTGGTGACCCGCTGGAGTTCCCTGCGGGAGACGGCATGAGGATCGATCCGCACCCCTCCCTTGGCGCCTCCGAAGGGCAGTCCCACCAGAGCGCACTTCCACGTCATGAGCATGGCCAGCGCTGCCACCTCACCCAGATTGACGTCAGGGGCGTAGCGGATGCCGCCCTTGGTGGGGCCCATGGTGAGCACGTGCTGTACGCGGTAGCCGTAGGCGGTGCGTACCTCGGAGTACTCGTCCGTCCGGTACGGGAAGGTCACCACCAGGGACCGTTGCGGCATGGTCAGGCGTTCACGGATGTTGTCGTCAAGGCCCATCTTCTCGGCCACGTTCTGGAACTGGGAGACCGCCTCCTTGTACATGGGGGAATCCCACTCCATCTCGGGGGCGACCGCGGGTGCTCGGTTCCGATCGGGCATGGTCACCGTTCCCGGCTTCCCGCCGTCGAGCTGCCCCGTGCTCGCGGATCACTCCCGGCCGCCTGCTCCTCCCAGCGGACCACGAGCAGTCCGGAGCGAGGCTTGGGAGTGAACCAGGTCGACTTGGGGGGCATCAGGCTTCTCGCATCGGCGACCGCGGTCATCTCTCCGATCTGCGCCGGATGCATCGCGAAACCCACGGCGCCAGGATAGGCCGCAACCTGGCTCTCGAAGGCTACGGTCGTGTTCTCCCCCACCTCGTACCAGAGACGCGGATCATCGCTGGACGAGATGCCGAACACCGGGCCCAGGATGCTGTCGTGGAGCAGGCTCACATCGAGGCGTTCGACCGGATGGTCCGGGCGCCGCCCGCGGAACACCAGCCGGTAAGACATGCCATCCAGCACCATGGCGATCTCGCCCGTGCCCCGCGGTTGGGACTCCACCGAACCGGCCGGCCCCATTCTGTCCATCGCCCAACCGGCACCCAGAGACCGGCGGACCTCCTCGGGAGACGGGATGAGATCGGGCACGATCACGCGGTTGTAGGCCTGTGCCCGAAGGTGGTCGTTGGGAAACATGATGGCCAGGAACCAGCCGGGCCCGCCTCTCGGATGCCGGGCCGCCGCCACCCGATGGTGTCCGTCGGTGATGTACATAGTCTCGACCCGGGAGGCGGCCGCTCGCACCGCGGCGAGTCCGGACGGGTCGGTAACCGCCCAGAGGCGCTGCCGCACACCGTCCGGGCTCGTGAAGTCGCGGAGCGGCGTACCCGAGGAGAGCTGCCTCATCAGGGAGTGGTGATGCTCATCCGCATCGAACCCGAGCGCCACCGGGCTGGAGGAGAGACGGGCCACGCGGTAGAAGTGGGCCAGATCCTCCACCGGGCCTTGAAGGGTCTCCTCGTGACCGAGTATCCGACCCTCCTCGACCGCCGCCAACGAAACCCCACCCACGATGCCTACCTGGCGATGGCTACCCGTATCCAGCTCGTACAGGAAGAAGGCCGCCGACGGGAGGGGCTCGAACAGTCCTCGCTCCAGCATCCCGTGGAAGTGACCCGAAGCTCGTTTGACGACGGCCTCCCGGGATGGCGTCGGCCCGGGGAACTCGCCCACCGCAAGGGTGACGTTCAGAAACGAGTCGGGATGATCGACCGCATAGTGATAGCTGTCCACGCCGGGAACCGAGTCGGCCTGGGGGGCGACCACGTCGACAACCCGATCGGCGCGGGCTACCAGGGCTTCAACAGGTATGACGGAGACCACGGGCTATCGGCTACTCCGAGTGGGTTTGGGCAGTGTGACGGACGATGATACGCCACCGATCCGAGCCGGAGCCACCGGGGCGTCGCAGAACCCCAAGGATACCGTAGGATCTCGGGCTAAGTGGGTGCCGGAAGACGTCCGGCCGGCCTTGTAGCCGGCAACGAAACCGCAGGTCAAGCCGGCGCTGGCCACCCCTCCCCGTCCTCGCCGGCACTTTGCCACCGGATCGTGTCACACCCACGCCGTAAGTTACGGACCATGGCAGAGAACATGAGAAACCAACCCAGCCGGGACCAGGAGGCCATCCTGGCCGCCGAACAGGCGATCATCGAGGCCGGCTTCGGCTTCACCGTGGTGCTGGAGCAGACCGGGAGGGCGGAGGCCGAAACGGCTGTCGCCGCCCGGCCGCCCCTGGCCGCTTGACGCCCCATCCGGACGGTGTGACTCCGGGCCCGGGCGGGGACGGGTTCGCCGAGCGGCGGCTCCGTCCCCAGGACTGGGACCGGGCGGTGAAGGAGACCGACGGCCCCCAGTTGCTGGTGGCAGGCCCGGGCACCGGCAAGACGGAGTTCCTCGTACGCCGGATCGCCCACCTCATCGACCACGGCGGCGTTCCGGGTTCGGCCGTCCTCGCCGTCACGTTCTCCCGGCGCGCCGCGGCCGATCTCGGGAACCGGCTCCACCGCGCCGTGGCCGGTCCGGCCGGAGGCACGGGCGCGTCCACCTTCCACTCCCTCGCCTACCGCCTGCTGGAACGGCACGCCCATGACGTCCTCGGATGGGCCGCCCTTCCGTCCATCCTGACCGGTCCGGAGCAGGTGGACCTGGTCTCGGAACTGCTGGCCGGCGAGCCGCCCGGCCGCTGGCCGCTCCCCCTCCGCCGGCTGCTGGACAGCAGAACCCTCGCCCACGAGGTGACCGACTTCATCCTGCGAGCCCGGGAACAGCTTCTCGACCGCGCCGACCTGGCCCGGATCGCGCGGGAGCGCCGCGACTGGCGGGCCCTGCCGGAGTTCATCGACCGCTACGACGCCGAACTGGACTGCCGGGGACGGATCGACTACGGAACCCTGATGGCCCGGGCGATTGAGGTGCTGGCCGACCGGTCGGAGGCGGAGCCCGGCGTCAGGCCCTACCGCTACGTGCTGGTGGACGAGTACCAGGACACCACCAGGGCCCAGGCGGAGTTGCTCAAGCGGCTGGTCGGTCCGGACCGCAACCTCACCGCGGCGGCCGACCCCTACCAGTCCATATACGGCTTCCGCGGCGCCGACCTGGGCAATGTCCAGCGCTTCGCCGCCGACTTTCCGGTCGGGGACGCGAAGCCGGTGCGGCGCTGGGTGCTGGCGACTTCCTTCCGCACCCCGGTCGAGATCCTCCGGTCCGCCGAACGGCTCACGGTCGGGGCCGACCTTCCCGGTGCGGCGGGCCCGGTGGAAGCCGCCGCCGGGCCCGGTCGGGTCGAGATCCGGGTGTTCGACCAGGAGTCCGCCGAAGCGGAATGGATCGCCACCCAGGCCGGCCGGCTCCGGGTGGAGCAGGACATCCCCTTCCACCGGATGGCGGTGCTCGTCCGGACCAAGCGGCGGCTCCTCCGGGAGCTGTCGCGGGCCCTGGAGCAGAGATCGATCCCCCACGAGCGTCCTGACAAGCGCCTCGCCGACCACCCGGCCACCCGGGTCATCCTCGACCTGGCCCGGGCCGCTCTCGGCTCCCACTCCGGCCCGTCCGCACGCAGCGGACCGATCAGGAGGGTGCTGCTGGGTCCCCTGTTCAACCTGGGCGTGGGCCGCCTCCGGGCGGTCGAGCGTGACCGGAGGCTGTTCGACTTGGAATGGTCCGAGGCCATCCGGGCCCACGTGGAGGGAGGGGAGGAACTCGCCGGCCTGCTCAGCGATCCGTCCTGGATCCATTTGCCCGCCATCGACGGGTTCTGGCATGCGTGGACCCGGCTCCCGCAGCTGGAGCCCTTCGTGAGCGATCCGGCACGCGGCGACTTCCGGGCGGCCTGGGCGAGCCTATCCCAGGCCCTGGCCAGGGTGGCCGACCGCGATCCGAGCATCACCCTGGTCGACTACATCCGTCTGGTCGAGTCCGATGACTTCGAGGCCAGCCCGTTGCTCAGCTACCGGGATCCCGACGAGGATCGGATGGTCCTGACCACGATCCACCAGACGAAGGGCCTCGAGTTCGACGTGGTGTTCATCGCAGATGCGGTCGAGGGGGTGCTACCCGACCTGAGCCGCCACCGGTCGCTGCTCCAGGTCGAGCACCTCGACCCCCTGCGCTCCCTCGCGCCCCCGGACCGATCCGAGGCGGCGCCCGACCGGTCGACTAACCGACGCCTGCAGGAGGAGACCCGCCTTCTCTACACCGGCATGACCCGGGCGTGCCGGCGCGTCGTGCTCACCGCGACCAACGCCGGCTCCGGCGAGGCCCACCACCGTCCCAGCCGGTTCCTGGAGATGATCCGGGGCCCGGGAGTGGACGTGGCGGGCGCCGACCCCGCTCCGGCCAGGCCCGTCACTCCTAGAGAGGCGGAGACCTGGTTGAGGCGCGTCCTCGTCGATCCCGCCGAGCCCGACCATCGACGTCTCGCCGCCGCCACGGTGCTGGCCACCACCTCGCGCCCCGGCGTCCGCACCCCGCAGAGCTACGCGGCCGTACGCCGGGAGGACGCCGATCAGGGCCTCATCCGTGGCCGGAGACGGTTATCCCCCAGCGATGCCCTGGGCTACGACAGGTGCCCCCGGCAGTTCGCCCTGGGACGGCTGCTCGAGGTGGGCGCCGACGGCAGCCCCCACCTCACCTTCGGCGCCCTCATCCACACGGTGCTGGAACACGCCGAGCGGCGGGCGGCGCGAGAGGACCGCCGGTCCACCGTCGATGAGGCCCTGGCCCTCCTGGGCTCCCATATCGAACGGCACGACTTCGGAACCGACTCGCTGCGATACGCCTGGCGGCGGCGGGCCGAGGAGTTGCTGGAGAAGCTCTACACCGGCTGGCCGGAGCCTGCCGGCAGCCCGGTCTTGCTGGAGCACCCCGTGAGGCTGGAGCTGGGAGGGACGACCTGGCGGGGGCGGGTCGACCGGATCGAGCGGAAAGCCGACGACACCCTGCGGGTGGTCGACTACAAGACCGGGAAGACGGCGGCCACCAACGAGGAGGCCCGCAACTCCCTCCAGCTCGGCTTCTACTACCTGGCCTCCAGCGCCGACCCGGCGATCGCCGAGCACGGGCCGGTGACCGGCGCCGAGTTCTGGTTCCCGCACGCACCCGCCAAGAAGGTCACCGTCCGCAGGTTCGGCCCGGACCGGGAGGCGGAGACCAGGCGCCGCCTCGAGGAGATCGCCCGCCTGATCCACGAGGAGGCCTGGGAACCCCGGCCCGGCCGGGCCTGCGGCAACTGCGACGTGAGGCTGGTATGTCCGGCGTGGGCCGAGGGCCAGGAAGCCTACCGCCGATGAGGCCCCGCCCTTCGGCCCAGCAGCAGGCGGTCATCGACTACGGGCTGCGACCTCTGCGCGTGACCGCCGGGGCCGGCACCGGCAAGACCTTCACCCTGGTCCGCCGTATGACCGCTCTCATGGAGCGTCACGGTGTCCTGCCGGAGCAGATTCTCGGAGTGACTTTCACCAACAAGGCCGCCGCTGAGCTGGCCGGGCGGATCCGGTCGGCCCCCGAGCTCTCATCGATACCCGGGATGCGACCGGAGCAGGCGATCGATGTCTTCACCTACCACGGGTTCGCCGCCCACCTGCTCGGTACCTACGGAGCTCTCGTCGGGATGGATCGGGGCACCCGCATCATCACCCCGGCGGCAGGCCGCCAGATCCTCCACCGGTGCGTGCTCTCCACCCCCTTCCGGCTCGTGGACGCCACCCACGTGCCGACCGTGGTGCGAAAGCTGGTTGACCTGGCCGGAGAGCTGGCGGACAACCTGCTCCGTCCCGAGGACGTCCTCGCTTCGGATCCGGAGGACGAGGTCGGCGCCCGCCGGGCCGAGCTGGCCACCGCCCTCGTCATGTTCGAGAAGGAAAAGGAGAAGATGGGGGTGCGCGACTTCGGCGACCTCACCCGGCTGGCCGTGGAGCTGGTACGGGACCCCGACCACCGCGGCATACTGGATCGGGTCCGATCGCAGTACCGGTGCGTCCTGCTGGACGAGTACCAGGACACCAACCCGGCCCAGCGGGACCTCTTCTCGACCCTCTTCGGGACCGGCCGGGCCGTCACTGCAGTGGGCGACCTCGACCAGACCATCTACGAGTGGCGGGGCGCCAGCCCGGCCAACTTCGGATACTTCCCCACCAGCTTCCGCGAAGCCGACGGGTCGGAGTCGCACACTCTCCGGTTGTCGGTGAACCGCCGGTCGGGCCGGCACATCCTCGATCTGGCCAACCGCGTCAGGGCCCGGATCACGGGTTCTGACCCGGCCGACGACCTCGAGGCCCTGGAGGGCAAGCCCCCCGGCTCCGTACAGGTCTCCTGGTTCGGCGACGCGCGAGAGGAGGCCGAGGAGATCGCCCGGGAGCTCCGGCGCCTCCACGAATCCGGGACGGGATGGTCGGAGATGGCGGTGCTCTTCCGCCGCAACGCCAACATCGATTTGGTGCGCCAAGCCCTCGAGGAGCACGACGTTCCCCTCCAGGTCACCGACCTGGGCGGCTTGCTCAAGGTCCCGGAGGTGGTCGAGCTGGTTGCCTGGCTCCGCCTGCTCGACGACCCGGCCGACAGCCCGGCCCTGGCCAGGATCCTGATGGGCGCCGGCTATCGCCTGGGCCTGGGTGACCTGGCGCCCCTCGCCCGCTGGGTCGCCTCCCGGAACCGCAACCGCGACGGCATGTGGTTCATACTCGTAGAGGCGCTGGAGCAACTCGATTTGCTGGATCTGCTTCCCGAGATCAGGCGCCGCCTGGAACGCTTCCGAGACATCTACCGGTCACTCCTCGTCGAGGCCCAGGGCGCAGGGCCGTCCGAGCTGGCTCGATCGGTCCTGGCCAGGACCG
>WTGI01000009.1 GCA_011523635.1 Acidimicrobiia bacterium
GGCGGATGGTCATGGAGTACGGGATGAGCGACGAGCTGGGTCCCATGAAGTACGGGAAGAACAACGCCGAGGTGTTCCTCGGCCGGGACTATTCGAGCCAGCAGGACTATTCCAACGAGGTGGCGGCGGCCATCGATGACGAGGTCCGGGCACTGCTCGGCCAGGCCCATGAGGAGGCCAGGCGGATACTCACCACGCATATCGACGCACTGCACCGGCTGGCCGACCGTTTGATCACGGTGGAGACCCTGTCGGCCGACGAGATCGTGGAGACCCTCGCCGACGTGCCCAAGTGGGAAGCCAGGCATGGCTCGGATCCCCGTATCCAGGCTCCGGCCGGCAGTCCGGGGCTGGTGGAGGGGGTAGCGGCCGCTACGGCGGCCGATCCGATCTCGCGCTGATCATGCCCAGCCAGGGGATCGACCAGGCTGCGATCCGCGACGCCGTACGGCAGATACTGGCCGCGATCGGCGAGGATCCCGACCGGGAGGGCCTGGCGGAGACCCCACTGCGGGTGGCTCGCATGTATGCCGAGGTGTTCGACGGCATCGAGCGCGACCCCAGGGAAGACCTGTACCGGGTGTTCGTGGCCGACCAGCACGAGGAGATGGTGCTGGTCCGCAATATCCCGTTCTATTCGATGTGCGAGCACCATCTGCTCCCCTTCTACGGCACCGCCCATGTGGCCTACGTGCCCGATGGCCGGGTGACCGGGCTCTCCAAACTGGCGCGGCTGGTGGACGGTTTCGCCCGGCGGCCCCAGATGCAGGAGAGGCTCACCACCCAGGTGGCCGATGCCCTCGTGGAAGTGCTGGCGCCACGGGGTGCTTTGGTGGTGGTGGAGGCTCGACACCTATGCATGGAGATGCGCGGGGTGGAGAAGCCGGGGGCGGTCACCCAGACCTCGGCGGTCCGTGGACAGTTCCGGCGTAGCGCCGCCACCCGGGCCGAGGCGTTCTCGCTGATCAACCGGGGCCCTGTATGAGGCGACCGAGGTGGTACGTCAAGGGTGCCGTCCTCGACCCGAACCGGGGCACCGTCATCATGGGGGTGGTAAATGTCACCCCAGACTCCTTCTCGGACGGCGGCCGTTGGCTGTCGGAGGACTCGGCCGTGGCCGGCGGTCTCCGGATGTGGCGCCAGGGCGCCCACATCGTGGACGTGGGAGGCGAATCCACCCGACCGGGCGCAACCGAGGTCTCCGAGGAGGAGGAGCTCCGGCGGGTGGTCGGCGTGGTGGCCAGGCTGGCGTCCGCCGGTGTCCTGGTGTCGATCGACACGTCGAAGCCGGGGGTGGCGGAGGCGGCCATCGACTCCGGCGCAGCGGTGCTGAACGACGTGACGGCCCTGGAGGACCCGGAGATGGCTCGCCTGTGTGCATCCGCCGGGGTGGGGGTGGTGCTCATGCACATGCGAGGCGATCCCCGCACCATGCAGGTCGACCCCCACTACGCTGACGTGGTCGGCGAAGTCGGCCAGTACCTCCGGGAGAGGATCGGGGCGGCAACGGCGGCGGGCGTAGACCGGCGAGCGATCGCCATCGACCCGGGGATCGGCTTCGGCAAGACGCTCCACCACAACCTGGCCCTGCTCAACGGCCTGCCCGACCTGGCGGGCCTGGGCCGGCCGGTCCTGGTGGGAGCGTCGAGGAAGGCCTTCCTGGGCGCGCTCACCGACCGGCCCACGGAGGAGAGAGACGGTGTGACCGCGGTGGCGTCGGGTATCGGGGCCATCCTGGGCGCTTCCGTCATGAGGGTCCACGATGTGCCCGCCACACGGGATGCGCTGGCACTGGCTGACGCTATGGTGGCGACCATGGATGAGGGTGATGCCGACCGGCAGTGAGCCTAGGGATTTCGCCTGGGTCATCCAGGATCGCCTTGCCACATCCTCCCGGGTGGGCGGCCAGGGCATCCAGCACCGGCGGGTCCGGCGCGAGCAGGAGATCTCGTGGCTGGTAGAGGCCGGATTCACCACCGTGGTGTCGCTGCTCCCCGGCAACCAGAACGTCCGCAGCTACGAGAGGGCCGGCATCGAGGTCCACCTGGCGCCGGTCGACAGCGATCACGAAGAGGCGGCGGTCGAGCATGCCTTCGAGATCCTTGCGAAGGCGCTGGAAGACCCCGACTGCAAGGTCCTCGTCCACCGGGACTTCGTGGACGACACGGTGGGCGGCATCCTGGCCGGGTTCGTGGTCTTCGCCGGCCTGGTGGATGACCCCCGCGTGGCAGCGATGGTCATCCAGGAGATCATCGGACGGCCCCTCGGCCCCAGCGCGCGGGCCCTCATCCCGGCGGCGGGGGTGTGAGCGAGGTCTTGGTCACCGCCGGTGGGACGGGGTCGGAGGAGTCCGGTGACTCGATCAACCTCAAGGGCCTGCGGATCGAGGCTCATCACGGTGTCCTGGCCCGTGAACAGCGGGAGGGCCAGACCTTCGTGGTGGACGTCAAGGCCTGTCTCGATCTGTCCGAGGCCGGCACGACCGATGATCTCCCGTCCACGCTCGACTACGGGACCCTGGCGGAGGCGATCCACCGGCGGGTCTCCGGCGAGCGATGGGACCTGATCGAGCGGGTGGCCGAACGGGTCGCCGATCTGGTCCTCGAGGACGGCCGGGTCACGAGGGTGGCGGTGACGGTGCACAAACCGGAGGCGCCTATCGGGGTGGAGTTCGAGGACGTCTCGGTGACGGTGGTCCGGCCACTTCCGGGACCGGAGTTCCCGCCGGTGTGAGGGCGGCCATCGCCTTAGGGGCCAACCTGGGCGACCGGGCGGCCAACCTCTTCGACGCCCTGGAACGCATCCGGGTGCTGGGGAGAGTCGTGGCGAGTTCCAGCGTCTACGAGACGGCTCCGCAGGGCATGGTCGACCAGGAACCCTTCTACAACGCGGTGGTCGTGGTCGAGACCGATCTCGACCCGGTGGAGCTGGTCGGCCGGCTCCTCGACATCGAACGGGAGATGGGCCGGATGAGAGGGCGGCGGTGGGGCCCGCGGCTGATCGATCTCGACCTGATCCTGCATGGCGACCACAGCATTCGCACGCCGTCCGTGGAGGTTCCCCATCCTCGCTACCGGCAGCGCCGGTTCGTCCTGGAACCCCTGGTCGAGGTGTGGCCCGACGCCCGCGACCCGGATGGCACCCCGGTGGCCGACCTCCTTGGGGCGGTGTCCGACCAGATGGTGGCTCCGGTAGCGGCGCCCGGCTGGCCGCGCGGAAGTAGGCGGTGACGGGGCCATAGCGCTTCGGCCCTATAGACTGCCCGGTTGTGATAGGTCTTCTGAAGGCAATTCGCGGGTTGCTGATCCTGATCGCTCTGCTGCTGGCGGTGATACCCCTCGTGATGCTGATCAGCCTGCTGACTGGGGGGACGGGATACGGCCTGTGCGCCGATGGTCTGGCCAGGTGCGACACCGCCTTCCTGACCGGCCCGGCGGTGGCGGCCCGGATCTGCCTTGCCCTCCTCATGGTGGCTGCCGCCGTCCGGGTGATCTCCCGGATCGTCAGCCGGGTCGAGAAGGACCGCCGCTGGGCAAGAGCCCGATCCCGCTACTCGGACCTGGCCGACTGGGCCGACCGCCTCCGGTAACCGACCTCCTCAGCCGGTCTGCTCCATGAGCTCGGCGATGGTATGGCTCACGAGATACAGGCCCTTGGCGGTCACGCTCATGCCACCGTCACCTGTGTCGAGCGATCCACTGATCACCAGCCGGTTGCCCCTACGTTCTTCGACCCGGCCGCGGAGATCGATCACCCCCGCGACGCCGACCGGACGGCGGTAGCGGAGTTCCAGCCTTCCCGTCACCGAAAGGACCTTCTCCTGGAGGATCCCGGCCCACACCAGGATCTCGTCCAGGGCGGTGGCGGCGATCCCGCCGTGGAGGTTCCCGATGGTGCCTTGGAGGTCGTCGCGGGCGGTGAAGGTCGCCACGACGTCGTCCCCCCGGATGTCGAAGTCGTCGATGTGGAGTCCGATCGGGTTGGACCGCCCGCAGGCGAAGCATCCGTCCCCGGTGTGTCGCCTCAGGGCGTCGACTATCTCGGCAACGGGCGGAGCAGGTTCAGCCAAACCGGATCACGCCGCCGTCGACCGACGCCACGCTGGTTACCGCCCAGACCGGCCAACCCCGTTCCTCGATCAGGCGACGGGCGCCCACCCAGGCCTTCTCGATGGCGAACACCGCTCCCAGCATCTCGCAGCCGAGTTCCTCGACTATCTCGCCCAGCGCCACCGCGGTCCGTCCCTGGGCGAGGAAGTCGTCCACGACCAGGGCCCGCATTCCGGGCTCGAGCACGTGCCTCCGGATCTCGATCGTGTACTCGAATCCCTTCGTGGCCGACCGGACCTCCTTGCTCACCGCCTTCCTCGGTCCCGGCAGGACGTACTTTTTGGCATAGACCATGGGGAGACCCAGTTGCGTGGCGGCGGTCAGGGCGGGAGGTATCCCGCTCGCCTCGGCGGTGACGATGACATCCGGCCGGAGCGGAGCGGCGATCTCGGCGATCCGGCGGCCGAATTCGACCATGACGTTGGGATCGACCCGATGGTTCAGGAAGGTGTCGGCACTAATGATCTCACCGCTGACGCTTGACCGCTCAAGTATGTAGCGCTCGAGATCCATGCGGCCTGCACAATAACCCGCGCTCTGCCCGGCGCCGCCGAGGGCCGGTCAGTCGGGCGGGAGGGACTTCGGTACGAACGGGCACAGCCGGGCGAGTTCGCACTCCCAGCACCGGGGCTTGCGAGCGCTGCAGGTATCCCTGCCGAACTGGATGATCCGCATCGAGAGATGCTGCCACTCGTGGCGGGGCACGAGGGCCTTCAGGTCCTGCTCGATCCTCGTGGGGTCGTCCTCGGTCGTGAGCGAGAGCCGGTTGGTGATCCTCCGGACATGGGTGTCCACCGCGATGGCCGGCTGACCGAACGCCTCGGCCAGCACCACGGAGGCGGTCTTGCGCCCCACACCCTTCAACGTCACCAGCTCGGCCATCGCATCCGGGACCACCCCGCCGTACCGCTCCACCAGGTCCTGGGCCAGGGCGATGATCGACCGGGTCTTCTGCCGGTAGAAGCCGGTGGAGAAGATCACCCTCTCTACCTCTTCGGGGTCGGCGGCGGCCAGGTCGTCGGGGGTCGGCCAGCGGGCGAACAGTTCGGGGGTGGCCCGGTTCACATTCTCATCGGTGGTCTGGGCCGATATGACCGTCGAAACCAGGAGCTCGAAGGGGTTGGCATAGGCGAGAGCGGTACTGATCTCCGGGTAGCGGGAGGCGAGCCGGTTGACGATCCGCCGGGCATAGCCCCGTTCCTTTGCGGTCGGGACGGTTCCGTCCGCCCGTACCTCACCCCTTCCCATAGTCTTCGCAGGTTAGATGCGACGAGTGCCTCCCCGGTCAATCCGGCCCTCATGGGGCGCGTCGACGGCCGTGGAGGGCATAAGCTTCCGGGGCTTCCATCATGTTCCGCATAACCGACGACGACCGCACCATTGCCCGCCTGGCCGTTCCGGCCCTGGGCGCGCTGGCCGCCGAGCCCCTCGTGGCTCTGGTCGATACCGCCTTCGTGGGACGCCTCGGCGAGGATCCTCTGGCGGCGATGGGGGTGGTGACCGGCATTCTCGGCCTGGCGTTCTTCGTCTTCATCGCCCTGGCCTACGCCGGGACCCCGCTCATCGCCCGGGCGATCGGGATCGAGGACCGCGACCGGGCGGCGGAGGTGGCCGGCCAATCCCTGTTCGTGGCCGCCGTACTGGGTGCGGCCGGTCTGGTCCTGCTCGAAGTCGCCGCCCCCCAGCTGGTCGGCCTGATGGGCGCCGGGCCGGAGGTCGCGCCCCATGCCGTCTCCTACCTACGGATCCGCGGCCTCGGCCTGCCCGCTCTCCTGATGATCTCCGTCGGACACTCCGTGTACCGGGGGGTGGGTGACACCCGCACCCCGATGTTCATCAGCATCGGCCTCAGTCTCGTCAACCTGGTTCTCGATCCCGTGTTCATCTTCGGATTCGGATGGGGACTGGCCGGCGCCGGCTTCGCCTCGGTGATCGCGCAGACCCTGGGCGGCGGAGCCTTCCTGTTCTTCTTCCTGACCGGCCACACCGGTCTGGTCCTGCGCCGGGTCCGGCCCCGGTGGGCGGACCTGAGGGAACTGGTCGGCGCCGCGTCGGCCCTCTTCGTGCGGACTTCCGCGATCGTGGCGGCACTCACCGTCGCGGTGGCGGTCGCCGCTCGCCTGGGCGACGCCGAGGTGGCCGCCCACCAGGTGGCGGCGCAGGTCTGGATCTTCCTTAGCCTCGTGGTCGATGCGGTGGCGATCGCCGCCCAGAACCTGGTGGCGGGCCATCTCGCCACCGACCGGGTGACCGCCCGTCGCTTCTCCCAGCGGATGCTCTTCTGGGGACTGTGCTGGGGAGTGCTCCTGGCGGCGGCATTCTGGCTCGTGCGTAACGACCTACCCGGGTGGTTCACCACCGATCCGTCGGTGGCCGCGCTAGTAGCCATCCTGATGCCGTTCGTCGTGCTGAGCCAGCCCCTCAACGGCCTGATCTTCGTGCTGGACGGGATCATGATCGGCGCCACCGACTTCGCGTACATGGCCAAGGCGATGGTCTTCGCCGCGGTGGTGGCATGCTCGCTGATGCTCATGGCGGACTCGATCAGCGCCGTCTGGTGGGCGCTGGTCATCATGAACGCCCTTCGCCTGGCAACCCTTTACCGGCGCTACCGGTTGGTGGTCATGTGACTCAAGTCGTCGCCCAGCGTCTCGGGAATGACGAGTTGGGCGAGCATGGCCACCACCACGCCCGAGCCCAGCACGGTTACGGTCAGCGGCAGGCCCCAGATCTCGATCGTGGTACCGGCGATGGTCAGGCCGAGGATCGACCCGAGCACGGCAACCGTGTGCAGCCACTGGGTGGCGGTAGCCCTGATGGCCGTGGGGAACAACTCGGTTCGCTGGGCGGCACTCACGGGCAGGGCGGCCGAGCTGCCGAAGGCCGACAGGGTGGCGGCCACGATGAGCAGGTCTCTGCTCGACGTCCAGTAGAAGCCGATCCCGCCCGCCAGCCCCACGACCAGCGAGAGGAGGATGGCGGGCTTACGTCCGAGGGTGTCGCCCATGCGCCCACCCAGGAAGAAGCCGGTCGCTCCCAGCGTGCCGCCGATCAGCAGGATGCGGGCCGCCTCGAAGGAGGTGAGGCCCAGACCGTTGACGAGGCGCTCGAGAGCGAAGGTGACCGCCACCGCCGAGAAGGCGCTTATCGAGAGGCTGTAGATGCCGGCCAGCCAGAAACGGCCGGCGAAGCGACCGAACAGGGGGGCGAACACGCTGCCACCACCCGCGTCGAATTGGAAAACCCTGCTCTCCTCGACCTTCACCCTCAACCAGAGGTAGATGGGCAGGCCGGCCACCGACGCCGCGAACAGGAGGCGCCAACCGGTCTCGCTGGTCTGGGCGATCGGCAGCGCGAGGAGCCCCGCTCCCGATCCGAGAGCCACCGCGGTGGAATAGAGGCTGATCGCCCAGGCCCGGTTGTTCCAGTTGACCCGCTCGGCCAGCAGGACCGTCGCCAGCATCCCCATCGCGGCCGAGCCCATACGGGCGACCACCTGCAGGGCCGTGTACACAGTGGGGGAGAAGGCCGCCGCCGTAGCACCGGTGGCCAGCATGAGCATCAGGTACGCCGCCAGGAAGGGTCCTCGACGTCCCCAGCGGTCGCCGAACACCGCGTACACCACTGCGACCAGGGAACCGATGCGAGCGACGGCGAACAGGTAGCTCATATCGGCCTTGGACAGGTCGAACGCGAGCCGGACGAACGGGAGTGTGTTGACGGCCTGGGTCTGGACGTATCCCTGGAACAGGCCGGCCAGGTACATCAGGCCCAGCAGCCG
The DNA here is from genome assembly GCA_011523635.1 of Acidimicrobiia bacterium. Taxonomy (GTDB): domain Bacteria; phylum Actinomycetota; class Acidimicrobiia; order Spongiisociales; family Spongiisociaceae; genus Spongiisocius. Next base: position 7,891 of record WTGI01000009.1, read on the forward strand.
CCAGTCATCCCGGCGGTATCCGGAGGCCGGGCCGAACATGCGAAACAGGGCGCTCACGGCGTCGATCCCGCGGGCGAACGCACGATGGACGTATCAGGGCGATGGTTCGGGCCCGTAGCGGCGAGCCAACCCGGTGTCACAGGGACCATCCCGACCAGGATACCGCGTAACCCCGCGCCATCGGTCTCCGGGTTAACGTCCCGGCGGGCCCACTCGCTTCACGTACGCGATCGAACCTAGGAGCCGGTCCTCGGGTATGTCGTAGTAGGCGCGGAGCACGGACTCGGACCTGGCGGCCGGGCGGTAGCCGTTCTTCTCCAGGACACCGCGGGCCTTGTAATTGGCCCGGTAGGTGCCGGCCACGATCATCCCGGTCGAGCCGGGCGCGGTCTCCTCGACATGGCGGATCAGGGCGCCGGCGACACCGCTTCGCTGGTGCTCGGGAAGGACGTACAGGTGGCGGAGGAGCACCACGTCCCCGATGGGCTCGCTACCCGTGAGCCCCACCAGGCCATGGTCCGAGAAGGCGCCCCACCACGTCATCCGTTCTGCCTCGGCATCCCAGCCGGACTCGTCCATTTCCGGGCTGTGGAGTTCCTCGGGCGGAAGGAACTCGCGGTACCAGCCGGCCGCCGTGTTGATCACCCCGACCGCCGCCTTCCGCTCTTCTGCTCCCAACTCGCGGATTGCCGGGCCGGTGTCTGCGGGCGATGGCAACTCGGGCGGGATCAACGGACGCTCCCCGGACGGACGGGCACTGCGGGACCGACCATGCCGATCCGCTCAGAGGTGAACGGTACACGCTGCCGGGTGTACGCATGCCCGCCGCCGATGGGAGGCGGACGGTGGGTGACTCCGCCCCGTCCCGGTCGTGCGATCCGGCTGCCGGTCGCCTACTATGAGATCCCGTCGGATATAGCCGGGAGGCGGAGTTCTGAATGTCCAGGATCGTGCATATCGTTGGAACGGGGACCATCGGGGAGCCCTTGATCGGTCTCATGGCCGACAACCAGGAAGCATTCGGCATCGATGAGGTGACCTTCCACAAGCGAACGCCCCTGCTGCGTGAGCGGGGGAAGGTGAACGACCTGGTGAGCCGGGGGGCTCATCTCTCGGTCGACCAGGATCGGTGGGCCGGCTTCGAGGAGTTGGGTCACGCCCCCAAACTGGAGGCCTGGGAAGCCATCGAGCGGGCCACGGTGGTGGTCGACTGCACCCCGGCGGGAAACGAGAACAAGGACAAGTACTACGGGAAGGCCTCCGACGTCAGCGGCTTCCTCGCCCAGGGTTCCGAGTTCGGCTTCGGCAAGATGTACGCCCGGGGCATCAACGATCAGGCTCTCGACCGGGAGGAGGACCGCTTCCTCCACATCGTGTCATGCAACACGCACAACATCGCGGTGCTTCTCAAGACGCTCGGATTCGACGCCGACGGGACGAACCACATCGTCGAGGGGTCCTTCCTCTGCATCCGGCGGGCCAATGACATCAGCCAGGCAGGCGGGTTCATCCCGTCCCCGGAGGTGGGGACCCATTCCAAGGGAAGATTCGGCACCCACCACGCCCGGGATGCCCACCACCTCTTCCGGACCATCGGAGAGGACCTCGACCTGTTCTCGTCGGCGATCAAGGTCAACAGCCAGTACATGCACGCCTTGCACTTCGAGATCCTGCTGGATCGGGAGATCACCGTTGAGGAGGCCCAGGAGCGGCTCATGGAGAACCCGAGGGTGGCGGTGACCTACAAGCGTTCGGCCGGCGAGATCTTCTCCTTCGGGCGGGATCACGGCTACTACGGGCGCATACTCAGCCAGACGGTGGTTCCGGTCGAGACGTTGGCGGTGCGCGGAGGCAACCGCATTGTCGGGTTCTGCTTCACACCCCAGGACGGCAACCCGATGCTCTCCACGGTGGCCGCGACCCTCTGGTACCTGCATCCGGGGGGCTTCGGCGATCGCCTCGAAGTGCTGGCTCGTTATGTCTTCCAAGAGGTCTGACCCGTTCCCTACTCCCGGTGCCGTGTCCGCGGGCGACCGGTAAGGATGAGGCAAACCCCGGTCTTGGTCGCCGGCCTGCTGCTGGCACTGACCTCCACGCTCGTGTATCCGGCGGCGGCCGGAACGACGGCGCCACCGAGCGCCGCCGCGGCGGACCGTCCGTTCGCGGATGTCCCGACGGATGGTCCCGACGCCGCCATGATCGATGCGCTCGACGCGCTCGGAATCCTGGGTGGAACCGAATGCGGACTCCGGCGCTTCTGTCCCGACGAGCAGATCGAGCGATGGGTCATGGCCATCTGGCTGGTGAGGGCGGTCGACCACATGGACGAACCCGGTCCTCTGGCAGGCCGTTTCACCGACGTTGACCGGGAGGCGTGGTGGTCGGGTTACCCGGAGCGGCTCGCCGAGTTGGGGATCACTCAAGGATGCGGCCTGATCCCGCCGCGCTTCTGCCCTTCCGGCCCGGTAACGAGGGGGGAGATGGCCACCTTCCTCACCAGGGCGTTCGGTCTTGAACCCGCCGAGGAGGCGGGTTTCATCGACCTGGCCGGGACGGTGCATGCCCCGAACATCGACTCGGCGGTGGCGGCCGGGTTGGTGACCGCCTGTTCCGAGGACGGGCTCCGCTTCTGTTCCGGCGAACCGGTCACCCGGGTCGAGATGGTCACTGTCCTGGCCAGGGCGTTCGACCTGGCGCCTCCCGCAATCTACGAGGAGGTAGCGGAAGAGCATGGGATCCTCCACCTGATTTCCGGGTACACCATCCATCACGACTGTTGCGAGCCCCGGGTTGCCAACCTCGAGCTCTTCTCCGACACCGTGACCGGGGCGCTGGTGGATCCCGGCGAACGGCTGAGCCTCAACAGGCTGGTGGGGCCGCGGACCACCGATAAGGGATACCAGCCTGCGGATACCTGGACGGGTGACCGGGTGTCCGACTCGGTCGGCGGGGGAATCAGCCAGTACGCGGCCACGATGTACAACGCCATTTTCTGGGGAGGCTTCATCGGTAGCTACTCCCGGGCTCATAGCGTGTACTTCCCTCGCTACCCGCCTGGTATCGAGGGAACCCTCTACTACCCCTACATCGACCTGGTGTTCCGGAACGACACCGAGAGCCCGGTTCTGGTGGTGAGCGACTATACGGACACCTCACTGACGGTCAAACTGTACGGGGACAACGACGGCAGAGCGGTGATGGGGGAGTGGAAGGACGGTTGGCACACCCTGGACGTGGTGACGCAAGGCGGTCCGGACGCCCGGGTGGTCAACGGCCAGGTCTCCCGCCCCTACCGTTACGTCGACCCGCCCTCGACCAGGTACATCTCCAACCCGGATCTGGGGATCGGTGAGTCGATCGTGATCGAGCCGGCCCGGAAAGGCTGGACCGTGCGCGTCGACCGGACCGTGACCGCCAACGGCCGGGACAGGGATCAGTCGTGGTGGGTCAGTTACAGACCGGTCCGAGCCATCATCGAGGCGCACCCCTGCGTGATCAGCAACACCTGTCCCGCCGAGGAGCCACCGGCCGAGGATGAGGAGGAGAACGGAGAGGCGGGCCCGCAGCCGTTCTGAGCGGCCACGGGCCGAGTGCTTCCATGACGGGTATCGGGCCAACGGGACATTCCTCAGTACCCTCCTAGACTCCGCGCAGTGAGGTCGAGTACCAGCCCCAGCATCCACATAACCACGCTTGGCTGCTCCAAGAACCAGGTCGATTCCGACAAGGTCTCCGCCATGCTCCACCAATCCGGCTACCGCTCGGCCGGATCTCCCGAGGAGGCGGATGTGGTGATGGTCAACACCTGCGCCTTCATCGAGGCCGCCAGAGCCGAGTCGGTGGAGACCATCCTCGAGTTGGAGGACGCCCGGGCGGAGGGCGCCCGGCTGGTGGTGATGGGCTGCATGGCGCAACGTTTCGGAACCGACCTGGAGGAGGCACTGACGGGGGTCGACGCGGTCGTGGGCCTGGACCGCTACGGCGAGCTGGTGGGCATGCTCGACTCGATGACCGATTGGTCGCCGGTGCGGCTCGGTCCCCGGCGCTCGCCGATGGACATCCTCGATCTGGCGCACCGACCCACCCCGGTCTTCCCCTATGCCTACGTGAAGGTAGCCGAGGGATGCGACAAGACCTGCGCCTTCTGCGCCATACCGCTCATACGAGGTCGCCAGCGCTCCCGGCGTCCCGTCTCCATCAGGGACGAGATCGAGCGGCTGTGCCGGGCGGGCGTGTCGGAGATCGTGCTGGTCGCCCAGGACCTGGCAGCGTACGGGCGCGATATCGGCGTGGAGACCCGGGATACCATCGTCGACCTGCTCCGGTTCGTCTCCGACGTCGAGAATCTGGCCCGGATCCGCCTGCTCTACCTCTATCCGACCGAGATCCGGCCTCCGTTGATCGAGGAGATGGTCACCAACCCCAGGCTGGCGCCCTACTTCGACCTCAGCCTCCAGCACGCGTCCCGCCGGCTCCTCCGGTCGATGCGCCGTCCCGGAAGCACCGGCAGCCACCTGCGCCTCATCACCAGGATCCGGGATGCCGAGCCGGATGCCGCGCTGAGGTCCTCGTTCGTCGTCGGCTACCCGGGCGAGACCGACGAGGATGTGGACGAGCTACTCGACTTCCTCGGCGAGGCCGATCTCGACTGGGCCGGATTCTTCCCCTACTCGCCCGAGGCGGGCACGGCGGCCGTCGAGTTACCGGGACGGATAGACGCTGACGAGGTGACCGACCGGGTGCGGGAGTTGGGCCGGGCACAGGAGCGGATCACGGCCCGGCGCAATGCCGAGCAGGTGGGGAGGCGGCACAGGGTGCTGGTGGACCAGGTGGAGGACGGAGTGCCGGTGGGGCGTTCCTACCGGGAGGCGCCTGATATCGACGGGATGATCTGCCTGGATGACGGGAGGCCCGGCGAGTGGCTGGAGGTCGAGATAACGGGCAGCTACGAGACCGATCTCACCGGCGAGGTCCGCTCCCGGGTCGTCGAGGATCCGGTGGGGTCGAGGAGGGCGGTGTGATCGTCGAGGTGCTGGCGGTCGGGACCGAGCTCCTGCTGGGCCAGACGGTCAACACCAACGCCGCCTACATGGGGGAGCGTTTCGCGGAGCTGGGTCTCGACGCCCACTACCAGGTGGTGGTGGGCGACAACCACGACCGCATGGTGGACGCCATCCGGACCGCTTTCTCACGGGCCGACGCCCTGATCATCACGGGCGGCCTCGGGCCCACCCAGGACGACATCACCCGTGACGCCATCTCGGAGGCAACCGGGCGCCAAATGCTGTTCAGCGAGGAGCAGGCCGCCCGCCTGAGGTCCTTCTGGGATCACCTGGGCCGGCCGTTTCCCGAGAGCAACCTCTGCCAGGCCGAGTACCCGGAGGGCGCAGAACAGATCCCCAATCCCCGTGGAACCGCTCCCGGCCTGTTCCTGGAGCACGACGGGGTGCTGCTGTTCGCGCTCCCGGGAGTTCCGGCCGAGCTGTACCTGATGCTCGACGACCATGTCCTGCCCCGGCTCCGCACGGCCACCGGCGCCGGCGTGGTGCTAGTGAGCCGGGTACTGCGCAGCTGGGGTCTCGGAGAGTCGGCGGTGGCGGACCTGCTGGATGACCTGTACCACGCCTCGTCCAACCCGTCGGTGGCTTTCCTCGCCTCGGCCGGTGAGGTGAAGGTACGCCTGTCGGCCAAGGCGAGGTCCGAGGAGGAGGCCGGGGTGCTCATCGAACCCCTCGAGCAGGAGGTGCGCAGGCGGCTCGGGGAGTCGGTCTTCGCTACCGACGAGGAGACGCTCGAGGAGATCCTGCTGGACGAGTTGCGGGCGAGGGGATGGACCATCGGCACGGCCGAGTCGGTCACCTCCGGGATGGTGGCAGCCCGGCTGAGCCTCCTTCCGGGGGCGTCGGAGGTCTTCCGCGGAAGCGTCATCGCCTATGCCACCGACGTGAAGCGGGACATCCTCGGGGTGCGGCCGGGGATCATCGAGACCCACGGGGTGATCGGCCCCGCGACCGCGGTGGCGATGGCGGAGGGAGCGTCCGCGGTCCTGGACGTCGATGTGGCGGTCGCCACCACCGGCGTCGCCGGCCCGGACTACCTGGGCCATGCGCCGGGGACGGTTGCCGTGGCGGTGCGCACTCCTCTGGACACCCGATCCAAGCTCCTGCGGATGCCCGGAGACCGGGAAAGGGTCCGGGCCTATGCGACCACGACGGTTCTCCAACTGGCCCGGCTCGGCATCCTGGGCGAGTGGTGGGAGGAGTGAACGCCGCCTTCCGGATCCGCTACTTCGTGGCCCTGCCCCTCCTTCCGGAGATCCGCCTCGCGGTGAGGGATTGGCGCGACACCCTGAACCTGCCGGGCCGGCAGGTTCCGCCGGAGAAGTTCCACGTCACCTTGCGTTTCGTGGGGCCGGCCGACCAGGTCGGGCAGGAGCGGATCATGGCGGCGCTGGACGCCGCCGATCTCGGCCCGTCCTTCCCGTACCGGATCGACGGGCTCGGGGTTTTTCCGAGGCCGCGCAAGGCGACGGTGGCGTGGGCCGGGTTGGAGGGCGACGAAGGCCGGCTTTCGGTGCTGGCCTCGGTAGTCGACGAGGCGGTGGCGTCGGCCGGGTTCGGTCACGAGGAACGGCCCTTTCGAGCTCATCTCACCTTGGCGAGGATCCGGCCCCCCAGAGACCTCCGTGCGACTGTCGCCGCTCCGGCCGGGATTCCCGCTCGTGCCACCGAGGTGGTGTTCTACGAGAGCCGCACCGAGGGTCCCCGCACCACCTACCACCCGTTGGAGAGGTTCGCGCTGGCCCGAGCCGGGTAGTTGCGGAAAATGCCGGTGTTTCGCCGAGCGGCCGTGTAGGGTATGATACGAACACTTGTTCGTGGCATCAGGAGGTCTGTGGTCTGTGGTCTGTGGGAATGGCCTGGTTGTTTCGCAGGCAGACCACTAACCTTGGCTGTGGATAACACGACTGTAGTTCGGCAGGTGTAATTGGTGTATATCGAGTCGAATATCGAGGCCTGCGGGTCGAGCAAGGAGGAAACGTGCCGTTTCTGTCACAGCCTCTCCTTACCTTTGATCGGGTACAGGCCCGGCACGAACCCGTCGGCTCGATGACACGAAGGAGTTACCGATGAAGAACAAGGAACGGACGCAGGCTCTGGACTCGGCCATGTCGCAGATCGAGCGGCAGTTCGGCAAGGGATCCATCATGCGACTCGGTTCGACCGCCCACCAGAAGATCGCCCATATATCCACCGGGGCGCTGTCCCTCGACCTGGCCCTGGGGATCGGGGGAGTACCCAGGGGGCGTATCGTCGAGGTGTACGGTCCCGAATCGAGCGGGAAGACCACCCTCGCCCTGCACATCGTGGCCGAGGCCCAGCGCAACGGCGGGCTGGCCGCCTTCGTGGACGCCGAACATGCCCTTGACCCCATCTATGCGAAGGCGGTCGGCGTGGACATCGACGAGCTTCTTATCTCCCAGCCCGACACGGGCGAGCAGGCCCTGGAGATCGCCGATACGCTGATCCGCTCCGGTGCTCTCGACGTGTTGGTGGTCGACTCGGTGGCCGCGCTGGTGCCCAGGGCCGAGATCGAGGGCGAGATGGGCGACACGCATGTGGGTCTCCAGGCCCGGCTGATGTCCCAGGCACTGCGCAAGCTGACCGCCAACGTCAACCGGTCGATGACCACCGCCGTTTTCATCAACCAGCTCCGCGAGAAGATCGGAGTGATGTTCGGTTCCCCGGAGGTCACACCCGGCGGTAGGGCCCTGAAGTTCTATTCGAGCGTGCGCCTGGACATCCGTCGCATCGAGTCGATCAAGGACGGTAGGGAACAGATCGGCAACCGGGCGCGGGTGAAGGTGGTCAAGAACAAGCTGGCGCCTCCTTTCCGCATGGCCGAGTTCGACATCATGTTCGGGCAGGGCATCTCCCGCGAGGGCAGCCTCCTGGACGTGGCGGTGGATGTCGGCATCGTCAGGAAGAGCGGCGCCTGGTACACGTTCGAGGGTGACCAGCTGGGACAGGGCCGCGAGAAGGCAAAGAGGTTCTTGCGTGAGAATCCCGACCTGGCGATGGTGCTCGAGTCGAAGGTCCTGGCGGCGGTCGGGATCACAGACCCCGAGGAAGCCGGATCGGAAGCTGTCGAAGTCGGGTCTGATTAGTCATCTCGCTGGCTGACGGGAAGGGCCGGGAAGGCTCTCGGACCTAGTTAGCCTTCCTGATCAACACGGGCTCACCTTGGAACCCATGGTGAGCCCGTGCCGCGTGACTCCGAACGCCCGGGAAGGGGCCAGTCGTGACCAACCGCCATCGAGACCGACCGGGATCCCGCCCTCCGCGCCGTTCTTCACGTCCTGGCGGGCCCAGCCGGAAAGGGAGTAAGGGGAAGCGCCGCGGTCCGGGAGCAGGCGGACGCTCCGGGCGCCCGGGCAGTTCATCTTCCCGCGGTCGGGGCCGGCCGGGTCCCAAGCGGGCATCGATGCAGGCGCCGGGTCGAGGTTCCAAGCCGGGGCGTGGCTCCAAACCCCGTTCGAAGGGTCCGCGGTCCGCTCGCTCCGGACCAGGCTCCCGGTCGCGGAGCGAGCGCAATCCGGCGGGCCGCCCCCGGCGGCCGGAGCAGGAGGAACGTCGCCGGCGGTCGGATCGTAAGCCACCCCATGCCGGAGTGGGGGTTCGGAACCTGCCGCGTTGGATGCGGGATGAGATCCACCGCGCCACCCGGAAGGATCGCCGGGATGCCGCTCTGCTGCTGCTCTCGGGAGCGGTCGACTCCTACGGCGACGAGGCTTTCCCGGCCGCGCGCCGCAAGCTGATGGAGGCCAAGCAACTCAGCCCGCGGTCATCCACGATCCGCGAGCTGCTCGGGCTCAGCTCCTACCGGTGCGGGAGATGGGATGAAGCCCTCGCCGAGTTGCGCGCCTACCGGAGACTGACCGGGGACACCACCCACATGCCCGTCGAGATGGACTCGCTCCGCGCCTTGAAGCGCCACCGCGATGTGGAAGTTACGTGGGGCCGGTTCGTGGAACTCGGCGGCAACCGTCCCACCGAGGCCGAGGCGAGGGTCGTCTATGCCTCGTACCTGCTCGACAGGGGGAGGGCTGCGGAGGCGTGGACGATCGCCGGACCTGATCGCCTTTCCAGAGATGCCCAGCCGTACGAGAGGCGGTGCTGGTTCGTGGCCGCCCGGGCCGCCCTGGCGATGGGGGAGACGGACCCGGCCGCCCAGCTGACCGAGGCGATCCGGCGGGCGGATCCGGAGATGCCCGGGCTCGAGGAGCTGATCCGGCAGGTGGAGGAAGCCAGGTCAGGCCGGAGCTAGCCCGACCACCCATCTGTATCGCTGAGTCATGGTCTCATACGTATTTCTGTCATACCCACCCCATACAGTGGTCTACCTATCGCACTTCTCCCTGAGGCGAAGGAGCCAATCCCATGGTCAAGAGCAACAATCCAGCCAAGCCCGAGGACACGAAGCGGCACGACCGCAACGAGGTTGTCCTGAGAGGCGTGCTGACCACCGCACCGGAGCATCGGGTCTTCGGATCGGGGGCGTCACTGGCCCGCCTGCTGGTGACGATCCGCCTGTCCGCTCCGAGGACCCGGACCGACGTCATTCCGGTAACGGTCTGGGAACCGGAGGCGGCCGTCATCGAAGCCGAACGCGGGACTCCCATCGACGTTGTAGGTCAGGTGCACCGCCGCTTCTGGACCGACGCCGAGGGCCGGCATAGCCGCGTCGAGGTGGTAGCGACCGAGGTCGTGCTCGGCGAGATCGAGGCGACCGCCTGAGAACAGGCGCCTGGAACGCAGGCGTAGCGACCGCACACGAACGGCCACCGGGACACCGGCGGGTGTCGATTGCGGGCTATGCACTCCGCAACGGGATAATGGAAACGTGCGGATTGCAGTTCGTCCCCGATGGATCGTCTTCTCGGTCCTGGTGGTCGTGGTGGCGGTCGCCTGCGTCTTCCTGGGGTTCTGGCAGTTGAGCCGTCTGGAGGAACGGCGGGCGTCCAATGCCGTCCTGGTCGCCAGGTTGGCCCGTGAGCCGATCCCGCTCGAGGACCTGACATCCGCGCTCCGGCCGGAGCAGGGGATAGAGGTCGACCCGGCCCACTACGAGCACACGAGAGTGGTTGCCACGGGAAGGCTGACCGAGCGGGGCCGGGTGCTGGTCCGTTCCCAGGTCGTCAGCGGGCAGGCCGGGGTGCACGGTGTGTATGCGATGGAGTTGGACGACGGAACCGCCGTCCTGGTGAACGTAGGCTGGTTCCCCATCGACTCCGAGATCGGCTCGATCGCGGATGCTCTCGGAGGGTCGGGGCATATCGAGTTGACCGGCTTGGTCCGGGCCGACCAGAAGAGACCGGCGCTGGGCCGGGCAGAGCCCCCCGGACTGCTTGATACCGTGGCTCGGATCGACATCGACCGGATCCAGCAGCAGGTGGAGGCGCCGCTGCTGCCGTTCTGGATACAGATGGTCGAGCCGGACGATCCGGGCCGCCTTCCCATCCCCGTCCCTCTACCCGAGGCCGGCGAAGGAGCCCACCTGTCCTACGCCGTGCAGTGGTTCTCGTTCGCCGCCGTCGCCGTCATCGGCTACGCGGCCTTGATGCGTCGGGAGCTCAGGCCGGGCCGTCGGCGGAAGGCGCGGGCAGAGGGTTAGCCAGGTCCTCGATGACGCTGACGGACGGCATCCGGTCGAATACCCCCGGGTTGACCGAGATCTTGGTGGAGCGGTCTCCTCCGCCCACGATTATCTCGTCGAGCGACATGATCCGGGCGTCCACATAGACCGGAAGGTCGCCAGGGAGTCCGAAGGGTGTCACGCCGCCGATCTCCATTCCGGTCAGCTCCATCGTCAACTCGGCGGAGGCGAAGGACAGCTTCCGTACCCCGAGGAGGCCACGTACCCGGCGGTTCACGTCGAGTCGGGTGGTGGCGGTAGCCAGGCAGACCGCGTTGTGCCCCAACGGCCGCTTCGAAGCCACCACGATGGCGTTGGCCGATTGCTCCGGGGAGTAGCCGTACCGCGCGCAGAAGTCCGCCGTGTGGGTGAACGCCGGGTCGATGTCGATGACCGTGAAGTCGGCTCGGAGGGCTGCCAGAGCGTCCTGGACCCTCTGAGCGATGTCGTTACTCATCATCCGGCTGCATGGTGGCACGTGTGATGGCCCGAGCCAACCGTAAGCCGCCCGAGACGTGCGATACTCACACCCATGGCGATCGATCCGGTGCTGTTGGACATCCTGGTGTGCCCTCTCAGCAAGGCATCTCTCAAGGAGATCGACGGCGCCCTGGTCTCCACCGATCCGGAGACCAGGATGCGCTACCGGATCGATGGCACCATTCCGGTCATGTTGGTGGAGGAGGGCGAACGGATGCCCTTAGACGAATGGAAGGAAGCGATGGCGCGTGGCTGAGCAGCGTAACGACACGGTGTTCGGGATGATCCTGAGGGGCGAGATTCCCGCCGACATCGTCTACGAGGACGAGCTTGCCGTCGCCTTCCGGGACATAGCTCCCCAGGCCCCGGTCCATGTCCTGGTGATTCCACGGCGGCGCGTCCGGAGCCTCGCCCACGCCGCAGCGGACGACCAGGCCCTCGTCGGCCATCTCCTGAGCGTGTGCGCGGCGGTTGCGGAGCAGGAGGGCGTGGCCGAGTCGGGCTACCGGGTGGTGACCAACATCGGCGAGGACGGGGGACAGTCGGTCGATCATCTCCACTTCCACGTCCTGGGTGGCCGACGGCTGAGTTGGCCCCCCGGCTGACCCGGCGCCCGGCCGGTGGCCTCTTGGTGGCACTGGCGGTCCTCCTCCTGCCGGCTGGGGCGGGCTGCTCGGCAGGGAACGGGGATCACGTCGTCGAGGTTGCCTTCTACGCCTTCTTCGAGCCGGTGAGCTCGTCGGCGGACACCGATCCCGCGTCGCCCGACTTCAACGTTCACGTCGGCTACGAGGCCGACCTTCTGACCGCTATCGAGGCGATCGAGGGTTACGGCCTCCGGTTCCACCGCACCGCTATTCCCCAATGGAGCGACATCTGGCTGAGGCCGGCCGGTGCCGAGTTCGATCTTGCCGGTGGGGGCATCACCATTCTCGAGGCCCGCACCCGTGATGAGTCCGGCACAGCGGTCGTGGCGTTCACCGACGGCCACATCGACTTCACCCAGTCACTCCTGGTTCGCTCCGAAGACGCCCGCCGGTTGCCCGATCACGAGGCGCTCCTGCCTACGGATGTCGTGGGAGTCCTCCCCAATACGACCGGAGAGGCCAGGCTGCTCCAGCTCCTGGGGGTGGCGGACGAGGACGGGGGTCTCGCGGCCGGCACCCGCATCGAGACACCATCCGGTTGGATAACGGTCGAGACGGACGGTGCCCTCACCATCAGCGCCGCCCGCGCGTCGCAGGAGTTGGCAGCTCGCAAGCGCCTCATCGCGGCCGATCCCGACCGACCGGAGATCCTCTACCTGGGGGAGGAGCCCGGCGCGGAGGTCGGGGAGCCGGAGCTCCTGGCCGCACTGGCCGACGGCACGATCGACGCGATAGCCCGAGGCACCGCAGGCAACACGCTCGCGGCGGCCTCCTCGGGTGACGCCTTCGTAGTCACCGCCCTCGACCCCCGCCCCGAGCGAGGCGGATTCGTGGTAGACATCGACGACACCGGGCTCTTGAAAAAGATCAACGAGGCCATCGCCTGGCTGACCGACGAGGGCCGGATCGGCCTGGCCGAGTGGCTGGCCGATCCTCTGGTCTTCCTCGAGCGGGCCGCCCTCTGGGATGATCGGTACTGAGGGCAGATCATGAGAAAGACCGCATGGGGGTTGAAATCGTCACACCCTCGCCATACATTACCCATCGCCAAGCACCTGCGCCGGTCGAGAGCTCTGCCAATTGGCTCGACCGACCCGAGGGAACAATCAGCTTCTAGGAGCGAAGGACCTTCATCCCGGCATCCAGCCGGGTATGGCCGACCACGCTCCAAACAGGAAAGGTGGTGGTGGGGGAGGGCCCGGTGCGGAGCGCCGGTTTTGCGGCGCGATTTTCGCGTTCTCGGGCCGGTCCGGCGGTGGCGCCGGGCGGTTGTGGTGCTGCTTATCTCCTCGCTGGTGGCTTGCGGTTTCGGATCCGACCCGACCGAGGAGGTGCCTTCCCCGGTCTGCGCGTCCGGGCAGATCGACGGCGAGGTGGTGCTGCTCAGCCGCGACGGGCAGATGGCGCCGGAGGTCATCGACCGGTTCGAGCGGCGCTACGCGGTGGACGTCAAGGAGCTGTTCTACGAGACCGACGGTGAGATGCTGTCCCGTGTAACCGCAGGCGCCGACCCGTTCGACGTGGTGATTCTTCGCCAGGACCTGGCGGCGATTCTCTGGCGTGGAGGCCAGCTCCACGCTCTCGACCCGATCGCCTTGCCGGGTCGGGTCAACCTCGACACGCAGCTCACCCGACCGGACTCGGATACCGAGGGCTTCTACACGGTGCCGCTCGTCTGGGGCACGGTCGGGATCGGTTTGAATGTCAACGTGGTGCCGGACACGGCCGAAACGAGCTGGGGACTCATCTTCGATCTCTCCCAAGCTTGGATCTACGCGGGTCGGGTCTCGCTCCTTGATGATCCCCGCCAGGTCATGGCCGCCGCCATGTTCTACCTGGGCTACTCGCCGAACTCGGCGAATCGGGACGAGGTGCGGGAAGCCGGCCGGGTGGTGGCGGAGGCGAAGGCCCACTTGAGAGGGTTCGATTCCGAGGACTACGCGGCCAGGTTGGCCGATGGGGGGCTCGACCTTGCTCAAGGCCGGTCGGATGACTTCCTGGCGGCCCTTGCGCCCGCCTCGGACGACTTCCTCTACGTCATACCCCAGGAAGGGGCCGCGATCTGGTTGGAGTCGATGGCCGTACCCGTCACCTCCCAGCATCCGTGCAGTGCCCACTCCTTCATCGACTACCTGCTCGAGCCTCGGACAGGAGCGCTAGTGGCCGACCATATCGGAGAGGCCACCGCGAATACGGCCTCGCTTTCGTACCTGATGCCCGAGACCGCCGCCAACCGGACGCTCTATCCGACGCTCCTGGCCAGGGAGCGGCTGGTGCTCCTCGAATACACGGAGGAACTGGACCTCCTGTACGCCGAGGAGTTCGCTCTGGTGGTGGAATAGGACGATGTCACTAGGTGTGGTGGAGGGCCGGTCCGGCGGCGGGAGCCTTGTAGTCTGATCTGGTGGCCGACACCGTTCCCAAGCTCCGACCTGTCCTCAAGAAGCGGGCCCCCCACCTTCGGGTCGAAAGGCGGCTCTGGGAGGTGGGACACGAGGTGGTGGTGGGTGTGGACGAGGTCGGGAGGGGTGCCTGGGCGGGTCCGTTGACTGTCGGAGCAGCCGTCATCCCCAAGGACCGGCGCATCTACAAGCTGCGCGACTCCAAGATGCTCACCGAAGCCGAGCGCGAGGCGTTGTTCGATCGCGTGGCCGGCTGGTGTGTTCGGTGGTCGACCGGCCACGCCGACCACCAGGAATGTGATCGGCTGGGCATGTCGGAAGCCCAGCGCCTGGCCGCCCGCCGCGCGCTCGACGGCTTGGGTCTGATCCCCGACCGCATCCTGGTCGACGGTCGCTGGGACTTCGTGGGTGGGGCGAGAACCATCAGGCTGGTCCGGGGGGATGCGACTTCCCTTTCGATTTCGGCCGCGTCGATCCTCGCCAAGGTGACCCGTGACCGGATGATGCGCCGGGCGGCGGCCCACTATCCGAACTACGGATTCGAGAGCAACAAGGGCTATCCATGCCCGACCCACAAGGCCGCCCTACAGGCATGGGGTCCGTCTGCCATCCACCGCCGGAGCTGGGTGTTCATGGACCACATGCCCTGGACCGGGATCCCACGCTACGTCAGACCGGACCCCCAAGGAGTGCTCTTCGACGCCGGCTGACACGTTGTCCCTCAGGTAGAAGGTTGTAGCAGACGGCGGAAGCCGGACCTTTATCGAGAACCTCAGCCTGGTAGGAAACCGGCGATGGCGTCGATCACCCGGTCGGGTTGCTCGACCATCATGATATGGCCCGCGCCGTCGATGGTGACTTCCCGCAGGCCGGCCAAGCGTTCCCGGAGAGGCGCCGCCGCCCGGGACGGCGTCATGATGTCCACCGAGCCGCGGATGAGCAGTGCCGGGCACCGGACCTGGCCCGCCGCCTCAGGGCCGCCGGTGTAGTCATTGCAGGCGTGGAGGTCCGAAGCCAGGACCCCGGCTGGCGCCCGCTCCCACAACCGGATGGTGCCGCCCATCATCCACAGGCCGGGCGTCTGGTGGCCGCCCAGGTGGAAGGGCTTGCCGTGACCCCAGGAGGACATCAACTCGTAGGCCAGGTGCTCTCCCTGCTCGGACGCGGCCAGCAGACCGGGATGAACCCGGATGGCGGAAGCCCCGCCGCACATGGTGAGGGTGGAAACACGATGCGGATGGCGCGCCGCCGCTTCGAGGGCGATCAGGGCGCCCATCGAGTGACCCACCAGATGGGCCTTCTCGAATCCCGCCGCCGCCACCAACTCCGCCACCCAGTCGGCGTAGTCCTCGATGGCGCCGAGCGCCGGACCGTCGGAGGAGCCGTGACCGGGAAGGTCCACCGCCAGGACCGAGAAGCCGTGGTGAGCGAAGTAGCGAGTCTGGAGCTGCCAGGTGGTCTTGTCCAGTGCTGCTCCGTGGATGAACACGAGAAGCGGTGATTCCCGGTCGAGATCCCGACCGCCGGTGGTGGCGGAGACACTGGAGGCGCGGACGGTCAGTTCCACGGCGACCTACCGCTGGGAGGCTCGCAGTGCGGCAGCCAGGTCGTCCAACAGGTCGTCCGGATCCTCCAGGCCCACCGAGAGCCGGATCAGGTCCTCCCCGACCCCGGCCCTGGCCAACTGGTCGGCGCTCATGGTCGAATGGGTGGTCGAAGCCGGGTGGATCACCAGTGACTTGGCATCTCCGACGTTTGCCAGGTGCGAGAAGATGCGGAGGCGCTCGATGAACCGCCGGCCGGCGTCCCGCCCACCCTTGATGCCGAACGCCAGGATGGCGCCGCACCCGTCAGGCATCAACCGGGCCGCCCGATCGTGGTCGGGGTGCTCTGGCAGGTCGGGGTGGATGATCCAGGCCACCTCGTCCCGGCCTGTGAGGAAGTCCAGTACTACCCGGGTGTTGGCGACGTGCTTCTGCATCCGGATAGCCAGGGTCTCCATGCCCTGGAGGATGTAGAAGGCGTTCTGCGGGGCCAGGGGCGCTCCGAAGTCCCGCAGGCCTTCCACCCGCCCCCGGATGATGAAGGCCTGCGTTCCGAACTCCTCGGTGAACCGGAGGCCGTGGTAGCTGGGATAGGGCTCCGTCAGGGTGGGGAACTTGCCCGAGGCCTCCCAGTCGAACCGTCCGCTATCGACCAGCGCTCCGCCCACGGCCAGCCCGTGCCCGCCGATGAACTTGGTCACGGAGTGGTAGGAGAGATCGACGCCCCACTCGAAGGGGCGGAACAGGTAGGGAGTGGCAAACGTATTGTCGAGCATGAAAGGCACCAGGGCCTCGTGCGCGATGGCCGCCACGGCCTCCACGTCCATGATCTCCAGCCCGGGGTTGCCCAGCGTCTCGCCGTACACCAGCCGGGTCTCGGGGCGGATCGCGTCCCGGAAACCGTCGGTGTCCCGCGGATCCACGAACGTGGTCCGGATCCCGAAGCGGGGGAGGGTGGTGCCCAGCAGGTTGTTGGATCCTCCGTACAGGGACGAGGAGGAGACGATGTGGTCGCCGGCCCCCATGAGTGTGGCGATGGCCAGGAACAGGGCGGACATGCCCGAGGCGGTGGCTATCGCCCCGACACCACCCTCGAGCGCCGCCAGCCGCTCCTCCAGGGCGGCCACGGTCGGGTTCGAGATCCGGCTGTAGATGTGGCCCTGCCGTTCCAGATTGAACAGGCCGGCCGCGTGTTCCACATCACGGAACACGTAGGAGGTGGTTTGATAGATTGGGATGGCGCGGGCGCCATGGTCGGAATCGGGATGATGGCCGGCGTGCACGCTCAGCGTGTCGAAGTTCAAAAACTTGGGATCAACCAACGGCTCTCCTATGCGGAGAACAGAGCCTAACGCTGCCGGCGTGCCGGTAGGGAAGGTGGGCGGGGCGGTCCCGGTCGAGGAGGTAGCGAGAGCCGCATGGACGAAGTATCGATCAGCTATTGCGGCGACTTCCAGGCCACCATCACCATCGAGCGGCCTGACACCCTGAATTCCCTGGCAGCGTCCACCCTGACCGAGCTGGCCCGGGCGGCGGCCGAGGTGTCCGCCCGCGGGGACTCGCTCAAGGTGGTGCTGCTGCGGGGTAGGGGCCGCGCGTTCTCATCGGGACTCGACCTGAGCATGCTTGAGCCGGACTGCGGAGTCCCCGTCAGGGCGATCGTCCGGGGCGGTCAGACCGTCATGGACGCGTTCGACGCCATCCCTGCGGTCACCGTGGCCGTCCTCCGGGGGGCGGTGGTAGGGGGTGGCGTGGTGCTGGCGTCGGCGTGCGACCTGAGGATCGCCGCCGAGGACACCTATTTCGCCCTCCCGGAGGTCGACCTGGGAGTTCCGATCCGCTGGGGCGGGGCTGCCCGGCTGGTTCGCGAGCTGGGGCCGTCCCTGGCTCGGGAACTGGCGTTGACCTGCCGTCCCTTCACCGCTCAGGAGGCCAAGGCAGCCGGATTCCTGACCAGGGTGGTTCCTGAGGGAGAGCTCGATGATGCGGTCCGGGAACTGGCGGAAACCCTGTGCGACAAGCCGGTCCGACCACTCCAGGCCGTGAAGCGGAGCATCGCCGAAGCGGTAGAGGTCATGACGCCCTCCCGCACCGGGTCCTGAGCCGGGCCACGGACGCCGGACCCGCATCAGGTCCGGATCAAAGGTCGGCGGCGCCGATGTCGAACAGGATCTCGTCCCCGCTGGTAGCGGCGCCGTGAAGGGCCGTGCTGAGCGGTAGCAGTTGTTCGAGGTAGAAACGGCAGGTGGTCTCCTTCCGGCGGTTTCCCGCGGCGACTGCGGCCGCTCCGGACTCCGCCATCATCGCTCCGGCCGCCACACCCCCGAACATGAGGCAGTAGGGGCTGGCGCCCGCCAGCACCCGGTTGGGCCGGTCGGTCTGGGCGAGCAGCCGGCCGGTGGCATCCTCGAGTCGAGAAAGGGCCGCGTCGAGGCTGTCCGCCGCGGCATACCACCCCACGTCGCGCAAGGCGGCCACGGATGGCCACAACGACCGGATGTATGACCCGACGGTCCGGCCTCCGTCCATGGGGAGCTTGCGCATTACCAGGTCGATGGCCTGGATGCCGTTGGTCCCCTCGTAGATCGGGGTGATGCGGGCGTCGCGCCAATGCTGGGCGGCGCCGGTCTCCTCGATGTAGCCCATGCCCCCATGCACCTGGATCCCGATCGAAGCCATCTCCACGCCGATCTCCGTGCACCACGACTTGACGACAGGGGTGAGGAGGGCGAGAAAGTTGGAGTGCCGGCGGCGCTGATCCTCGTCCGGCGCGGCATGGGACAGGTCCTGATGCATGGCCGCCCGGTAGATCAGGGATCGCATAGCCTCCGTATAAGAGCGCATGGTCATCAGCATGCGCCGCACGTCGGGGTGATCGATGATCAGCGACATCGGCTCGGTGGCGCCTACCGCACGTCCCTGGCGCCGCTCTCTGGCGTAGGCGGCCGCCTGCTGGTAGGCCCGCTCCGCCACGGCCATACCCTGGATGCCCACCGATATCCGGGCGGTGTTCATCATCGTGAACATGTTCCGCATGCCTTGATCGGGGCCTCCCAGCAGGTATCCGACCGCTCCGCCCCGGTCCTCGCCGTAGGCCATGACACAGGTAGGGGTGGCCTTGATACCCAGCTTGTGCTCCAGCGACACCACCTTGACATCGTTGCGCTCGCCCGGCTCGCCGTTTGGGTCCGGCAGGAGCTTGGGCACGATGAACATCGAGATTCCCCTGGTGCCGGGCGGGGAACCGGTGATGCGGGCCAGTACCAGATGGATCACGTTGCCCGCCATGTCGTGGTCGCCGTAGGTGATGAATATCTTGGTCCCGGTCAGGCGGTAGGTTCCGTCCCCGGCAGGATGGGCCCTGGTGTCGAGGGCGCCCACATCGGATCCGGCGTGGGGCTCGGTGAGGTTCATCGTGGCCGACCACTGGCCGGTGATCAGCTTGGGAAGGTACAGGTCCCTTTGCTCATCGGTTCCGTGGGCGGCGAGAGCGGTGATGGCGCTGGTGGTCAGCAGCGGGCCGGTACTGAAGGAGAGGCATCCCGAGGTGAAGAGCTCCTCGACGGCCACCCCGAGGATGCGGGGCATGTCGGCGCCACCCCAACGGGCCGGTGCGCCGATCGTCCCCCACCCGGCGTCGACGTAGGACTTGTAGGCCTCCTGGAATCCGGGCGGGGTGACCACCCGGCCGTCCTCGAGGGTCGACCCCTCCACGTCGCCAACCCGGTTGAGAGGCGCCACCAGATCCTGGACGAAGCGGGCGCACTCTTCCAGCAGTGAGCCCACCACGTCCGGCTCGGCGTGGCGGAACGGTTCGAGGCCGAGGACGTGATCGAGGCCGGCGATGTGCTCGAGGGCGAAGCGGACGTCTCGGAGCGGGGCAACGTAGCCGGACATGGGCCGCGATTCTAGGTCCGCCCGAGCGGCCTTCGACCGGCGTCCACCGGCCGGGTAGAGCTCGGGATCTGCCCCGAAGGCACCAGCGTTTTCTCGCGTTCCCGCAAGAGGGGGTTGAATGTGTCCTACCTCCGCGGTACGTTGCCCACTGCCAAGCACTGACAACCGGTACATGAACTATGCCATTGGCTTTACCGGTCCGAGGGAACATACGAACTTCATGGAGCGATCGCCGATTCCCGGCAACCACCCGGGTATGGCCGACCACGCTCCGAACAGCAACGGCGGTGGAGGCGGGGGGTGGGCCCGGTGCGGAGCACCGTTTTTCGCGACTTTTCGCGGGATGTGCGGGACTAGAGGCGGTCCAGCCCTTGCGTCAGGTCCTCGATCAGGTCCTCGACGTCCTCGAGGCCCACGGAGATGCGCACCAGCCCGTCGGTAATGCCGACCCGGAGACGTTCGGGTTTCTCGACATCGGCGTGGGTCATGGTGACCGGATGGGTGATCAGCGACTCCACCGACCCTAGGTTCTCCGCCAGGGTCCACACCCGGAGAGATCTCATCAGCGCCTTGGCGGCCTCCACGCCGCCCTCGACCTCGAACCATCCCATGGCGCCGTATCCGGAGGCCTGCTTGGTGGCCAGTTCGTGCTGGGGGAACGAGGCCAACCCCGGGTAGGAGACACCGGTCACCTTGGGGTGGTCCTCCAAGAACTCGGCCACCGCCATGGCGTTGGCCGATTGGCGATCCATCCGCTCGCTCAGGGTCTTGCTGCCTTGGAGCGTCAGCCACGCCACCATGGGCGACATGATCAGGCCGGCTGCGTTCTGCACGAATGCCACCGCCTCCGAGAGCGCCTCCGTCCGGGACACCACCGCTCCACCCACCGTGGCGTTATGACCGTCGAAGTACTTGGTGGTGGAGTGCACCACCAGGTCGGCGCCGAGCTCGATCGGGCGCTGGAAATAGGGAGTCAGGAAGGTGTTGTCCACTGCGTGGGGGATTCCCAGCGAGGTGGCGATCTCGGAGACCGCGGCGATGTCCGTGTACTTGAGGGTCGGGTTGGCGGGTGTCTCGGTGAAGACGAGCCGGGTCCGTTCGTTGATCGCGGCCCTCACCGCATCGAGGTCGGATGTGTCGGCGAAGGTGAAGTCCACCCCGAATCGGGTGAACACCTTGGTGGCGAGGCGGTAGGTGCCCCCGTAGGCGACATCGCTGACCACCGCGTGATCCCCGGCATTGAGGAGGGCCATGAAAACGGCGTTGGTGGCGGCCATGCCGGACGAGAACGCCGCCGAGCCGATCCCGCCCTCCAGCTTGGCGACTCGGGCCTCGAACGCCGTGACGGTGGGGTTGCCGGAACGGGAGTACGAGTAACCGGTAGCCATGTAGTCGTCCACCGACGGCTGCACGAAGGTGGTCGACTGATGTATGGGCGTGAGGATGGCGCCACTGGAAGGGTCAGGCGTCACCCCGGCATGTATCTGGTCTGTTCTGAACCCCATCGGCCTCCTAGGACGGTTGCCAGGTTACCCCGACGTGCGGGATAGCCCGGCCGCGGGCGGGTACCATCGCCAGCCGGGATGATCAACAAGGCGCACACGATCACGACCACCGAGATGCACACCGGCGGGGAGCCGGTCCGGATCGTGGAGTCCGGGTACCCGCCCATCCCGGGGGCCACCATCCTGGACAAGCGCCGCTACGTCCGTGCGGAGCTCGACCACCTACGTACGGCGCTCATGCACGAACCGCGCGGCCACTTCGACATGTACGGCGTGATTCCCGTGGAGCCCGACCTTCCCGAAGCCGACCTCGCGGTGCTGTTCATGCACAACTCGGGTTACTCCACCATGTGCGGCCACGCCGTCATCGCGTTGGGCAGGTACGCGGTGGACAGGGGACTGGTTCCGAAGGTGGCGCCCGAGACCAGGATGGTGATCCAGTGCCCGTGCGGGCCGGTGGCGGTCCGCATCGAGGTGAACGGAGGCGATGCCGGAGCGGTCGGCTTCGAGAGCGTGCCCGCCTTCGCCCACACCCTCGACCTTGAAGTGGAAGTAGAGGGTTATGGTACGGTCTCGTGTGACATAGCGTACGGGGGCGCCTTCTATGCCGTAGCCGACGCCGGCCGGTTCGGGTTGGAGGTGCCGGGTTCTCCGGTCGCGGAACTGGTCACCGCCGCCAACGCTCTCTCCGGAGCAGTGCGGGAGCGTGTCGAACTCGCCCATACCGATGCCGATGACCTGGGGTATCTGTACGGGTCTGTCCTGACCGACGGCCGGGACGGCGAACCTGTCTCGGCCAACGTTTGCGTGTTCGCCGATTCCCAGGTTGATCGGAGCCCTACCGGCTCGGGAGTGACCGCTCGGATGGCCCTTGGCCACGCTCGAGGGCAGGTTGGTCCAGGCGAGGTGCGTACCTTCGAGAGCGTCACCGGATCGACCATGACCGGCCGGGTCGTGGCAGAGGGCGTGGTCGGTGATCTGCCGGCAGTCACAGTGGAGGTATGCGGGGAGGCCTACTACACCGGCGCGGCGTCGTTCGTCATCGAGCCGGACGACCCCTTCCGTCACGGCTTCCTGGTGCGGTAGGGGGACCAGACTCTCTCAGGCCCGCTTAGACACGCGTGAGTTCGGCTTCGAGATGGACCTGAAGGGGCTGGCCGACGGCGGCCATCGACAGCCGGTACCGCATGGTGTCTCCCACCACCCTGATGCTGCGCTCCACCCGCGCTACCTCGACGGCGGTCGGGCTCAGCCTGACGTCCTTGGACCGGAAGCACACCTCGTCCCTGCCTATCTCTCCCGTGTGGATCTCGACTATTCCGGTCGGTTGGGCGATGACAAGCTCGGCCCCGTCCGGACCTCCGGGCCGGATGTAACCCGACTCGGAGTGGAGCGGTTCGGCTCCGCCGGCCCGTCTCGTCCGTTGCCGGTAGGCGATGAACGGCTTGCCCGGGCCCGGGGTGAAGACGGCTTCCTCGACATACTCGAAGGGTTCGATGGTCGGGTACCGGCCGTTGCCGTGACCTTTCCAGGTCCCGACCAGGAAGGCCAGCGAGTCCAGGTCGGGGTGCGCTCGGCTCACCGAGGCGCCGGTACCCGGCAGGACACTCCGGTTCCCTTGAGGCCGCAGTAGCCGTTGGGGATCTTGGCCAGGTACTGCTGGTGGTAGTCCTCGGCGTAGTAGAAGGTGGGCGCCTCCCGGATCTCGGTGGTAACCGGCCCGTAGCCCCGAGCGGCCAGATCCCACTCGTAGGCCTCCTTGGTCTCCCGGGCTAGCTTGCCCTGGGCCTCGGATGTCCAGTAGATCGCCGACCGGTACTGGGTGCCCCTATCGTTCCCCTGGCGCATTCCCTGGGTCGGGTCGTGTTCCTCCCAGAACGGCTTCAGGAGGTCTCCGTAGGAGACGACCTCCGGATCGAACACCACCATCACCGCCTCGGTATGCCCTGTGTATCCGCTGCAGACTTCCCGGTAGGTCGGATTTGGGGTGAACCCACCCTGATAACCGGCCGCGGTCGTGTACACCCCGGGAATCTGCCAGTAGATCCGTTCCACCCCCCAGAAGCAACCCATGCCGAAATAGGCGAGATCCATACCGTCCGGGAACGGCGGTGCGATGGTTCGCCCATGCACGAAATGCGGGCGCGGCTCCAGGACCGGGGCGTCCCGTCCCGGCAGGGCCGACTCCGCCGAGATCAACATGTTCTTGGTGGTCCGGAACATCAACCCTCACCCTCGTCGCCTACCCGGAATCCTACTCCCGGGCCGTTGCTAGCCTGCACGCCCGGAGCCCTCATCGAGGTACTTCACGGATCCAGACCCCCTAGCCTCGCGGTCGCGGATCGGAATCGACATGGAGGTGTGCACGGATGCGCGTCGGGGTGAACATTTTCCTCACCGAATACTCGATCCAGCCGGTCCAGCTGGGGGAGGAGTTGGAGGCTCGGGGGTACGAGTCGCTCTGGGTGGCGGAGCACAGCCACATCCCGACCAGCCGGGTCACTCCTTGGGGTGGGCGGAAGAATGCCCCGCCGCTGCCGAAGGAGTACTGGTACACCTACGACTCGTTCGTGGCGCTGGCCGCGATCGCAGCGACCACCGATCGGCTGAAGGTCGGCACGGGCATCGCCCTGGTGGCGCAACGGGATCCGATCTGGCTGGCCAAGGAGGTGGCGTCGCTGGACATCATCTCCGAAGGACGGTTCGAGTTCGGGATCGGGTTCGGCTGGAACCGGGAGGAGATGGCGAGCCACGGCATCGAGTCTCGGACCAGGCACAGGCTGGTCCGGGAGAAAGTCGCCCTGATGAAGGCTCTGTGGACTCAGGACCTGGTCTCCTACGAGGGAGAGATGATCAGCCTGGAGGAGAGTTGGGCGTGGCCCAAGCCCTACCAGAAGCCGCATCCCCCCATCGTGATGGGAAGCGGAGGAGGCCCCATGGCCCTGGCGGCGGTGGCCGAATACTGCGACGGCTGGATGCCGGTGCACCCGCAGAACCTGGCCGGCGACATCGCCACCTTGCACGGCCTGCTGGAGCAGGCCGGGAGGGATCCGTCGGAGGTTGACATCGGCGTCTACGGCAGCCAGCCGGATCCTGAGCTGTGGAAGGAGTACAAAGCCTTGGGGGTGTCCCGGGTGACAATCTTCCTACCTCCCGCGCCCGCTGACGTCGTGGTGCCCCTACTCGATCAGCATCGTCACCTGGTCGACAACTAGCACCCCGCCCTGCCCGGCCGGCCATTGCGGCCATGGGTGAAGAGCCCTGGGTTCCGGGTGCCTGCTCTGGGACGCGCCTCCCGGATGGCGCCGGTCGACTCGCTCCGGGCCGGGGCAACCGGATGAAGCGGGTACGATGTCGCGATTGCGAGCGAGCCGGCGAGGATGCGTAGGTGAGTTACCAGGGTTACGTACGTGTCATCGGCGAGGGCGGGAACATCCTGGACGTGGCCGAGGTGTCTTTGGGTGAGATCGACCATCCGGGCCACCGCTGGGGTGGCACCATGACCGTGTGGAGTGGGGGCGCGCTCGACGGCAAGACCATGATGGTCGATCTGGAGGTCCCCGGTTCCTTCCGGGCGCCCGCCCTGATCCTTCCGGGCCCGGTATCGGGTAGGCAGCGCCAGATGTCGGTGCTGGGTAGCGGGGACTCGCCCTTCGCCGGCTGAACCTTTACAGCTTCAGGGCAGGATCCAGGCCTCCGAGCCGTCGCCCGAAGCCGCCGCGGCCAGGTTGCGGACGCTGTTGATCACCGCTCCGAGGAGGGCAAGGACCAGGGCGGCATAGATAACCAGGACGGAAAGGATCGGAAGCGAACTCACCAGGGAAGGAACCGTGGTGGCGGCCGTGTAGAGGATGACCAGCGTGGACCAGGTCATGATCACCGCAACGATGAAGAAGACCGGCTTCGAAGCCCCCTCCGACCGACCGATCCCCTTGTATATCAGGGGCGCCAGCACCGCCAGAATCCCGAAGGCGAGCATGGTGGCCTGCGCCCCCGCCCCCAGCAGCACCAGGACCAGGGCCAGCACCACCGCGATGCTCGAAGACCAGCTTGCGGAGAAGGACCACTGCAGCGGGCCGACCGTGCCCGACCATCCGTCCTGGGAATCGCGCACGGCCGCGTATGCGATCAGGAGTGCCACCAGGCCGATGGCAATGATCATCGTTTGCGGGTTCATGTGCTCCTCCCGTTCGTTCTGCCAGGCCCGCCAGGAGGGGATGCTCATCTCTCGCTGGCCGCGGGCTTGTGTTCCGTCCCTTGGTAGTTAGGACTCTACGGTACGCGTGGGCGTTTCACGAGTAGATTCCGCCGCGGACGACCCGGCCGTTGAGCGATCGGAGGTGCCGGTTGAGGTTTGCCGAGGTGGTTGCTACGTCGCGGAAGATCGCGGGCACGAGGGCGCGCCGCGCCAAGGTAGCCGGTCTGGCCGATCTCCTCGCTCGGGCGGAGCCCGAAGAGATACGGATGGGAATTATACGCTTGACTTGAAGCGGAGCGGGGTATCAGTCGAGGAGTGCTTCAGCGGCAGCGTCTAGGAACTCGATGTCATGCTGGTAGGCCGCGATTATCCGCTGGGCGTCGTCGGGCGTGATGAACGTGTTGGTGAGGTCTGAGACCAACCGATCGGTCCGTCCCTGCTTCAGGGCTTCAACGTCGGGGGTTGGCTGTTCGTCTGTCATTCTGGTCCCTCCTGGTGAGTGGTGGCTTCCCGATCAGCGCTCTGGCTACGTCGATGGGTGTGGCACCCCGATAGGCCGGGTTCTCCGCCGGTGTGTGTGACCACTCATCGACCTTCGCCCGGCGGGTTTCGTCCTTAGACACCGGCGCCGCCTTCTAGGTCCTGGACCCGAACGGTCAGGTCCGATACCGCGTCGATAAGCGCGGTGACGCCGGACTTGACGAAAGTCATGTCGTTCTCCAACCCGTCGAGCCGTCCGTCCATTATGTCGAGTCTGCCGTCTATCCCGTCGAGCCTGCCGTTGATCCTGCCGATATCGCCCTTGATGACACCAAGGTCGTTCAGGATCACCGAGAACGCGGTCTCGATGTCGAACCCCTTGGGTTGACGGCGCGGCAGCGCGGCCATCTTGGTTCCTTCCAGATTGGACTGACTCGATCCTAACTCTACCAGCCGGGCGACAACCGTTGTCACGATCCGGTACGCTGGGCGTTGCCACCGACAACCCAGGAATCCCGCACCCGTGAGGGACCTGTACCGCATGGTCCCTTCGGTCGGTTACGGGTTCCTGTGTCGGTGGCAACGGTACAGACCCCAACCGAAGGGACCACCACATGGCCGACGATCTTGTACTTGAGGGGCAACCCGCCGCCCAGCCACCCATTCAGGCCGCCCCGAGCACCCGCGGTATCTTCTACGTGCTGGTCGGAATCCTGATCGTCCTCGCGGGCATTCTGTACTTCGTAGCTGACCAGGCTCTAGTCAACCCCATCAAACTGAAACAGGACTATTGCGTAGAGAGCGACGGCCAGGTCGTCTGGTCCACCGGCGGCGGCCTGATATGCGACCAGAGACCCCTCCAGTCAATCGGTGAGAGCTTCGGCCAGAACGATTGGGTCATCATGGACGGCGCCTCGGCTAACCCCTTCGGCGGGTAGACCATGAGAACCAAACAAGTCACAGCCATTGCGTTGGTGCTAGTCCTGGCGGGCGGGTTGTCGGTGTGGGCACAGGCGTCCCGGTTTTCCGACGTACCAGACAGTCACCCCCAAGCGCACGATATCGAACACGCCGCCGAGCAGGGCTGGTTCGCCGGGTTCGTGGATGGCACGTTCCGACCAGACCAGACCATCTCAGCGGAGAACGCTCTGAGGGTGTTCAACCGGGCATTCCCCGAAGGTGTCACCCGTGCCGACCTCTCTACGTTCCTGCGGGCTGGGGCCAACCAGTTGGCCACCATCCACCATGACGGATATTGGGGCTGCGTGAATGTCACCGATCAGGCCGCCGAACTGTCCGGTGGCGTAGTCGAGTCGATGGTCTTGCAGACCCTCTGCTACCTGAGAGTCGAACAGCAAATACGCAACGGGCAGGTGTGGGTTATCGCCCGCATCCAGACGCTCACCGACTGCCCGCGAGGCTGGGAGTTGGTGGTGCGCCTATCGCCCGGTGAAGGCCTCGCCCCGTCCAGAACGTTAGGAACGGGGTACTCACCGAAGGCGTGGGCCGGTGATGTCCTGGTGGTTGGTGTCCCGTCGAACATGGACCGATGGGAAACCCTCGACGTCACATCCGACTGCCACCAGCCCTGGTAAGGGGCTCCTATCGACAGAGCCGTTCAAGGGCGTCGTGTCCCTGCCACGTCAGCCGCCCGAGGCGGGCATAACGCAGACCACCGCCCGATACGGCGATGGGTTTGCTGGCTTCGAGGTATCCGGCCTGTTCGCACAGGTGGACGTGGTAGTGAACCTGATCCGTGTCGTACCCGTCGATCTCGGGCACCGCACGCCCGGCAAGAGTGGGGGCCGATTCCGCGTACCGGAGAATCTCGCAGATGAGTTCCATGACTCGGGACATGCGTCGAAGCCTACTAGGTGGCTAGGGAACTCTGCCCGGTGTCTGCGATCAGGTCTCGGTACATGAGACGGCGTCCGACCATCGCGGCAACTACGTGCTGCATCTGCGCGAGGGTGTCCCACTCGCGGATGTTCTGACGGCCTGCGAACACGTCGACGTACCGCTGTAGGTGCTTGGGGGAGAGCCGGTGGTAGACGCCTTTGTGGGCTCGTTTGAGCATCGACCAGAAGGATTCGACTCCGTTGGTGTGAACCATGTCCCTCACGTACTCGCCGACCGAGTGGTGGACAGCTTCACGGTTGGGGAGGCCGTCGTAGGCGGTTGACCCGTCCGTGTAGACCGGGGCGTTAGGGACGCGGTGTTCTTCGACGAATCCCTGGAGGGTGCAGGCCGTGGTGTTGGGCACGACTCGGGCGACGACTTGGCCGGTGGTGCGGTCCTTCATACCGACCACGGCGGTCTTACCGACCGGCCCGCGGCCGAGGTTCTGACGCTTGGAGCGGTGCTTGTTGCGCTCCAGACCGCCCACGTAGGTCTCGTCGACTTCGACCGGCCCCTCGAACAACGGGGCGATACCGGCGAACGCTTCCCGTATCCGATGGAGCATGAACCAGGCCGTAGCCTGCCGGACTCCGAGGTCACGGTGCAGCTTCATGGAGGACACGCCTTTGAGGCTGGTGAGCTCGAGGTAGATCGCCCACGCCCACATACGGAGCGGGAGCTTGGAGTCTTCCATGGCGGTGCCGGTCTTCAACGAGAAGTAGCGGCGGCACGTCCGGCAGCGGTACGGCATCGGCTTGGCGGACTTGACGCGGTAGGCGTCGTCCGATCCGCAGCGCAGGCACGCTATCTCACCGGTCGGCCAGTGGATGGCCTCGAACCAATCGACGGCGTGCTGTTCGGTGGCGAACAACTCCGTCATCTGGAGGACGCTGATACCCTCGCGGTGTGCCTTGCCGGGGGCCTTTTGGCTTGCTCTGACAGTTGTGGTGCTCATGCCTGTATTCTCGCAGGTCACGCCCGGTTTGTCAAGTCAAGCGTATAATCCCCATACGGATCCTGGTCGGCTTCCTCTCCGGCCGGCCGCGGCAGGGACGTGTTGGCGTGGGCCCGGCCGCGCTGTGGGCTTCGAAGGTCGATCCCGTGCCGGAACCGATCCTCGACATCACGGAGGTAGATCGGGTGATCGGCACGATCCCGGGTATCACGGGTTCCGGTTCCCAGGCTCGCCGGACCGACCTGCTCGAGTTCCTGCTCGGTAGGGCCACCTCTGACGAGCAGGACTACCTGCGGCGGCTGCTGACCGGAGAACTGCGGCACGGCGCGCTCGAGGGCCTGATGATGGACGCGGTGGCGGTGGCGTCGGGAATCGATGCGGCAGTGGTGAGGCGGGCCGCCATGCTCGGGGGTGACCTCGGATCGATCGCCGTTCCGGCCCTCACGGAGGGAGCGGAGGCTCTGCAGGCGATGCGCATCGTTCCGTTGCGGCCGGTCCGGCCGATGCTGGCCTCGACCTCCGCGTCGGCCGCGGATGCGATGGAGTCGTCCGGGCGGGCATCGGTGGAGTGGAAGCTCGACGGCGTCCGCATCCAGGCGCACCGGTCCGGTTCGCAGGTGGCGGTGTTCAGCCGGCGGCTCAACGACGTCACCGACCGGCTGCCGCTGGTGGCCGAGGTGGTGTCCGGCCTTCCCGTCTCGAGCGTGGTGCTCGACGGGGAGGTGCTGGCTCATGATCTCGAGGGCCGGCCGGAGCGCTTCGAGCAGATCATGAGCCACTTCGGCACCCATGAGGAGGGCGGCAGGAAACCGCTGTACCCGCACTTCTTCGACATCCTGCATCTCGACGGCGAGGATCTGATCGACCTTCCCCTCGGACGGCGCATCGCCGTGCTCGAGGACCTGGTCCCGAGCGAGTGTCTGGTTCCCAGGCTGGTCACCGACCGGGTCGCGGAAGCCGAGGGTGCCTTGTCGGAAGCCCGCCGGAGCCGCCACGAGGGGATCATGGTCAAGGCGATCGGCTCGACCTACCAGGCGGGCCGGAGGGGGTCGGCCTGGCTCAAGGTCAAGCCGGCCTATCACCTCGACCTGGTGGTGCTGGCCGCCGAATGGGGCCACGGGCGCCGGACCGGGCGGCTCTCCAACCTGCACCTGGGTGCCCGGGACGCCGAGAGCGACCGGTTCGTGATGGTGGGCAAGACCTTCAAGGGCCTGACCGATGCGATGCTGGCCTGGCAGACCGAGCGGTTCCTGGAGATCGCGGTCCGAAGGGAACGCCATGTCGTGTTCCTGCAGCCCGAGGTGGTGGTGGAGGTGGCCTTCGACGGGGTTCAGTCGAGCCCGGTGTATCCGGGCGGGGTAGCGCTCCGTTTCGCCCGCGTCAAGCAGTACCGGCCCGACAAGCCGCCCGTTCAGGCCGACACCATCCAGCGGATCCAGCGGATATTCGAGGAACGCTGAGGGTGACGGCTATCGATGGATGCCGTAGGGGTCCGTGTCGGCGGGTTCGGCCATCGAGATCAGCAGGGCGCTCACCAGGACCACCTGGGCTAGCAGCGCCGCGCATCCGGCCAGGATCAGCCCGAGCGTGGCGGGGATGCGTACCAGTACGGGGATGACTGCTCCAACTACCCAGGCGAGTTGGAAGAGGGTCTCCGAATAGGTGAAGGTCCGGCCCCGTTCCTCGGGCCTGACGCTGGCGTGGAGGAGGCCGTCGTATCCGAACTTGGCCGTTCCCCAGGCCAGCCCGGCGAAGAACGCCACGGCCGCGGCCGACCACACGCCGAACACATGGGCGCTGATGAACGCCGCGGCCGCCTCCAGGGCCAGGGCCGCCACCACCATCGGTTCCTCGCGAAGGCGTCGAGCCAGGAACTGCGCCAGCAGCGACGCCACGCCGAATCCGGCGCCGGCGGCGAGCAGCAGGCTGCCGAATCCCACTATTCCCGCTTCGTTGTCCCGGAACACAAAGGCCACCAGGAGGAGGAGGTAGCCGTTCAGTAGGCGGACGATGGCGGTGGCTATGCGGGCGTGGCGGACCGCCCGCCGGGACGCGGGGGACCGGGCGGCATGCACCGCCTCCGCGCCCGGATCCCGGGCGGCCGGCCGCAGGTCTACTCGCAGACCCAGAGCGGAGACGCCCGACCAGGCGAAGACAACGGCTGCCAGCACGAGGGCGGCTGTGCTTCCCACCAGATTGATGGCTCCCAGCCCGATCGGGAGGACTGCGCCGCCGGCGAGGATTCCGAGCCGGGCGAGGCGGGCGTTGGCCTCCACCAGATCGGCCGGATTCGGTAGCGCGGTGGGCAGGATGGAGCTACGGCTGATCCCGTAGATCCGGGACAGCACCAGGATCCCGAACACCATCGACAGCATCACGAGGTCGGTTTCCGCTCGCATCATGGCGACCACCAGCACCACCCGCCCGAGCGATCCGAAGGCTAGGCCGGCCCGGTGGCTGCGGGGTAGCCGATGGACCAGCGAGCCGAGGAGGGGTCCGATCACGGCGAAGGGGGCCAGGGTGAGGAGCAGGAACGCGACCACGTTGCCGCGAGCCTCGGTGGTGGGCACCGAGAAGAAGAGCGTGTCGGCGAGGGCCAGGGCCACCAGGGCGTCTCCGGTCACGTTGGTGGCGTGGGAGATGGCCAGCCGCCGGAAGGCCCAGCCATGTCGTGAGAACTGTTCCTCGATCTTGCGGCCCACGGCCCGGGTGGCGCGGGAAATCTTCGAGGGTGGCCGGGGCGGCGGAGAGGCAGAGCTCATACCATTAACGTAGCGGCGAGCGCCGGCGGATCGTCTCGCCGGTGACCGCGCAGGAGTCGGACAACCCGGAACGAGATGATGAACTTAAACCAGTTGCAGAAGGTTAAGGAAGGGAGAGGTTTCATCGCCGCGCTGGATCAGAGCGGGGGTAGCTCGCCCAAGGCGCTGGCGGGATACGGGGTACCGGAGGACGCCTACTCGACCAGCGACGAGATGTTCGATCTGATCCACGACATGCGAACCCGGATAATCACCAGCCCCGGTTTCGGCGGGGACAGGATCTTGGGAGCCATCCTGTTCGCCGACACGATGCGCCGCCGGATCGAGGGTGTTGCCACGGCCCGTTACCTGTGGCAGGAGAAGGGCGTGGTGCCCTTCCTGAAGGTGGACGAGGGTCTGGACGAGGAGCGCGACGGCGTCCAACTCATGAAGCCGATGGCCGGCCTGGAGGATCTGCTGGAAGAAGGCCGGGGGTGCGCCGTCTTCGGCACCAAGATGCGCTCGGTCATCAAGCTGGCCGACAGGGATGGCATCGAGGCCAACGTGGAGCAGCAGTTCGAGGTGGGGGAGCGGATTCTGGAGGCCGGATTGATTCCCATCCTCGAGCCGGAGGTGGACATCAACAGCCCGGAAAAGGCCGGAGCCGAGGACCTGCTGCTGCGGGCCATCCTGGCCCGGCTGGGCCGGCTCGGGGACTCGGGCGTGATGCTCAAGCTGACGCTTCCCAGCCGGGACGATCTGTACATGGGTCTGGTCGAGCATCCCAACGTGGTCCGGGTAGCGGCCCTCTCCGGGGGCTACGACCACGTGGAGGCGTGCGAGCGCCTGGCCCGGCAACGCGGCATGGTTGCGAGCTTCAGCCGGGCCCTCCTGGAGGGCTTGGCGGTGGACCAGTCCCAGGAGGAGTTCGATGGGGTACTGGACCGGCTGGTGGGCAACGTGTTCGGAGCTTCGGATACGTAACGTGTGGCGCCTGCTCGGATGACCGAGACATGAAGCCCCTGGATGACGTACGTGTCATCGAGCTGGCCAACTGGATCGCTGCGCCCGCGGCGGGCGCGGTCCTGGCCGATCTGGGCGCCGATGTCATCAAGGTGGAGCCCCCCACCGGTGATCCAGTCCGCGGCTTCCTCCGTTCTCCCGAGGTCAGCGGTTCCGCCGCCGAGGTGGACTATCCGTTCACGGTCAGCAACCGGGGCAAGCGGTCCGTAACGCTGGCGGTCAACACCGGGGCGGGCCGGGAGGCGTTGCTGGTGCTGGCGGGCTCCGCCGACGTGTTCCTCACCAACATGCTCAACTACCGGCTGGTGAAGTACGGCCTGGAACCGTCCGACCTGCTGGAGGTGAATCCGCGGCTGGTGGTGGCCCGGGTGAGCGGGTACGGGAGCCGGGGCCCCGAGGCCCACCGGCCCGGCTTCGACATGACCGCCTTCTTCGCCCGCGGCGGCATGATCGACACCATGACCCCGCCCGATGGCGACGCTCCCAAGCCACCGACGGGACCCGGCGATCACGCCACTGCCATGGCGATGGTGGCTGCGATCCTGCTGGGCCTCCGCACCGCCGAGCGGACCGGCCGCGGCCAAGTGGTCGACACCAGCCTCCTCTCCATGGGGATCTGGACCATGGCCAGCATGCTGGCCGCCGCCCTGGTAGACGGACGGGACCGTGAACACCGGTCGAGATCGTCCGAGGTCACCGCTCTGAACAACCGCTACCGCACCTCGGACGGCCGGTGGCTGTTCCTGACCATGCCCGGGGGTGCGATGTGGCGGCCGCTCTGCCTGGCGCTGGGTGTCGAGGACATGATCGATGACATGCGTTTCGCCGACGCCGATGCCCGTCTGGAGAACATGGCGCTGGTAGTCGAGCGCCTCGATCGAGCGTTCGAGACCAGGACCCTGGCCGAGTGGGGTGAGATCCTCGACGAGGCGGGCCTGGTCTGGGGTCCGGCCTCCAGCCTGAGCGAGGTGGCCTCTGATCGCCAGGCCGAGATCCTGGGCCTCTTTCCCGAGATCGAGCATCCTGGCGCGGGTACGTTCCGCACGGTGGCGACTCCGTTCGAGATGGATGGCGCCGACCTCCGCCCGACCGGCCCGGCCCCCGACCCTGGCGAGCACACCGAGTCAGTACTACGGGAGATGGGTTGGGATGATGCCCGCATCGAAGCAGCCCGCCTCCGAGGCGCCTTCGGTCCACCTGTATGAAGCCACGGCCGGAATGCATGAAGTCAAGACCGCGAAGAGCCAACGCTAAACTCAGGGTGTGACAGAAGACGGCGGTTCCGCCGCCGGACGCAGGCTCAGGCAGCTAGCCCTGCGGGACCGGCACGAAGCCCTCGGCGCCCGTTTCGCACCCTTCGCCGGCTGGGAGATGCCACTCCAGTACCAGGGGATCGTCGGCGAGCACCATGCCGTACGTAAAGGGGTCGGCGTCTTCGATGTCTCTCATCTCGGACGTGCCCTGGTGCAGGGTCCACAGGCGGGCCCCCTGCTCAGATCGGTAACCACTTTCGATGTGAACAGGCTGGCGGCCGGCAAGGCTCACTACTCGCTCTACTGCAACGAGGCCGGGGGGATCGACGATGACGTGTTCATCTACCGGCTGGTCGGCGAGCGTTGGCTGATCGTCCACAACGCTTCCAACGCCGACCAGGACTTCGACCGGCTCCGGTCCGTGTTCGGCGACGAGGCCTCCGAGATCACTGCCGAGACAGCGATGCTGGCCGTACAGGGTCCGGACGCGATGTCGCTTCTCGGCCGCGTCCTCGGGGACGCCGTCGCCGGGCTCGAAGTGCGCTCGTGCGTGGAGCTCGACTGGGAGGGCGGGCAGGTCCTGTTTGCCCGCACCGGCTATACCGGCGAGGACGGTGGCGAGTGCATCGTGGGGGTGGCGTACGCCGCGGCGCTCTGGGATGCGCTGATCGACGGAGGTGCATCGCCGGCGGGCCTCGGGGCGCGGGACACGTTGCGCCTGGAGGCCGCGTTGCCCCTGTACGGCAACGATCTTGACGCGGCGACGAGCCCCTACGAGGCCGGATTGGGCTTCGCGGTGACCCTTGATGACGGGGCGCCCTTCACAGGGCGCCAAGCGCTGGCCGAGGCGCAGGAGCGCCCCCGTACGCGACGCCTCGCCCACCTCTTGGCGCGCGGGCGCGGTGTACTGCGGACGGGATATGCCGTACACGCTCCGGATGGCGGCGACCCGGTGGCCCGGCTCCGCAGCGGAAGTTTCAGCCCGAGCTTGCGTCTCGGCATCGGCATGGCCTACCTTCCCGTGGAGCTTGCGAAGACCGGCGCCCGTTTCGATGTCGACGTACGCGGCCGTATGCTCCCGGTCGAAGTCGTGCGCCGCCCGTTCTACCGAAAGTCGAGGGAGTGATGAAGGCCGACTACGAGATTCCCGACAACCTTCTCTACACGGAGGAGCACGAGTGGCTGCGCCGCGACGAGGAGAATCCGGACCAGGCCACGATCGGCATCACGGACTTCGCTCAGGACAATGTGGGAGACGTGGTGTACCTGGACCTTCCCCCCGAGGGAGACAGCGTGTCCGCCGGTGAGACCTGCGGCGAGATCGAATCGGCCAAGACCGTTTCCGACCTCTACGCCCCGGTGGATGGCGTGGTGGTCGCTACCAACGGGGACCTCGAAGACCAACCGGAGCTGGTTAACGACTCACCCTACGGTGACGGCTGGATGATCCGCGTCTGCATCGCCGACGCGTCACAGCTCGACGACCTGCTCGACGCCTCCGCCTACCGGACGTTGATCGAGGAGCATTGAGACCCTGATGTCCGCACGGTCCTCCGGTTCACCGCATCCCTACATCCCCGCCACGGAGGCAGATCGCGCCCGGATGCTGGAGCGGATCGGCGCCCCCGATGTGGGCGCGCTATTCGCCGACCTGCCCGCAGCGATGCGGGATCCGGCGATCCACCTACCGTCCGCGCTACCGGAGCCGGAGTTGATCGCGTTGATGGAGGAACTCGCCGGCGCCAATGCTGACCCGTGGCGACCTGATTTTCTGGGCGCAGGAGCGTACCGGCGTTCCATCCCGGTTATCACCGCATTCCTGACCGGGCGTTCCGAGTTCGCCACCTCCTACACGCCGTACCAGCCGGAGATCAGCCAGGGAACCCTGCAGGCTGCGTTCGAATACCAGTCGGTCGTCTGCGAGCTGACAGGGATGGACGTTTCCAACGCCGGGCTCTACGACGTAGCCAGCGCCACCGCCGAAGCCTGCCTGATGGCGGCCCGAGTCACGAAGCGGAGGACGGTAGCACTGCTCGAGCCGATCCATCCCGGAACCGCTGAAGTGGTCCGCACGTACGCACGGGGCGCCGGGCTGGGCGTGGATGCTGTCCCGTCGCCCGATGCGATCGGTGAGGAGCACGCCTGCCTGGTGGCCCAGCAGCCGGATTTCCTCGGGACCATCGTGGATCTCGAACCGCTTGCCGACGCCGCCCATGGCGTGGGTGCGCTGTTCGTGGCCGTCGCCGATCCGTTCGCTCTGGGCCTGCTGCGCGCGCCGGGTGATGCCGGCGCCGACATCGTGACCGGCGAGGGCCGTGATCTGGCGGGCCCTCCCAACTACGGCGGGCCCTCCCTCGGGTTGTTCGCGGCGCGCACCAAGTACCTGAGGCAGATGCCCGGCCGCATCGTCGGGCGTACCCGGGAGCTCGCTGACGGAAACGGCAGGGGAGAACAGCGCACCGGATACGTGCTCACGCTGCAGGCCCGCGAGCAGTTCATCCGGAGGGAGCGGGCCACGTCGAATGTCTCCACCGCTCAGGCCCTGATAGCGGTTGCCTTCACCATCACCGTCCAGGCGCTCGGCCCGATGGGAATGCGCGAATCCGCAGTGCTCTGCTACCAGCGTGCCCACGACGCCGCCTCACGCATCGCGGCGCTGCCCGGCTACCAGACACCCGACCGCGGGCCCTGGTTCCAGGAGTTCCTCGTTCGAGGGCCCGTCCCCGCCGGCGAACTCGCAGCCCAACTGGCGGCGCGCGGTATCGGAGCGGGTCTCGATGTGTCGGCCCGGCCGGAACCCGAAGCACGCGATGCCTTGCTGTTCGCGGTGACGGAGGCGACGCCCGATGCGCACGTGGACGCGTTGATCAGGGCGCTGGCGGAGATCGGGGGAGAGGAGTGAGCGGCTCCGGACCCGGCGTAGCGGACTTCGGAGCGCGCCTGAGCTTCGATCGCGGAGAACCGGGCCGCCGTGCGGTCGATGTGCCTTCGTGGGCGGGGGAGGAGGCTCCTCTTCCGGACGATCGTCTGCTGCGCGACTCCGTGCGGTTGCCAGAGCTAAGCCAGGGAGGGCTGGTCCGCTACTACACGGCCCTGTCAGTTCGGAACTTCGGGATCGACTCCGGTACGTACCCGCTGGGCTCCTGCACCATGAAGTACAACCCGAAGGTCAACGACACGATGGCGTCCCTTTTCGGGTTCGCACGAGCACATCCGCAGGCCCCGGCGGAGGACGTCCAGGGCACGCTGCGTATCCAGTTGGAGTTGGGTCGTGGTCTGGGCGAGCTCACCGGCCTACCAAATGTCAGTTTCTCTCCCGCGGCGGGTGCGCACGGAGAGCTGGCAGGTGTTCTCATGGTGGCCAGCGCCCTCGATGATCGGGGAGAGCTCGAGACCCGCCGCCGCATCCTCGTTCCGGATTCGGCCCACGGCACCAACCCGGCGACGGCCACCATGGCCGGATTCAAGGTCACCCAGATCCCGACCGGCGCCGACGGCTCGCTCGACCGGGCCACGATCGAGCGAGAACTCGACGAGACGGTGGCGGCCGTCATGGTCACCGCGCCCAATACCCTCGGGTTGTGGGAGCGCGGCATCGAGGAGGTCGCCGGACTCATCCACGACGCCGGCGGGTACCTGTACGGCGACGGAGCGAACTTCAACGCGATCATGGGCCGCGTGCGCTTCGGAGACCTGGGCTTCGATGTCGTCCACCTCAACCTCCACAAGAGCTTCAGCACCCCCCACGGTGGCGGAGGTCCGGGCGCCGGACCCGTGTTGTGCTCCGAGGAACTGGCCCCATACCTGCCCACGCCGGTGGTGGAGGAAAGCGATGACGGTCTGGTACGCCTGGTCGCGCCCGAGCGCAGCATCGGCCGGCTCCAGCAGTTCCAGGGCAACGCCGCCGTCCTGGTCCGGGCCTATGCGTACATGCGGGCCTTGGGGCTCGACGGCCTGCGCGCCGCCTCCGGCCAGGCCGTGCTCAACGCCAACTACGTGCGCGCTCTGCTCCATGGTCACTACGACCTGCCGTACGACCGCCCGGTGCTGCATGAGGTGGTCTTCTCCGGCTCCCGCCAGCGCCGGGAGCTCGGGGTGCGAACCTACGACATCGCCAAGCGCCTGATCGACCATGGTTTCCACCCGCCGACCGTCTACTTCCCGTTGATCGTCGAAGAGGCCCTGATGATCGAGCCCACCGAATCCGAGCCTCCCGAGGCCATCGAAGCGCTGGTCGAAGCCCTCATCTCGGTGGCGGAGGAGGCCGAGAGCGATCCCGACACGCTGCACCACGCGCCCTGGACCGCACCCATAGGCCGCCTCGACGAGGCCACCGCCGCCCGCCGCCCCGTACTCCGCTGGCAGGACGGCTCGTAGGATCCCATTTCAGGCTGTTCCAAAGTCAGACGTCGGAACAGCCCTCCGCGAAGGCGGCGCTTCGCGACTGTGTAGCCTGGGAGCGTGTTCGAGCACCCGATCCGATGGGAGTCCCGACGCTCGCCGATCCTGTCGACGAGGGGTGTGGTGGCCTCGAGCCAGCCGCTGGCCACCCTGGCCGGTGTCTCGGCGCTGCAGTCGGGCGGCAATGCGGCCGACGCCGCCGTTGCGACCGCCGCGGCGCTGGCGGTGGTCGAACCGGGTTCCACGGGCATCGGCGGTGACTGCTTCTCCCTCTTCTATGACGCCGGCCGAGGCGTGGTCGATGCCGTCAACGGCAGCGGACGAAGCCCCAAGGCTCTGACACCGGAAATGGCCGGGGGACCGGCCGGCTTCGATCCCCAGGGACCCCACGCGGTGACGGTGCCCGGCACGGTCGCAGGCTGGGTGGACACCGTGGAGCGCTTCGGGCGAATGTCGATGGCTGAGGTGCTGGCGCCGGCCATCGCGCTGGCCGAGCACGGGTTTCCGGTGACGCCCATAATCAGCGCCGGCTGGGAGGGGCAAGAAGATCTCTTGAGGGCCAAGGGACCTGCCGGCCACGATCTGCTGGTGGACGGCCGTGCTCCCAGGCCAGGGGAGGTGTGGAGAAACGCGTCGATCGCCCGGGTGATGCGCGCCGTGGCGGAGGGCGGCGCCGATGCCTTCTATAGCGGGTGGCCGGCGCGGGCCATCGTCGAGGCTGTGCAGCTGAACGGCGGCTGCATGACGGCCGACGATCTCCGAGATCACCGTTCATCCTTCGACAACCCGATCTCAACCACCTACCGTGGCTACACCGTCTACGAGTGTCCTCCCAACGGCCAAGGCATCACCGCGCTAATGGCTCTGAACATCCTGGAGGGATTCGACATCCCTTCGACCCGACCGAGGTCGCCGGAAGCGTTGCACCCGACCATCGAGGCGATCCGCCTGGCCTTCGCCGACGCCCGGGCCTACGTCGCGGATCCCACCCGCTCCCGCGTCCCCGTCGCCGCCATGCTCAGCAAACGGTACGCGGCGAAGCGTCGCCGGCTCATCTCCTACGAGGGCGCCATCGAGTTCGCAACCGCCGGACACCTGCCGGGCGGCTCCGACACCGTCTACCTATGCACGGTCGACGGAGAGGGGAACGCATGCTCCTTCATCAACAGCAACTATCACGGCTTCGGAAGCGGCATCGTGCCCCGTAGCTGCGGATTCAGCCTCCAGAACCGCGGTGCCGGGTTCGTCCTCGAAGCGGACCACCCCAATACCCTGGAGGGCGGGAAGCGCCCCTACCACACCATCATCCCCGCCATGCTCACCCGGTCCGACGGGTCGCTCGTGGGGCCATTCGGGGTGATGGGCGGGTGGAACCAGCCCCAGGGACATGTCCAGGCGGTGATCAATCTGGTGGACCGCGGCATGGATCCCCAGAGTGCCATAGACGAGCCTCGCTTCTCGATCTACGACGACCCGCCCAATGGTCCTATCTGGGTTGAGGACACCATTGACGAGGGCACGATCAGCGCCTTGGCCCGACTCGGGCATCCCGTCCGTCCCGCTTCGGGCGCCCTCAGAACAAGGGTGGTAGGCCAAGGGCAGATCATCGTGCGCGACCCGGACACCGGCGTCCTCTGGGGCGGCTCAGATCCCAGGGGCGACGGCTGCGCCATCGGTCTCTGATCCCTCTACTTCTCTATCACCTGCGATGAGGCTGCGGGCGTTCGTCCAGCGTCAGATCGGTCAGCGCAGTGAGGGGTGCCGGGACGCCGGAGCCGGACTCCAGGTCTGCCGACGGGGTTGCCCGGCCGAAACGGGTCGTGATCGGTACCGTCCCCGCCCACCAGGGGCCTTCGATGTCCTCAGGATCGTCGATCGGATCCCCGGTTCTCACCTTGGCTGACGCTTCCACCAGAGGGAGTTCCAGGACCAGGGTCTTGCGCAGCTCGGACTGTGACGGTGGGCGGACATCGTCCCAGTGCGCTACTACGTGGTCGGTGATGAGCCTGAGCGCTTCGAGCTTCCGCCGATCGTCGCGGATCCGACGACCGCGGCCCCGCACCACCACCGAGCGGTAGTTCATCGAGTTGTGGAAGGGGGAGCGGGCCATCACGAGCCCGTCGAGGTGCGTCACGGTGGCGCAAATCTCCTGCTCTTCACCAGAACTGAGGAGGTGATTGGCGATGGCCCCGTGCAGGTAGAGCATTTCGTCGTCGCGGCCGTAAGCCATCGGGAGAACGAGGGGTCCGTCAGGTGTGGAAACACCGACATGGGCTATGACGCCGGCGTCCAGAATCTCCAGCACATCTACCCGGTCGTAGCGGGCCCGATCCCGACCACGGCGCACCCTCGTGCGGGCAGACGGCGGCGTATGGCTGTGCTGAGGCGCAAGGTCGTCCATGGCCGGGGGAGGGTAGCGTCCCCGCCTGAGTAGTCGCTTGCCGCCGGAGGGTGTCAGGATTGCCCGGCCCTTGCGCCCGCTCGAGAAGTGCTAGACTAAGTCTTGTGGACTAAGTTGGTTGGGAGACACCATATGCAAACCGTCAACATGCATGAAGCCAAGACCCACCTGTCGCGGCTCGTGGCGGCCGCGGCGAATGGCGAGCCATTCGTTATCGCACGGGCCGGGACCCCTCTGGTCAAGGTGATAGCGGTCGACGCTCCGGCGCCTGGACCAAAGCGGCGTGTGGGGTTCCTAGAGGGCCGGTTCTCCGTACCCGATGACTTTGATCGCATGGGCGCCGGGGAGATAGCGGGCCTGTTCGAATCTGACGCGTGAGCCTGCTACTCGATACGCACATCCTGCTGTGGGTGGCGGGTGAGCCCGACCGGCTGCCCGAACAAGTGCGTTTTGTGGTCGAGAACCCGGGCACTGAGGTCCTTTACAGTGCGGCGTCACTGTGGGAGATTGCCATCAAGAGCGGCCTGGGCCGGACCGACTTTGCGGTGGATCCGCGTGTGCTGCGCCGAGGTCTGCTAGAGAACGGCTACACGGAGTTGCCGGTAACCGGCACCCATGCGGTTGCGGTCGACTTGCTTCCTCCCATCCACAGAGACCCCTTTGATCGCATGCTGGTGGCCCAGGCACAGATCGAAGGAATAACGCTACTGACCGCGGACGCCACCCTAGGGCTCTACCAGGGCCCCATCGAGGTCATCTAGCAGGCCGAGTCCAACCGTCGGAGCGGGCCAGGCTCAGAGGGTCTGCCGGACCTTGTCGGCCCCGTGGAACAGGATGTCGCGCACCGCATCCGAGGCCTTGCTGTGGAACTTCACCGTTTCCGGGTCGAAGTCCCTGGTGGGCCGAGGAGTGTGGGTGAAGTGCCGGTAGGTGTCCTGGCCGCGGACCAGGGCCGCGCTGTCCCAGTCGCCGATGATCTGGCGAGTTCTGGTCGGCATGTAGTGGAACGAGACCCCGATCCGGCGGTCGCCGGACGTGTTGGGGGAGGAGGCATGAGCCAGCCGGCCGTTGTGCATGGAAATCTCGCCGGGCCGTAACGGCATCGTGACGGTGTCGGCCTCGTCGACCTCCACCGTTATCTCCTGGCCGCGGGTCAGCATGTTGTCCTCTTGGAACGTGTCGCTGTGAGGCATGAACTCACCCCGGTGGCTTCCCGGCAGAACGCTCATGCAGCCGCTCTCGGGTGTGGCGGGCGACAATGCCAGCCACACCGTGATCAGGTCGTCGGTGTCCAGCCCCCAGTAGTTGAGGTCCTGATGCCAGGACACGTAGGACTTGGTCTCGGGCTCCTTGATCCAGAACAGAGTGTTCCAGCACAGGATGTTCTCGCCGATCAGGTCCTCGACCGCGTCGAGAACGGTGCCATCACGCATCAACTCGTCGACCCAGCGGAACAGCAGGTGGCACTTGTTGCGAAGGGCCCCGGATACCGGACCGCCCTGTTCGGATTCGAACTGTTCAAGCGTCCGCCGGTAGCCGGCCGCACGGGTCGCATCCATCACCCGGACCGGGCAGATGTACCCGTCTTGCCGGTACTGAGCAACCTCCTCGGCATTCAGGCGTTTGAGCATCACACTTCCCCTCGGTAACCGCGCGCCCGAGCCTAGCGATGGCGTCTCCAGCGGTGTCCGGAGGGTTCCGTTCAAGCGCGGCGATATAAGCTCGGGAGCATGCAGGCATCCGACGCGGTCCCCGGTAGCCAGACAACCGTGGAAGGCCCCGCCGAGTCCATCGTCAGGTCTGTCCGCGACGGCAGGCGGACCGCCCGCGAGGTGGTCGAGCATTACCTCGAGATCGCCGAAGCGAAGAACCCGGACCTCAATGCCTTCACCGAACTCGACCGCGTCGGCGCGCTGCGGCAGGCCGATCTAGTCGACGCCGGATCCCGCGCCGGCTCGCTGGCGGGCGTCCCGATCGCCCTCAAGGACCTGATCGATCATGCCGGGCATGTGACGACCGCCGGGTCGGGCTTCTACCGCCACGAGGCTGAGGTGTCGGCCCCGGTTGTCAAACGCTTGGAGGCCGCGGGGGCGATCATCATGGGCCGGACCGGGCTGGACGAGTTCGCGTACGGAGGCACCTCCGAAAATCCCTGGTTCGGGGTGGTTCGCAACCCTTGGGACCGCACGCTGTCGCCGGGCGGGTCGTCCGGGGGGTCGGCCGCGGCTGTCGCGGCGGGGATGGCCCCGGCCGGCATCGGCACGGACACCGGAGGTTCGGTACGGGTGCCGGCCGCCATGTGCGGCGTGGTCGGCCTCAAGGTGACCCACGGCCGCGTCCCGCTCACCGGGGTGTTCCCGTACGCCGGATCGATGGACACCGTGGGACCGCTGGCCACCAGCTGTGCCGACGCTCGCCTCATGTACAGGGCGATGAAGGGGTTCGACCGGAGCGACCCCTGGTCCGACCCCAGGGATCTGCCCGGCCGCAGGCTCCGCTCCCTCAACCGGGTCCGGGTTGCCTTGCCCGTAGGCTGGCTCGAGTGGGTGCCGACATCGGATGAGATCAGGACCGCGTTCGAAACGTTCTGCGACCGGCTCGGGGAGACCGGCACCGGGGTCGAACTGCTCCGGGATCCGGCTCTGGTCCCGGATCCGATCCGCATGGCGCTGTCCTCCGCCGAGGCAGCCGCCGTCCATCGGCAGTGGATCGACGACCCTGACAAGCCATACGGAGCCGAAGTGCGGGGGCGCGTCGAGACGGCGATCCAGACCACGACCGACGAATACGTGCGCGCTTTGCGATGGAAGGCCGGAATCATCCAGGCGGCGCGGAGGATTTTCTCCGAATACGACCTGATCCTGACGCCGACGGTCGGCCACAACCGCAAGACGATCGGGGTCGACGGAATCGTGGTAGGGGGTGAACGCCATTGGACCGGCGACGTCATGGGCGGCTTCACGTCCCCGGTCAACGTACTGGGCTGCCCGGCGATCTCCCTGCCCCTTGCCGACGAATGGACGCCGCCCCCAGCGGTGCAGTTGATCGCGCCCTGGTGGCAGGAGGAGCTCCTGCTCGACGTCGGGGAGTTCCTCGAACGGACCGGCCTCGTGGCTTGGAGACCTCCTCCTGACCCCACCCCATAGGCCAGCTTTACATAACGTGCATTATGGGACATCCCGATCAGTTCCGGATGGCCATCTCTGAGCCCCCTACCTTGTCCA
Source organism: Acidimicrobiia bacterium (assembly GCA_011523635.1). GTDB lineage: Bacteria > Actinomycetota > Acidimicrobiia > Spongiisociales > Spongiisociaceae > Spongiisocius. Next base: position 51,636 of record WTGI01000009.1, read on the forward strand.
AGTCCACTACCGGTCCACTAATCCGGTTGACGCTCTCTTTACCGGATGGTCGATTAGTCGGTTGTGGAGTCAAGTCCGAATGCGGACTCGACTGTCCTGATCGTGTTTTCGTCCTTTAGCCTGCATGCCGTGATTTGTGAGGCGAAGAGGCCCTTCTCCCAGACCGCTTCTTCGATAGGCCGGGTGCCGAGCCACTCAACCGGTACGACCATCTCGGTCCGTTCCGGGTCGTCCGAGGCTGCGCGCTGCCACTTTTCGTCTCTCAGTTCCGGTTGATCGAGTAACGGCTGTAGGCCTCCGTTGATCTCGATTCTGGCATGGCGAGCGGGCGCCATCTCGCCGGTGACTCGGCCTAGGCCGACATAGCCGGCGCCACCGACGTATGCGAAGACGCGCTTTCCGGGCGTGAGGTTGCGGAGTGGCTTCCAGTACCACGATCCACCGCCTGCGTTAAGGAGCCCGTACTTTCTGGCTATGGACCAGCGGTCGGGATACGGGTCCTCGACTCGGCCTAGGACGCAGTAGAAGTCCCGGCCGTTCCATGGCCTGCTCTTTCTTCGCGATGGTCGCTGGGTCGTGTCTCCGTCTGGTTGTGGATCGAGCAGCCATGTCCGGGCGAGGTAGTCACGGCCATCGTCGCTGAAGTGGCGGAAGAACACGGCGTTGATGGGCACGCCGTAGGACTCTGCGAGGAACTCGACGATGCGATCAGATGTCAGGTCGAGTTCGGACGCGATGATCGTGAATTGCTGGTCGGCGTTAACCACATCCGGCAGCGGGCTGTCGAATCGCTCGGCGAAGGCCTCTCCGAGGTCGGTGTCGCCATCATGGTGGTCCAGGTAGATCTGCTCCAGGTCCTCGACGCCTAGATCCTGTACCCAAGATCCGTAGTCGAGTGTTTGGGCGACAACGTCGCGAGGAGTCCGATCACGCTTTAGCTCGAGGACATGGGCGCGACCGTCAGCATCTAGGGCCAGGAGATCAATGTATCCGCCATATCGGGTCCGCACCTGGCGCCCGACGACAAGCAGATCCATCCCGCACATGCCGGGATCTTCAGCCAGCATATCCTCGAGACGCTGTTCCGAGTCGAGCGGTGATGACACCAGATGCCGAGGCCCCGCATCGGTCATCCTCCAGATCGCCATCTCGACAGCCACTTGAATCCTCCTCTACACCGGAACCTACATGATGTCATGCGGCAGTGACACTCCCCCGAATCGAGGGGCCTTCTTGTTGAGCGGCGGCCCGAGGTTCTGATCGGGTCCGGTAACCGCGCCAGCGACACTAGGTGAGCGTGGCGGATGAGGAGATGGGTCGACGGGAGAATCAGTCGTTCTCGAGGGTGTTGATGATCTGTTCACGCAGATCTTGGGGTCCGGGTTGGCTGAGGTCCTCGCAGACGACGCGTTGGATGTGTCCTGTGAAGGGGAAGGGTGGTTGGTAGTCGTCGCACACTGGCGTCCCGTAGTCCCCGCCGACCAGCAGGCGCCCTAGTCGGAACTGGGTGGTGAGAGGATTGTCCGAGAGGTCCATGGCGCCCACCTCTTGACCATTCAGTGCCAGGCTGATGGTGTGGTCGGTCGCGTTCTCGGTGTGCAGGAGTTCGATCTTGTGGGTGCCTGCCGGAATCCGTCCGGCGGCCACGAGCCGTTCGGGTGTGCCGCGCAGATTGAAGGTCAAGACGGGGTGGCCGTCTAGGAAGTAGAGGGCCCACCCTTGGTCGGTGAAGTGGTCCATCATGCCGAGCCGCTGGGTGCATATGATTCCGGCGGCGTTCCGATCTGCGCCTATTTCGATATCGGCGACGAGGCGGAAGCTGGACACGAGAGCGGAAGTGAGGATGGGCCCTCCCCCGGGTAGGTAGACGTATCGGCGCCGGCCGACGTGCGGGGGTGGCTCGATGGCGGCGGCCTGGTTCGAATCCCAGAAGCCATCCATGAGCGGTAGAACGTGATTCCGGTCAGCTTCGCGCCACCAGAGTTCAACGAGGTCATCCAACCGCTCGGGGTACTCCCCCGCTACGTCATTCGCCTCTGAGAAGTCCTCCTCCAGGTTGTATAGCGACCACCGGTCCGACCCGTAGTCATCGCTGCCCTCGATGAGCTCGCGCTCGGCTTCCAGCATGCTGCCGACATGGTCGGTCGTCGCCTTCCAGCCCTCGTGGTAGATGGCGCGGGAACCCAACATCTCGAAATACTGGGGAGTCCGTTCTATCCGGGCGTCGGCTTCACGGAACGTGGGCAGGAGGCTCTCTCCGTGGAGGGGCTGCTGGTCGACACCGTCGAGCACGGCAGGGGTGTCGACTCCAGCTGTTTCGAGGATCGTGGGCATGAGGTCGATGGCGTGACAGAATTGCGGGCGCACATCGCCGTTGTGCTCGGCCGGGATGCCCGCCGGCCACCTCATGATGAGGGGGGTACGAACCCCGCCGAGCCAGGTATATCGCTTCCAGAGCCGAAATGGCGTGTTGCCGGCCCAGGCCCATCCCCAGGCGTAGTCGCTCGCTACTCCTACTCCCCCGAGGTCGTCTACGTGCCTCGCCATCGAGTCGATGTCATCTTTGGCTGCTCGGTGCCCGTAACGGCGCACCATGCCGTGGGGCCCTGCGTCGGCGCTGGCGCCGTTGTCGGACAGGAACATCACCAGGGTGTTGTCGGCTATGCCCATCGCATCCAGGAACTCCATGAGGCGCCCTATCTGGGCGTCGGTATGCGTGACGAACCCGGCGTATACCTCCATCATGCGGGCATAGAGTTGGCGTTCCTTGAGCGGCAGATCCTCCCATGGGGCCACCCAGGAGGGGCGCTCGGTGTTGATGGTGCCGGGTGGTACGACGCCCAGTTCCTTCTGTCTCAGGAAGGTGCGAGAACGCGCCGCCTCCCACCCGTCGTCGAACCGTCCGCGGTAGGGCTCGATCCAGGCGTCGGGGACCTGGTGAGGTGAGTGAGGCGCCGCGGTGGCGAAGTACAGGAAGAACGGCTTGTCGGGTGCTGCTTGCTGCTGATCCTGCATGAGCCGGATCGCTTGAGACGCCAGGTCCTCGGTCAGGTGATAGCCCTCCTCGGGGGTCAGTGGCGGCTCTACGAACCGGTTGTCGCAGACGAGATGCGGCGTCCACTGATCGGTCAGTGCGCCGAGAAAGCCGTAATAGCGCTCGAAGCCGAGACCGAGGGGCCAATGCTCGAACGGACCTGCCTGGTTGCGGTCGAAGCGGGGCGTCAGGTGCCACTTTCCCACCGCAAGGGTGCTGTACCCGGCGTCACGCATCAGCCTGGGAAGGGTTCCCGCAGACTTCGGGATCCGCCCGGTATAGCCGGGGAACCCCATCGGGACCTCGGGACCGATCCCCATACCGACCGCGTGATGGTTGCGACCTGTCATGAGCGTGGCTCTCGTCGGTCCGCATAGTGATGTGACGTGAAAACCGTTGTAGCGGAGGCCGTCGTCCGCGAGCAGGTCGATGTTGGGAGTGGCGATCTCGGCGCCGTAGCACCCGAGCTGCGCAAAACCCAAGTCGTCAAGGACGATCAGGACGACGTTCGGAGCACCCATGGGTTCGTTAATGATGGGGGTATCCGGGGAGCTCACGGGGCATCAGATCCGGATTATGCGCGGATCGCCGCCGACGAACACCTTGCCCTTGAAGCCCCGCCGGACCTCGCGGGCCATGCGCCTCACCGCCCGCCGGCCGGTGGCATCTCCGTTCCCGCCGAAGTGCACGATTGCCACCATTCGCACACCCGCCTCCGAGGCGATTCGGCCCACATCCGTCGATGACGTGTGGAAATCCCCGAGACCCTTCTCCCGGATGATCTCGTCGGTGGCAGTGCACTCGTGGATGAGCAGGTCGGCTCCCTGGGCCAGCCGTATCATTTCGTCCGACGGCGCCGTGTCTCCCGAATAGGCCACTGATCCCTGTTCGGTATCCAACCGGTATGCCCAGGCGTCGAGAAACGGGGAGTGGGGAACGGCAGCCGCCGTGACCCTCCAATTCTCTCCCTCGTGGACGACCCCGGGGGCCTCCACGTCGCCGGCCAGTACCTCGATTCCCCCCGGATCCATGCCGACCGAGCCGTCTGTGCGAGAGGCGATGTCACGGGCATAGAAGCCGTCCGGGCCGATGAGGGCCTCGATGAGCGCGGCCGTGCCCTTCGGTCCGTAGACGGGGACCGGCTCGGTGCGCCCGGTGAGCCACGAGCCGAACAGGAACTCGACCAGGCTCATGTTGTGGTCGAAGTGGCTGTGCGAGATGAAGAGCGCCGATACCTCCGCCGGGGGGATGCCGACTCGGAAGAGACGGCTGACCGCTTTCCGGCCGCAGTCGAACATGACGTTGGTGTCCCCGAAGGACACGACATGGGCCGGGCCGCCTCGGGTGCGGTGCCACCACCCGGAGCCCAGAATCGCTACTCGCATGTCAGGTCCCAGGAGCCTGCGGTGGCCGCGGGGTTGCTCAAACCCCCGCCTTGTCGGTCACCAGGTCGGCGACCTGCAGCCATCCGTAGGCCACCTCAGCAAGGTCTGCTCCGGCGACGTCGATGGTTCTGCTGTCGATCGGTTCCCCTCCGAGCGCCTCGTAGAAACGGCACGCCGGATGGTTGTCCTTCGCCACCCACAGCAGCATCGAGTCGAACCCGTCCGCCAACAGCCTCTCCGCCACGGCCGAGACGAGGAGGCGCCCCAAACCCCTGCGCTGGTACTGCTCGAGCAGGTAGACGAGATAGAGCTCTCCCAGGTAAGTCTCGTTCCCGGTTCGCTCCGGCCCTCCCGCGGCCAAGCCGACCACATCACCGGACTCGGTTTCCGCGAGGAAGTTGCTGACGATGGGCCGCGCGGTCGTCAGGACCTGTTGCCAGAACGACTCCCTATCCCGGTACGAGAGTCCGGCCAAGAACTCGTCGGGCAAGATGCCGGCATAGGTGGACCGCCACGAATCGACGTGAACCCTGGCGAGCGAGCCGGCATCCCGCGGTTCCGCAGTCCTGATACGCATGGATGTGCTGGCTAACCGGGGAAGGTGACCGGGCCTACTACGTCCTCAACGTCGGCAGCGTCGATGACCACGCGGCCGCGGTCGATGGCCGACTGCTTCATGGTGTCGAGGTCCACTCCCGGCGGTGGCGGTGCGAAGCTGAGCACGAACGAGACCGTGGCAGAACCCCGGTTCTCCACTCCGAAGGGCATCCCCCTCGGAATGTGGAGCGCGTCGCCGGGAGAAAGAGCCACACGGTCCTCGTCGAGGATCCCGTCCAGGCGTCCCTCGAGCATGAACAGCGACAACTCGAACAGCTCGGCCTCCTCGGCATCGGGCGGCATGTAACCGCCCGCGGGCACGTGGGCCACGTAGGAGAACAGTTCCTTCCCGGCGACCAGCGGCCGGTAGTAGTAGCCGTCGTCGGCGTGCTGGTAGGCCTCGACTTCGGTGAACCTTCGGATGGACATGATCACGGTCCCTGGGCAGGCGAATTCAGTGTCCCACCCTAGTGCTGGTCCTGATCGGGTCGAGTGTGGGTGGCTATCCGCCGGGGTGGGGTTGTTGGGGGTGGTATTTGTTGAGGAAGGCCTGGTAGGCGCGTTGTTGTTGTTCATGGGGGCTGAAGTATTCGAGGTTGGTGGGGTGCCGGTAGTGGGGCCAGGTTCGGGGTGGGAGGAGCCGGCGGCGGTGTGGTGGTGTGTGGGGGTCGATCTGCTGTCCGCGCCGGTGAACGGCGATGTGGTGGTGGTACCAGCAGAGCGTGGCGAGGTTGCCAGCCGTGTCGGCGCCGCCGTCGCGTCTGGGGATGACGTGGTGTGCCTGGAGCCGGTAGCTGCTCTGGCATGAGTCGATGACGCACTTGCGGTCCCTTGCGAGAACCGCTCGGCGGAGCCGTTTGGGAACGTGGCGCCGGGTTGGTCTGATCTCTACGACCTGGCCGTTGTTGATGGTGACGGGTTCGGTGCGTCCTTCGCATTCGACCGCCTCGACGGTTTGAGGTCCGACTCGTGGACCGTTGAACAGTTCGACTCCTTGGGTGTCATTCGATTGGTCTGCGAGGGTTTGGTCCTTGATCAACATGATGACCGGTTCCCGGCCGGCGGGGTCGCCTGGTGTGAGGTTCTGGTCCAGGTCGTCTTGGGCCATGGTGGTTAGCCCGATGGCCTGTTTCTGAGCGGGTGTCAGCTCAGAATCGGTGTCTGTGCCGTGGGTGAGGCGTGGGATCTGGTCGGAGCGGCGATCCAGGGCGTGGCGTACGATCTGGCCGTCGGTGGCAGTCAGCCTGCCTGAGAGGTGCCACACGGCGCCGTCATCCGACGCTCTCAGGTTGACGTACTGTCTCTCGAACGCGCTCCGCTCGTTTCCCCGGCTGATCTTGCGGAACCTGGTGGCCAGCTTCGTGACCCCGGCCAGGTCGAGATCCTCCGAGGCAGCGAGATCGGAGGGGCTGGCTCCAGCTTGCAGGAGACGCTGCTGGGAGACGGTGCGGTCGAACGGCAGGTGGCCGCGTCCTATGAGGTCGATGGTGTCGTCGTCCAGCCGGGCGCCAGGTAGGCGAGATCACGCGCCACCGTATGAGGTATGTCCAGCCTCGATGCTGTCCAGTCGATGAGGGATCGGTATCCGTCCCGGACGATCCCCCGGTGGCGGACCACCATCTTGAGCCAGGCGAGCTGGCGGCCCCGGAGCCGGTCGATCTCCCCCTGGGCGTCTTTGAGGTTGTTCTCGGCGACCAGAATGGAGTCGGCGTCATGAAAAGTCGGTGTTTCGTACATGCCAACTAATATAATGGCTGTCTATGACAAACTATTTCTTACAATCGCAGAAATCTAAAAAATTAACGATTTCGGCATACCCAACGGCTGGGTTGGGGGAAGCATCCCGGAGAGCAATTCGAGTTGGTCGGTGTTCATCCGGGCTGCTCGGCGAATACGTGGATGGTGCCCGAATAGGTCGATACCCATACCTCGTTGTTGAAGGGGTCGTAGGTGATGCCGATGGGTCTGGGGGTGGTGTCGAACTCCTGGAGGATCGTGAAGTCGCTGGTCCGTACCTTGCTCACGGTGTGCGACCTGTAGTTGACGACATATAGAGCCGTGCCATCGGAGGAGATATCCATGGTGCGGGGTGCCTGGCCGGTCCGTATGCGGCGGATGACCTGTCCCGAGTCGAGATCGACTGCTATGACCGCGTCCTCTCCGTTGAGCGTGGCGTACAGGGTCTTGCCGTCCGGGCTCAATACCAGGTGGCGGGGCGAGATCCCGACCTTGCGTATGTATGTCGGCGCCGGTGGGCTTGCCGTCCCGGTGTCGCCGTTCTCGGGTGAGAAGGCCGTAAGGTCGATGGCGGCTATGCCGGTGGACCCCATCACGGCCACGTAGGCGGTCCCGCTGTCGCTCGTGACCGCAACTCCCCTCGGGTGGCGACCGACGTCGATCTCCGCGAGGGTCTTATGCGTGACCAGGTCGATCACGGTGACATCGAAGCCGCACCAGTTCGATACCACCAGGAGACGGTTGTCCGGCGTTACGGCCAGGTGTTTCGGTACGGGACCGACCGGATAGACACGGTCGATCTCGAGCGCCGTAGTGTCTATGCGGTATACGAAACTGTCCTGTCCCTGGTCCTTCCCGCAGGTGTCGCTGCCGGCTTGCGGGTCGTATCCAGGACCGTACATGCGGTAGTTGGATACGAATGCGAACGATCCGTCCGACGTGAAGGCCGCCTCCACGGGTGCTCCCCGGTAGACATCTCCGGTGGCGTCATACCCGAACTCCCGCAGGTTGACGGAGTCGTCGATGGTCTTGACGATGCGCTTCGTGTGGTCGAGGACCGAGATGGTGTGCCGGTACATCATGTTCTGAGCGAGGTACAACCCGGTTCCGGACGCCACGACCGATTTGGGGGCGAGATCGCCGGCGATCCGGGCCACCGGGTACATCACGAGCTGGTCGTTCTTCGGGCGCGGGATCGGCACCAGGAATCCGTTCACGACCATGGTGCCGAACGGCGCGGTGTCTGTCCGTGGCTCGCCGGCCGCCTCGACCGGGAGTGCCGGAGCGGGGAGTCCGAGGAGAAGGGCAACGCTCGCGGCCACGAAGCGGGACGCCACCCTCACGCGCATCGAGGTCGGCATCCGGAACCGGATCGGCCTTTTGGAGGATGCCTTCCAAACATGTACAACATCATATCAACCCTCTATTATATGAATCAATCGCTCAATAGCAACTCCGGATTCCGTACCCCACCTGGGCCGGACTATGGACGGCGCGGTGGTAGGTTCTGGGGTGATCCATCGGTATCGGCGTTTTGGAGGTGGGTGTGAGGAGTCATGAGGTCGACTACCGGATTGTCGGTGATGACCTGCAATTCGTGGAGGTGGAACTGGACCCGCAGGAGACGGTGGTGGCCGAGTCCGGGGCGATGATGTATATCGAGGACGGCATCACGTTCGAGGTCAAGATGGGCGACGGGTCGGAGCCCAACCAGGGAGCCTGGGGAAGGCTCAAGTCGGCCGGCAAGCGGGCGCTGGCGGGCGAGTCGGTGTATCTCGGCCACTTCACCAACGAGGGCGGCGGCCGGCGCAAGGTTGCGTTCGCAGCTCCGTATCCGGGAAAGATCGTGCCGCTCGACCTCGCGCAGCTCGGTGGCCGGATCCGGGCCCAGCGGAACGCGTTTCTCTGCGCGGCGCGGGGCACCAAACTCGATATCGCCCTCAACCGGAAGCTCGGCGTCGGCTTCTTCGGCGGCGAGGGTTTCATCCTCCAGGACATCTCGGGCGACGGGATGGCGTTCTTACACGCCGGCGGCACCATCGTCGAGAAGCACTTGACCGGCGAGAAACTCCGGATAGACACCGGTTGCGTGGTGGCGTTCGAGCCCCAGATCGAGTTTTCGATCGAGCGGGCCGGACGGGCGTCGACCATGTTCCTGGGCGGCGAGGGGCTGTTTCTGGCGACCCTGGAAGGCGCCGGACGGGTCTGGTTGCAGTCGCTCCCCTTCAGCAAGGTGGTCGACGAGGTCATCCGCCACATCCCGCCGCCCAGCAGCAGCGGCTAGCGGCCTGAGTCGGCCAAGAACGCGAAAATCGCGGGAGCGGGCTCCGCCCGCCGGGCCCTCCCCACCGCCACCACCTTGGTCGGGGCGCGTTTTGCTATGCCCTGGTGGGGGCTGCCCCGAACGATTTGATCCGTCGAGAGGCCTGGTAGACGTCCGAACCGGGCCGTTGGTAATTACGGTTATCCACTAACATACAACGGTGGTGTGACATGTTCAACCCCTCTGTGGAGGTGACCGCCGCAGGTTGTGGGGAATCCCAGCCGGGTCAGTCGCGTTCCAGGTCGAGCGAGGCGGAGTTCATGCAGTAGCGCTGGCCGGTCGGCTGCGGGCCGTCGGGGAAGACGTGGCCCAGATGTGACTCGCAATTGCCGCACACCACCTCGGTACGCACCATGCCGTAGCTGTAGTCGTGGCGCTCCTCCACCGGGGCTCCGTCGACCGATTCGTAGAAGCTCGGCCATCCGGTCCCGGAGTCGTACTTGGTCTCGCTGCGGAACAGCGGGATCCCACAGCCGACGCACATGTAAGTGCCGGCGTCCTTGGTGTTCCAGTACTCGCCGCTGAAGGCCCTCTCGGTACCGGCTTCGCGAGCCACGTGGTACTGCATCGGGGTCAGCTTCTCCCGCCACTCCTCCTCGGTTTGCGGGATGGCGGCTGCTTTGCTCGGGGTCGGGGTCATTCTCCGGTTCCTTCCCTTGGTGGCGCTGGCTTCCGACGCGACTGGCAGGCTCCGTACGACCGACAACGGAATCGGTGCCAGGACCCCTGCAATAGCGATCGCAATGATCCTATCCTTATGTCATGGCAACTGAACATGAACGCCCGGGCGGGGCTGTCAACAGACTCCCCGGCCCAATGATCCTAACCCTGTCCCATGGCGGCTGAACCCGTGGGTCCCGCCGCCGCCTCCTCGGGCAACCAGCCCCCGAGCGGGTGGAGATCGACCAGGGACTACTTCCTCGCCGGGCTGGTGGCGAGCGGGTTCGCCGTGGCCTTCTCCGAGATGCTCGCCTCGTTCTTCGTGTCGGCGCCCTCGCTGGTGCTGACGATCGGGCAGAGGTTCATCGACATCACCCCGGCCGCCCTCAAGGACTGGGCCATCGCCGTCTTCGGCACCAACGACAAGGCGGTCCTGATCGGAGGGATCGTGGTGGTGACGATCATCATCGGCGGCCTGCTGGGTGTGTTGGCCCGCGAGCGCATGCCGCTGGCTGCGATGGGGTTCGTCGCCTTCGGGGTGCTCGGCTACGCGCTGGGAATCACCGACCCGCTCGCCACGGCAGGCGCCACCTTCATTCCCGCCATAGCGGCGGCCGGGAGCGGCATCGCCGTGCTGGTCCTGCTCCGTCGCCTCCTCCAGGGACCTGCCGCCGAGGCCGCCGAGGCTATCGATGCCACCGGGGCCGTGTCGCCGGACTCCCGGCGGGCGTTCATGACCGCTTCGGGCGCCGCAGTCGTTCTCGCGGCGGGCCAGGTGGTGATCGGGCGGCTCGCCGCCGGCCGGACGCAGTCGGTGGTGGCGGCCCGCGAGCAGGTCACGCTTCCCACGGTGGCCGCCTCACCCTCGACGACCGCCGCCCCCGCCAGCACCACCACGGTGGCTGCCACCGTGGCTGTCGAGGAAACGGCGGTGGCGGAGACCACGGCCACCACCGCGGCCGAGACGGAGGTGGTACGCACCGTGGCGGATCCGACACCCGCCCAGATCGCCCAGGTGGAAGGGGTGTCGGAGTTGATCACGCCCAACGAGACCTTCTACCGGATCGACACCGCGCTCAGCATCCCCAACGTCGACCTGGACACCTGGGAGGTCAGCTTCACCGGCCTGGTGGACTCACCCTTCAGCCTCACCTATGACGAGTTGACGGCCCTTCCCATGGTGGAGCGCTACATCACCATCTGCTGCGTCTCGAACTCCGTGGGAGGCGACCTGATCGGCAACGCCAAGTGGCTCGGCGTTCCCCTGAAGGATCTGGTGGAGCGGGCCGGCGTCCGGCCCGAAGGCACGCAGTTGATCGGTCGCTCGGTCGATCGCTTCACGGTCGGCTTCCCCACCGAGGCGGTATTCGACGGGCGAGAAGCGTTGCTGGCGATCGGCATGAACGGAGAGCCCCTTCCGGTCAGGCACGGCTTCCCCGCCCGGCTGGTGGTCTCCGGCCTGTACGGGTACGTCTCCGCCACCAAGTGGCTGTCCGAGGTCGAATTCGCCCGCTGGGAGGACTTCGACGCCTACTGGATACCGCGAGGTTGGGCCAAGGAGGCCCCGATCAAGACCCAGTCCCGGATCGATACGCCCCGCCCGGGCACCGTGGCCGTCGGCACGCAAGCCATCGCCGGAGTGGCCTGGGCACAGAATCTAGGCATCGACAGGGTCGAGGTCCAGGTCGATGACGGGCCGTGGATGGAGGCCATCCTGCCTGAGGAGCTCGCCATTGACACCTGGCGCCAGTGGCACGTCGAGTACGACTTCACGCCAGGCCCCCACACCATTGCGGTGAGGGCCACGGACCGGTCCGGGTACACCCAGACCTCCGAGATAGTCCCGCCCCGGCCGGACGGAGCGACCGGCTACCACACTGTCCAGGTGGTAGTGGTCTGATCCGGCGGGGACCTTCTAGTGGTCTGCTGGTCTTCGGCGCCAAATCCGACATTTGGTCTTCGTCTAACGCGGCAGTTGGGTGCGGCGGTCGTCGTGTACTGGCCGACATTCGTTCGGCTGCTTCAGGAACTGAGTGCTGTACCGTGATTGAAGACCGGTACATGGAGTTGCTGGGTGATGTTATGGCCCTGGTTCGTGCGCTCCGTGTGCACGGCCACCATATATTGAGACCGCTGGGCTATCAGCCTGGGATGCCAGCCATCCGATAGTGGCCTCACGGTTCGAGCTTCGCGCTGCGACGAACAACGTGTGTCACGGTCGGGCCCCCTTGTCTCCGGGCACGGACTTGCGAGACGATATTGGTGAGGACGCGAGGCGCGAAATGCCGAGCCGAGTTGAGCTTGCTTGAGCCCGCGGGATGCTCCCGGTCAGGACCGTTCGAACGCGATTTGTCTCATCTCCCACTCGATGGTCGATTTTGGGCTGGAGCCGCGCGCCATCACGTCGAGTTCGTAGGCCAGCCGACGGATTGCGTCTGCGCCATACGTGTCGGTAGCGAATCTTCGGTGTCGCCACGCCTCCATATTGAGGCGGAACATCTCCGCTGCGCGCCGGTCCAGCACGGGCAGTGACCGGACTCCGTTCGCCCTCGTCTGGAGAAACTCCGGCAACCTGATCGTGTCCAATACAGGGCCGATGTAGAGGGTTCTTCCCTCGTGGTTCAACAGCGAGTTCACGACTTCCAGGTACCGTGACAGCACGCGGTTCGAAGTGGTGATCGACTCCACTTCGTCCAGCAGTAGTACACCACCTCTCACAAGCTGCGATCCCCATGCACCGATCACAGCCTCCGGATCCCGAAGGTGTGTAGCCACGAATCGCGCGTACAGAACATCCGCCGGGCCTATAGGGAAAGGGACAGCAGTCGCATCATGAACGAGGTACCGCTCACTCCCTCGTGCGGTACGCTGCGCCTGGGCCACGTACACCTCGGAGGTGTCCATCCCAACTGTTAGGCGCGGTTTCAGTGTTCTGGCGATGAGGCGGGTCGTGTAGCCGGGTCCGCATCCGATGTCTACAGCGAGATTCGGCGGGTCGGGAACTGCCTCGTTGACGAAGCTACGCGAGGACTCGGCAAAGATCCGGGCCAATAGCCTCAACCGGTCGGAAGCCGTGCTGTCGTCGCCGAACATGTACTCCGCCTCGCCCGGATCGCTTACCCGTCGTTCAGGCATGAAGCTGCCATATCTGCCGGAGTTGGCCCAGATCGTGTTGCCCAACCCCAAGCAGCCCACTTGTGGCCTCCCCTCCCGTTAGACGAAGACCAGATGTCGGATTTGGCACCGATGCTCGGCCAACCCCTACTCGGCCAGAGCAGCCAGGTAATCGTCGGGGATGTCGAAGTTCCCGTAGACGCCTTGCACGTCGGCCAGTTCGTCCAGCGTGTCCACCAGGCGCAGGACCCTGGCGGCGCCGGAAGCGTCCAGCGGGATGGTCGTGGAGGGGAGTTGGGTGATCTCGGCGGTCTGCACGGACAGTTCGGCCTCCGCGAGGGCGTCCCGGACCGCCGGGAAGTCGGTCGGAGCCGTGATCACCTCGAACTGGTCCCCGCTCTCGCGGACGTCCTCGGCGCCCGACTCCAGCGCCGCCATCAAGACATCATCCTCCTCACCTTCTACTAGAAGGTAACCCTTCTGGTCGAAGAGGTAGGCAACTGAGCCCGGCTCGCCGAGGTTGCCCCCGTTCCGGGTGAAGGCGGACCGGATGTCGGAGGCGGCCCGGTTCCGGTTGTCGGTGAGCGCCTGCACCAGCAGCGCCACTCCCCCGGGTGCGTAGCCTTCGTAGAAGACCGTGTCGAGGCGCTCGCCCACCAGCTCTCCGGTACCCCGCTTGATGGCCCGCTCTATGTTGTCCTTGGGAACCGAGGCAGACCTGGCCTTGTCGATAGCGGTGGCCAGCACCGCGTTTCCTGCCGGATCGCCACCACCCTGGCGAGCCGCCGCCTCGACGGCGCGGCACAGCTTGGCGAACAGGTTGCCCCGCGCCGCGTCCTGGCGCCCCTTGCGGTGCTTGATGTTCGCCCACTTGGAATGACCGGCCATCGAGTCTTCTCAGGCCACCAGGTCGATGAGCATCCGGTGGACGCGGTGATCGCCCGTGAGTTCGGGGTGGAAGGCGCACGCCATGACATGGTCCTTTCTTACCAGCACGGGCCGGCCGTCGTGGCTGGCCAGCACCTCGATGTCGGGTGCGGTGCTGTCCACCAAGGGCGCCCTTATGAAGACCGCCGGGAACGCATCCTCCCAGCCATCCACGGCCAGGTCGCACTCGAACGACTCGTTCTGGCGGCCGAAGGCGTTCCGCTCCACCACCATATCGAGCGCTCCCAGCTGGGGTTGCTCTCCCCTGGTCACTTTCGAGGCCAGGAAGATCATCCCGGCGCAGGTGCCGAGGGTGGGGAGCCCGTCCGAGATGCGCTTGCGAAGAGGATCGACCAGCCCGTAGAGGGTGGCGAGCCGCCCGATAGTGGTCGACTCCCCTCCCGGGATGATCAGCGCGTCGATGCCTTCCAGATCGCCGGGCCTCCGGATCTCCCGGGGAACGCCTCCGGAGGCGGCCACCATCCGGGCGTGCTCGCGGACGTCTCCCTGGAGGGCGAGCACCCCGACCACCGGAGCCGGCGCCTCGGGCGCGGTCGCTACCAGCCTCGCTCCTGCATCCGCTGGCCGGCGGGAATGTCGTCGATCTCGATCCCCACCATGGCCTCACCGAGATTGCGGGACACCTTGGCGATGATCTCGGGATCGCGGTAGAAGGTGGTGGCCTCCACGATGGCCCGGGCCCGGACCGCCGGGTCGCCGCTCTTGAAGATTCCCGAACCCACGAAGATGCCGTCGCATCCCAGCTGCATCATCATGGCGGCGTCCGAGGGCGTGGCGATGCCACCGGCGGCGAAGTTGACCACCGGCAGGCGGCCCGACCCGGCCACCTCTCGCAGCAGTTCGACCGGTGCGCCCATGTCGCGTGCCAGAGCCATCATCTGGTCGTCGCCTGCGGCGGCCGCCTGAGCGATCTCCCGGTTCATCCGCCGCATATGGGTGACGGCTTCGACCACGTTGCCCGTGCCCGGCTCCCCCTTGGTGCGGATCATGGCCGCGCCCTCCGCGATCCGGCGCAGCGCTTCCCCGAGGTTACGGGCGCCGCACACGAACGGCGTGGTGAAGGCCCACTTGTCGATGTGGTGATTGTTGTCGGCGGGGGTGAGGACCTCGGACTCGTCGATGTAGTCGACCCCGAGGCTCTGGAGCACCTGCGCCTCCACGAAGTGTCCGATCCGGGCCTTGGCCATGACCGGAATCGAGACCGCCTCCATGATCTCCTGGACCTTGCTCGGGTCGGCCATCCGGGCCACTCCCCCGTGGGCCCGGATGTCGGCCGGAACCCGCTCCAGTGCCATGACCGCCACCGCCCCGGACTCCTCTGCGATGCTCGCCTGGTCGGCGTTGACGACATCCATGATCACGCCGCCCTTGAGCATCTCGGCCAGGCCACGCTTGACCAGCAACGTGCCGGTCGTCTCCGCCTTGGTGCCCTGTTCCATGGCGAATTCGTCCTTTCGATAGTACCAGTTATCAGGAATATTCTACCGGGTCCAAGCCTCAACGCAACCTTTAGAAGTTGCTATCCGGCGCGGGCGGCCAGGCGGTACAACTCGACGTACCGGGACATCACCCTCCCCCAGTCGAACCGTTCGACCCGGGCCGAGGATCCCCCCGCCAGGCGTTCCCTCAGGCCGGGGTCGGCCAGCACCGCCTTGAGGGCGCCGGCCAGGGCGGCGGGGTCGCCGTTCTTGAACATGAGGCCCGTCCCGCCGAGTACGTCCTCGAATGCGGGCAGGTCGCTGGCCACCACGGCGCATCCCGCCGCCATGCCCTCCGCGACGGTTATCCCGAAGCTCTCTCCACCCCGGTTGGGGGCGCAGAACACGCCGCTACCGGCCAGGACGGAGCGCTTCTCGGCCTCCGACACCCGGCCCAGGTACTCGACGCCCTCGGTCGGGGGCGACTCCCCGCCACCGACCACCACCAGCCGGGCGTCCGGCACCTCGGAGCGCACGACCGGCCAGGCGGACAGCAGAAGGTCCCGGCCCTTACGAGGGTCGGGCCGGCCTACGAAGGCCACCCGGCGAGGATGGCGCCGCGCTTCGACCCGGAAGGAGGGCACATCGACGGCGTTGGGTATCTCCACCGGGTCGAGACCGAGTTGCTCCACGGCGCTCCGGGCGGTCCGGCTCACCGCGGTGGCCACCACGTCTCCCAGCAACAGCCTCACCAGGCCTCTCCCCCATCGGTACGCGGCGCGGAACATGGGAGACGGATCGGCGTGGAAGGTGACCACCGTGGGTCGTCCGGTCCGGAGCGCCGCCCATCCGACCAGGGGAACCATGGGCTCGTGGACGTGGATGACGTCCGCGCCGGCCACGGCTGCCCGCACCCGGCGGACGGCTACGGGAGACAGGGCGATGGGCGCTCGGGACCGGTTTACCGGAAACATGACCGGCCGGCCAGCGTTCGTCGCCGCAGCGCCGGATCCGGCTCCCGGACCCACGGCGAAGGCTTCCTCGCCCTGCCGCCGCAGATGCTCGACCAGCCCGAGTACCTGCTGCTGGACACCGCCCGGGATGTCGAGGGCGTAGGGCGAGATGACGGCGACCCTCAAGCATCCTCCCGGCGCCGCTCGAGGAAGTCGCGGTCGGACGGCCAGTTGGGTTGTACGAGGTGCCATTGGGTGGGTGCTTCCCGGATCATGTCCTCGTACCGGTGCGCCAGCTGCTGGGTGATGCTGGCCATCCGGTCCGGGTCCTCCAGACCGGGATCCTCGATGGGTGCGAGCACCACCACTCGGTGACCCGCGCCCCGCTTGAAGTACGAGACCACGGGGAGCAGGACCGCGGCGTTGCGGATCGCCAGGGCAGCCGGGCCGGCCGGCAGGGTGGTCCTCTCACCGAAAAACTCCACCTCCACGCCGCGCCCGCCGATGTCACGGTCGGCGACCAGCGCGATGACCCGTCCCTCCATCATGTCGTTGCGCAGGGCCCGCATCGTGGACAGGCCCTCCGCCAGCACCACCCGGATTCCGAGTTGGGCCCGCATGCCGGTGAACCACCGGGCCAGGCGGCGGTTGGCCAGCGCCTCCGCCACGGCGGTGATCTGGACGTTCGCATCCTCCGCCAGGGTGCCCGCCAACTCCCAGTTCCCCACGTGGGGAAGCGCCGCCACGATCGGTCTCCCCGTCTCCTGGGCTGCCCGGACGTGTTCCAGCCCGGTCAGCGTCACCCGCGACCTCACCGCATCCGCCCGCCGTGGGCGGAACCAGAGCGTCTCCGCCCAGTAGCGACCGTAGGCGCTGAACACTTCCCGGGCCGCTCGCTCCACGGCCCGCGCATCGCCCCGGCCGAGAACCCTTCCCATATGCCGGATCGCCATGGCCTTGCGCTCCCCCGCCCAGAGCCAGCAGAGCCGGCCTGCCCAGCGACCCAGGTGGCGGACGATCGGTTCGGGTAGAGCTCCGAAGATCCCGGCGCCTGCCCGGTAGGTCAGGTAGGTGAGCAGGTCAGTCACCCGATGACAGCTGCCGCCAGGTCTTGAAGAACCGTTGGAACACGGTTAGCCAGGTGAGGATGGCCATGAGCCACAGCATGACCGAGACCTGATCGAAGAGGAATCCCGCCGCGAAGAGGATGACCCGCTCGGCCCGGCCCATCAGGCCGCCCCGGCCCTCGACGCGCCCGATGTCGGCCTTGGCGCGCAGGTAGGAGATGACCAGCGAGGCCCCCAGGCTCAGCACGCAGAGCACGACGAGCGCAGGATCGCCCTCCTGGGGTGAGAGCCGGGAGGTGAGCCAGAAGGAGCAGGCCGCGAACATGGCCGTCTCGCCGATACGATCGAATACGGAGTCGAGCAGGGCGCCGCGGGGCGAATCCGATCCCGACGCCCGGGCAACCGACCCGTCCAAACCGTCGAGAGCCGAACCGCCCAGGATCACCAGGGCGCCGAAGACCACGCTGCCGGTGGCCAGCAAGATGGATCCGATGAGGGTTACCACCAGCCCGGTGACGGTCAGGTGGGCGGGTCGCACCCCGAAGCGGGCCAGGCCACGACCGATTGGCGCCACGACTTTCTCGACATGCTCGCGGGCCCAGACTTCGATCACGGTGGCTCCTTCCGCTCGGGAAGCTACCACAGACGGCGAGCATCGTATGATTGCCTACACTCGGATGCCCCACAAGGAAGCGGAGGAGGATGCGACCGGAGAACATTCGAAATGTGGGCCTGTTCGGCCATGGAGGTTCCGGTAAGACCTCCCTGGCAGAGGCCCTCCTTTTCAACGCCGGCGAGATCAACCGCATCGGCTCCGTCGATGACGGCAACACGGTCATGGACCACGAGCCCGAGGAGATCGAGCGCCAGAGCTCGCTGGGGCTCGGAGTGGCGTCCTTCGATCACAACGGTACCCGGGTCAACCTCATCGACACACCCGGGTACGCCGACTTCGTGGGGGAAGCGCTGGCGGCGTTGCGGGCCGTCGACCTGGCCGTCTTTGTGGTCTCCGCCGTGGATGGCGTCGAGGTCCAGACCGAGATCCTCTGGGAAGCCGCCCGCCTGGAGGGCATCCCGAGGGTGGTATTCGTCAACAAGCTCGACAGGGACCGCGCCTCGTTCTCCCGCACCCTGGACGAATTGGTCGAGGCCTTCGGCAAGCGTATCGCTCCGATCCAGATACCGGTCGGAGAGGAGGACAGCCTGAGCGGAGTGGTCCGGCTGGTGTCGGGGCGCGCCTACCGGTACGGATCGGGCCTCACGAAGGGCAATCCGGTCGACATTCCACCCGAGGTTGCCGATGCCTTCGAAGAGACCCGTTCAGCCCTGGTGGAGTCGGTGGTGGAGACCGACGACGATCTGCTGGAGGCCTACTTCGAGGGCGAGGAGCCGTCGGCGGACCGGATGGTGCAGGTCATCCACGACGGGATGCTGGCCGGAGACATCTTCCCGGTGCTGGTGGGTTCCGCCGGTTCCCTGGTGGGAATCGACACGCTGGCCGAGTTCGTGGTCGACTTCGGCCCCGATCCCCTGGAGCGGACGGTGCCTGCGACGCGGAGCGGCGAGTTGGCACCCGATGCCGACGCACCGGCGGTGGCCTACACCTTCAAGACCTCGGGGGATCAGTACGTGGGCCGGGTCAATACCTTCCGGGTCTTCTCGGGCTCGTTCAGGCCCGACACGGTGCTCGAGAACCCCGGCGGGGACAAGCTCAAGATGTCCAGCCTCTTCTCGCTCCAGGGCAAGGACCACGCCGCGCTGCCGGAGGTGACGGTCGGGTCCATCGGGTCGGTGGCCAAGCTCGACCGGCTGCGGGTGGGCGACACGCTTCGGGCCCCCGGAAGCGATGTCGAGATCGCGCCGGTCCGGGTGCCCCGCCCCGTACACGAGGTGACGGTATCGCCCCGATCCACCCAGGATGAGGACAAGCTCTCGACCGCCCTGGCCCGCATCCAGGAGGAGGATCCCACCATCATGGTGGAGCGTCGCGCCGAGACCAGCGAAACGGTCCTCTCGGGCCTCGGGGAGGCCCACGTCAGTGTCACGCTGGCCAAGGTGGCGCGGCTCTTCGGGGTCGAGGTGGACACGGGCGTGCCGCGCATCCCGTACCGCGAGACCATCCAGGGGCGGGCCGACGTGGAGGGCAAGCACAAGAAGCAGTCGGGCGGGCGGGGCCAGTTCGGCGTGGCATACGTGCGGTTCGAGCCCAACCAGCGCGGCGAGGGTTACGAGTTCGTGGACCAGATCAAGGGCGGGTCGATTCCCCGGAGCCTTATCCCGGCGGTCGACAAGGGGATCCGGGAGGCCCTCGCCCGGGGCATCCTGGCCGGCTATCCGGTTATCGACGTCCGGGCCACCGTCTATGACGGCAAGTTCCACTCCGTCGACTCCGATGAGCTCAGCTTCCGGATGGCGGGGATCATGGCAGTCCGGGCGGCGGCCTCCGACCTGCGGGCTACCATCCTCGAACCCATCGCCGTGGTCACCATCCGGGTACCCGAGGACTACATGGGCGACGTGATCGGTGACATCAACGCCAAGCGGGGGCGGGTGCTCGGGATGGACGCCGACGGGCGGAGCCGGGTCCTGAACGTGGAGGTCCCGATGGCCGAGGTGCAGCGCTACTCCGTCGATCTGCGATCGATGACCGGAGGGCGTGGATCCTTCGACATCGAGTTCGCCCGCTACGAGCCCGCTCCGCCCCAGGAAGTGCAGCGGGTCGTGGCGGCGGCCAAGGCCTAGGAGGGACAAGCGCAGCTCATGGAGAAGGCAACCATCCGTGTCGATGGCGAGGACGCGATCGACGTACCGATCGCATCGGGAACGGAGGGTGAACGGGCGCTCGACATCCGGCGCCTCCGGGCGGCCTCCGGGATGGTCACGCTCGATCCCGGATACGGGAACACCGCGGAGACCTCCAGCGAGGTCTCGTTCATCGACGGCGAGGCAGGGATCCTCCGTTACCGCGGCTATCCGGTGGACCAGCTGGTCGAGAACTCCACGTTCCTGGAGGTGGCCTACCTGCTGGATAGGGGCGAGTTGCCCACCTCCGACCAGATGGCGTCATTCGAGAGCCGCATCGCGGAGCACCGCGCCCTGCCCGAGGGGTTCGAGAAGGTACTGGAGGCTCTCCCGCCCGGTACCCATCCGATGCAGAAGATCGCCACCGCGATCGCCCTGCTGAGCGCCTACTTCCCGGGAACGGGGGGACCGGGAGAGGTGGAGGCCAACCGCCTGGCCGCTACCCGCCTGGTGGCGATGATGCCGGCGCTGGTGGCGTGGTCGCACCGCAGCGATCGGGACCGGGTGTACATCGATCCCGACCCCGGCCTCGGTTACGTGGCCGACTTCCTGAACATGACCTTCAACCCCGGCGACGCGGGCTACGAGCTCAAGTCGACCCATGTCCAGGCCATGGAGGCGTTGCTGATCCTCCACGCCGACCACGGCCAGAACCTGTCCACCTCGGCGGTCCGGCTGGTCGGGTCGGGACAGACCGACCTGTTCTCCTCGATATGCGCCGGCGTCCTGGCGCTGTCAGGCCCCCTGCACGGCGGCGCCAACCAGCGGGTCATCGAGATGCTGGAGGACATCCGGTCCGCCGGCGGGGACACCGGGCTGTTCCTGGACCGGGCAAAGGACAGGAACGACCCCTTCCGGCTCATGGGCTTCGGCCACCGGGTCTACAAGAATTTCGATCCCCGGGCGCTGATCATCAAGCGGCACGCCCGCGCCCTGCTCGACTACCAGGCCAATCCGTTGCTCGATCTGGCTCTGAAGCTGGAGCAGGAGGCCCTGGCGGACGACTTCTTCATCCGGCGGCGCATCTACCCCAACGTGGACTACTACTCGGGCATCATCTACCAGGCGATGGGCTTTCCGAGCGAGATCTTCACGGTGCTGTTCGCCCTGGGCAGGCTGCCCGGATGGCTGGCGCAGCTGCGGGAGATGAAGGAGTCGTCGAGCGCCCCCCTCAAGCGCCCGCGCCAGATCTACACCGGCTACCCGCAGCGAGACTACGTGCCCCAGGCGGAGCGTTGACGGACGGGATCCGCATTCCTGCCGACGTGGCGCGGGAAGCGGGCGTTCCGGACGACCTGGACTCCGGACAGCTGGGTCCGTACCGGTTCCCATCCCCGGCCCGTCGCCGGATCGGCGGCCGCATCTACCTGACCGCAGGGCTGCTGGCCGTGTTCGGTGCGCTGGCCAACCTCGGTGCCGGCCTGTGGGTGGTCGCGCTCGGGCTGCTGGCCCTCGCCTACGTTCACTACCGCACGGCCTGGTCGCTGGCGATAGACCAGGAGCGGGCGCTGGACATGGCCGCAGCCCTGGCCCCGTTCCCGGTGGGTCACGCCTCGGCCGCCCTCGGGTTCGTGGGAGGGCGGTCACGCCCGGTCTGGAACCTCATCCTGTACTCGGCGGAGGACCCGCCCCTGATGCGGGCGCTGGTACGGATAGATGCGGTCAGCGGGCACAGGATCGACGAGGTGTACACGGAGCAACTGGAGCAACCTGACTGAGCCCGCCGGGGGCTCGGATAGTACGTTTCAGCCGGGAGGCCGGGCGGCATCGACCAGCTCGGCCAGCGCCTCGTCCATCGGAACGCCCCGCCTCTCTCTCTTCTGCGACCGGAGGCGAAGACCGACGGTGCCGTTACCGGCATCCTGGTCGCCCACCACCAGGATCGCCGGGACCTTCCGGGTTATGGCCTGGCGGATCTTCTCCCCCAGCTTGCCCGGTCCCGAGGCGGACTCGACCCGTAGGCCCGCGTCCCGGAGCCCGCCCGCGACCCGGCCGGCGTAACCGTCGTGCCGGTCGGCGACCGGTACGACCACGGCTTGGACGGGCGCCAGCCACATCGGCATGGCGCCGGCGTAGTGCTCGACCAGCACCCCCAGGAAGCGCTCCACGGAGCCGAACTTGGCGGCGTGGATCATGACGGGTCGTTCCCTGGTGTCGGCGGGCGTGACGTATTCGAGGCCGAACCGCTCCGGAAGGGAGAAGTCCACCTGGATGGTGGACATCTGCCAGCGGCGCCCGATGGCGTCATCGACATACACGTCGATCTTGGGGCCATAGAAGGCGCCCTCGCCCTCCGCCACGCGGTGAGGGATGCCCGCCGTGGCGAGGGCTTGGGCCAGCGACTCCTCGGCCAGTTCCCACAACTCCTGCTCCCCGACCGACTTCTCCTCCGGGCGGGTCGACAGTTCGGCCCGAAAGTCGTAGAAGCCGAAGTCTTGAAGAAGTCGGAGCACGAAGTCGAGGTGGAGCTGCAGCTCGGACGGGACCTGGTCGCGGGTGCAGAAGGTGTGGGAGTCGTCCTGGGTGAACCCCCGCGCCCGGAGCAGGCCGTGTACCACGCCCGACCTCTCGTAGCGGTACACGGCGCCCAGCTCGGAGAGGCGCATGGGGAGGTCCCGGTACGAGCGGGCGTCCGAGCGGTAGATCATCACGTGGAACGGGCAGTTCATCGGCTTCACGCGGTACTCGACACCCTGGTCCATCTCCAGGCCGGGGTACATGTTCTCCGCATAGAAGTCCAGGTGGCCGGACGTCTTCCAGAGATCGGCCCTGGCCAGATGGGGCGAGAACACGAAGTCGAAGCCGTAGGCCTCGTGGATACGCCGGCTGTAGTCCTCGACGAGGCGCCTCAGCATGCCGCCCTTCGGGTGCCACACGGCCAAGCCCGGGCCGAGGCCCTCCGGGAACGAGAACAGGTCGAGTTCACGGCCCAGCTTGCGGTGGTCGCGGCGCGCCGCTTCCTCGATCCGGTGGAGATGGGTCCGGAGCGCCTTGCCCGACTCCCAGGCGGTTCCGTAGATGCGTTGCAGCTGGGGACGCTTCTCGTCCCCCCTCCAGTATGCCCCCGCCGTCCGCATGAGCTTGAAGGCCTTCAACCTTCCGGTTGAAGGTAAGTGTGGGCCCCGGCACAGGTCCACGAAGCCATCGTTGCGGTAAACGGACACCACGTCCCCGGAATCGACCTCCGACTCGTCCACCGAGCGGATTATCTCGAGCTTGTACGGGTGTTCCCGGAACAGCTCCAGCCCCGCGGCCCGGGACATCTCCTCCCGGACGAAGGGCTGATCGGCCGCGATGATCCGGTCCATCTCCTCCTCGATCGCATCCAGGTCGTCGGGCGTGAACGGCCGCCCGATGTCGAAGTCGTAGTAGAAGCCGTCGGTGATGGCGGGGCCTATGGCGAAGGTGGCTCCCTCGAAGAGTCCGAGTACCGCCTGGGCCATTATGTGGGCTGCCGAGTGGCGGAGCACATGGCGACCCTCCTCCGATTCCGGGGTGACGACCGCGAATCGCCCCCCGGCATGGATCGGCTGCTCCAGGTCCATCAGGACGCCGTCCACCGACACCGCCACGGCCGCGCCGGCCAGGCGCGGGTCGATCGATCCGGCCACCTGGAGGCCGGTCACTCCGGCCTCGCGGCGGATGAGGGTTTGGTCGGGAAGGATCAGTTCGATGCTCACGGCCGGGTCCGGGAAGATGGATTCGCCATCGTAATCAACGACCCGGCGGCGGCCGGTATTCCTCCCGGCGCCGGCCACGAGGCGATTGGTTCCAAGCGGTCTTTGACCGGCGGTCAGTGGCCCCTACGGACACTGGAACGATCCATGCTGATACAATCGATCATATATAACTATGAACTAGCAACTAGCAACTAGCAACTAGCAACTAGTCCAGCGGTAGGCGCGGTCGGTGCGTTCGGTGGTGAAGCCGAGGCGCCGGTAGAGGTTCACGGCGGCGACGTTGGCCGAGTCCACGTAGAGGATCGCTCTGGTGGCATGCCTGTGGCGAGCGAGGTAGTCGAGCCCGTCGAGTGCGATGGCGCGGCCCAGTCCGCGGCCGAGGAAGGCGGGATCGACCGCCAGTACGTAGATCTCGCCCAGCGCGCCCCCGTCGGGTGCCGGCGTATCGTGGACCTTGGTCCAGTGGAATGTGACCAGGCGGCCGTCGATCCGGCCGGTGCGGAGTCCGCGGGGATCGAACCACGGCATCGAGGTCCGCCGCGCCAGGTCCTGTAGTGACCAGCCGCCCTGCTCGGGGTGGCCCTCGAAGGCCCGGTTGTTGACCTCGATAAGGGCTTGCGCATCCCGGTCGACATCGAATCCGGCGAACCGGACGCCCGCCGGTGGCCGGCCGATGCCGGGGACGGGAAGTGCGGCCGCCATCAGGTACAGATCTCGTTCGTGGGTGAAGAGCGCACGTGGAGGCTCGAGGGCCGCGGTGTGGAGCCAGAGCACCGCTTCCTCGATCCCGGCGGCATCCAGGTCCTCGACGACTCCGGTGAGAAACCGTTCCGGCCGGCCGGAGTCGTCAGCCAATTCCAGCGTCCAGACCCTCCCGTCGGGGTTGGAGGCGGCGAAGGCATAGGAGACCAGCCTTCCGCCTGCCCACGCGGCGTAGCCCAGTCCCCCACTGCCAGGGTCGTTCATGGCTGCTCGAAGGACCTCCCCGAAGGGCGGGGCGCCCTGCTTCTCGGTGACCCTGGCGATGAGATTCACCAGCTGCTCCCCGAGTTCGCCCGGCGAAGTGCGACATACCTCCATTGGCGCCGGAGGGTACAACTATCCTCCGGGTGGAATAGGCGTCGGAGGGTTAGTGCCGTGACCTGGTCGGACGATCAGAAGCCGCCGGAGGGTACCCGCCGTCCGGGGGACTCCCGCTGGTCCGGAGTCCGCCAAGCCGATCAGGTGCCGGTGACCGATGCGATGGTCACGCCCCGCTCGGAATCCGGCGAAGCGCGGACCGTTGCGGGCGTCCCGGAGGGCGAACCACGCTTCTGCCCCCAGTGCGGTCAGCAGTGGACACCCAAGACCTTCATCTGCCAGTCGTGCCGTCACCGGATAGGACGGCCCGAATCCCCGGCCCGGACAGGACGGTTCGCCTCCGGCCCGGGCTCCATGCGGCGGATTGCTCTGATCCTGGCGGTGGTGGCCGGCCTGGTGCTCGGGCTGCGAACCCTTACCAGCCGTGACTCCTCCACGGAGGCCGTGGAGCCCGCCGTCGAGACCACATCTTTGCAGAGCGACGCGGCGGCCCTGGAGTTCTACGCGGACGAGATCTCGCTGCTGGCCCTGGACGTGGCGGATGCGATGGACACCGGGCGGCAGATAAACGACGGTTGGGACAGCGGCAGCCTCGAGTACGACGCGGCTGTCGAGCAGATGGGCGCCCTGGTGTCCCGGGTGACCGTCCTTTCCGCCCGGCTGGCCCGGGTGGACGCGCCGCCGGGGATCAGCACCCGGCTGCAACAGGGTCTGGCCGGCTCTCTCGCCTCCTTCATCGCGGCGGCGGAGACCATGCAGGAGGGCCTGGAGTCGACCGATACCGGGGAGACCCGTCGCGCCGGCCTGCTGGCCTTCGAGACGGCTGCCTTCGAGTTCGGCCTTCTGGCCGGCCAGGTGGCTACTGCGGTCGAGGAGGCGCAACCGGCTCCGGACGGCGTCGAGGGCGGCGCGGACGGGTAGACCGCGGCGGGTCTGACGGGGGTTCCGGTCGCCCCCGCCGGCGCCGGGAGTTCGACTCGCGGCCCAGCGCCTGGGTCAGCACGCCGGCCGCCACGATGGCTCCGCCCGCCAGGATGGCGACGCTGGCCGTCTCGTCGAAGAGCCACCACACCCAGAGCGGCGCCAGCACGATCTCGATCATCGAGATGAGCACCGACTCGGCCGGCCTCACGTATCGCGCTCCTACCGTGTACAGCGCCAACCCACCGGCCAGGGCGACTCCTCCGAGCCAGAAAGCCACCACCAGGTCCCGCGGGCTCGGGGCGGCGCCGCCGATCAGCCAGCTCGTGGCCGCGGCCGTTATCAGACCTGACACGGCGATGGCCGGCAACATGTCGACATGCCTGCGGCGACGCTGCAGCACCGTGAACACGGCGAATCCGAGCGCCGACAGGAGGGCCAGCAAGGCTCCAGGCGAGATCCCCGCCGACCCGTCCGGGCCGTTCATCACCGCGATGCCGGCCAGCACCAGCGCCATTGCCAGCCAGGTGATCCGGGTGATGGGCTCCTTCAACAGCGCCCATCCCAGCAGCCCGGCCAGGACCGGCGCCATGCTGAAGATGAACACCACCTCGGCCACAGTGGTGAGGCTGAGGGCGTACACGAACGCGATGGAGGCCATGGAGATGGAGGCGCCGGCGATGACCCCGTCGGCGCCGATGTCTGCGAACGAACGGGCGAACCCCCGTCCCCGGCGCATGGCCACCCAGGCGCCGATCACCACGACCTGGGCTATGGCCCGGTAGAACAGTATCTGCCAGGTGGTGGCGGTGTCCATGATCCTCACCCCGAGGCCGAGCGTGCTCCAGAGGGTCCCGGCCGCGGCCAACAGCAGGATTCCCCTGGCGCGGGCAGGTAGGAGGGTGGCGGTCCGGATCGTCATGCTGATCCGGACTCAGTGGTCTGTCATGGTCCGGATCCATGCCACGATGTCATCGAGGATCATTCCGCCTACCGGCTCCTGCAAGGAGGCGTGCCGGACGCCCGGATACAGTCGCCGCTCGACGTTGGGGAGCCGAGCCAGTGCGTCACTCGTCGTCGGTGGCACGAGCGTGTCGTCCTCGCCGTGCGTCACCAGGCACGGGGCCGAGAAGCGGTCGAGGGATGCGCCGACCCGGTCCATCGTGCTGAGCAGATGGGCGCCCAGCCGGACCGTGGTACGCGGTTCCAAGAGCGGATCGGCGAGATAGCCGGCAACGAAGGAAGTGTCGTTGAATATCTGGTCGGGGTTGATCGGGTTGGCCAGGGTCAGGGTGGGAACCAGCCCGGCCAGGATCGGGGAGGCCCTCCGTTTCCAGGCCGGTACGACGGCGTCCACGGCGGGTGCATTGAGCACCACCAGGTCGGGTTGGCGATGGCGCGACATGGCGTAGTCGAGGGTGAGGAGGCCTCCGGCGGAGTGGCCCAGCACGACTCCGGGGAGGCCGCGATCCAGCAACCGGGCCAGGTTGTCCGACAACTGGAACAGATAGGAGTGCCAGTCCGCTATGTCGGCCCGGGTTCCCCCGGACGCTCCGAAGCCCATCAGATCGAAGGCGTGGGTGTCGATACCGGCGGCCGCCAGCCGGGCACCGACGTCCCGGTAGCGACCCGAGTGCTCCGCCAAGCCGTGGACGATCAGGAGGGAGGCCCATGGATCCTCGGCTTCCCACCGGCGGCGCAACTCGGTGACGCCGCCTCGGGTGGTGACGATCTCCATGCTGGTGGCGGGCGGGGCGGTCATTCGATGGAACCTTGCCTGGGAGCCGGGGTGGTCCATGGCCACGAAGTAGCCGGCATTCTAGGGGTCTGTCTGTCGAACGGCGGCGTGGTATGCGCTGGCCGGCGGCGTTCCTCGCAAGGCCCGCTGACGAAGGCGTACCCGCAGCGGTACGTTGAGGAAGCGGAACGCAGCGAGGGCCGTCGATGGCCGCCAGAGCACGCCAGGTTGTTTGACAGGCAGACCCCTGGGTCCCCTCGGGGGTCCCTTGACGTCACTAGCCTGACGTGCTCCGGTTGCGGTCGGTCAGCCGGGTCACGAGCGGCGGCCCGGAGTGACGGGTCGGGACCAGCTCGGATCCGGATGGTGGTGCCGAATCCAGGCCGTACTTGAAGACCAGGTGCAGGTAGTCACGCCGGTACAGCAGCCTGATGTCCACGTCGGGATACCGGGCCCGGAACAGGCGCACCTTGCGCTTCTTCTTGGTGACCAGGCTCTGCTTCATGGTGGTCAGCTCCACGAAGACGTCCTCGTCCGGCAGGTAGAAGTCGGGGGTGAAGCTCTTGGTAGGCCGACCCTCTTCGTCCCACTGGATGGGAAACGAGCGGGGCTCGTACTCCCAGCGCACGTGGTAGAAGTCGAGCAGCCGGGCGAACTGGATCTCGCTGTGGTGGGCGAAGGCGACGCCGGCAGGGGAAGATGTGACCGGACTCGGGCCGGAGGAGGTCAGCTGTTGGCCGCCTCGGGACCGGATTGGAGTTCAGCAAAAGGGAGCTCGGCCTGCACCGCGCTCGGAGCGAAGTCCAGCAACTCACCCTTGAGATCACGCTGGATCCGTCCGACGGCGATGGCGAATACTCCCTGACCCCGCTGGAGCGCGTCCATCAGGTACTCCTGGGTTCCCTCACGGTCGAAGCTGGTCAGGATGGTGGCGCCGTCGCTGATCAGGTTGGCTTCGGAGAGGGGTAGGTCGATCTCCTGCTCGCGGAGCCACTCGACCGCCGTCCGGATCCGGTTGAGGTGGAGGCCCGTGTCGAGGAGGCCCTTGATCACCCGTAGCTGGACGAGGTCGGAGAAGGAGTAGAGCCGCTGGGTCCCGGATCCCTGCGCCGCTATCAGTGAAGGCTGCAGGAGGTCGGTGCGATCCCAGTAGTCGAGCTGGCGATAGGTGATCCCGGCCAGCTTGCACACCTGGGGCGCCCGGTAGCCCTGCATCGCCTCAGCCGGGTTCTCGGTATTGATATCTCGGTCCATCGGAACGGGACTCCCCTCCCCGGCGGGTCGGCGCCGACCCGCTGTCACCGGGTCATTACAGCCAGGTAATTACCTGTGTGCGAGCCGTACGATAGACCATCGGGAGCCGCGTTCCAACGGTTTCCCGGGGATGCCCACCCCCCGGGCGCGGGGATTTGCCCTGGGTTCAGCCCGGCCTGGACGATCCGTTCCGAGTCGGTTCAGGCCGTCTGAGTTTCACTGCGCAGGGGCTGAGAACCACGGGAAACAGCAGGAGAAAGAACCACGGCAGCCTTGACTTGACCTCAATAATAATTAACGACTATCAACTAACAACTAGCAACTAAAAACTAACCGCTCCTGAAGTCCTCTGGCGACAGATCTTCGAGGAACTCCCGGAAGGCCTCCACCTCCGCCTCCTGGTGGTCGTCCTTGATCTCGATGCCGGCGTCGTCAAGGACCTCCGGAGTGGCGAACACCGGCGCACCGGTGCGGGCGGCCAGGGCGATGGCGTCGGAAGGGCGGGAGCTGACATGGATCTCCTCACCGTCCCGCGACAGGACCAGGTCTGCGTAGTAGACGCTGTCTCGCAACTCGGTCACCGTCACCCGGGTCACCTGTCCCCCCAACACCTCGGTCGTGATCCGCAGCAGGTCGTGGGTGAACGGGCGGGGGGTGTTGACACCCTCGAGGGCGTAGGCGATGGCCGTGGCTTCCATGGCGCCAATCCAGATGGCGAGGAAGCGCTTGCCGTGCGACTCCCGCAGCAGGACTATCGGCTGGTTGGTCGGGTACTCGATCCTGACCCCGATGAGATCCATGGGAACCGACTCGCTCATGGCGCGAGCCTATCAGCACGGGCCGGCTCTGCAATGGGCAGCAGCGCGGACGGGTCGGCCGCGAAGGAGGCGAAATCCAGGATGGCCCACAAAGATCGCAGGTTGCGGAACTCGCCCTTCCAGTCGAGACCGTACCCCACCAGGAACTCATCCCCCACCTCGAAGCCGCGGTACTCGATGGGTACGTCGACGATGCGGCGCGTGGTCCGGTCCAGCAGCGACACCGTCTGGAGGCTGGCGCAGTTGCGTTCCTCCATCATGCGGCGGAGCAGGCGCAGCGTGAGGCCGGTGTCCACGATGTCCTCCACGATGAGCACGTGACGGGAGGCGAGGTTGGTGGCGGTGTCCATGGCCACGCGTACACGGCCGCCCTCCCCGAACTTGGTCAGCCCGAGGAAGTCGGCCTCGCACTCGATGGGGATGCGGCGGATCAGGTCCGCCAGGAACACCAGCGACCCGGACAGCACGCACACCAGCACGGGCCGCAGTCCCCGGTAGTCGTGGGCGATGCTCTCTCCCAACTCCGCGATCCGCTCGGCGATGTCGCCCTCGCTGATCGCCTCGGCCGCGATCATTGCTGTCCCCTCAGTCCTTGCCAGTACTTCCAAACCCACGCCAGCGCGTCGCGGATACCAGGAAGTTCTACCTGACGTTCGGTGCGCTGCGTGACCGGAGCGGCGGGAACTCCGGCTTCAGGGTCGGCGGCGGCCGCTCCGTTCTCGGTCGCCGGCGCCTCGTCCGCCTCCGGTTCCACGGGATCCGGCGGGGGTTGCTCGTCTCGATCCGGGAACACCACGAAGTCGGTACCGGGCTGCGCGGCGACACCCCCGGCCAGCGGGCGTTTCGGGTCGGACGTGGCCGGGACCAGGGTCAACGGTCCGAAGCCGCCGAAGGCGTAGTCGAGCAGCAGGGTGACGTCGGCGAAATGGTCCTGCGAGCCCAATACCACCACGTGGATCCGGCGTTCATCCCGCTCGGCCACGGCCGAGAGCGTCTGGAGGGCGCGGCCGGTGTAGCCGGTCTTGATGCCGAGCGTGCCCGGATAGGTGGCGAGCAGGTCGTTGCGGTTTACGGCCACTCGCGACTCCCCTTCGGGAGTGGGCGGGAGGCTGAAGCTCCGGGTGGCTGCGATCCGGGAGAACGCCAGGTTCTCCATTGCGGCCACGGAGATGCGGAGAATGTCGCGCGCCGAACTGTAGTGGTCGGTCTGATCGAGGCCGTGGGGGTTGACGAAGTTGGAGTCGGTGAGGCCGAGCCGGGTCGCTTCCCGGTTCATCAGCTCCGCGAAACCCGCTACCGATCCGCCCACGTGCTGGGCCAGCGCCACGGCCGCATCGTTGGCGCTCCGGAGGATCAGGGCCGCTACGAGCTCCTCGACCGTCCAGGCGGCCTCTCCCGCCACCAGCCCGATCTCCGACTCGCCCACCGATGCGGCCGTTTCGCTGATGGTGACGAGGTCGCCCTCGCGCACGTTCTGGAGCACCACCAGAGCGGTCAGGATCTTGGTGACCGAGGCGACCGACCGGCGCGAGTCGGCGTCCAGTTCGGCCAGCACCTGCCCGTACGTGTGGTCGTACACGATCCACGCCTCGGCCGTGACCTCCGGAGGATCTGGTGCGATGAACTCCAGGTCGGAAGGATGGTGGGACGCGACGGGCGGGGCCGCCACGAGCAGGATTGCCAGGCAGGTCGCTGCGAGCAAGGCGCGTGCCCGGACCCTTCGCACGGGGAGGTCAGTCCTCGCCGAGGAGCGCCTTTACGTCCGCCTGGAGGAAGGACTGGGAGAGCAGCCGGATCGCCTCGGCCCCCCGGCTCAACGTCCTGGCGGCCTGGCGCCGGCTGGCCTGGCTCGGGCTCAGGCGCATGGCGAGGGTGAGCCTGTCGAGCAGTTCGACCTGGCGGGACACGGCTTGGCGGACCTGGCGGATGTGCCGGGGTTCGAGACCCTCCGCAAGCAGCACCCCACACTGGCGAGCCACGGCCACGTCTCCGGTGGTGAACTGGTGGGCGCCCTCGGCGTGGCGCGGGGCCAGCAGGCCGTGATCGACCAGTTGGCGAACCTGGACGGGTGTCAGGTCGGACCGTCGGGCCAATTCGTTCAGGCTGATCATCTCGTGGGCGATGTCCGGTACCGGCGCCGGCTCCCGGGTGTCTGCTTCGCCACCCGGTATCTCGCCTCTCTCGAGCCGGGTCAACTGCGACTTGATGACCTTGAGCGGAAGGAAGTGATCACGCTGCTGGCGAAGGATGAAGCGGAGCCGGTCGACGTCGGACTGGCGGAAGTGCCGGTATCCGGACGGCGAGCGAGCCGGGTGGACGAGACCGTTGGTCTCGAGGAATCGGATCTTGGAGGTGGTCACGTCGGGGAACTCGTCGTTGAGCAACTCCCGGACCCGGCCGATGGTCAGGGCCGGCGAATCGGTCATCGCGCCCGGGCCAGCAGGAGCCGGAACATCCCGATCATCAGCTCGTCGCCGGGAAGGATGGTGGTGCTCTCCGCGAGCCTGCCGTTCACGTACGTCCCGTTGGTGGATCCGAGGTCGGTGAGGGTCAATCCGGTGGCATCCAGCGTCAGCAGGCAGTGGCTCCGGGAGACGGTGATGTGGTCGAGGGCGATGTCATTGTACGGATGTCGCCCGATCCGGGTGTCGCCGGGTGTTACCCGCCACGACCGGCCGGCCTGCTGGCCGGTTCGCACTATCAGCTTGTAGGACGGTCCGCCCTCGTCCGATCCGGGCTGGCCGGTCCCGATGGGATTCCCCTCATCATCGAAGAGATCGAGAACCTCGGTCACGTCCCCCGGAGACGTGGCGTCCTCGCCGGGCCGGTGGCCGACCCCCGCATCCGGCGCCTGGTGCGAGTCATCCATACCGCGAGTGTAGTTGTCGAGACGCACGATCGGGGACGCTTTCTTTGGAGTTGTTTACAGGTGGTCAAACAAGGAGGCATTGTTGAGCAGCGACTTGGCATGCGAGGCTCGTCATTAAAGTTTAGCTAGAACCTCTGGGTAGGTGCTCGTCACGAGACGCGGCGGAGATCACCGAGATAGCGCCAGGTCACGATGAGGTACAGGGCTAGGCCGGTCACGCCGAGCAGCGTGGCAAGGACCTCCCAGAAGAGGGGCACGAAGCTGGTAGCGGTCAGGTAGTAGAAGGGCACCGCGAAGAAGATCAGGGCGGTGGCAGTCTTGCCCATCTGCCGGACCGGCACCCGGACGCCATGGCGCATCAGGTAGTAGATGGTGGTGGGCCCGATGATCGCTTCCCGGACCAGCAGCGACAATCCGAGCCACAACGGGACCAGGCCGGCCACCATCCCGCCCACCACACCTGCGAAGACCACCAGCCGGTCCGCCACCGGATCGAGCATCTTGCCGACCTCCGAGACCTGGCCCAGGCGGCGGGCCAGCATGCCGTCGAGCAGGTCGGTGACCGAGATCAGGCCGAGGAGCACCGCGGCCAGGAACGGGCGGTCGAGGCCCAGCAACACCCAGAGGAAGACGGGCAGGGCCAGGATCCTGAGGAAGGAGACCAGGTTGGGCAGGGTCCAGAGCCCGGCATCCGGGGTACCGGTCTCATCGGTCGTTCCTTTGCTCAAAGCCGCACGGCCTCCGTCCGGTAGCAGGCTACCAAGTGGCCGACGTTGCCCACCTCGAGGGGTGGATGGTCGCTGGTATGGCAGACCTCGGCGGCCAGGGGACACCGATCGATGAAGCGGCACCTGGGTGGCGGGTTGATCGCCTTGGATATCCCACCGCGGATGTCCGCTCCTTCCCGGTGGTGGGAGGGGTCGGGAACCGGTACGGACGCGAGCAGCGCCCTGGTGTAGGGGTGCTGCGGGTTGCCCAGCAGTTCCTCGGTGTTCCCCATCTCCACGATCTTGCCGAGATACATGACCGCGATCCGGTCGCACATGTAGCGCGCCACCGCCAGGTCATGGGTTATGTACAGGTACGAGACGTTCAGTTGCTCCGCCAGCTTGAGCATCAGGTCCATGATCGAGATCCGGATCGAGACGTCGAGCATCGAGGTCGGCTCGTCGGCGACCACGAAGGCAGGATCGACCACCAACGCCCGGGCGATGGCTATCCGCTGCCTCTGCCCTCCCGACAGTTCGTGCGGGTACCGGAACAGGAAGGTCGACGGCGGTGTCAGCCCCACCAGTTCCAGGAGCCGCATCGCTCGCTCCTCGCGTTCCCTCACGCTCCCGATCCGCTGCACGGTCAGGGGCTCCGCGATCGTGTCATACACGGTGCGCCGCGGGTTGAGGGACTCGAACGGGTCTTGGAAGATCATCTGCACCCGGTGCCGGAAGCGCCGCAGGTCCTCCTTGGCGGTGATGCCGGCCATGTCGACCATCTCGCCGTCCTGCTCGAGCATGATCCGTCCCGAGCTTGCCTCGAGCAGCTTCACCATCAGCTTGCCGGTGGTGCTCTTGCCGCAACCCGACTCCCCCACCAGGCCGAGGGTCTCGCCCGGGGCGATGTCGAAGCTGATCCCGTCCACCGCGTGGACGTACTCGGATGCCCGGCTGAAGGCGTTGCGGGCGATCGGGAACCGCTTGGTCAGGTTCTCGACCCTGACCAGTGGCCGTGTCATGCCTCCACACCCTTACGTGTCCGGAGGGGGACGCTCGTCCAGTTCCAGCAGGCAACGCCGTAGCCGGACTCCGGGTCGATGACCTCCAGGGTCGGGTTCTCCTCTCGGCAGCGCTGGTCGGCGTAAGGGCACCGGGGATGGAACCGGCATCCGGTGGGGGGATCCACCAGGTTGGGCGGCTCGCCCTCGAGCGGCGCCAGCACGCGGCGGGGCCCGGTCACCGACGGGGTGGACTGCAGTAGCAGGTAGGTATAGGGATGGCGGGGCCGGGAGAACACCTCCGCGGTCGGGCCCAATTCCACGAGGCGACCCGCGTACATCACACCCATCACCTCGGTCACCTCGGCGATGACCGCGATGTCGTGGGAGATGTAGATGATGCTCATTCCCAGTGCGGTCTGGACTTGCTTCAACTCCTCGAGGATCTGGTCCTGCACGATGACGTCGAGGGCGGTGGTGGGTTCGTCCGCGATGATCACCTGGGGATCGCACGAGAGGGCCATCGCGATGACCGCCCGCTGCCGCATGCCCCCCGAGAACTCGTGCGGGTAGCGATCCACCATCGCCCGGTTCAGGCCGACCAGGTCGAACAACTCGCCGACCCGATCCCGGATCTGTTCCTCGGCCAGTTCGCCCCCGAAGTGGGTGTCCATCGCCTCACGGATCTGCTCGTAGACGGTGTACACGGGGTTCCAGGCATTCATGGCCCCCTGGAAGACCATGGCGATGTCGGACCAGCGGCGGGTTCTCATCTCATCCTCGGTCACGTCGAGGAGGTCAATCCCGTTGAGGCGCACCGATCCGCCCCGGAACTCGGCGTTCTCCGGTAAGAGCCGCAGGAGGGACATCGCCACCGACGTCTTGCCGCACCCGGACTCCCCGACCAGTCCGAGAGCCTCGCCCCTATGCAACTCGAAACTGACTCCGTCGACCGCCGATACCCACCCGTCGCTGGTCCGGTAGTGCATGGTGAGGTCGTCCACCGCCAGGAGGGGCGCCCGGTCCGAGGCGCTCGCATCCCCATCCCCGGCCCGGGACCGGCCAGAACGCAGGCGAGCGCCCACCCGGTCCGCCGCGTACCCGCCCAGTGCGGCGCCACCGGCGAAACCCAGCGCACGCACCACGACCGTCCCGATCGCGAGGTCTCCTCCGGCGGCCCCCCAGATCACCTCGGCGGCGAACATTCCCAACGCCGCCATCAGCCCATGGGTGGGGCGCCGGTGACCGGCGACCAGACCGGATCCGAGCGCGCCGAGGAATCCGGGCAGCAGCAAGGCCACCAGGATTACCAGGTACCCGGCCCGGTACTCACCCTCCGCGGGGGTGATCCACCCTCCCAGCCACCAGTTGGCCAGCGCCATCACGCCGATGCCGAGGGCGATCGCCGGCAGGTGCAGCCGGCGTGGACGGGTCTCTGAGACCCTGCTCATCCGATCCCCCTCGCCGGTGGGTTGCATCGCGGGCGGCAGCGGGCCCGGGCGGCCGCGAACCCCGTGCCGGGCGCCGTCATCGCTTCCTCAGCCTCGGATTGATTACCTCGTCCATGGCCCGGCCCACCAGGAAGAACGCGGCGGCGAGAAGGGACACGCAGAGCCCGGCGGGGAACACCAGCCACCAGAAGCGCATGCCGGTGAGGAAGTATCCCTGGTTCCTGGCCAGCTCGATCATCAGCCCCCAACTCATGTCGATGTTGAGAAGGCCGAGGAAGGAGAGGACCGCCTCGGTCTGGATGGCGGCGGTGACGGTGAACATCATGTACAGGAAGCTGAGCGGCATCACGTTGGGTATCACGTGGACTGTTATCACCCGGAGCGTGGAACCACCCGCTACCCGGGCGGCCTCGATGAAGGGCTTGACCTTCACCGCCAGGGCCTGCGACTTGAGGACGATGGCCACTCCGCCGAATCCCCCCAGCACCCCTATCAGTATGGCCAGGTGCCACAGCTCGAAGCGGAACACCGAACTCATCACGATGAAGATGGCCAGGGCCGGGAGCATCAGCAACAGGTCGGCCAGGCGCATGAAGAACGAGTCGATCCAGCCCCCCATGTAGGCGGCCACCGCACCGACCGAGGTGGCGAAGAGGACGGTGACCAGGGCCGCCACCATTCCCAGCAGGAACGCTCCCTGGGCGCCCTTCATGAGTTGGGACAGGATGTCACGGCCCAGCGGGTCGGTACCGAGCCAGTGCCGACCGTACGGACCTGTGGGTTGCTCCCGGATCTCGGCGACGTCTCCGACGAGAAGCGGAGATCCGTCGGGGTTGGAGTAGAGCAGCGCCTCGCGTGTCGACATCTCGGTGGCCGGATCCGTGACCTCGTTGACGACCGTCCTGTAGAGGATCGGCGGGTTCGCCTCGTTCCCCACCACGGGGTCGTAGGTGGCGGCGTCCCACACTCCACCGAGCACCACCCCTACCACCACCAGCAGGGCGGCTGTGATCCCCACCGTCAGAGGGAGGGTGACCCTCCGCTCGTGGCGAAGGCGCCCCAGCAGCGGCCAGATCAACCAGGCCACCACCGGCCAGATCAGCAGGAACAGCGCGGCGCCGGAGTACCAGCGCACGCCTGACATCAGGACGGGATGGATGAGGGCCATCAGCGCGAAGAACAGGATGATGGCCAACCCCACGATGCCGACCCGGTTGGTCCGGAACAGGTTCCAGTTGTTGGTCACGCCGGCCCACACCAGGTTGGCCCGGATCCTCCACAGCGAACCCGTCCTGGCCACGTCGGTCGCCGGCCGGGCTTCCAGCAGATCCGTCATCTGGTCGGCTCCGGCATCGTCACTCCCCCGTCACCCTGATGCGGGGGTCGAGGAACATGTAGAGGATGTCCACCACCAGGTGCCCGACCATGGCCATGACGCCCACGAACGAGAAGGCGGCGATGGCCAGGTTCGTGTCCTGTCCGACCACAGATGTGAACAGCAGCTCTCCCATGCCCGGCCACGAGTAGACGGTCTCGGTGATGATGCCCCCGTCGATGACGGTCGCCACCGCGATCACCAGGCTGGTGGTGACCGGGAGCAGGGCGGTGCGGGCGGCATGGCGGTCGCGTACCGTCTTCTCCGCCAGGCCCTTGGCCCGGGCGGTCAGTATGAAGTCCTCGCGCATGGTCTCCAGCATGGAACTGCGGGTCAGGAGCATGATCCCGGCGAAGCTGATCAGCGTGATCGTGACGACCGGGAGGATCATGTGGTGCAGGATGTCCCCGGCGTACAGGCGTCGGGCCGACCCGAAGTCGCTCAGGTACCAGAACCAGAGCATCACCACGGCCAGCGCGCCGTAACCCACCCACACAGTCCTCTTTCGCCGTGCCGGATCCCTGATGCGGCGGGACAGGATCCAGAGGGTGAGCGCCACGGTCCCGGCCACCAACATGACCCCGAATATCACCATGAACACGTGATTGGAGCTGAAGGGTGCGTCCACCCACTCCTCCGGGTCGAGGAACTTGTTTATCGGCACCACGTCGGCGTAGAAGGCGAAGAACCAGATCAGCATCAGCGCGAACCAGGGGTAGAACACCGTGTAGAGGAACACGCTGCCGATGGTTATGGCGTGCTCGCCCCTCCGGCCCCGCCTCCAGGCGATGAACTTGCCGGCCACGAACCCGAGGATGTAGTAGCTCACCAGCACCGTGAGGAACAGGACCAGGGTCCTCGGCAGTCGCTCCAGGATGATGTCGGACACCGGCCGCGGGTACTGGAGGAAGGAGAACCCGAAGTCTCCGCGGAAGAAGTTCCACATGTAGCTGCTGTACTGCTCCCACAGCGGCTTGTCGAGGCCGAGACGCTCGATGGCCAGCTGCGCCGCCTCCGGCGGGATGTTGGGATTGGTGGCGAACCGCTGCTTGACGGTGTCGCCTGGCAGGGCGGTGAGGAGCAGGAAGGTCAGCGTCAGGAAGATGATGAACAGCACGAACATCTGCACGGTGCGCCGCGCGATGTAGCGAATCATGTCATAGCTGCCCTCTTCTCACTACTGGCCTCCCGCTCGGGGTGGTCGGCCGGGGCGGTGGGAGGGCCGGTCGGGCCCGTCCCACCGCTCTGTCCTGCCGATGGCTACTGGGCCAGGTTCACCGCTCCGGGCAGCCCTTGGAAGTTCTGCAAGCCGTCGAGAGTGGTGGTGCTTGGGAACTCGAGGGTGTTGCGGAATGCCTCCAGCACCGGCGTGGTGAACAGGACCACGTACGGGACATCCTGGGCGAGCACTGCGTCCATCTGGCGCACGATGGCGGCGGCCTCGTTGATGTCGGTCTCCGCCTTCAACCGGTCTGCCATCGCGTCGAACTCCGGGTTGGCGTAGCCGGGGATGTTGAACCCGCCGGCTGTGGCCGAGTCGGCCCGCGAGTCGAAGAAGTCGGCAACGTAGTCCGGGAAGATCGTAAGACCCCATCCGAGGATGTACATGTCCCAGTCCACCGGCCCGAACACCTTGTCCACGATCACCGAGAAGCCGGTGGGCTCCGCCGTCAGCGGTATCCCGAGGTCGTTCGCCCAGTCGGCGATGAACAGGCTGTACGTTGCCCGCAGCGGGTCGTATCCGGGCCCGGGGGCCAGCAACTCGAGGTCGCCGACCAGCGTACCGTCCGGTCCCCGCAGGCCTTCACCCTTCGGGATCACGTCCCGGTTGTCGGGGTTCCACTGCGGTTCGACGTCCCATGTCCACCCGGCGTCCTTGAGGATCTGCACTGCCGAATTGACGCGCTCCTCCTGGCTCTGGCCCGCGCACCAGGCATCCAGCTCCGGGTTGGCCCAGAAGGCGTTGCCGGGAGGCACCATCGAGTTCAGGGGGATGGCCACACCCTGGAGAACGTTGGTGGCCATGAACTCCTTGTCGATCATGCATGCCATGGCCTGGCGGAAGGCCACGTCCGAACCGGGGAAGCTCCGGGTGTTGAAGGCCAGGTAGCGGAAGCCGTTGGAGGAGTTGGCGATCACGTCGAGGTCTCCCGCTTCCAGCACCGTGGACTGGAGACCGCGCTGGAGGCCCAGCGGGTTGAGCAGGAAGTCCACCTCTCCGTCACGCAGGGCCAGGACCGCCGCGTCCTGGGTGTCGTAGACGGAATAGATGGCGTCGCCGGCGTGCGGTCCGCCGATCGAGTCGGCGATGACCTCTCCGGTCGTGTCGCCCACCTGCCAATTCACATCACCCGAGAAGGTGACACCACCGGACGAGTAGCTGATGGTCTGCGCTCCCTGATCGTTGGCGTTTGCGTTGGCCACGCTGCGAGCGAAAGCGCCCGGCTCGCGCCGGTCGAAGACCATGCTCCCGCCGGATGGCGCACCCTCCCCCGACACGGCGTAGAGTTCGCCGGCGTCACCGGATGCACCGACGTGCGGTCCCCAGTGGGCCTCGGAGAAGACCGCTGCCTGGGCCGCCCCGAATTGCCACTGGGCCAGACCGGGCTGGGAGCTCCAGGTGTACCGGACTGTGTAGTCGTCGAGCGCCTCAACGGAGATCAGGCCCTCGGCCCCTTCGTTCTCCTCTGTGGCCGGGTCGTCCTCCCGGGCCAGCGGCAGCAGTGAGAACCAGTTGCCGCCCATCTGGAGACCCTTGACCGCGTTGAAGGTGAAGGCCACGTCGTTGGCGGTGATCGGTGAGCCGTCGCTCCAGACCAGACCCTGTCTCATGTTTACGTCGATCACCCAGTTGTCGCCCGACGCGGCGCCCAGCGGGGGTTCGACGTCGGCCGCGAGGTTCGGCACCACCGTGTAACTCGGGAACGTCGATCCGTACAGGGTCGGGATCGCCGGTGACAGCACGTATTGGTTCCACACGTCCGCCTCCGTGTCGAGGTAGGCCCACGGATTGTCGGTGGTCGGGTCGCTGAAGATGGCCAGCTTGTAGGTGAACGGACCGGCTTCCGTCATGGCCTCTTCTTCCACCGCGGTGGTCGCCGCGGCTTCCTCCGCCGCGGCCGCCTCCATGGCCTCCTCGGCCGCCGCGGCCGCCTCCATGGCCTCCTCGGCTGCCATCTCGGCATCTGCCAGAGCTGCCTCGGCGTCGGCGAGCGCTGCGGAGAGTTTGGCCTGGGCGGCATCGTCGCCCTCCATGGCCTCGGCCGCAGCCGCCTGGGCGGCTTCCAGATCGGCCTGTGCCTGGGTCAGCGCGGCCTCTGCCGCGTCCGCCTCCGCCTGTGCGGCGTCTGCCTCTGCCTGTGCTGCGGCTGCCTGAGCCTGCGCCTGCGCGGCTGCTGCGTCGTCCGTCTCTTCTTCTGCCCCGCAGGCCGTGGCGACCAGGGCCAGAATGGCCGCGACCACTAGCCACTTTCGGGATGTGTGCATCGATGAAGCCCTCATGGTCCCTCCCCGTTTATGGGCTCGTCTGTCTTCGGTACAGATTTCACAAGTCTATCTTTGGGTGTGAATAATCGGTACGGAACCCGGTTACTTTTTCATTTAGACGTACCATTCAGAGCAGCAGACCGGCAGTGGCTCGAAGGTTGGTAAGGCTCCTATGAACCCCGTTCGAACACGTCGGTTTCGCCTGTTCGTCTTCAATTGAGTGCGTCAATATTGCCGGGTTCTATAATTCGAATCGCGCCGGTTTCCCACGGGGTACGGAGCTCGTAAGGTCAGGAGCTAGCTATACCGCGAAGGCGTAGTGATGCGCCCCTCCAGGTGATGCAAGGTCCGGCCTCCTAGGGCGTGCCTCTCTAGTCACCCTGGTGGTGGTTACTCGGCCAGGTTCACCGATCCGGGGAGACCCGAGAATCCCTGCAGGCCGTTCAGCACGGTTGTGGACGGATAGGCGAGCGTGTTGCGGTAGGCCTCCAGGATCGGGGTGTCGAAGAGCACGATGTAGGGCACGTCGCGGGCGATGATGCCGTCCATCCTCCTTACGATGGCGGCGGCTTCCTCCAGGTCGGTAGAGGACTTCAGATCCCGAGCCAGGCGGTCGTACTCGGGATTCGAGTAGCCGGGAATGTTGAACCCTCCGGTCGTGGCCGAATCGGCCCTGGTCTCGAAGAAGTCGGCTAGGTGGTCCGGAAAGATGGTGGTGGACCATCCGAGCATGTACATGTCCCAATCGATCGGACCGAACACCTTGTCCACGATTACCGAGAACTCGGTCGGCTGCGCCCGCAAGGGGACGCCCAGGTCGGTTGCCCAGTCGGCTATGAACAAGCTGTAGGTAGCCCGCAGCGGATCGTATCCCGGACCGGGCGCCAGCAGTTCCATGGGCGCGACCACCGTGCCGTCGGGACCGCGCAATCCTTCACCTTGAGGTAAAACATCCTGGTTGTCCGCATCCCATTGCGGCTCGACCTCCCAGGTCCACCCCGCGTCCTTGAGGATCTGAACGGCGGTGTTGACCCGCTCCTCCATGCCCAACCCGCCGCACCAGACGAACACGTCCGGGTTGGCCCAGTAAGTGTTGCTGGGCGGGATCAGTGAGTTGAGCGGAATCGCCACACCCTGGAGGACATTGCGGGCCATGAACTCCTTGTCGATGATGCACGCCATGGCCTGCCGGAAGGAGGGCTCGGATCCTGGAAAACGGCGGGTGTTGAACGCCACGTAGCGGAAGCCGCTGGGCGAATTGGAGATCACAGCGAGGTCACCGGCCTCGATGACCGTGGACTGCAGGCCGCGCTGGAGACCAAGGGGGTTGAGCATGAAGTCCACCTCGCCGTCCCGCAGGGCGAGGACCGCCGCATCCTGGGTGTCGTAGACCGAGTAGATGGCGGCGGCGGCGTGCGGACCTGCCGTCCACCGCGCCAGTACCTCCCCTGTCGTGTCTCCCACCTCCCAGGTGGAGGCGCCTTCGCTGGCGGCGCCTCCGGTGGAGTAGCTGGTCAGGACGTCACCCCTACCGAACACGTCCAGATTGGCCTCGGTCCGGACGAAAGCGCCCGGCTCGCGGCGGTCGTACATCATCGGTCCGCCCGAGGGTGCTGCGATTCCCGATACGGTGTAGAGATAACCGGCCTCGTCGGCGGCCTCTACGTACGGGCCCCAGAACGACTCCGGGAAGATCGGGGACTGGGCCGCTCCGAATTGCCACTGCGCCAGCCCGGGCCGGGTGCTCCAGGTATAGCGCACCGTGTGGTCGTCCAGGGCTTCCACCGATATCAGTCCGTCTCGGGCTTCATCCTCCTCGGTCTGGGGATCATCCGGGCGGGCCACGGGAAGGACGGCCAACCAGTTGCCACCCATCTCCAGCTTCTTCACGGCATTGAACGTGAACGCGACGTCGTGGGCTGTGATCGGCGTGCCGTCGCTCCATTCGGCACCGGGACGCATGGTGACGTAGATCACCCAGCGGTCGCCGTCGGCGTCGCCCTGAGGGGGCTCGGCATCCGCGGCCAGGCCGGGGACGATGGTGAAGGTGGGGAAGGCGGACCCGTACAGGGACGGGAGGGTGCTGGCCAGTGTGTACTGGTTCCAGACATCCGGCTCCGTGTCGAGGTAGGCCCACGGATTGTCCGTGGTCGGGTTGCTGAAGATGGCGACTTTGTAGGTGAAACCGGCCGGGAGCGTGTTGTCCGCGGAGGACGTCTCCCCGGTTCCCGTGACGGGAGCGGCGGAGGTCGAGGTGGTCTGGCTACCGGTCGCCGCGGCCTGGGTGGCCGGCGGAGTGGTAGCGGCCGTGTTCACGGAACCATCGGAACCTCCGCAGGCGTAGGCGGCCACGGCTACCAGCACTGCCATCGCCAACCGCTTGTACGCGCGGAACTCCCACCTGACCCGCATGAACCCGGTCTCCCCTCTTCGGCGTCGGGTGGGAGGCTAGCTTGATTAGTTACTTAGTTGCTAGTAACTAGTTGCTGGTTATCTGCGATAGGTTGTCTTAGATTAGATCGGTCCATTGTCCGAGTCATCCGTCGCGTCGAGACGAGGCGAACTCGTGAAACAGCAGATGGCGGAACTGTGGTAGTCGTTCATGATGCTGTACCGATGATTACGGACTAGAAAATAACAACCAGAAACCAGTAGCTATCAAGTGATACACTCTGCCGGTACGGGCTGTGGCGCAGCTTGGTAGCGCGCTTGACTGGGG
This sequence comes from Acidimicrobiia bacterium, assembly GCA_011523635.1. GTDB lineage: Bacteria > Actinomycetota > Acidimicrobiia > Spongiisociales > Spongiisociaceae > Spongiisocius. The sequence continues at coordinate 94,773 of WTGI01000009.1, forward strand.
GTCAAGAGGTCGTGGGTTCAAATCCCGCCAGCCCGACCATCCCGCCATTCCTTCAGAGTGCCCACCGGTAGAGGGCGATCACTCCCTGTACCAGGCGCCAGCCCAGGTACAGCGCCGCCAGCGCGACCATCAGCTTGAAGCTGAGCGGAGCGCCGGGTGGACGGCGGTCCGTGCCGGGGCCGCCCGGACCGGTCATCGGCCGCCGGCGCGCCCGCCGCCACGCCGCACCACTATCCGGACCGGCGTGCCCGTGAAGTCGTAGGCCTGGCGGAGCCGCCTCTCCAGGAAACGCAGGTAGGGCCGGTCGAGCTTTCCCTTGACGAACAGGGCGATGGTGGGAGGGACCGACCGGGATTGCGCGGCGAAGAGGATCCTGGGGCGCCGGCCTCTCCTCACGGGAGGCGGATGCTCGGCCGCCAACTCGGTGATGAGCCGGTTGAGGACGCCGGTCGGAATGCGGCGGGTTCGGTTCTCGAGCACCGTCTCGAGTGCAGGACCCAGCCGGTGCAGGCGGGCGCCGGTGAGGGCCGAGATGCGGAGAACCGGGGCCCAGCCGGCGAAACCCAGCCTGGCGCCCAGCTCGTACGTGGTCTGCTCCCGCCGTTCGAGGTCGGCCGCGTCCCACTTGTTCGCCAGGATCACCAGCGCCGCGCCGGAATCGGCGGCCAGGCGGGCAATTCGCTGGTCCTGGTGGGTGACACCGTCGGCCGCGTCCACCATCAGGAGGGCGGCGTGGGCGCGCCGTAGCACTTCCTGCGCCCTCAGCACCGAGAAGAACTCGACGTCTTCCGACATCTTCGGCTTGCGGCGCATGCCGGCGGTGTCGATGAGCCGGTAAGCGGCGCCGTCCAGCTCGATCATCACGTCGATCGGGTCCCGCGTGGTGCCAGGTACGGGCGACACCAGCACGCGCTCATCCCCCACCAGCCGGTTCAGGAGGGTGGACTTCCCCACGTTGGGGCGTCCGATCACCGCTACGTCGGGCACCTGGTCCTCGACGACGTCCCCGTCCGGACGGTCCGGTAGGCGCCGGACCAGGACATCCAGCAGGTCCGCCACTCCATGACCGTGGATGGCCGATACCGGCATGGGTTCGCCCAGACCGAGCCGGTTGAAGGATCCCGACTCCCTCGACACGGCGTCGTTGTCGGCTTTGTTAGCCACCATCACCACGCGACCGGCCTCGGGCCGCAGGAGCCGGGCGACCGCCGCGTCATCGGTGGTGATCCCACCCTGGGCGTCGACGACGAAGAGGATCAGGTCGGCGGAGGCAATTGCCATCTCGGCCTGGATGCAGATGTCCTCGATCAGATCGGCATCCTTGCCCTGCTGCCACCCACCGGTGTCGACCACCGTGAAGCTGCGGCCGTTCCATTCCGCCGGGAACTCGCGCCGGTCCCTGGTGACCCCCGGCTTTTCCTGCACCACCGCGGCTCGGTGACCCACGATGCGGTTAGCCAGGGTCGACTTTCCCACGTTCGGTCGGCCCACGACGGCGACGAGAGGTTTGGGAGGGGACAAGAGGAACCGCCAAGCGTTTGGCCGGATCCTAATCCCGGGTCCGCTACCTCCGAGCGGGGCCGGCGGCAGGCTCGACGCCCCGATCGCGGCAGAGCTCCAGCACCTGGGCTATCACCTCGGCGGCGGTGAGGGCACCGGTGTCTATGGACACCGCGTCATGAGCCGGGGCGAGAGGGGACGCAGCCCGGGTCGAGTCGAGCCGGTCCCGTCTTCCCAGTTGCGTGGCGACTTCCCCGAGCGCGGTGGACGTCTGTCCGGCCCTCCGGCGAGCCCGCACGTCGGGCGTGGCGTCGAGGTAGATCTTGACGCCCGCGCCGGGGAAGACGACGGTTCCGATGTCGCGCCCCTCGACCACTGCTCGACCCCCGCGCGCCGCAACCCAGGCCCGCTGGCGCTCCACGAGCACCAGCCGGAGACCCGGAAGCCGCGCCAGGCGGGAGGACGCGGCGGTGATGGTCTCCTTGCGGATGGCCGCGCTGACGTCGACGCCTTCGACGAGCATGGTGCCGTCCCGGTAGTCGAGATCGGCGCCGGACAGCACCGCGGCGACGGCTGCCTCGTCCTCCGGATCTGTCCGGTGGAACTTCACCAGCAGGGCGGCGGCCCGGTAGAAGGCGCCGGTGTCGAGGCTCTGGTAGCCGAGTGCTCGGGCCACCCCCCGGGAGACCGTGGTCTTGCCGACCCCGCCGGGTCCGTCGATGGCGACTACCGATCCTGCGGCGGCGTTCACAGGCTCTCGAGCATGTCGAAGAACCCGGGCCAGGTCTTGGCCACGCAGTCCGGGTCCTCGATGACGATTCCGGGCCGGACCAGGCCGGCGATCGCAAAGGACATGGCCATCCGGTGGTCGTCGTAGGTGCGGATACGCGCCGGGCGGGCCCGACCGGGATGGATCTCGATCCGGTCTGCAGCCGTCTCCACCCGGGCGCCCAGCCTGGTGAGCTCGGCCTCCAGGGCGGCCAGCCGGTCGGTCTCCTTGACACGGAGGTTGGCGATGTTGGTGAACCGTGTGGCGGAGCGCGCGAACGTGGCGACCACCGCCAGGCCGAGTGCGGCGTCCGGGCAATGGTTGAGGTCGGCGTCAACGCCCTCCAGCCGAGGAGGGCCGGTCACCGCGATCCCCCGGCCGGAGGTGGTCACCGCGCATCCCATCCGCTCCAGCACGCCGAGGGCGGCCATGTCCGCCTGGGTACTGCGGGGGTGGATGCCCGCCACCGTGATGGTGGCGCCGGTGACGGCGGCGGCCGCCCACGGGTAGACGGCCGCGGAGGCGTCCGCTTCCACCTCGAACGAAGTCGGCCGGTAGCCGGTCGGAGCGACGGTGATCGTGTCGGGGCCGACCCAGCCGGCATCGGCCCCGAAGGAGGCCATCACCTCCAACGTCGTGGTCAGGTAGGGGCGGGAAACCGTACCCTCGGACAGCCGGACGGTCACGGTTCGCACCGCTCGCGGCGCGCTGAGCAGCACGGCCGAGATGAACTGGCTGGACACGGTCCCGTCGATCGTGATCCCGCCGCCGTGGATGCCGCCTCCGGATACCCGGACCGGGGGATACGAGCCATCGCGGTCGGCGTCGATCTCCACCCCGAGACCCCGGAGCGCCGTGACAAGGGAGCCGATAGGCCGTTCCCGCATCCGGGCGGTCCCGTCGATGACGCTCGGACCGGTGGCGAGCGCCGCCGCGGCGGTGATGAAGCGGGCGGTCGTTCCGGAGGCTCGCGCGTCGAGGCGCCCGCCGCCGCGCAGGGTGCCGTCGGATCTCACCACCAATCCGTCGCGGGCGTCCGAGACATGGACACCCAGATTCCGGAGGCATCCGATCATGGCGGCGGTGTCGTCGCTCCGGAGCGGGTTGGCGAGGCGGGATTCGCCCGCGGCGAGGGCGGCGGTTATCAGGGCGCGGTTGGTGATGCTCTTGGAACCCGGTGGCCTGACCGTGCGGCCGGCAACCGTGCGCGGCCTGATCTCGTAGGTGTTCACCCGGACGTCCCGCCGTGATAGACCTCCACCTCGGTACGAGCCTCGCGGTGGAACGCCCGCACCTCGTCGACCTCGAGGTGCCGCCACTTCCCGGGCTTGAGCGCCCGGTCGCGCAGGGCGCCGATGGCCACCCTGTGGAGGCGCATCACCGGATAACCGGCCGCCGCGCACAGGCGGCGGACCTCCCGGTTGCGTCCTTCGGCCATGACCAGCTCGAGATGGGAGCGTCCTCCTGCGGTACCGATCCGGCGCACCGCCACGGGCACGGCAGGCCCGTCGTCCAACTCGATGCCATGGCGGAGGCGGGACAGGTCGGCCGGGGAAGGACTCCCCCGAACCAGCACCTCGTAGGTCTTGGTGATGCCGGAGCGCGGATGGGCGATGAGGTTGGCGAACGGCCCGTCATTGGTCAGCAGCAGCAGCCCGGTCGAGTCTGCATCGAGGCGTCCTACCGGGTACACCTTGGGGACGGGGGGCACCAGGTCGACCACCGGCGTCCGGCCTCGGGGGTCGCTGGTGGTGCTGATCACCCCGAACGGCTTGTGCAGCAGGTAGTGGACCAGACCGGGATCGACCGGGAGAGGGACCCCGTCCACGAGGACCTCGGCCCGGCCCGGATCCACCCTCTGGCCCGGGACGGCCGTTTGCCCGTCCACGATCACCCGACCGTCGAGGATCATCGAATCGGCCACCCGGCGGGAGGCCAGACCGCTCCTGGCGATCACCTTCTGAAGGCGTTCAGCCCCCGGTGGTCGGGAGTTCACCGGAGCGGGTCGGCGGGCGGTCCAGCGCCTCCGCCAACTCGGGCGCGGGCATGTGGTCGGTGAGGGGCGGCAACTCGGCCAGGGATGCCATGCCCAGGGCTTCGAGGAAGCGGCCGGTGGTGCCGTAGATGGCGGGATGGCCCGGGGTGGAGAGCCGGCCCTCCTCGGCGATCAGGCCGCGGCGTACCAGGGTGCGGAGGGCGGAGGCGGAGTCAACCCCGCGTAGCTCGGAGATCTGGCCGCGGGTGACAGGTTGGCGGTACGCCACCACAGCCAGCACCTCGAGGGCCGCGGGTGACAACCGGGCGCCGCCGTCGGTGGTGGCGAAGCGCTCCAGATACGGCAATGCCTCCGGTTTGGTGTAGAGGCGCCACCCGCCTGCCACGTGGCGGAGAGCGACACCGCGGTCATCGGCCTCCAGCTGGCGCGCCCAGTCGGTCAGGACCTCCCTGACCGTGGTCAGCGGCGTCTCCAAGACCTGGGCCAGCTCGGACTCGGGAACGGGATGCTCGGCGACGAAAAGGATCGCCTCGAGGGCGGCGGGAGTGTTCACAACCCCACCCGGCTACCGGCGGGGCTGGCATCGGAATGGCGCACCGAGATGTCGTCCGGGTCCTGCTGGGATACCGACACGAATCCCCATCGGGCCAGTTCCAGGACCGCCAGGAAGTAGGCCGCCACCTCCGCCCGATTCGAGCAGTGCGCCACCAGCTGCTCGAACGTGGACTCGAGCTCGGCAGCCACCCTCCGCCGGATGGCGGCGATGGCGTTCTCCACCGACGGGAGGTCGAGATCGAAGTGATCCAGCGGTATTTCCGTCTCGGCCCTTACTTCCTCGCCGAGGGAGGTCATGATCTCGGCCAGCGCAGCCGGTGTCACCCCGTCCGGTAGGGATGGCGGGTGGCGGGTGCCGAGATCCTGGTCGATGCCGGCGGAGCGGCCCACGTAGTGCGAACCTTCCCTCAGACGCTCGCGAAGGACCGTGGCGACGCCTTGATAGGTCAGGAAGCCGAGCAGCCGAGCCAGCAGCCGGTCCCGCTGGTCGAGTAATTCCATCTCGTCCTCGAGGTCTACCTGGTCGGGCTCCGGCAGGAGGAAACGGGCCTTGAGATGGATCAGCATCGCTGCCATCAGGACGAAACCGGAGGCCAGTTCGAGGTTGACCTCCTTTTCCTCGATGGACGCCAGGTAGTCCTCGATGACGCGGGAGATGTTGACCTCCATGACGTCTACATGGCGGCGGGTGACCATCTGGAGGAGTAGGTCGAAAGGACCTACGAAGACGGGAGTCTCCACCTCGTAGGTCATGCCCGCGCGCTTTCCCTCCTCGCCATGCGCTGATGGTAGGCGGCGGTAGCGCGGAAACCGAGGAACGCCGACCCGGTCCGATGTGTTCTCAACTCCTCCTAGGTGATCAGCGCGAAGGGGTCTGACCAGTGGTCACCGGCCACCGGCAACTACTCAGTTGCCAGGCATAGGATCAACTAACAAGCCACAACTAGCAACTAAGACTGCCCTGTCGGCGGCTTGGAGCAGGCTCCAGTCCTCAGGAGGGATCTCGTCGGGGCGTTCTCCGTGGTGATGGAGCGCGAAGGCGACCACCAGCGGTTCCGCGCCCGCCCGGTCCAGCTGGCGGGCTGCGATCCGGCCGTGGTCCAGGTAGTCGACGAACCGCGCCGGACCCCCGATGCCGAGCCGGCCCAGGGCGGTCGCCAGGGACCGTCCCATGGGTCCCAGCCGGGCGCGGCGTTTTCCCACGTCGTGCAGCAACGCCGCCCGAATCAAGTCGGTCCGCCGGGGCCGGGCTGAGCGGACGAGTCGGGCCGCAGCCAAGCCGTGGCGCTGATCCGCCCGGGGCTGGTCCCAGTACATCGACCGTTCGGCATCGCTCCTCAGCAGCGCCGCCACCTCGGCCTGCTCCCCCGGTCTCAGCGGTCGAGCCAGAGTGACATCGAGGAAACGGCCCGCCAGGTGGAGCGGGCGCATCCTCGGCCCCCTCATCTGGTCGGGGTGCGGGTAGCGGGACATCCCGGAGGGTGCTGGAAGGACGGGGGTGGGGCCATCTCTCGGTACCTTCCTACCGCAGGGCTCTGGGATGCGCCTCCACGTACACCTCGTGGAGGTGCTGGAGTGACATCCGGGTGTAGACCTGGGTGGTGGAGAGGCTGGCGTGCCCGAGGATCTCCTGCACCGTGCGGAGATCGGCGCCCCTCTCCACCATGTGGGTGGCGGCGGAGTGGCGGAGCACGTGCGGAGAGATCCGGGTCCGGGGTATGCCCACCGCCTCCGCATGGCCGCGGACGATCCCGAAGACGCCCTGGCGGGTGAGCCGCCCGCCCCGGGCGTTCACGAACAGGGCATCGTGATCCCTTCGACTCCGCAACATCTCGATCCGGTCGGGCAGGTAGGCGCCGATAGCCCGGACGGCCGGCTTGCCCAGGAGTACGAGGCGTTGGCGGCCGCCCTTGCCGGTGACCATCGCGCTCAGCGTGTCCATGTCCAGATCGGTCAGGTCGAGGTCGACCAGCTCGCTGACCCTGACAGCGGTGCCGTAGAGGGTTTCCAGTAGCGCCCGGTCACGCCTTCCGAGCGCCGTGTCGGAGGGCGGCGCCTCCACCAACCGGATCGCCTCGTGCACATCGAGGGCCTTGGGGAAGCCCATCCGGGTCCTGGGCGTCTCGGTGAACCGGGTGGGATCGTCAGGCGCTTGGTCCTCGGCCACCAGGAACCGGTGAAAACCTCGCACCGCGGCCAGCTTGCGCGCGATGGTGGTGGAACGCATGCCCGCCTCATGGAGGCCGGCCAGAAAGCCGTCGACCAGGTCCGGCGTGGTAGCCCGGTCACCCAGGTATTCGAGGTAGGTCTCCAGGTCGCGCCGGTAGGCGGTGATGGTGTTGTCGCTGAGACCCCGCTCCACCGACAGGACGGCCAGGTAACCGTCCAGATGGCGCCCGATCTCGCTAGACGTAGCCGGGCTCCCGTTCGCTCCCGAGGATCTCCGGCGCCGCTTCCCGGCTGCGGCGGTAGCGATCCGCGGCGGCGATGAAGCCGGTGAAGAGAGGGTGCGGATCGAGGGGTCGCGACTTGAGCTCCGGATGGGCCTGGGTGCCGATGAAATAGGGGTGCGAGGTCAACTCGATGAACTCCACCAGTTGCTCGTCGGGCGAGATGCCCGTCAGCGACAGCCCTGCCTGTTCGAGGTCCTTGCGGAAGCGGTTGTTGACCTCGTACCGGTGCCGGTGCCGCTCGTAGATCAACTCTTCGCCGTAGAGCCGGCGAACCAGGGAGCCGTCCCTGAGCCGGGCGGGATAGACGCCCAGCCGCATGGTGCCGCCCTTGTCCGACACACCCTGCTGGCGCTCCATCAGGTCGATGACAGGATGGGGCGTCATGGGCTTGAACTCGGTGCTGTGGGCATCGCGGAGACCGAGCACGTTGCGGGCGTACTCGATCACTGCGGCCTGGAGGCCCAGGCAGAGGCCCAGGAAGGGAATCCGGTTGGTACGGGCGTGCGCTACGGCCCGTATCTTGCCCTCGATACCCCTGATGCCGAATCCACCGGGGACCAGGATGCCGTCCAGATCGTCCAGGTGGGAGCTCCCGAACAGTCCGTCGAGGTCTTCGGCGGGGATCCATTGGATCTGGGCCCGTACGTTGTTGGCCAGGCCCCCGTGGCGTATGGCTTCCACCACGGACAGGTAGGCATCGGGTAGGCCCGTGTACTTGCCGACCAGCCCGATATTGACAGTGCGCGTGGCGGCCAGGGCGCGCTCGACCATCCGTTGCCAGTCGGCCAGGTCGGGGTCCGGCGCGTCGATGCCGAGCATTTCCACGATGGCGTCATCCAGGTCGTGGTCCCGGAGGATGAGGGGCATCTCGTAGATGTCGTCCACATCCGGGGCCGGGATCACGGCGTCGGGATCGACGTCGCAGAAGAGAGAGATCTTGTTGCGGACACCATCGTCGATGGGCTTCTCCGAGCGGACCACGATGATGTCGGGACGGATGCCCCGTGAGCGCAGGTCGGCCACCGAGTGCTGCGTGGGCTTGGTCTTGAGCTCCTCGGTGGGACCGATCTGGGGTACCAGCGTGACGTGGATGTGTACTACGTTGCGGTACCCGACATCGTTCCGGAACTGGCGGACCGCCTCCAGGAAGGGCAGTATCTCGATGTCGCCCACCGTTCCACCGATCTCGGCGATGACCACGTCGACGTCATCCCGGTCCCCCAGGCGGCGGATGCGGTCCTTGATCTCGTTGGTGATGTGCGGGATCACCTGGACCGTGTCGCCCAGATAGTCGCCCCGCCGCTCCTTGTTGAGCACCGCCAGGTAGACGGATCCGGTGGTGACATTCGAGTCGCGGCTCAGGCTCTGATCGGTGAAGCGCTCGTAGTGGCCGAGGTCGAGGTCGGTCTCCCCGCCATCGTTGGTCACGTAGACCTCGCCGTGCTGGAAGGGGTTCATCGTGCCGGGGTCCACGTTGATGTAGGGGTCGAGTTTCTGGTTGACCACTCGAAGGCCTCGGGCCTTCATGAGCCGACCGAGGGAGGAGGCCGTGATCCCCTTGCCCAGACTGGAGACCACCCCGCCGGTCACGAACACGAACTTCGTCACCGGCAAGACGCTACCACAACGGAGCATCGGCGCCGCGGTTCATCCGGGGCGGTGCGGTCCCCGGTCACCCGGCGGGGACCGGCGCTCGCCTCGCCATGGCGAGGGCACGGAGCTCGCGGGCATGGTGGTGACCCCGCTCCGAGTCGGCCAGCCCGGAGAGCATCCGGGACAGCTCGCGGAGGCGGGCGTCCTCCTCGACCGGCCTCACCTCGGCGCGGGGACCTTCCCGTTCCACCACGATGTGCGAATCGGCGAAGGCCGCCACCTGGGGAAGGTGGCTGACGCAGAGGGTCTGGCGGTTCTCGGACAAGCGGGCCAGCTTGGAACCCATCGCCAGGGCGGTCGTCCCTCCCACTCCCGAATCGATCTCGTCGAACGCCACGATCCGGGCGGCGCCCGTCCCCGAGGCCAGCCGTAGCGCCAGGACCAGGCGGCTCAACTCGCCCCCCGAGGCGATCTTGCCCACCGGGCCGGGGACGAGCCGGGAGTCGGATGCGAATCGCAACTCCACGGTGTCGGCTCCGAACGCCCGTGGCTCGGCCTCCCCGATCTCGACCCGCAGCAGCGGATCGCTGAACCCGAGTTCTCGCAGGTGCCCGCAGGCGCTCTCGGCGATCCGGGCGGAGGCGTCCTCGCGAGCGAGCCGGAGTTCTCGCCCGGCCTCGAGCAGGTTCCCGCCGGCCGTGACATGTTCCGCGTCCAGGCGGGATGCCCGCTCCACCAGAGCCTCGATCTCCGCCAGGCGGGCACGCGCCCGGCGCCGGAAGTTGTGGATCTCCTCGATGTTCGATCCGTACTTGCGGCGCAGGTCGCCCAGCAGGTTCAGGCGCTGGTTGACGCGGGCCAAGGCGGCGGGGTCCGGCTCGGTGACCTCCCACGCCTCCCGGGTGGCGCTCAGCGTGTCGGTGAGGGTGGCCTCGAGGCTCTCGACGAGCTCGGCGAGAAGAACTCGGGCCGGATCCAGGTCTCGAACCCGCCGGGCCGCATCCACCACCGGGCCGACACGGTCGCGGGCCACGCTCAGGTCCCGGTGCGCCGCCGCCAGGAGCTCGGCCACCTCCTCGGCGTTTCCGAGCCGCTTCGAGTCCATCTCCAACTCTTCGTCCTCGCCGGGCCGGAAGTCGGCCCGATCGATCTCGCCGACCTGGTAGGCCACCAGATCCATCTCGCGCGCCAGCGCCCGCATGCCTCCACCGAGTTCCGCCCGGAGCGCCTCTATCTCGCGTAGTGCCTGCCAGGCGTCCCGGTAGTTCTCCAGTACAGGGCCCGGTCCCACCCGGAGATCGATCAGAGCGCGGACTGCCCGGGACCGGGTGAGAGAGAGCGGGTCGTGCTGGCCCACGATCTCGACCACCCCGTCGAGCCGCTCGGCCAGTGCTCGGGCGGGGACCATCCGTCCGTCGAGGTAGGCGCGGCTTCCCCCCGGGTGTATCGAGCGAGCGAGGACCACCTCCTCCCCATCCAGGAAGAACCGGCCCTCGACCCGCGCCTCCTTACCGTGCGGCCCGATGAGCCCCGAACGAGCGGGGGCCCCGGTGAGCATCCGGAGGGCGCCGAGCATCAGCGTCTTGCCCGCTCCGGTCTCGCCGCTCACGACCACCATGCCGGGCGTGAACCCCACCCGGGCCGAATCGATGATCCCGAGGTTGCTGACCGAAAGCTCGTCTAGGAGCATGCTGAAAAAGACGGGGATTTGTCGGCCCGCGAGTCCTTGACCGAGGGTTTCACTGTTGACTATCGAGCCGACGGGACATTTTTCAGCACACTCCTAAGCACTGGTCAGGCCAGCGAGAACTTCTGCTTCACGGATGCCGGGAAGGAACGCTCGGCGAAGCGGGCGAACGTCACGTGACCGGCGCCCTCGACCTCGATCCAATCACCCGGACGCATGATGGCGATCTCCCTACCGTCCACGCCCACTCCGGCCGAGCGGTCCTCCATGACCTCGAAACGGAGCCTGTGATGCGGCGGGAACACCATGGCGCGGGAGAAGAGGAAGTGGGGCGCGACCGGGGTCATCACCAGCACGTCCAGCGCCGGATCGATGAGCGGCCCCCCGGCGGAGAGGTTGTAGGCGGTGGAGCCGGTTGCGGTCGCCACCACCACCCCGTCGGCCGGGTAGTTGATGAAGGACTCACCGTCTATCGAGATGGCGAGGCGGACGGTCCGCTGGTTCTCGACCTTCTCCACCACCACGTCGTTGAGACCGATGGTGGGAGGGGCGCCGTTGATGGAGGCGGCCAGCAACATCCGTTCCGAGGTGAGCCACTCACCGGAGGCCATCCGGTCCAGGAACGTCGGAAAGTCGTCCGGAAGGACGTCCGCCAGGTAGCCCAGGCGGCCGTCGTTGATCCCGTAGATCGGCGCCCCGCTACCCCTCCCCAGCCGCACGGCCTTGAGAACCGTCCCGTCGCCTCCGATGGCCACCACCAGGTCGAGACCGGCCTTCACGCCGAAAGGCGTCGGGTCCACGCCGATGAGGTCGGCAGCGTCCGGCGCCGACACCACCTCGACTCCCCGCTCCTGAAGGGCGGCCACTATGTCCCGCGTCCAGGCCACCGTGCGGCCCTGGCGGATGTGCGGGACCAGCGCGATCCTCATCGGAGATCCTCCACGGCACGCTCCAGGTCGATCACCATGGGACCCTGGCGAAACCACCCCAGGACCTCGCGGTTCCCGTTGGCCCCTTCGATGGGTGACCGGATGAGGCCGACCGCCCCCAGGCCGCGTGCGGACAGTCCGGTGACGGTGGCGGCGACAGTGCGGCTCCACAGTGCCGGATCGCGCAGCACGCCCCGCCGGTCGACCGAGCCGGGCCCGGCCTCGAACTGGGGTTTCACCAGCAGAACGTAGTGGCTGGCGGCGTTCCCGAGGCCAACCAGGGCCGGAGCGATCGTCAGGAGGGAGATGAAGGAGACGTCGGCGACCACCACGCTGAAGGGCGCCCCGAGGTGATCGGCGTCGGCGTGCCGGATGTTGGTCCGTTCCACGACCGTGACCCTCGAGTCGCTGCGGAGGTGCTCGTGCATCTGTCCGTATCCCACATCGACGGCCACCACCCGAGCTGCGCCGTGTTCCAGCAGGCAGTGGGTGAAGCCGCCCGTGGAGGCACCCACGTCGACGGCGTCGAGTCCCGCGACGTCGAGACCGAACTCCTCCAAGGCGCCCTCCAACTTAAGCCCGCCCCGGCTGACATAGCGTGGGGGGGACGCGGCCCAGCGCAACGGGGTGCCCTTGCTCACCAGCGTGGCGGGCTTGGGCAGCGGTATGCCGGCCACGATCACCTTCCCCTCGCGGATCGCCCGGGCGGCGGCGCTCCGTGAACCGACCAGCCGGCGCCGGACCATCTCCACGTCCAATCGCCGCATCATTCCCGGGGATCGTGGGAGTCGTGGCCCGGATCGGCCAGCAGGTCGTCGAGTACCCGGCGAGCCTGCGGGGCATCAGCCCCCGCCAATCGGGCCTCGAGCAGCTCGGCGAGCGCGGCGGCCGGACCCGCCACCCGGCCTGCGTCCAACCCCTCGACGGCGCGCACGTAGGACTCGATGGTGGTGTCGGTGGGTGGTTGGTCCTCCGGCTCCGGAAGGGTGGGTTGCTCGCGAGCCTGGCTCATGCTCCTCATTATTGCGCGTCAGGCCGGGATTGCTACCCCATGGACCACTCGCGGGCGTGCCGGCCTGCGCGTACGGAGCCTCACCCTCCTAGGGTGGGTTGCGCATGCAGGCAGGCACACCCAACCGGAAGCGGGCCGGATGATTCCGATCCGGGATTTGAACCCGGGCCTAAGGCGACCCGTCGTCTCCCTGTTGCTCATCGCATCGGTGGCAGGGGTCTACTTCCTGGTCCAGCCGGCGGATCCGGTCGACGAGTACGAGTTCCTGGTCCGCCAGGCAGCCATCGGGTGCGAGATCAGCACCAACGAGGCCGTTTCCCTGGACGAGATCCGGTCCGAGCGGTGCGTCGCCGGAGATGGCCGGGCGGTCTTCCCGGAGAAGTCCGTGCCGCTCAGCGTGCTGGTATCCATCTTCCTGCACGGCGGCCTGGCCCACCTGATCGGCAACGTGTGGAGCCTCTGGTTGTTCGGCAACAATGTCGAGGACGCCTACGGTCGGGGCGGCTACCTGCTGCTCTACCTTCTATCGGGCGTGGTGGCCACCTTCGGCTTCGTGGTGCTGAATCCGGATTCCACGGTGCCGCTGGTCGGCGCCTCCGGTGCTATCGCCGGGGTGATGGGGGCCTACTTCGTCCTGTATCCCGGAGCGCGGGTGCTGAGCATCATCCCGCCGATCTTCATCCCCTTCCGCATGCCGGCCGCCCTGTTCCTGCTGCTCTGGCTGGGGGCCCAATTCCTCCTGGCCGGGGGCACGTCGGCAATCGCCTGGGAAGCCCACGTGGCGGGATTCCTCTTCGGGATGGTGGTGACGCTGGCCTTGCGGCGGGGGCTGACCAGCCGCCTGGCCGAGATGAGAGACAATTTCGGTTACTCCTAGCGCCCCGGTCCGGTAATTGTCACCCGTGCACGACGTCTCGAGAATGCGAAAAACGCGGGAAC
>WTGI01000075.1 GCA_011523635.1 Acidimicrobiia bacterium
ATGGTCAACTGCAACCCCGAGACGGTCTCCACCGACTACGACACCTCCGACCGCCTCTACTTCGAGCCCCTGACGGTGGAGGACGTACTGGAGATCTGCGATGCCGAGGATCCCGTGGCGGTGGTGGTGCAGCTGGGCGGCCAGACCCCGCTCAACCTGGCGCGACGTCTGGAGGCCAACGGAGTACCCATCGCCGGCACCCCTCCGGATCGCATCGACGAGGCCGAGGACCGGGAGCGCTTTTCGGCCCTTTGCCGGCAGTTGGGGATCGTCCAGCCTCCTCACGGGACCGCTACCAGCCCCGGCGAGGCGGCCCGCGTGGCGGGCTCGATCGGCTTCCCGGTGCTGGCGCGACCCTCCTACGTGCTCGGGGGCCGGGCCATGCGGGTGGTCTATTCGGCGGGCGAGCTCGATCACTACCTAGCCGACCTGTACGGCAAGAACCAGCATGCCGGGTTCGACCTGGCCTCGGCTCCCGTCCTGATCGATCGCTTCCTCGAAGCGGCCACCGAAGTCGATGTGGACGCCGTCTACGACGGAGTGGAACTGCTGGTGGGCGGCATCATGGAACACGTCGAGCAGGCCGGCGTCCACTCCGGCGACTCGGCATGCATCACCCCGCCGCCCACCCTGAGCATGGCCGCCCGCCGGACGATCGTCGGGGCGACGGGGGATCTGGCGAGAGCGCTCGAGGTCAGGGGGCTGATCAACCTCCAGTTCGCGGTCAGGGGGGACGAAGTCTTCCTCCTGGAGGCCAACCCGAGGGGATCCCGCACGGTGCCGTTCATCTCCAAGGCCAAGGGTATCCCGCTGGCCAAGATCGCCTCGCGGGTGATGATGGGAGCCGCGCTGGAGGATCTGGTGGCGGAAGGGATGTACACCGCGCCGGGGGAACCGCGGTTCGTGGCGTGCAAGGAGGCGGTGCTGCCCTGGGACAGGTTCCCCGAGGAGGACACCCTGCTCGGACCCGAGATGCGGGCGACCGGCGAGGTGATGGGGATCGGTCCGGGACCGGGAGTTGCATACTCGAAGGCCATGCTGGCGGCAGGAACCGGCATCCCGGAGGCGGGTACGGTGTTCCTCTCGTTCGCGGATCCCGACAAGCCGGCCGGCGCCCGGATCGGGGAGGGCCTTCACAGCCTGGGACTCAACCTGGTGGCCTCGCCCGGAACGGCCGGATACCTGCAAGCCCGGGGCATACCGGCCGAAGCCATACCGAAGGTGGGTGAAGGTCCCGATGACACCGTATGGCAGATCGAGTCGGGCCGGGTCGACATGATCATCAACACCCCCCAGGGACGGAAGGCGAGGGGAGATGGCCGGCTGATGCGTAGGGCCGCGTCGTCGCGCGGCGTTCCCATCGTCACCACGGTGGCCGGTGGTGAGGCGGTAATCCGCAGCCTGCGAGGTTCCACGGAGGCCGTGTACGAGGTACGGAGCCTGCAGGATTGGCACCGCTGAACCGCTCGGTCGCGCTGGGGCCGGTGACGCTCCGCTCTCCCCTGGTGGGAGCGTCCGGAACCGTGGGCTCGGCCGTCGACTTCGTCTCCGTGGCGTCTCCCGACTACTACGGCGCGCTGGTGGCGAAGTCCGTGGCGCCCGAGCCCTGGTCCGGCAACCCACCCCCCCGCCTGGCGCCCGCCGGAGCGGGCATGCTCAACGCCATCGGCATCCAGAACCCCGGCATCGAAGCCTGGCTGGCGGAGTTCGGTCCCCTCCTGGACAGCATCGGCGTCCCCGTCTGGGGCTCGGCGGTCGGTCACCACCCGGACGGCTTCGCCGAGGTGGCCAGGGGTCTCGAGGAGGCCGGCGTGGAGGCGGTGGAGGTCAACCTGTCCTGTCCCAACCTCGACGGGCACGGGCTGATCGCCCTCGATCCGTCCGCGTCGGCCCGGGTGATTGAGGCGGTACGGAACGCCGCCTCGGGTCCGGTCTCGGCCAAGCTGTCGCCGAATGCCTCGGACATCGTGGCGGTAGCCGGGTCCGTCTGGAATGCCGGCGCCGACTGGGTGGTGATCGGCAACACCGTCTGGGGCGCCGCAATCGACATCGAGTCGAGGACCTCTCGGCTGGCCATGGGGAGCGGCGGCTATTCCGGGCCCCCGCTCAAACCGATCGCGTTGCGGGCCGTCATGGAGGTGGCAACCCGGCTTCCAGGGCTTCCGATCCTGGGTTGTGGCGGGGTGACCCGGGGCGCGGATGTGGTGGAGTACCTCATGGCGGGAGCAGGCGCGGTGGCGATAGGGACGGCCCATTTCGCGGAGCCCCGGGCGGCGCGGCGTATCGACCGCGAACTGGCGAGATGGTGCCGGTCCCGTGGCGTGGAACAGGTGTCCGACCTGGTGGGCGTTGCCCTCCGGGAGGACTCCCTACCATGACCGTCAGCATGGCCGATGGACCCGACCCCGGCGAGAGCGGACCGTACAACCCCGTACTCGTGGCTCTCGACGTTCCGACCGGCGAGGACGCCACCCGCCTCGCCCGGGATCTCTCGCCGCACGTGGGCGGGTTCAAGGTCGGGCTCGAGCTTCTGACCGGTCCCGGTCCCGCCATCGTGGGGGTGATCGGACGGCTGGGAAAGCCGGTATTCGCCGACGCGAAGCTGCATGACATCCCCAACACCGTCAGGGCGGCGGCGCGCCATCTGGGGGAGGCGGGCGCCCGATGGGTCACTGCTCACGCCGCCGGGGGCAGGGCCATGCTGGAGGCAGCGGTCCAGGGTCTGCGAGAGGGTGCGGGCTCCCGCCCCGCCGGGATACTCGCCATCACCGTTCTCACGAGCCTCGATCAGGATGCGCTGGCGGCGACCGGGGTGGCTGCGACACCTGGGAGGCTGGCCGCGGTGCGAGCCCGGCTAGCCCGTGAGGCCGGCTGCGAAGGCGTGATCACCTCGGTCCGCGAGCTGGGCGTGATAGCGGATGTGGCCCCCCAACTGCTGCGGGTCGCGCCC
This sequence comes from Acidimicrobiia bacterium, assembly GCA_011523635.1. Classification (GTDB taxonomy): domain Bacteria; phylum Actinomycetota; class Acidimicrobiia; order Spongiisociales; family Spongiisociaceae; genus Spongiisocius. The sequence goes on from WTGI01000075.1 coordinate 2,951, forward strand.
GGCATCCGACCGGTCGGCGTCGACGCTCACGACCAGGTCAGGGCAGCCACGCCCTCCGAAGGGATCGAGCGGGGCGCTCACTACCTGGTCATAGGCCGGGCCATTACTGGAGCGCCGGACCCAGGCCGGGCTGCTCTCGACATTCTGTCCGACCTCAGCCTGGCTTGAGTTGTGAAGGCGAACGGATTGCTGGCGTGGTGCTGAAAGAGACGGAGACAGTTGGCCTTCCGGGCCAGTTGGACATTTTTCAGTACCCTCCTAGAGTCAGTCCGGCGCCGAGGTCCTCACGAGGCCGTGGTCCTCACGAGGATGGGTCCGGTGCATCATGTCGGGTCGAAACAGTACAGCTAGAGAAGGAACGGCAAAGGAACCTTATGGCACCTCCGCAGTTGAACGCCGAGCAACGGGCACGGGCATTGGAGAAGGCAGCGATGGCGCGCCGCAAGCGGGCCGAGATCAAGAGCTTGCTCAAGAACGGGTCGTTGTCGCTGGGTGATCTGCTCGAGCAGGCTGCAGACGACCCCATGGTGAGCGGCATCAAAGTAAGTGCAGTCCTCACCTCCATGCCCAGAACCGGCAAGGTGAAGGCCGGTCAGATCATGGAGGAGCTCGGTATCGCCGAGAACCGGCGCGTCCGGGGTCTCGGAGCGCGGCAGCGCAGCGCCCTCCTAGCCAAGTTCAGCTGAGCCACGAAGCGACAGCCCCCCACCGGCCCGGTCGGCTGGTAATCATCTCGGGGCCGTCAGGTGTCGGAAAGAACACCGTCATCCGGGCCCTGGCGCCTCATCACAGCTTTCATTTCGCCGTCTCGGCCACTACCCGCGCCAAGCGGCCGGACGAGACCGACGAGGTCGAGTACTACTTCATCGATGACGAGGCCTTTTCGGAGCTGATCGAAGCCGGCCGGTTGCTGGAGTGGGCGGAGTTCGCCGGTAATCGTTACGGAACCCTCCATGATGAGGTCTTCGCCCACCTCGGCGCCGGGCAGGACGTCCTGCTCGATGTCGAGTTGAACGGTGCCTTCCAGGTGATGGAGGCTTATCCGGATGCTCTGTCCATCTTCCTCATGCCTCCGAGCCTCGACGAGCTGGAGTCCAGGATGCGAGGTCGCCGGGGGATGACGGAGCCGCAGATCGCCACCCGCCTCAAGC
>WTGI01000089.1 GCA_011523635.1 Acidimicrobiia bacterium
GTCCTGGTTCGGAGCGTGGTCGGCCATACCCGGCCGGCGGCCGGGAATCGGCGGTTCGCTCCATCGAGCTCTTCGTGTTCCCTCGAGCCGGCCGATCCGATCGGTAATGGCATCATCGGCCGGTCTAGGTGCTTGGTGACAGGCAACGTATGGCGGGGGTGTGACACATCCGGCCCTTCCCCTCCGATCCCGGTCGGCGTTCATCGCTCGCCAATACCAGTCAGGGCTAGAAAAGGCGCAGATGATTGGACGGCGCGCCTCTGAGCTGCTCGTAGTCCACTTCCACGCAGGTGATGCCTCGTGCCGCCGCCAGCACCTTGGCCTGCGGAGCGATGATCGTGGCCGCGAGCACTCCGCGGAGGGGATGCAGGCGCGAGTCGTTGCCGAGGCGATCCAGGTACCGGGTCAGTTGCTCCACACCGTCCATCTCGCCCTTCCGCTTGATCTCGACCGCCACCGTGTCGCCGTCCTCAGACCGGCAGAGCAGATCGACCGGGCCGATGTCGGTGGGGTACTCCCGGCGGACCACCACCAGCCCCTCCTCGAGCACCTCCGGCTTGGCGGCCAGCAACTCCTGGAGATGAGCCTCCACACCGTCCTTCTCCAGCCCGGGATCCGGCCCCAGATCGAAATGGCGGTCGGAGACGACCTCCTCGATCTGGATGGTCAACTCCTCCCCCTTCGGGTTGGTGACCACCCAGCGAGCCTCCTCCTCAACCAGCGTGTTGGGGGCGTTCATCCAGTTCAGAGGCTTGTAGGCGCCGCCATCGGCGTGAATGGCCACGCATCCGTCCGCCTTGACCATGATCAGGCGGGTAGCGGTGGGAAGGTGGGCGGTGAGGCGGCCGCGGTAGTCGACCGAGCAGCGCGCGATGACCAAGCGCATCGTGACGGGAGGATAACCGCGGACCGCCGGGCGGCGTAACGGACCCATGGCCGGTCCTCCCCGCCGAGCCGGCGCGGCAACGGTCGGGATCGGGGTGGAGGTCGCACATTCGGGTATCGACCCGAGGTTGGTAGGGTCGAAGTCAGGCCATTTCCCGCACCACGGATGCGGCATCGAGGAACAATCGAGGGTGATCCCCCACAGGCATACGGCCGGCCGGAGTCGTGAGTCGGGGATAATGACCCGGGACGGCGATTGGTTCGGGTTCCGGCATCCCGGCTCCGATAGCGTGGTTTGCGATACAAACTCAAGGCGGGTAACGTGGTTTGTGACACAAACCAGGATACCGGCCAGCACATATAACCTCTTCCGAAAGGAACTTACGAATGAGCAGTACGGCGGCTCGCGCCGAAGGAGTCACGAAGGTGTACGGGTGGGGTGACACCCGCGTCACCGCGCTCGACGACATGTCCGTGGCGTTCACCAGAGGCGAGTTCACCGCGGTGATGGGCCCGTCCGGCTCGGGCAAGTCGACGCTCATGCATTGCATGGCCGGGCTCGACTCGGTGACGGAGGGTTCGGTGTTCATCGGGGACCAGGACCTGTCAACCCTGAGCGACCGGCAGCTCACCAAACTCCGCCGGGAGCGGATCGGCTTCATATTCCAGGCCTACAACCTGGTCCCGACGCTCTCCGCCAGCGAGAACATCACCCTTCCCCTCGACCTGGCCGGAACCAAGGTCGACCAGTCCTGGTTCGACTCGGTCGTCGAGACCCTCGGAGTGGCGGACCGGCTCAAGCACCGCCCGTCCGAGCTGTCGGGCGGCCAGCAGCAGCGGGTGGCGGCGGCCCGAGCCATGGTGTCCCGGCCGGAGTTGATCTTCGCCGATGAGCCGAGCGGCAACCTCGACTCCAGGGCCAGCGCCGACCTGCTCGCATTCCTGCGGTCGGCGGTCAAGGAGCATGCCCAGACCATCGTCATGGTCACCCACGACGCCAACGCCGCCGGCTACGCCGACCGTATCGTGTTCCTGGCCGACGGAAGGGTGGTCGACTCGATGGAGGACCCCAACCCGGAGCGGATCCTCGACCGCCTCAAGAGCCTGGAGTACTGATGCTGCGGGTCTCCCTCAAGGGCGTCTGGGCGCACAAGGTACGCCTCGTCCTCACCGCTCTGGCCATCATCCTGGGGGTCGGGCTGATCAGCGGCGTGTACGTGTACACCGACACCATCGGGAAGGCCTTCGACGGCATCTTCGCCGACGCTTATTCGGGAATCGACATCGCGATCGGAACCGAGTCCGACTTCTCCTTCGGTGAGGGGACCTACCTCGACGAGGCCGACTTCGCCCTGATCGACGAGGTCGAAGGGGTGGACGAGGCATACCCCTACCTACAGGGCATCGGCGTGACCATTCTGGACGCGGAGGGTGATGTCCTGAGCAGCGGTCCGGGACCGCCCACCTTCGTGTCCAGCCTGTCGGATCCCCAGGGGAATACCTACCGCGACACCGGTGGCTTCACGATCACCGAGGGCGCCTACCCGGTCGGAAGCGGGCAGGTTGCCTTCGACCGCGGCATCGCCGATCTGGGGGGATTCGAGGTCGGGGACCGGGTGACGGTGATCTCCGATCTGGTAGGTCGTCTTGATCTCGAACTGGCGGGTATCGCCGTGTTCGGCGAAGGCGGCGGCCTGGGCGGCACCAAGTGGGTGTTCTTCGATCTACCGACCGCTCAGTCCGTCCTGCAACGTCCGGGCCAGCTGTCGGGAGGGGCGGTGCAGGTCACTCCGGGGGCCCAGATCGACGACGTTATCGTCGGTATCCAGGCGGTACTGCCGGACCATGCGACCGTCATATCGGGCCAGGATGCCGCGGAAGAGGAGGCCGCCGAGATCCAGGCCGCCCTCTCCTTCTTCACCATCTTCCTGTCGGTGTTCGGATGGGTGGCCCTGTTCGTGGGCTCCTTCCTCATCTACAACACCTTCCGGATCGTGGTAAGCCAGCGGACCCGGGAACTGGCGCTGCTGCGGGCTCTGGGCGCCGGCGCGCGCCAGGTCCGAGGAATCGTCCTGCTCGAGGCGTTGACCATCGGCCTGATCGGCGCGCTCCTAGGGGTCGGTTTCGGCGTGATGCTCGCCTTCGGCCTCCAACTGATATTGCCGGCAGCCGGGATCGAGCTACCGACGGCCTCGCTGTCCATCAAGCCCCGCACCGTGATCGTCGGCCTGGCGGCCGGTACGGTGATCACGTTCGTCTCCGCCCTCATCCCGGCCCGGCGGGCGTCCAAGGTCTCGGTGATGGCCGCCCTCAGAGCGGATGCCGCAGGTCGTCCGGCCCGGGGCGGACTCCTGCGCCGCGCCCTGGTGGGAGGGGTGATCCTGGCGCTGGGGCTCGGCGCCCTCTTCTTCGGGCTGTTCGGCGACACCGGTTCCGGGCCGAGCCCGGTGGTCTACGTGGGAGTAGGGGTAGGGGTGATCTTCCTGGCGGTCTTCGCGCTCAGCCCCTTGGTGGCCGGGCCCGTGACCAACCTTCTCGGCGGCGTCCTGGAACGCTTCACGGGTACGTCCGGCAGGCTCGCCAGAAGGAATGCCATGCGGAGCCCGCGGCGGACCGCAGCCACCGCCGCGGCGGTGACCATCAGCATCACGCTGGTGGCGCTGGCCTCCACCCTCACCGGTTCCATCCGCGGGACCCTCGACGAAGTGCTGGCCAACAACGTGGACGCCGAGGTGATCGTCCTGCCGGCCGGCCAGTTCGGTGACCCTTCCGCCGCCTTCGCCCCCGAGGTCGCGGAACGCATGGAGGGGATAGATCTCGTGGCGGATCTCACCCGGATCTGGATCGAGTGGGGGCTGCTCACCGTCGAGACGCCGACGGGGACTCTTACTGACGAGATCCTGATCACGGGGGCCGAGCCGAACCTGGCCGACTTCATTCCGCCCGATGGGTTCCAGGGCTCGCTCGACCCCGGCCCGGGAGAGGTCGTCATCGAGGCCGCGATCGCCGACGACTATGACGTCGCGTTGGGCGACTCCCTGGTCATCGAGTTCGAGCAGTCCGGAGAGCGCCCCTTCACACTGGTGGGTATCGCCGATGGACCCGCCTGGGCCGGGATAGTCGCCATCCCCGCAACCGATTTGATATCGGCCACCGGGCAGGACCAGCACTCCCAGGTCTATGCACAGGCGGTGGAGGGCGTTGGCCCGGACGAGCTGAAGGCGGCCGTCGAGCCGTTGCTGGCCGACTATCCGAACGTAGCGGTCCAGACGTTCGAGGATCTGCAGAGCGAGGCCGAGGCCCAGCTCAACGGGTTGCTCAATTTCATCCTGGCCCTGCTGGCCCTGGCGGTGGTCATCGGGATGCTGGGCGTGACCAACACCATGGCCCTGGCGGTGTTCGAACGGACCCGCGAGATCGGTCTCCTGCGGGCGGTGGGCCTCGACCGGCGGACCACCCGACGGATGGTCCGGGCCGAGGCGTCCATCGTCTCTGTGTTCGGCGCCTTGATGGGGATCGGCCTGGGCATCTTCTTCGGCTGGGCGCTGATCAGGGCGCTGGAGGACCTGGGGTTCGCGGTCTTCGTCATCCCGTGGCTTCCGTCCTCGGCGTCGGTGGCCGGCGTGCTGGGGAGTCTGCTCTTCTGGTTGCTCGCCACCGGAATACTCGGGATCCTGTTCGCGGTCTATCCGGCGTGGAGGGCAGCCCGGCTCAAGGTCATCGAGGCCATCGCCCACCTCTGAGCCCGACCTGGCGGAACACCGGTGCCGCCTCGGGTCTGGTGGGTGACCGGAGGATGTAGGTGATCAGGCCGGTTCGACCGGGGTGAGCGTGAAGGAGATCCGGTCGTAGTAGAGGCGCGTCAGGCCCTCGAAACCCGAGTCGGTGCCCACGATCAGCCAAGCCCGGCCCGTCTCGTCCGCCTCCACCACCACCGGGCCGGCCATGGTGTCGAGGGTCTTGCGGCGGAACTCCTCGCCCACGATGTCGGGATGCCCCACAACTCCGAGCACCGCCATCTGCGTGCCGCCCCGGGACTGGTTGCCCTTCTCGATGTCCATCCGGAGGTGGCCGGTGCTGTCGGGTGCCGCCCGCGGCTCGGTGGTGGAGGCGCCCGCCTTGACGTAGACGCTCTGGCCGGGGGAACCGCCGATCCCGATCGAGTCCAGCGGGGCGTTGGTGGCCAGGTCGACGGTCGCGGACACGTTGTAGGAGGCCCCAGGGACGAGACCTTCCACCTGCCGCTTCAGGTACATGAACAAGTCGTCGCTGCGATTGTGGCCCTGGAGATAGATGCCCGAGCCCTCTAGGCCGTCGGGAAGGGCGCGGTGCCCGCCGTCCAATTCATAGATCGACTGGTCGTAGTCCTCCGGCAGGTCGGCGAACCCGACCACCCAGCCATCGGCGTCGATCGCGAAGGAGAAATCGAACTCGACCACCTCCGGAGACAACACGGGGTCCTCCGGCTCGGGAGTGGCCGGCCGAGTGGTGGTTGTCTCCGCCACGGTCGTCTCGGACGTCTCCGGCTCCATCGTGGTCGGCCGAGTGGTGGTTGTCTCCGCCACGGTCGTCTCGGACGTCTCCGGCTCCGTCGTGGTCGGCTGGGTGGTGCTTGTGTCCGGCGCATCCGGGACGGTGGGCGATTCGGTGGGCGCGCAGCCCGCCAGCGCGATCGCGAAAAGTCCGGCCACCAGCCACCGCCATCGCTGCTTCATGTTATGGCGTGGGACAGTCCGCCTCTAGGCAACCGGATCCGGATCCCGCAGTGGAACCCGCCTATGCGGATCCCGCCTCGGGTTTGGTTGGCAGGCGGAGGATGTAGACGATCAGGCCGACCCCGAACAGACCCAGAAGCAACCGCATCATCGGGCTGTCGAGGGCGAACCCCAGCGTGATGGCAAACGACAGGATGATGGCGATCACCGCCACCGCCTTGAGGCGGACGGTGAACCCTTGGCCGGATCTCCAGTCCCTGATGATCGGCCCGAACACCCGATGCTCGACCACCCATCGATCGAAGCGGGCAGACGACTTCGAGAACAGGAAGGCGGCCAGGAGGATCGGCCCGGTAGTGGGGATCAGGGGAACCCAGATGCCGACGATGCCGATCGCGGCAAACAGCAGGCCCAGCCCCAGGAGGACCCACCTCAGAACCCGGTTCTGCACTAGTCCCGTCGGCATGTCCGTGGACGTTAGGCACGGTGGATGACAACAGAAAGTCGGAAACGTTGCTCTGGCGCAGGCATCCGCCCCTCCGGGAGAGGGTCGCCGCCGGTGACACGGCGCGGCCGAGGGTCAAATAGGGCTGTCTAGACTTCCGAGCCGTGGATCGGACTAGCAAGAACTGGATCGATTCCGATCGCTTCATTCCCGCCAGGTTCGTACGCCCGGTCCTACGGCTGACCCACATCGAGGCTGCGTCAGGGATCGTCCTGGTGGTAGCGGCCGTAGTCGCCATGCTCTGGGCGAACCTCCCGGTATTCGGGGACTCCTACTACAACTTCTGGCACCACCACCACCTCGAAGTGACCCTGGGGCCCGTCCACTTCACCGAAGACTTCAAGGATCTGGTCAACGACGGGTTGATGGCGATCTTCTTTCTCGTCGTGGGGCTGGAGATCAAGAGGGAACTCGTCCTGGGGGAACTCCGCGATCCGCGCAAGGCCGCCCTTCCGGTGGTGGCCGCCCTGGGCGGTATGGTCCTGCCGGCGCTCATCTACGTGGCCTTCAACGCCGGCAATCCGGCCGCCCTCCGGGGATGGGGAGTCCCGATGGCGACCGATATCGCCTTCTCGCTGGGCGTGCTGGCCCTATTGGGCTCCCGGGTGCCGGTCGGCGCGCGGCTATTCCTGCTTGCGGTGGCCATCGCCGATGACATCGGGGCGATAGCCGTCATCGCCATCTTCTATACCGACGATCTCAGCCTCGGCTACCTGGGCTTGGGGATCGGCGTGCTCGTCCTGATCGCCGTAGCAACCAGGGTCAACATCCGTTCCCATATCCTCTACGCCCCGCTGGCGATAATCGCCTGGTTCTGCTTCCTGGAGTCCGGCGTCCACAGCACCATCGCCGGCGTGTTGCTCGGCTTCCTCACCCCCTCCCGCCCGCTCTACGACAACCACGAATTCGACCGCGCCGCGCGAGAGGTCGTCGACATCTTCCCGACCCACTCCGACGAACCCGGGTTCCAGGACAAGGTCGAGTACGAGGCGCGGCAGCTCGCGGACGTGGCGCGGGAGTCCATCTCCCCGCTCTCCCGCCTCATGCACCTGCTCCACAACTGGAGCGCCTTCGTGATCGTTCCGATATTCGCGCTCGCCAACGCGGGCGTGTCCCTGGCGGGGATCGACCTGATCGATTCCATCACGTCGAGGGTCGCGATGGGGGTGGCGATCGGCCTGGTGGTCGGGAAGACGGTCGGCGTGGCGGGTTTCGGCTGGCTGGTGGTCAAGCTGGGTTGGGGCCGACTGCCCTCCGGTATCCAATGGCGGCACATGATCGGCACCGCAACGCTGGCCGGGATCGGATTCACGGTGGCCCTCTTCATCGGAGAACTGGCCTTCACGGACAATACGGTCGTCGATCTGTCCAAGATCGGCATCTTCACGGGCTCGATCCTTGCCGGGGTGTTCGGCTACCTGATCCTGCGGTCGACACCCGACCGCAACCGGCCCTCCGTCCCGACGGGCGGTGCCCGCCACTGAGAATGGCCGCCTACGACGCGGTTGTCGTCGGCTCCGGACCGAACGGGCTGGCCGCGGCCGTCGTGCTGGCCGAACGCGGGCACCGGGTGGTGGTGCTGGAGGGCGCCCGGACCATCGGCGGGGGCACCCGGACCAAGGAGCTGACCCTGCCGGGCTTCCGGCACGACGTGTGCTCCGGCTTCCATCCCCTCGGCGCCGCCTCCCCGCTCTTCGACCGGCTACCCCTGGAACGGCGCGGGCTCCGCTGGATCGTGCCGGAGATCCAGCTGGCGCACCCCTTCGACACCGGCGCCGCCGCGGCGCTGTGGCGCTCTCTGGACCGGACCTGCGACAACCTTGGCGCCGATTCGGACAGGTGGCGGCGGGCCGTGGGATGGATCGCCTCCGGCTGGGATGACTTCGCCGCGAGGACGATGAAACCCCTGGCGGCGCGACCCCTGCCGGCGCCCGGCGCGCTCCGGGCGGCCCTTCCGGCGGCCACCTTCGCCCAGCGGTTCCGTACCCCGGCCGGCCGGGCCCTCTTCGCCGGGCTGGCCGCCCACGCGATGGCCCCGCTGGAGACTCCGGGCACCGCCGGCATCGGCCTGGTACTGGGCGCCCTGGCCCACGTCGGCGGATGGCCGATCGCGGAGGGCGGCTCCGACGCGGTCGCTCGTGCCCTCGCCGGCCACCTCGATGCGGCGGGCGGGTCGATCCGGACCGGGCATCCGGTCAGGACGCCCGCGGACATTCCGGAGGCGAAAGCAGCTGTCTTCGACACCCATCCCAGGGCGCTGGTCGCCGTCTACGGCCCTCGAGCCCTCGGCCGGGCCGGCCGCCGCCGGATCCGCCGCTACCGGAGCGGCGCGGCCTCCTACAAGATCGACTACGCACTGGACGGCCCCATCCCGTGGACCGCACCGGAGTGCCGCCGAGCCGGAACGGTGCACTTAGGAGGAACCTACGGGGAGATCGCCGGGGCGGAGAGGTCGGTCGCGGAAGGCGCGGTCCCGGATCGTCCCTTCGTGCTGGTCGGCCAGCAGAGCCTCTTCGATCCGGCCCGGGCGCCGGAGGGCAAACACACCGCCTGGGTCTACACCCATGTGCCCTCGGGCAGCACCGATCCGGTGAGGGAACGGGTCGAAAACCAGATCGAGCGCTTCGCGCCCGGTTTCCGCGACCTGGTCCTGGCCGCGCAGGTCACCACGCCACTCGACTTCGAGTCCTACAACCCCAACTACCGGGGCGGCGACACCGCCACGGGCGCGTACAACATCAGCCGGATGCTCGGCCGCCCGGGCCCGTTCCGCAACCCCTACCGCACCGGTATCCCGGGAGTGTTCCTGTGCTCGGCGGCCACCCCGCCCGGACCCGGCGTCCACGGGATGTGCGGCGCCAACGCCGCGGCCGCCATCCAGGAGTTGCTAGTTTCTAGTCAATAGTTATAATCGTTAATATTGGTCGTATGGGCACTCTTTGTACCCTTGTAACTACTGGCCTGGAGGCGGGATTAGCCGATCGGGGTTTCGAGACGGCCTTTCCTCCAGGCCATGATGTAGTTCATGCACATCTCGTCGCGGCCCAGCAGAGTGTCCTCGGCCAGCCTGTAGGCCTCGGAGTCGCGATCCACCGAGAAGACCGCGGCCAGCGGGTTCATCACCGGGTCGATGATGCCACTGTCCGCACCCGCCCCGACGGCCAGGTTGATGAAGGCGGCGTTCATCAGCTTGCGGGCGGGTATGCCGAACGACACGTTGCTCATGCCGCCGGTGATGTGGATCTCCGGCCCGTAGCGCTCCCGGAGGGTACGGATCGCCTCGAGGGTGTGAAGACCGAAGCTGCCGTCCACCGAGATGGGGAAGACGAGCGGATCCACGAACAGGTCTCCGATGCGCAGCCCCGCACCGAGCGCCCTCTCCACCATCCGGGAGGCGTTGTCGATGCGCTCACTTGCGCTGGACGGCATACCGTCGGCGCCGGCGGCGGTGACGATCGCCCTGGCTCCGTATTCCACCGCGAGCTCCACCGCCTCGGTCCGCTCCAGGGAGGCCGAGTTGAGGATCGGCGGGGCGTCGCCGGCCCGGCGAGCGGCGGCCAGCCCCGCCTCGATGACGGTGATGTCGGAGGAGTCCACGGAGATCGGGAGGTCGGTCAGCGAGCCCACGTAACCGACCAGCCACTCCATGGCGGCCCGCTGCTCACCGGTCCGGAGCGAGATCTCGTCCACGTTGACGTCCAGGTAGTGGGCGCCGGTCCGCTCCTGATCGGCCACCACACGCCGCAGGTACTCCAGGCCCAGGTCCGGGTCGCCCCCTCTCCCCATGGCGGCATCCACCGCCAGGGCGATGTGCTTGATCCGGCCCTCGTCGTAGGCCTTCGTGGCCCGCATCGCGGCCGAGATCGGGAGGAGCCCCGTCTCCCCGTCGAGGGTCTCGAAGGTGACGCCCTCCACGCCGTTCTCCACGGCGAAGCGCTTGCCCTTCCTGAGGACGATGCGGCTGGTGTGGACGTTCTCGCCGATGACGACGAACCTCGGTTGCTTCATCGCATCATCAACTCGGGCGCAGCCGGGCTCGCGCTCTCAGGGGCCGGCGGGAGGGTGTCGGGCATTGGCTTCATCTGGCATCCCTCCACGAAGATCTCGAAGAAGTCGGGCGTGGTCTCCAGCTCGAGATGGGTCACCCGCTTGGCCAATTCCTCCGCCCGGGGGCGTCTGGTCCTGTCCAGAAGCAGGGCGCGCGCTCCCTCGATGGACGCGTTCCCCACCTTGACCACCCGCTCCTCGGGCACGGGCGCGATGAGGCCGATCTCGATGGCGTTACGGACGTCCAGGTAGTTGGCGAACCCTCCCGCCAGGTAGAGGCGGTCGATGCCGGATGGAGTGACCCCGGCGGTACGCATCACGATGAACTGGCCGCAGTAGTTGGCGGCCTTGGCCTGGGCGAGGTTGCCGATGTCACGCCTCGAGAAGGTGATGCCCCGATCGGGCACCAGGTCGATGGCGCCCAGCTTGCGATCGCTGGTGAACACGCCCAGCGGCGTCATGAGTTCGAGGCGGCGAAGCTCGGCCAGCAGGTCGGTGAGACCGGAGCCGCAGATCCCGGACGCCGGAGCGTCGCCGATGGTCCTGTAGGAGCCGGCCGATCCGTCGCGGTCGAGCCGGATCGACTCGATGGCCCCGTCGTACGCCCTCATGCCGTAGGTGACCAGCCCCCCCTCGAAGGCCGGCCCCGCCGGGCAGGAGGCCGCGTAGAGACGGCCCTGATGGTGGAGCACCACCTCGGTGTTGGTGCCGATGTCCACCAGCATCTCGGTCTCCCCGGTCCGGCCCAAGCTGACCGTCTCGAGGCAGGCCACCGCATCGGCGCCCACATGGCTGGCGATCAGCGGCAGGCCGTAGACCCGGGCACGCCGGTTGGCGCGCAGGCCCAGGTCGCGGCTCAGAGCCAGCAGGGCGGTGTGGGGGCGCCGACCGTCCAGGTACTCGTGCTCGATGAGCGACTTGTAGGGCTTCTGGCCGATGCTCTGGACATCGATGCCGAACAGGATGTCGCGCATGGTGGAGTTGGCCGCCACCACGATCTCGTAGACATGGGGAGGGCGCTTGCCGACGTGGCCGACCATCTCGCGGACACCCTGGCCGATGGCCGCCACGGCGGCGTTTCGCAGCTCGCCGGCCACGCCCCGCCCGGCCTCGTAGGAGATGCGGTTCATGACGTCGCTGCCGCCGAACTGCTGCGGATTCTCGAAGCTGGTGACGGCGACGGTCTCGCCCGACTCGAGGTCGACCAGCTCCAGGACCACGGTCGTGGTTCCCAGGTCGACCGCCACGCCGAGGATGGCCCCGCGGTAGGTGTCGATCACCTCGCCCGCATACCTGACCTGGTCGCCGGTCCTGATCACCATCGGGTCGAGCCGTTCGTCCGGATCCGGGCGCCGGCGGCCGGATTCCAGGATCCTCGGACGGCGGCGGAGCGGCTCGAAGCTGATCGGGCACTCGTCGCTCACGATCCTGGCCTGGCAAGCCAGCCTGAAGCTGCCCCGGAGGAAGCTCTCCGGCTCGGTGCGCGGCGCCAGCGACTCCATGCCCCCGGTTATCTCCACCACGCACTCGTGGCACCGGCCGGTACGCAGGCAGGAGGTGGGAACTTCGACAGATAACTCATCGGCGTAGTCGAAGATGGTCCGGCCGATCCGCAGCTTCCTGGTCGTGCCCAGGTGGGAAACGGTCACGCCGTTGGCTCTTCTCCGGCTGCCTCCCGCCGGCGGGAGGCAGCCTCCTCCTTGATGGCGGATATCTTCGCGCTGGCCCTCTGCCGGGAGCGGGGATGGCTCTCCCATGCGGTGCGGTAGTCGAAGGTCCCGTCGTGGCCGCAGGTCAGCAGATCGGCTTCGGGGTCCGCCGCTATCTGGTTGCGACACCTGAACAACGCCGTGCAAAGGTCGTGGCGGTCCCGGTAGGGGCAGCGGGTGCGGGATGACACCTCGGCATGGCCGACGATATCGGTGAAGAGGCGGCCGATCCGGTCGAGCCGTTCCTGGAAGGCCTGCTGGTCTTGGTCCGCCATGGCGTGGCTCGGGTGAAGGTTCAGCGGCGGACTTCGAGCGCCAACTGCTTGGCCAGCGCCACGCAGGCCAAGGCGTCCTTGCCGTAGCCGTCCGACCCCACCTCTTCACCGAACTCCGGAGTCACCGGAGCTCCACCCACCATGAACCGCACCTGCTCCCGGAGACCGGCGTCCTTGAAGGCCTCCACCGTCTTGGCCATGTTAGGCATGGTGGTGGTGAGGAGGGCCGACATACCGATCAGGCGGGCCTCGCTGTCCTTGACAGCGGCCAGGAACTCGTCCGGCGAGGTGTTGACGCCGAGGTCGATCACCGTGAACCCGCCGCCGCGGAGCATCATGATGCAGAGGTTCTTGCCGATGTCGTGCAGGTCGCCTTGGACGGTCCCCATGATGACGGTACCGATCGGTTCCACCCCGGAGGCGGCCAGGATGGGCTCGATATGGGCCATACCGGCCTTCATGGCCCGGGCCGACACCAGTACCTCGGGGACGAAGACGAATCCCTCCCGGAACTTGATGCCCACGATTCCCATGCCGGCGATCAGGCCGTCGTCCATGATCTCCAGGGCGGGCACGCCGCCCGCCAGAGCTGTGGAGGTGAGCCGGTCCACAGTCTCGTTGTCCCCCTCGATGAGGGCGGCGGCGATGTCCTGCATGGCCGGAGAGGCGCGGCTGAACAACTCCACGTTGCGTTCGATCTCTTCGGGCCGCTCGAGGAACTCCTCGATCTCGGCCCTTATCGTCTCGTTCGCTATACCGGATAGCTGAACCATTGGAATCGATCAATCCTGCTTAATCGGTTGGAAGCGGTTTTCTGGCAGACCCTTACGAACTCGGAAAGGCTACCCGATCAGGTCGGGCAGGCAAAGGTGGCGGGGGCCGGCGACCTCCCGTCGGCCGGGCTAGCCGTCACCACCGGCCTCCGGCGGATCGTGGACCACGAACCGGCCATCGGGGCGGTGAGCGTTGGAATAGTCCCGGGCGGAGTCGGCCAGCGCCGCCAGGACCTCCATCTTCGTCCCGAGCGGTACCGAGCCCTCGGGTGCCACTCCCTGCACCCCGGCGTTGAGCACGGTCATGCAGGCCTCGTAGCAGTCCTCGTAGTTACCGCTGAACAGGACGGTCGGGTTGTTGATGTTCCCGAACAACGACATGCGGTCACCGGCGATCTCCTTCGCCTTGACCGGATCGACCTGGGACTCGAAGTGGAAGCAGTCCCAGCCGGCCTCGGCGAAGTAGTCGATGCGATCGGTGGTCTCGCCACAGCAGTGAAGGATGCTGGGACCGCCCACCTCGGCCTGGATCTGCTGGTGCATCTCGAGGAGGAAGTCCCTATACATGTCGGGACTCACCAGTTCCCGGTTGGCGTGATCGCACCACATGATGGCGTCGGCGCCGGCTTCGAGCTGGGCATGGGCCGACATCATCGACGCCGGCAGCAGGACCTCCAGATAGCGGCGGATCTTGTCGGGATCGAGGATGGTGTCCATCAGGAAGTTCTCGATGCCGACCAGATGGAAGCCCACCGACCAGGCTCCGTAGACCTTGCCGACGATGCCCACGTCCGGGTAGCGCTTCCTGAGCAGGCGAATGGCGCCGAGCGCCGCCTTGAAGGAGCGCCGCTCCAGGTAGTCGGACGGGACCTTGAAGTCCTCGGGGTCGGTCAGGACGTGATCGTCGACCGCCGGCCAGTTGTCCTTCGTGCCCCACCACGTGGAGGCGTCGAGAGCGTCGGCCTCGAGTTGGGAGTGGAAGACGGGCATCACCGTGTCGAGCCCCAGGTTCTCGTGGGCGGTGGCGGCCAGGCGGGCCATCTTCTCGGCATCCAGATGGGCCTCGGGAAACTCCGCGTCCGCGATCTCCATGGCTTCGAGGGTGATCACCGAGCTCAAAGTCATGGCCGGAACCTTGTCAACCCGGCCACCGTACAGGGCCGACAGGAAACGCCGGCGGGGGGTCATCCATTCGCCGCTGAGTCGGGGGTACTGCTGTTCGGTCATGCTTGCCTCTTTGCCTTGCTCTGGTGAAGTCCTGCCCGGTAAGTCGGATGCGTCGAAGATAGTAGTTGCCTCCTGCGTAGCCGGCGCCACGAGCGAGGGCTGGGGCGGTGACGGGACCGGACCGTTCTCAGCGGTGGCTTGCCCGTGTCCGGCTAGGGACAGCGCGGGGATAGACTCGGCGACCAGGGAGGTTTGACGTGAGCAAAGAGAGAGAGCACGCCAAACGCGACGGCTCATGGGAGGAAGGCTCCACCGGGTTCGCGGAGCTGGGCGACCTGTTGCGGTCTGGCTTCAGTGACGGCCGCGACGGAGGGTCGGCGGCCGGTGCCGAACTCCGCTCGGCCTGGAGCGGCTTCGTGGATGCCGCCCGCGACCTGGGCCAGGCGCTGGCGGCGACCGCCAACGACCCCGAGGTCCGGGCGGCTATGAAGAGCGCCATGCAGACCGTGGTCGAGACGGTCGGGACCGCTGCTCGCGACGTCGCCGACACCGCCGCCGAACGCGTGAGGCAAACCGCAGAGAGACGCAAAGGGGAGGCCGGAGACGCGGAGGGTGACACCGAGGGTCCGGCCCGGCCCCTTGTCACGTGTAGCTGGCTGGCCGACCATCTGGACGACCCCGGCGTGCGGATCGTGGATACCCGGTGGTTCCTGGGACAGCCCGGCGCCGGAAAGCTCCGGTACGAGGAGGATCACGTCCCCGGCGCCGTGTTCCTGGACCTCGACGATGACCTGGCGGCCTCCGAGGGTCCCGGCCGCCACCCTCTCCTATCCCCTGCCGACCTGGCCGACCTGCTGGGCCGCCACGGAATCAGCAGCGACCATCACGTGGTGGTCTACGACCAGGGCCCCGGAGCCATTGCCGCCCGCCTCTGGTGGATGCTCCGAAGCGTCGGTCACGAACGCGTGAGCGTGCTCGACGGCGGGTACGGTCGCTGGTCTAGCCAGGACCACCCGCTCACTACGGACCCACCCGACGTCGTTCCCACTACCTACGAGACCGAGGAAGGCTCCGCGCTCACGGTCGATCGCGACCAGCTTCTCGACCGCCTGGGATCCGCCCAGGTGATAGATGCCCGGGAACCGGAGCGCTACCGGGGCGAGACGGAGCCGATCGACAGCGTGGCCGGTCACATCCCCACCGCCCTATCGGCTCCCACCGCCGGAAACGTCGGCCCGGACGGCACATTCAAGCCGGCTCACGTGCTGGCGGCGCGGTTCTTCGAGATGGGCCTGGAGAAGGATGAGCCGGTGATCAGCTACTGCGGGAGCGGGGTCACCGCCTGCCACAACCTCCTGGCCCTCCACATCGCCGGCTACCCGGAAGGCATCCTCTACCCCGGCTCCTGGTCCGACTGGTCCGCCAGCGGGATGCCGGTAGCAGTAGGCCCCGATCCCGGCCCACCGCCGGAGCACCACCCAGGCGACGTCGCCTGACGACTCCCTTGCTGCCGGAGGCCGGGCGCGACCGCAGGTAGCAGCTATCGTGCGACGATCCGACCCTTGAACACATTCCGGTCATGGGTGGCCTCCCGCACGAGCCGCCCGAAGCGGATCAGACGGGTTGTCATACCGGTGGTGATCCTCGCGCTGATCTATGCGGCCGTGTCCTTCTACATCGCCGACAGCGCGCTCGACGCCGAAGCGAACCCACTCGACGAGCGCCCACAGGACTTCGCCCTGTACTACGAGGAGGTCGAGTTCACGCCTCGCGGTCGGCCCACGATCGTCCTCCGGGGGTGGTGGTTACCGGCCCCTGACGCCCGCGCGACGGTGATCCGCGTGCACGGCATCGACAGCAACCGCAGCTCCATGCTGGCCATGGCCCCGGCTCTGATCGAGAGCGGCTACTCGGTGCTCGCCTTCGACCTGCGGGGCCACGGCGAGTCCGACCAGGCGCAGATGGGGGCCGGAGTCCACGAGCAGGACGACCTGCTGGGCGCGGTCGACTACCTGATCCGCGAACGCGGGGCGGAAGCCGGCGCGATCTTCCTGCATGGCAATTCCTACGGCGCGGCGATCGCCCTGATGTCAGGATGGCGCGAACCCGCCGTCGCCGGGGTCTTCGCCGACTCGTCCTTCGCCTCGCTGTCCGATCTGGTAGTCCAGGAGGTAGCGCGGCGCACCTCCGCGCCTTCCTGGCTGGCTTCCGTCCTGCGGCCGGGTGTGATCCTGATGGCTCGCCTCTCCAAGGGCATCGACATCGAGGGGGTGTACCCGGCGGGCGACGCCGCCAGATACTCCTACGCCATCGGTCTTGCCCACTGCGAAATGGATGACCGCATCCCGATCAGCCACCTGGAACGCATCCGGACCGGGCTCCGGCACACGCCACGACTCACCGTCTACGAAGGCTGCGCCCACGGCGACGCCTGGGACGACTACCCAGGTCGCTACGAGGCAGCCCTCATCGCCTATCTCGACGAGCGGCTGGGACTCTGATCGGGCGAGCTCCCCGAGGTGGATCGCGGTCACCGATTCCAAGGCTCGCTTTGACGGTCGCGTGTGCACGTCGGGCGGTACTGTCGAACCGACGTCTGCGAGCCGGACTCGGCATGTGAAGGAGCTGACCATGGTGGACTTCGATGATCGTCTCGATGAAGCGCACAAGGCCGTTCTCGAGATGATTCCGGATGCCCTGCTGGATCTCACGGACATACCCAAGGCGCGGCAAGCGCTCGACGGCTTCATCGCAGCCAGGGTCGCACAGGCTCCTGTGTTTCCCGGCGTTGAGGTCGGGGACCACTGGGCTCCTGGGGCGGACGGGGACCCGGACGTGATGGTTCGGGTCTACACACCGTCGGGTCTGGACGCTGGTGCACCGGCTCTCTACTGGATCCATGGCGGCGGAATGGTGATGGGAAGTGTCACCAGGAACGACATCGAATGCAAGGGTTGGGCCACCGACATGCGGTGCGTGGTGGCGTCCGTGGAGTACCGCCTCGCCCCCGAGAATCCGCATCCCGCGCCGATCGAGGACTGCTTCGCCGGGCTGGCGTGGTTGGTGTCCAACGCGGAGAGCCTCGGAGTCGACGCCGATCGGATAGCGGTGGGTGGCGCCTCCGCAGGGGGTGGACTGGCGGCTGCCCTGGCCCTGGTTGCGAGGGATCGGGGCGTTGACATCATCTTCCAGCAGCTGATCTGCCCCATGCTGGACGACCGCAACATCACCCGTTCCAGTCATTGGGTCCAGCATCCCAAGGTATGGAACCGGGCGGCGAACATCGCCGGCTGGAGCGCCCTGCTGGGCAAACCGGCCGGTTCCGATGACGTCTCTCCCTACGCTTCCCCCGCCCGAGCCGAGGACCTGTCCGGGCTGGCGCCGGCCTTCATCATCATCGGGGACCTGGACCTGTTCGTGGACGAGTCCATCGAGTACGCCCAGCGGCTGGCCGCGGCCGGCGTGCCGACCGAGCTGCACATACTCCCAGGGGCAGTCCACGGCACGCAGTTCTACCTCCCGACGGCGGAAGTAAGCATGCGTTGGAAGGCCCTCGAGGCGGACGCACTGCGTGTGGCCCTCCACGGGTAGGGAGATCCAGGGCCCGTCATGGTCGGGCAGCGACTTGACAGAGGGGCTGGGCCGGCGAGGTATGGATGGCGAGGATGTGGCAAGATCGGGGGGACATGACGGATTCTGGGAGCGTCACCGGGGACCTGCCCGAGGGCGTGGAGGAAGAGTTCACCTCTGTGGCGGGGCAGTTGCTGGTGGCCATGCCAGGGATGGTCGATCCCAACTTCAACCGGACGGTGGTGCTGATGATCGAGCACACCCCGGAGGGGGCGGTCGGCTTGGTGCTGAACCGGCCTACGGAGGCCGATCTGCTGGACCACCTACCCGGGTGGTGGTCGGCGGCGGCGAATCCACGCGTCGTGTTCGTGGGCGGCCCGGTCGGCGAAGGCGGCGGTCTGGGTCTGGCCAGGGGCGCCGGGGCGCACCCGCTGGAGGGCTGGCCCCAGGTGGTGGGTGTCCAGGTGGTCGATCTGGAAGCCGAGCCTGACGTGGACTCCGGTCTGGAAGCCCGGGTCTTCTCCGGTTACAGCGGGTGGGGTCCCGGGCAGCTCGAGTCGGAGCTGGAGGCCAGGGGATGGTTCGTGGTCGATGGCGAGCCCGAGGACGCGTTCACCTCCCAACCGGAGAATCTGTGGGAAGAGGTGCTGCGACGGGCCAGGGGCCGCTACGCCTTCTTCTCCACCTACCCGGAGAACCCTCGGCTCAACTAGTTGATTAGTTTCTAGTTGTTGGTTGCTAGTTGCTGGCTGTCTGCGACAGATCATCTTAGATTAGATTGTCCCCTTGTCTGTGGGGCGTGGTGGTATCCCACCACAGGCAACTAGGGTGTCGCGACAGTGCGTTCGACCGACCCGGATCTCCTCAAGGAATACACCCTCCGGATCTGGCATTACAAGCAGGGCGAGGTGGTCAGCCTCATGGTTCACCTGGGGGATCGGCTCGGCCTCTACCGGGCTATGGCCGGTGGCGAGGAGATGACCTCCGGCGAGCTGGCCGAGCGCACCGGACTGTCGGAGCGCTGGATCCGGGAGTGGCTCCTCGGCCAGGCCGCGGCCGGGCTGATCGAGCGCACGCCGGAGAACGGATTCTCGCTCAGCCCCGAGGGCGAGGAGGTGCTAGTCGACGAGGACGCCCTCCGCTTCGCCGCCGGCGCTTTCATCGGAGGGTTCCATCCCGAACGCGTCAACGAGATGGTCAACGCCTTCCGCACCGGCATCGGCATCACCTACCACCGGATGGGGGAGCCGGTGGCCCGCCAGGTGGACCGCATGAACAGGGTCTGGGTGGGCCCCTTCCTCGTGGACCGGGTGCTGCCCTCCATGGACGGCCTGGTGGAGAAGCTGGACGCCGGGTGCCGGGTGGCCGAGGTGGGGAGCGGAGCGGGCGCCACCCTCCGAGCCCTGGCCGAACGATTCCCGGCCAGCACCGTAGTCGGCTACGAACCCTCCGGTATCGCCTGCTCGTGGGCCCGGCGCCGAATCCGCCACCTGCACAACGCCGCCATCCACGAGACCGGCGGGGAGCACCTGGAGGGTGACAGCCGCTACGACCTGGTCCTGGCGCTCGACTGCATGCATGACGTGCCCTTCCCGGATCGCATCGCAGCCGCCGTCCGGCGATCCCTGAAGGACGACGGGGTGTGGCTGATCAAGGACACGCATTGTTACGACACGTTCGAGGAAAACCTGAGGAACCCCATGCTGGCCATGCAGTACGGCTACAGCCTGTCGGGATGCCTGCTCTCGGCCGCCTCCGAGGAGGGCGCCGCCGGGCTCGGCACCCTAGGCTTCCATCCCGCCGAAGCGGAGCACATCGTCAGGAAGGCCGGTTTCACCTCTTTCCGCATGTTCCGCTTCGAAGACGACCCCATCCACAACTACTACGAGGTCCGTCCTTGACCGCACCCGCCCGCGAGGGGAAGCGCCGCCCATGGCAGTAGACATCGCCGGCTTCATCACCGACATGAAGGCTCATGCGGTGGACCACGGGTTCCACGTGCACGCCGAGCGCCACTTCATCGAGTCCTTCTCGCTGGGCCAGGCCTGGGAGGTGGACCTGCATCCGGAGGAGGCCTGCGAGGGACCGCTGGAGATGCTGATGGTGCTCGAGGTGGAACCGAGGGTGATCCTGGCCTTCGAGGACCTCATGGCCCAGCATCTCGAGATGGACGAGGAACAGGAGCGCCAGCTGGAACTGCCCCTGTTCTTCAAGTGGGCCTTGCCGCCGCTGCCCAACCCTCCCGATCTCCTCATCCTCGCCACCGAACTGGCCGGGGTCTCGGGCACGACCCTGCCGGTGGAGGTGTCCGCCACCGACACCTACATGTCGGTGACCGACCCGGCCCGGCGCAGCCTGTCGCTGGTGGGCCGGCTCGACTTCCGGCTCCGGGACATGTTCATGCGGGAGGTCAACGTGTGCGACGTCCTCGAGTGCGCCCACGGCCTGAGCATGTGGCTCCTGGAACAGTCGGAGTCCTGGCTGGAGGGATTGGAACCCCCCGGCCTCTGAGACCTGCCGGGACGGGATGGACGTCAGGAGCGGCGTCGGCGCAGAACCAGGTCGAGATCCTCTACGAAGCGTTGGTTCTCGGACTCGGTGCCTATGGACACCCGCGTCCACTCCTCTGTTCCCTTGCGAATGAGGGTGCCCATCTCCAGGAGTTCCTGGACTATCCCCGGCGTGCCGGGGCCGAGCCGGAACCAGATGAAGTTGGCCTGGGTGGGAACGTACCCGATGCCCCGGTCGGACAGGGCGCCCTCGAGGTATTCGACTCCCCGGCGGTTGAGCTCGAACCTTTCCCTCACCCGCTCGGGATAACGAAGGGCGGTAACGGCGGCCACCTCGGCCAGGGAGTTGACCACGAAGGGACTCTGCGCCTTTCGGAGCGATCGGAGCGTCGCGGCCTGGCCGACCATGTAACCGACCCGAAGGCCCGCCAGCCCGTAGATCTTGGAAAAGGTGCGGGCCACCACCACGTTGGGGCGTTCGACGGCGAGGGAGACGAGGCTGGAATCCTCCTCCGCCGCCACGAACTCCCCGTAGGCCTCGTCGACCAGCACGAGGACCGACTCGGGAACCCGATCGGCGAACTCGTGGATCTCAGCCCGGGTCACGTAGCTCCCCGTCGGGTTGTTCGGGTTGCAGATGATCACGAGGGTGGTGTCCTCCCGGACCGCGCTGTACATCGCCCCGAGGTCGGCCCTGAGGGCTCCGTCTAGCGGGACCATGATGCTCTCCGCGTCGGCATACACCGCGTTGATGGGGTACATGGCGAACGAGGGCCACGGGTAGACGAAGCTGGTCCCCGGGCCTCCCAGCGCCCGGGCCGCCGTGGTGAGGTTCTCCGAGCTACCGGCGCCGGTCCACACGCAGTCCGGGGTCGTGCCCAGCGTCTCGGCCAGAGCCTCCCTCAAGCGGACGGTGCCCGCGTCGGGGTACCGGTTGATTCCTGCAGCTGCTGCGGCGATGGCGTCCTGGACCTCGGGAAAGGGCGGGGTCGGGTACTCGTTGCCGGCCAGCATGGCGATCCCTCGGGCGCCGAAGCGGTGGACGTACTCCTCGAAGCCCGGGCCGCCGTCGTACGGAACGAGATCATCGATGGCGGCTCGGATACGGACCACGGACGCGAGCTTAGTTAGGCGGTCGCGGACCGATCCGGGGCCCCGCATCGCGCCCGGCGAGAAACTTTCGGCTCGTCCCGACGGTCATAACGGAGTCGAGTGCGTGGGCGCCCGGCCGTAGAATCGGCGGGTAGCAGGCGAGGGGTCTTCCCTCCTTACAATGCCCGCCAGCAAGCGGCAGCTAGCGGAAGGAACAGTTCGGTGTTGCAGATCCTGGACCCGGCGGGGCAGCTGGTCGGCGAACCGCCCGATCTGGAGGGCAAGGACCTGGTGGAGATGTACCGGTTCATGGCGCTGGCGCGGCGCTTCGACCGGCGGGCCATCAGGTTGCAGCGCCAGGGCCGTCTCGGAACCTTCCCGCCGGGGGAGGGACAGGAGGCCGCCCAGGTCGGTTCGGCCTACGCCCTAGAACCCGACGACTGGGTCTACCCCAGCTACCGGGAGCACGCCGCCCAGCTGGTCAGGGGGATGCCGTGGTCGGTGATGCTGTCCTACTATCGGGGCCTTCCCAACCGCGACTGGGACGTGCACCGCTACCGCATGAACATCCACACCATCCCGATCGCCACCCAGCTGCCCCACGCCGTGGGGCACGCCCACGCCGCCCGCCTGGCCGGGGAGAACCTGATCACCATGGTCTACTTCGGCGACGGGGCCACTTCCGAGAGCGACTTCCACTCGGCCATGAACTTCGCCGGGGTCTGGAAGGCCCCCACCGTGTTCCTGTGCTCCAACAACGGCTGGGCGATCTCGATGCCGACCCGGCGCCAGACGGCCGCCACCGACCTGGCCGACAAGGCGATCGGCTACGGAATGCCGGGCGTCAAGGTCGACGGGATGGACGTGCTGGCCGTCTACTCGGCCACCAGGGAGGCCGTGGACCGGGCCCGCCGGGGAGAGGGGCCCACCCTCATCGAGGCCATCACGTACCGGTTCGGCCCTCACGCCACCGCCGACGACCCGAGCCTGTACCGGGACGAGAGCGAGGTGGAGGCCTGGCGGGCCCGCGACCCGCTCGACCGCATGCGCCGGTACCTCGACAGCCTGGACCTGTGGTCGGACGACATCGACGAGCAGGTGGCGGACGAGGCGAGCGAGATGGACCAGGCTTTGGCGGAGATCGAGGGACGGGAGCCGCCGCCCCGGGAGGAGGCGGTTCGCCATGTCTACGCCAGGGTGCCCGAGGCGCTGTCCCACCAGTACGAGACGGCTCTCAGACGCGAGGAGTCCGGCCCTTCCGGCCTGGAGCCGGGCGAGCGGTGGCAGGTGGGGCACGACCCGGTACCAGAGGGTCCGACCGCCCATTGGAACATGGCCGAGGCGATCAACGCCGCCCTGGCGGAGATCATGGACCGCCATCCGGAGGCGATCATCATGGGCGAGGACGTCGGCAGGACCGGAGGTGTGTTCCGCATCACCGCCGGCCTCCTGGACCGTTTCGGCGCCGGCCGGGTCATCGACTCCCCGCTGTGCGAGACGGGCATCGCCGGCACCGCGGTGGGGATGGCCATCGGCGGGGCGCGGCCCCTGGTGGAGATTCAGTTCGACGGGTTCGTGTACCCGGCCTTCGATCAGATCGTCAGCCACATGGCCCGGTTCCGTTTCCGGACCAGGAGCAACGTGTCGCTCCCCATCGTGGTGCGCTGGCCCAACGGAGGCGGCATCGCACCCCACGAGTTCCACGGCGACAGCCCGGAGGCCTACTTCGTCCACACTCCGGGCCTGACCGTGGTGATCCCGTCCACCGCGGTGGACGCCAAGGGCCTGCTGGCCGCGGCGGCGGAGAGCCCGGATCCGGTGCTGTTCCTGGAGCCCAAGGTGCTCTACCGGGCCGGGCGCGAGGACGTCCCCACCGGTTACTACACCCTCCCGATCGGACGGGCGCGGATCCGGCGCGCCGGCGCCGACGTGACGTTGGTCACCTACGGGGGCATGGTCCGCGTGGCGATGTCCGCAGCCGGCGAGTTGGAACGGGAGGGGGTGTCGTGCGAGGTGATCGACCTGCGCACGCTGAAGCCCTGGGACCGCGACACCGTGCTCGACTCGGTAGTCAGGACGGGGCGCCTGGTGCTGGTGCAGGAACCTCCCCGGACGGCGGGGATGGCCGCCGAGGTGGCGGCCACGGTGGCGGAGGAGGCCCTCTACGACCTCGAGGCCCCGATAGTCAGGGTGGCCGGCTTCGACGCCCCCTGGCCGCAGTTCGGCGTTGAGGAGCACGCCATCATCACGCCGCGCCGGGTGGTCTCGGCCGTGCGGGAGACCCTCGGCTAACCGGGTGCGGCTCGGCCTCCGTGCCGGGCGGCGCTTAGGTCAAGGTGTCTATGCCGGGCGCCCCGCCCTGAGGAATCTCGAACCGAGCATGATGAACCAGATCACCCACGGGAAGTAGCAGGCGCGTCCGATTGCGATCATGGCCTCGCTCGGGGTGGTATACCCGATGATCAGCGCTGCGACGGAGATGGCGGACACCACGGCGATCACCAGGGCGGCGGTCCTGTGGAGGCCACGACGTTCCCTGGTCGCCAGGCTCAGGCTGAAGGCCAGCAGGCCTAGCGATACGGCGACACCGGATACCAGCGTGACGCCCAGCCCGGTCCGGTAGGTCGGTATGGCGGCTGCCAGAGCCTCCGCTGACGACACGTTGGTCTGCGCGAGAAGATGGTCGAGCCCGGTGGCGAGAATCCATCCGACACCGCCCACGGTTGCGCTCAGCAGACCGAACCTCGTTCCTGCGGCGGCGTAGTCAGGCCCCGTGGTCACCCGGCTCACTCCGGACAACCCGTACAGCAGGAGGAGCAGGCCGAGCGGTACGAAGAGCGCAGACACATGCGCCAGGAAGGGATTCGCGGCCAGCGCGCTAATCCTGCCGACGGAGTCCATCGAATCCGCCGGCTCGACGAGCATCCCTCCCGGCTCGACCAGGAAGAAGACCAGGGCCATGGCCGGCCCCACCATGAGCGCCCAGGCCTCCAGTCTGTGGATCGCATCGGTTCTCATGGTTCACCCCTTTCCCCAAACGCAATGAAGGAGACCCCTTTACCTGCGCCGGATGGTAGCGGTAGCCCATCGGGCGCTCCGGGGTTTCCGGCCGGAGATCCGCCGTCGGGAGGGCATGAACAGGGGCTCTCGGCTTCGAGACCGACCCGCGCACCCCCATCAGCGACCCGGACGACGTTCAACGGCCGCCTTGCGATCGAGGCGGCTCTCCTCCCCAGAACGCAAATCGCGGGAACCGTCGCCGCCCGCCGGGCCCTCC
>WTGI01000035.1 GCA_011523635.1 Acidimicrobiia bacterium
GCGTTGGGAAGGGCGAAACCCACCAGGGCATGCCCACCCTCGTGGTAGGCGGTGACCTTCTTCTCGTGATCGCTCATCACGCGGCTCTTGCGCTCGGGACCGGCGATAACCCGGTCGATGGCCTCCTCGAGTTCGTCGGGCTCGACCAGCTCCTTGTCACGGCGCGCCGCCAGGAGGGCGGCCTCGTTGATCAGGTTGGCGAGGTCGGCGCCGGTGAATCCGGGGGTCTGGCGGGCGATGGCCTCCATGTCCACGTCCTCGGAGATCGGTTTGCCCTTGGCGTGGACATCGAGGATGGCTCTCCGGCCTTTGAGATCGGGACGGTCCACCACCACCTGGCGGTCGAAACGGCCCGGCCGGAGCAGCGCCGGGTCGAGGATGTCGGGCCGGTTGGTAGCGGCGATCACGATGACCCCGCTGGCCACGTCGAAGCCGTCCAACTCCACGAGCAGCTGGTTCAGCGTCTGCTCCCGCTCATCGTGGCCTCCGCCGAGGCCGGCGCCCCGGTGCCTTCCCACCGCGTCGATCTCATCGATGAAGATGATCGCCGGCGCCGAGGACTTGGCCTTCTCGAAAAGGTCACGGACCCGGCTGGCGCCCACGCCCACGAACATCTCGACGAAGTCGGATCCGGAGATCGAGAAGAACGGGACACCGGCCTCACCGGCCACCGCCCGGGCCAGGAGCGTCTTCCCGGTACCGGGAGGCCCGTAGAGGAGCACGCCCTTGGGGATCTTGGCTCCCATTGCCCGGAACTTCTGCGGGGACTCCAGAAAGTCCTTTATCTCCCCCAGCTCCTCGATGGCCTCCTTGAGCCCGGCCACGTCCTCGAAAGTGACCTTGGGCTGGTCCTTGGTGACCTGCTTGGCCTTGGCCTTGCCGAACTGCATGATCCGGCTTCCACCGCTCTGCATCTGCATGATCACGAAGATCATGAAGCCGAAGATCAGGAGCCACGGGAGGAACCCGACGATCAGATCCCAGAAACCGGGGGGCTCCGGATCGATGATCACCTTGATGTCGTTGCCGAGGAGCAATTCGGTGAGCGCCCCCTCGTACTCGGCCGGATAGAGAACGCGGAACTCGGCCGGTACGTCGGGGACGGTTACTCCTGGGACCAGCACGCCCTCGATGGCGTTGGAACTCTCGAGGATGGTCGCTTCGGCTACGGAGCCGTTCTCCACCAGCTGTTCGAATACGGTCAGATCGATCTCACCCGATTCGGTCGCCTGGTCCAGGAACCGCTGACCCAGCAGCACGAGAGCCATCACCACGAGCCCGTACAGAACGATGGTGCGGGTGGTCTTACTCAATTCATCTTTCCCCTGTTGCTGCCATGGCGCGGCGAGAGACCCGGTGAGCCCGGAATCGTGGCGTAGCGGAGGTTCGCGTTCCCCATCCTACGGGAGAAACCAGCCTATGACCACCCCTCTAGGAGCATGCTGAAAAAGACGGGGATTTGTCGGCCCGCAAGGTCTTTCTCCGGGGGGTCACTGTTGACCATCGGGCCGCCGGGACATTTTTCAGCACACTCCTAGTGAATGCTCGTCCAGAACCCCCACATAGGGGAGGTTGCGGTAGAGCTGGTCGTAATCGAGTCCGTATCCCACCACGAACTCGGGGCCGATCCGGAAGCCTACGTATCTGGCCTCGACCGGGACCCGTTGCACTCCCTCCTTCAGCAACAGCGTGGCCAGCTCGATGGAACTCGGGTTCCTCAGCCGGAGGGTCCGCAACATGTAGTCGAGGGTTAGGCCCGAGTCCACGATGTCCTCCACCAGGAGCACGTGGCGGCCGGCGATCTCCTCATCCAGGTCCTTGAGGATCCGCACCACGCCCGAGGTCTTGGTGCTCGATCCGTACGAGGACACCGCCATGAAATCGAACTCCACCGGGATGCTGATATGCCGCGCCAGGTCGGCCATCACCATGAAAGCCCCCCGCAACACCCCGACCACCAGCAGCCGCTCGCCGCGGTAGTCACGCGAAATCTCGTCGCCCATCTCCTTCAGGCGATGCGCGATCTCCTCCTCGCTGATCAAGACCCGACCGGCTTCCACCTGTCCTCCCTCGTCGCCTCCACCAGGACGTACCCCATCGTATCCTCTTCGACCAATCCACGGTAGGCCCGGCGGACTCCCGGCACCCATACCACCTCACCACCCACCGCCAGCACCGGCCATGCCGCCCGTTCGGCACGGGGGATGCGGGCCTCGGACAGCGCCTCCGCCACTCGCTTGCCGCCCCGGGCCATGGCAATCCGGTCGTCGTCTCTTGCCGGCCTGACCGCCGCCTCGTCCCAGGGCAAGGCCCGGGCGTCGAAGGCCTGGCGCCACCGGGACAGGGGAAAGGCCTCGGGTCGCCCGAGATGCTCCCTGGCTTCCCAGTTCCAGGTGCCCCAACGGGTTGCTCCCCGCATCGACAACGGCACGGGCGGAGGGACGGCGGGACGGTCCTCGGCGCCGATCATCACGTAGGCCCCCACGCGAGCCACCCGGTGTCCACCCGTGATGCGGCCCTCCTTCCCGTCCATGGCCGCCCTCAGCACCACATCCACGTCGCGCCGGCCGCCGGGGTGCCCCTCACCGAGCATCCGGAGTGCCCGCCGGACCACCCGGGCCGCCAGGGCTGGCGGCAGGGTTCGGATCTCACCGGCCGCCACCCTCACCGATCCGCCGACGCTCTCGACCCTGGCCGACGCCCCGGCCCGCTCGAGGAAGGCCACGTCGGTCTCGGCCAGCCGGGCCAGATCGGCCAGCCTCCGGCCGATGCCCGGCGCCAGGGTGCGCTCCCATCCGGCCAGGGCGCGCCGGATCCTGACCCTCCGGTAGGAAGCATCCTGGTTGGCCGGATCGTCGGCGAACGGCAACCCCAGCAGAGTGGCCAGCTCCCGGGTCTGGGTCCGGGTCACCTCGAGTAGGGGACGAACGAGGCCGGTACGGTGACGGTGGATGCCCCTAAGGCCGTCCAGCCCGGATCCCCACAGGAGGTTTCCGAGGACGGTCTCGGCCTGGTCGTCCAGCGTGTGGCCGGTGGCGACCCGCTCCCCGGCGCCCAGCTGCCGCTCCAGCGCTTCGTAGCGGGCCCGGCGGGCGACAGCCTCGGGCGAGCCCGGCCCGGATGTGTCCACCCGTACGACGGTCAACTCGACGCGGAGCCGGTCCGCAACCGCCCCGGCCGCCGCCTCCATCCGGTCCGAACCGGGCCAGCCGTGGTGGACATGCACGGCTCGGGAGCTCCGTCCGCACTTCTGGATCGCCCATGCCAGGACCGCGCTGTCGGCGCCTCCGCTCAGGGCCGCCACCAGCCTGCCGGGGTCGTCTCCGAGCGCCTGGCCGACCAGGGTGACGACCTCGGAGCCGAGTCGCTCTAAGCGACGCGAGCCAGCCACGTCTCGGGGGCCTTGATCTCCGCCCTGGTGGGCAGGGTCTCGGGCGACTCCCAGGCTCGATCCACCGCCGGCCATCCGGCCCGCTCCACCACCGCCAGGATGAATTCGCGTCCCTCTTCGTACTGTCGCAGCTTCATTTCCAATCCCGACAGGCGCAACAGGGCCGCTACCCGAGGATGGTGGCGGCGCCGGGTGAAGAGATCGGACATCCGTTTCCACGTGGCCAGTTCTCGCTGCCCGATCCGGTCCATCACCACATGCCCGTGACCCTCCACCAGCGACATGAGCGCCTGCACCCGGTCGAGATGCTCCAACTCGGATGGAGTGGCCATCAGGCCCAGCACCCCGGCCTCCCCCACCGGAGGGCTGCCCTCCATGATGGCCTTGCCCGCCCGGGACAGGAGGATCTCCAGGCGCGACGGATCCTCGGGTGTGGACAGGGACACCAGAGTGCCCGCCAGGCCCAGGAAGTAATCCCGGAGCCAGGGAACACCCACGAACTGGAGCCGGTGGGTGACCTCGTGGAGAGACACCCAGAACCGGAAGTCTTCGGGACGCAGCTGGAACTTCCTCTCCATCTCCAGGATATTGGGGGCGGGCAGGCAGATCTGGTCCGCCCGACCGTCGGATGGCAGTAGCAGCTCGTACTGGCCCAGGACGCGCCGTGACAGCAGCCCCAGGACGGCGCCCGTCTCCATCGCCATCAGGAGCCCGGCGAGGCGGTGACCCGCCCCGGTCTCCTCGGCATGGTCCTCCAGCTTCTCCTCCACGGGACGCAGCAGTTCGGTGAAGAAGGCCAGGTTGCGCTCCACCCACGTGAGCCGGTCGATGACCATCACGCGGGGTTCTCCCGGACCGGAGAAGCCGGTCTCCTCCTCGACCAGGGCGCCCGCCCGGTGAACCATTGCGGGGGCCATCTCTTCGAGGGCGGCCAGGTGGTAGCTGCCGGCTAGGGGATAGGTGCCCGCCAGGTAGCCGGCCACACGTAGGGTTCGGGCCTGCTCCTCGGTTTGCATCAGACCGGGGCCCATGGGAGCCGGCCCCATCGCGGCCGCGCCGGTCTCACCTGATCACGCGGTAGCGGTTCTTGGTAACCCTCACGAAGTACATGATGATTGCGCCCACGACCGCGGCGGTACCGAGTAACAGGGTGGCCGGGACCAGGAACCGGTAGGACCATTCGGGTTCGGGTTCCGCAGGCGGATCGTCGGGAACCGGGATGGCGGGCACGGGCGCATCCGCGGCCGGAGTCGCCGGCTCGTCGCCCTCATCGGCTGCGAGCACGGAAGTAGCCGGCCAGGCGCAGAGGACCAACCCCACGAGCAAACAGGCGACCGGCCTCCTAAGCGCCCTTGGAGGGTGCTGAAAAAGACGGGGACGGGTTGGCCTGTGATACCTCCAACGGGGGTTTCGTTGCCGACTATCGGGCCAACGGGACATTTTTCAGTACCCTCCTACGTGCCGCCCCTGCCATGGAGTCGATTGTACCAGCCATCTCTAGTCTCTAGTTTCTAGTTGCTAGTCTCTAGTAATCTAAGATTAACTAACGATTAACTAGAGCTTCCAGTCCGGTGGGATGTCGACGGGGAGGGGTTGGCAAAACAGGCCTTCGGGAACCGGGCAGCCCGTCCGGACCAGCGCCAGGTTCCAGGACGGAGAGCACCCGAGCACCGACCGGAGGATCCTTACCGCCAGGGCGCCGACCGGGCGGCCACGCCGGCGAAGCCGTATCCCGAGCAGGCCCCTGATCCGATCCGGGATGGTCGAGACCGCACCGAGATAGAGGAGTCGATAGCCGGCCTTCTGCAGCCCCTCCAGCGGCGGGTCCGCCAGGAAGTCCACCGCCTCCCGCATCCCGGGTGAGGGAGCGAGGTCTGGGTGGTCCGACACCCAGCGCGACAGCAACTCCGCCTCCACGGGCACGGGCTCCGCGCCCAGCATCCGACCGATCCGGGCCTGCTCCCGCACGAAACGGTCGGCGTCGGCAGGCGTCAGGGTGACCGCCCCGAATGCCCGGTGGGCGGCCAGGAACGAATCGGTCAGCACGTTGTGCACCCAGGCGGACAGGCCTGGAGCGCCGGCCGAATAGGACCGCCCGCGATGGGAGGTCCCCTCCACCCGGCCATGGGCCCTGCGGACCGCCTCCACGGCGCGCTCCACCTCGGGGCCGGCGCCGAACGTGGTCGCTGTGACGTAGGCGGAAGTCCGGGACAGCCGGCCCAGCGGGTCCACCCGGTAGCGGGAGTGGTCCGCAACCCCGGCCACCACCTCCGGATGGGCGCTCTGGATCAGCAGCGCCCTTATACCGCCCACGAAGGCGGCCACGTCCGAGATCACCGACCAGGATGCTGAGCCGGGACCGCACACACCCGGGTCGCCGGCGAAGTCCAGGGTGTGGCGAAGCGGGTACTCGATGTGGCCGAACGGCCCCGTAGCGGAGGCCCGGACCCGGGCCCGCCAAGACTCCCCCATCCTTCTCGGACGAGGTCCGATCACCTAGTGGTGTCGTTCCCGGATCAGGCGGCGGATACGCTCCACCACCTCGGGAGGAGCATCGACCCGGGCCCGTTCGCGAATGAAGCGGCGGAGCCGCTTCTCGAAATGGAATGCACGCTCGCAGTTCAGGCATCGCCTGAGGTGCAACCGGATCCGGATCCTCCGGAGCGACCGTATCTCGCCGTCGAGATACGAGTAGAGCCTGGTGGCGGCCCGGAAGCACGACTTGCGGTGCATCAATCCCCTTCCCCTTCGGAGGTGCGGAACCCCCGTTCCTCCGCGGTTTGCCACAATAGCTTCTGCAGCGCCCTTCGTCCGCGATGGAGCCGGGACATCACGGTTCCGATGGGAATCTCCAGCATCCCGGCGATTTCCTTGTAGGAAAAACCCTCTAGATCGGCCATCAGCACCGGCATCCGGTACTTCCGGGGAAGCTTGTCGATCGCCTGCCGTACATCCGATCCCTCCAGGGCCTCGAACACCTCGTCTTCCGCCGAGCGCGCCGCCCGATCGGTCTCGGGCGTGGCCACCCGCTTGTACAGATAGAGACCCTCCACCCCGTCCAGATCGACCTCGTCGGGACGGCGCTGCTGTTGCCGGTACCGATTGATGAACGTATTCGTCAGGATCCTGTACAGCCAGGCGCGCAGGTTGGTCCCCTCCCGGAAACCATCGTATCCCCGGAACGCTCGCAGGAAGGTCTCCTGCACCAGATCCTCGGCATCGGCCCGGTTACGGGTCATGCGCAACGCGGCCGAGTAGAGGGGATGTGCGTACTGCATCGCATCCTGCTCGAAGTTCGCCCTGTCTGCCATCCGTCTCGTCCTGACTACCTGCTCACGAGCGATCGCCGGCTGGACCTGGCGGCCGGGGAGGCCCCGCCTCTCGGCAAACTAACCGCGCCATGCATGCGAGCCGGAGAGGGGATTCGAACCCCTGGCCTGCTCATTACGAGTGAGCTGCTCTACCCCTGAGCTACTCCGGCTGGTCAGCCAATTCTAGTGTCCGCAACCCGCACCCTCACCCGTCGGCCGGCGGGTCGGGGTAGGCGGCCTCCAGCCGGCGTAGCTCCCGGTCGAGGGCGGAGCGGATGGACTCGTTGAGGGCTGCCACCGGGTCGGGGTGTTCCATGGACGGGCTCGGGTCGGTCGGTGCCCCGACCACCACCCTGATCGGGGCGCGCCTTACCCTCATCCCGTCCATCGGCATGGCGTGCTGGCTCCCCCATATGGCCACGGGGACGACCGGAACCGAGGCCCGTACCGCCAGCCAGGCCGCGCCGGTCTTCAGCGGGACCTCCCCCCAGGCCGCCACCCGGCGGCCCTCCGGGAACACCCCGATCGGACGACCCGACTCCAGGTGACGGAGCGCTGCCCGCAGCGCCCCCAGCGCCGGGCGGTCGGACCTGGTGACCGGGATGGAGTCGAAGATCGTGAGCACCGCGTCGAGGGCCGGGTGGACACCCCAGATCTCGTCGAGGGCCAGGAATCGGACCGGCCGCCGCAGGGCCAGGCCCGCGATGGGCGGATCGAGCGACGAGACGTGGTTGGCGACCGCCACGAACGGGCCCTTCGGCAGCGGAGCCCTGCGGACCACCGAATATGGGAACCAGGCGGCCACGACCCTGGCCAGTGGCCACAGCAGCACCCAGGCGATCCTGCTGAGGGGCCCCCGGAGAGCGGCCGGAACTATGGGTCAGGCCCCGGTCGTGTCGGCCTGGAGCTGGCGCAGGTGGTCCTCGGTGCCGAGCGCGATGATGATGTCCCCGGGTTCCAGGACCAGCTGGCGGTCCGGGTTGGTCAGGAACGTCTCGCCTCGCCGGATCGCCAGGATGGTGCTCCCCGTCCGGTGCCGGATACTTGCTTCGCCCAAGGCGCGACCGGCCAGTTGCGAGCCCGGAGCGATCTCGAAGTGCGCCATCCGCACCTCGAAGTCGCCGTCTCGCATCACCACGTCGAGGAACTCCACCACCTCCGGCTGCGCCACCAGCGCCGCCATATGCGCCCCGCCGATCTGGTGAGGGTTCACCACCCGGTCTGCGCCAGCCTGTTGCAGCTTGCTGATCGCCGCTCGGTGGTTGGCCCTTGCCACGATGAATATCTCGGGGTTGATCGACCGAGCCGTGAGCGCCACGAACAGATTGTCCACGTCGGAGTCGAGGGCTAGGACCAGGGTTCGGGCCCGTTCCAGCCCCGCCCGATGCAGGACGGCGTCATCGGTGGCATCGCCCTGCACCATCGGGATATCGAAAGAGCTATCCACGCGGTCCGGGAGCGAGCGGTCGACGACGACCACCTGCTTGCCGGTCCGGGTCATCTCCTCGCAGATGGCCTCCCCTACCTGGCCGAAGCCACACAGGACCACGTGGCCCTTCAGTCGATCGATTCCTCGTCTCATCCTTCGCCTCCGGAAGTGTCCCGTAACCCTGGCCTCGAACATGGTGTCGATCAGCACTCCGAGGGTATACAGGCCGGTACCGGTCCCGAACAGGATCAGGAAGATCGTGAACACCTCGTAGCGTGTGCTGAATATGCCCAGTTCCCGGTAGCCCACCGTCGAGATGGTGATGACCGTCTGGTAAAGGGCGTCGAGCCACGGCAGGCCCAGCAGGACGTAGCCCGTCGTGCCGAGAATGAGCACCAAGCCCAGCAGGCCCAAGCCGGTGCGGAAGCGCGTCCAGCTGACCTCGCCCTCTTCGGACGGCCGCATGGAGGAGCCGATCTTCATGTCGCCGTCAGACCTTGCGGGCCATCAGCAGGCCGTCGGCCACCGGCAGGAGCGTTACGTCCGCCACCCGACCATCTCGACCGACCTCGGCTGCCAGGTCCCGGAGGATGGAGGTCTGCCGGCCGGTGTCGTCCGGGTCGACCACCCGACCGCTCCAGAGGATGTTGTCCAGGATCATCAGCCCGCCGGAGCGCAGCAGGGACAGGCAGCGCTCGTAGTACCCGGGATAGTTCTCCTTGTCGGCGTCGATGAAGGCCAGATCGAAGTCCCCACCACTTCCTTCCCGGATCAAACTATCCAGCGTTTCGATGGCGGGACCGATCCGCAGATCGATCCGGTCCGCCACGCCCGCTCGCGCCCAGTAGCGGCGGGCCACACCGGTGTAGTCGACGCTTACGTCGCAGGCCACCAGGGAGCCGCCGTCTCGCATCGCCCGGGCCATGCAGAGGCTGCTGTAGCCGGTGAACACTCCGATCTCGACAATGCGGGTGGCGTCCATGAGCTTCACCAGCATCCCCATGAACTGGCCCTGGTCGGGCGAGATCTGCATGTTGGACTCGGGTAGGCGCGCGGTCTCCTCCCGAAGATCGCGGCCCAGGTCATCCTCTCGGAGGGTGTTGGCCAGGATGTATTCGTACAGTTCCGGCGAGATGAACTGGTTGCCGATACTCATCCTGCTACCTCGGTTTGCCTTACTGAGCGATGTTACAGCCGGGCCTGTGGCCAGTGGTCAGTGATCAGCGTCAATGTAATCCTATATAACTAATAACTAGCAACTAACAACTAGCAACTAGCTACACGCCGTCGGCGAGGCGGTTGAAGAGCCAGGTGAGCACCAGCCTGGGGCGCTGGTTCTGGCGGAGTTGGACGCCGGCGTCGATCACCAATTCCGCCGAGCGGGCCGCCGGACGAGCCGGCACCTTCGCCAGCTCGGTCCTCGGCACGTCCGGGTTGCGGACCGGCCCACCGTGCTGGACCGACGCCGCGTCCAGATACCAGGAAGCCAGCATGTCCAGGCCTGCCACCAGCAATGACGTTCCGGTCCGCCGCAAGGTGCGGTCGTAGCTGTCGCGTAACGCCTTCGGCATCTGGTCTCCGCGTGACTTGAAGGACTCCTCCTCCTCATCGCGGCGGGCCTTGATCCCCTCCAGGAGGGGCTCGTGGGCGGCCAGCATCTCCTCGGCCAGCCGGAAACCGTGGCCGGGCTCGGACGGGAGTCGACCCGGGACCGCCAGCCATGACCGCCGGAAGGCCGCCGCCTCGCGGCTCTTCACCAGGTCCAGGGCCAGACCCGGCCTTCCCCCTGCAATCCGGGCGACCATCGACGCCCGCTCCGCTTCCGCGCCCCGGTCCACCAGCGCGGCGGCCAGCTCCGCCTCCGGCACCCGCCCGAAGCGGACCAGCCGGCAACGGCTCGCCACCGTGGGAGGCAGATCGTCGGCCGACTCGGCCACCAGGACGAAGACGGTCCCGGGCGGCGGCTCCTCCAGTGTCTTGAGCAGGGCGTTAGCCGCTGCCTCCGTCATCGTCGAGACCTCGTCAAGGAGGAACACCTTCCGGTCGGCCTCCACCGGGCGCAGGCTGGCTGCCGTGATCGCCACCCGGGATTGGCCCACCCCGAAGCCGGCCCGGCCCTCGGGTCCCATCACCACCACATCGGGATGGCTCTTCCGCATCACCCGATCCCGGTCAGCCTCCGACCGGCCCGCCAACTCCGCCGCGAACGAGAGCGCCACGGTGGCCTTCCCGACACCGGCGGGTCCGGTGAACAGGTAGGAATGGGCCGGCGACGCCACCTCGGCGCGCAGCGCGTCCAGGGTGGCCCGGTGGCCGATGATCCCGGCGCCCCCGTGCAGCCCGGCCATCAGCCCGGGACTCCCAAGGCGTCCCAGGCGCCGGCCACCACCTGTTCCATCGGGCACCCGGCATCGATCACCGCGAAGCGACCGGGTTCTTCGTCGGCAAGCCTGGCGAAACCCTCGGCAACCGCCCTGAGGAACGGAACGCCCTGGGCGCCGATCCGATCCGGTCTGGCCTGGCGCGCCAGGCCCTCGGCGGGAGAGACGCTGAGCAACACCACCACGTCGGGCCAGGTTCCGCGCAGGCCGGGTTGGTTGATCCGGCGGACGCGGTCCATGCCCAGCCCGCGGCCGGCGCCTTGGTAGGCGAGCGACGAGTACACGGAGCGGTCGCTCAGCACCCAGGCGCCCCGATCGAGAGCGGGACGGATCACCTCGACCACGAGCTGCGCCCGGGCTGCGGCGAACATCAGCGCTTCCGCCCAGGACGTGACCGGAGGCCCGTCCAGGAGGATCTTTCGCAAGCCCTCCCCCACCGCGGTCCCGCCCGGTTCCCGCACCCGCACCACCTCGTGGCCGGCCTCCTCGAGGAGAAGGGCCAGGGCGGTCGACACGCTGGTCTTGCCGGCTCCGTCGATGCCCTCGAGGGCTATGTAGCGGTTCACCGCGCTACCGCCCTGCCGCCGAGCCCTGATTCTTCATGTTTCCCGCCACACCGACGTACATTAGGCACTTCAACCTAATGAATTGGTGTGTGCCACTCCTGAACCAGACGTCTGAACGTCACGCCAGGTCCAGACGCAGCCACCAGGTGGCTAGACGTACAGACCAGGAATCCAAGGCTCCTCCTTCCTTTACCGTACAAGCCCCCGATCCATGAAGAATCGGGGCTCTACCCGCTCAATCGCGGTACCCGGAGTCGCCCCGCCGGCCCCTCATCAAGCCGAACGCGCGGGAGGCATCCCGGATCGACCGCCGTACCTCGGGCGGCACATCCGGCTTGAGCAGAGCCGACCGGATGGCCAGGATCAGCAGCGAGCCTGTGCCGAGGATCAGGACGCCGGAGATTGCGAACAGGTTCCGGATGCCGCTGTCGAACGGCGAGGGGAAGATGCCATCCAGGGCGTTCGCCACCACCACGGCCAGCGCGAACGAGGCCAGCATGGCCATGCGGACCAGCGTGAACAGGGCCGCGAAGGTGCGCCCCCTGAGGGTGTCGTCCACCTCGCCATGGAGGTGGGTGAAGCCCGTGACATAGGCCACCCCGGTCCCGATCCCGCCCACCAGCACCCAACCGGCCGCTCCGCTGATGGTCTGGGCGAATGCGGCCAGTGCTATGGCCAGACCGGCCAGGCCGAGGCTCAGAGCATATGTCAGGTCGTAACGGGTCCGGTCGGAACTGAACACGGCGACCCCCATCATGCCCAGGCCCACCCCGACGCCCAGCGCGGTGACCAGCACTCCGAACCCGGTGTCGCCGCCTCGCAGGACGGCACTGGCGAACGACTGGCCGAGGGGCAGGAGAGCGCTCCCGCCGAACAGTGCCACCGCCATCCCGAACACCACCCGGCGGACGGTACGGGTCCGGGTGACGAATGCGAATCCCTCGACCATGTCGCGCAGGGGTTGTGCCCAGTCCCTCCCGGCCCGGTCCGTGGCGCCGCTCGTGTCGGCGAGCGTCGGCTTGGGAATGGCCATGGTGGCCACGATCGCCCCGGAAACCAGGAAGGTCACAGAATCCAGGACGAAGGCCAGGTCGGGGGCCCGGTCGATCGGACCCACCGCGCCCACCACCGCGTAGAGAGCGGCCACGCCCGACCACGTGGCCGCTCCGATCGGAGCGGTTCCGTATGCGGCGGCGGCGGAGAAGCTGTTGGCCTTCACCAGCTGTTCCGTCTCGACCAGGGTGGGTACCGCCGCTTCCCGCGCCGGTTGGCGAATCATGGTCAGGATCTCGAGGATCGAAGAGATGACGGCGATTGTGACCAGGTCGTTGGCCAGCACGAGCCATAGCACCACCACCGCGCGCCCGACATCGGATACCACCATCGTCCACTTACGATCGAACCGATCCGCCAGCACGCCCGCCAGCGAGCCCAGCAACAGGCTGGGGATGATCCGGCTCACCAGGGGGACCAGGACCGCGGTGCTGCCGCCGATGCGATCGGCCAAGGCAAGCGTGGCGAAGAACGTGATCCAGTCACCCCAGGAGGAGGCGGCACTCGCCCACCAGAGCCTCGCAAAGGCGCCTTTGCGTACTAGTTCTATGGTCGTCCCTCTTTGTCGTGTCAGACCCTCCGGGTACGCTCGTAGCCGGTGGGCTCGGGCACTATCGCCGGGCCGACCGGCCGTCGGGACGACCGGCCCGTTTTGACAAGCTCGACAGAATGAGGATATTAAGACCTCATGGCCAAGCCGCTCATCATCGTCGAATCCAACGCCAAGGCCAAGACCATCGGGGGCTACCTGGGAAGGGGTTACCGGGTGGAATCCTGCCAGGGTCACATCCGCGACCTACCCGACCGCGCCCAGCAAATCCCGACCAAGTACCGCGACCAGCCCTGGGCCAAGAACTGGGGAGTCGATGTAAACAACGATTTCGAACCCCTGTACATCGTTCCCAGCGACCGGCGCCGGATCGTCACCAAGCTGAGGCAGGCGGCCCGGGAAGCGTCCGAGCTGTACCTGGCGACCGACGAGGACCGGGAGGGAGAGGCCATCGCCTGGCACCTCACCGAGGTCCTGAAGCCCAAGGTCCCGACCCACCGGATGGTCTTCCACGAGATCACGCCCGGCGCGATCAGGGAGGCCCTCGCCAACCCCCGTACTATCGACAGCTACCGGGTCGATGCCCAGGAAGCCCGGCGGACCTTGGACCGGCTGGTCGGCTACGGCGTGTCGCCGGTGCTGTGGCGCAAGGTCAGAAGGGGTCTCTCCGCCGGTCGGGTCCAGAGCGTGGCGGTGCGCCTGCTGGTGGAGCGGGAACGCCGGCGGATCGCGTTCCGGTCGGCGAGTTTCTGGAACGTGGAGGCCCGTCTCGTCACCGGCGGCGGTGAGGACTTCCAAGCCCAGTTGGTGGCCGTTGACGGCGTGCGTACGGCCGGGAGCAAGGACTTCGACGCCAGGGGGAACCTGAAGTCCGCCGCGGTCGTGCTTCTCGACGGAGACCGATCGGCCCGACTCGCGGGAGCGATCGAGGGCTCCCGGTTGCGGATCCGGTCGGTGGACCGTAAGCCCTACACCCGCAAACCCCAGGCGCCCTTCCGCACCTCGACCCTCCAGCGAGAGGCCTCCACCAGGCTGCGGTTCGAGCCGGGCCGGACCATGCGGGCCGCCCAATCCCTCTACGAGAACGGTTACATCACCTACATGCGGACCGACAGCATCACCCTGTCCGAGACCGCCCTGTCGGCAGCCCGCTCCGAGGTCGTGAAGCGGTTCGGCAAGGAATACCTGGCCTCCGGACCCATCCGGTACACCGGCAAGGTAGCCAACGCCCAAGAGGCGCACGAGGCCATCCGGCCCGCCGGCGACCGGTGGAGGACGCCCGAGGAAGTGGTGGAACTGGTGTCCGACCGCGACCAGCACCTGGTCTACCAGCTGGTGTGGGCCCGTACCCTCGCCTCGCAGATGGCGCCGGCCCGGGGCGAGTCCACCCGCGTCCGGGCGGGAACCTCGCTCGAGGACGGAACGGACGTGGAGCTCGAGGCGTCCGGCCTCACCATCCGGTTCCCCGGGTTCCTGAAGGTCTATGCCCAGGCCGACCGGGAAAGGCACCTCCCCCGCCTCGAGGTAGGCCACCGGGTCACCGCCCGTAACGCTCTCGCCAGGGAACACCGCACGGAGCCGCCGAGCCGGTACAGCGAGGCCTCCCTCATCAAGGAACTCGAGGATCGGGGGATCGGGCGGCCGTCCACCTACGCCTCCACCGTCTCCACCATCATCGAACGCGACTACGTGTTCAAGAAGCGAACCGCGCTGGTCCCGTCGGTGACGGCCTTCGCCACCACCGCGCTACTGGAGCGCCACTTCGACCACCTGGTCGACTACGGCTTCACCTCCCGCATGGAGGGAGACCTCGACAAGATCGCCCGTGGCGAGGAGCGGAAGGTTCCCTGGTTGAGCCGCTTCTTCCACGGGAACGGATCCCCCGGCCTGCTGGAATTGATCGCCTCCGACCGCGTCAAGGAGATCGACCCGCGCAGCCTGTTCATACCCATCGGGGAGGACGCCACCGGCGCGGACGTGGTGGCGCGGGTGGGGAGGTACGGTCCGTATCTCGCCAGGGGCGAGGATCGAGCCTCGATACCCGAAGACCTGCCGCCGGACGAGCTGACCCTGGAGAAGGCCCTCAGCCTCCTGGAGGCTCCTTCGGGCGACAAGATCCTGGGCACCGATCCCGACTCGGGCCTGACCGTCCTGGCCCGCAATGGACGCTACGGACCCTACGTGCAACTCGGTGAGCAGGTCTCCGGATCCCGCCAGAAGCCCAAGCGAACCTCCTTGCTGGCCGGCATGGAACTGGATTCGCTGAGCCTGGAGGACGCCCTGCGCCTGCTTTCCCTGCCGCGCTCGGTAGGGGTTCATCCCGACACCGGCCAGCCCATCGTGGCAGGCCTGGGACGCTACGGACCCTATCTGAAGATGGGTACCGAGTACCGCAACCTGGACGACCAGCAACTGCTCTTCGGCATCACCTTGGAAGACGCGGTCACCGTGATGAACCGGCCTAAGGCCCGCCGGGGCCGTCGGGCCGCGCCGCCGCTGAAGGAACTGGGCAAGGACCCGGAGTCCGGGGGCGCGGTGGTGGTCAGGACCGGGCGGTACGGGCCGTACTTGACTGATGGGATCGTCAACGCCTCGGTCCGGGAGAACGCCGTGGCCGGCCTTGGCCTCGAGGAGGCCGCCCGGCTGCTGGCCGCCAAGCGGGAGAAGTTGAAGAGCCAGGGCAAATGGCCGCCCAAGAGAAAGCGCTAGACGCGCCGCCACCGTTGTGGCAGGTTGCGGAAGGCGACACCGAGGGCTAGGACCGGCAGGACCGTCGCCAGGACCCCTCCCACGTACGGAACCTGAAGAAGGACCACGAGCACCAGGGCGGCCGCCACGAAAGATCCGTACGGCCCCATCCGGAACCTGGTCACCAGACCCCACGCCCACACGATCACCGGCACCGACCCCGCGATGAACGCGAGCAGGAACGCCAAGAAGGCCGGAACGAGGACCACCAGACCCGCGATCAGGGCGGCCATGACCACGCGGGGAGGCCCGGCCCAGATGGCCAGGACGGGGACGGTGACCGGCAGGCTCAGGATCAGGAGGGCCACCACCCCCCGAACCACGATCCCGGCCGGGCGCCTGCGCACGCGCTCGACGCAGGCATAGAGCCATCCCGGCCGGAACCGGATCGCCAACAACCCCATGGCCATGAACAGCAGGAAGATCACCAGACCTCCCAGGAGGCGTCCCGCCCGCAACCAGATATCCGGCGACAGGGGCGTCCGCCGCACCAGCGTGCCTCCGATGCTCGCTCCGGAATCGATCTCGGCATCGTCGGCGCTCCGATAA
This sequence comes from Acidimicrobiia bacterium, assembly GCA_011523635.1. Lineage (GTDB taxonomy): Bacteria > Actinomycetota > Acidimicrobiia > Spongiisociales > Spongiisociaceae > Spongiisocius. The sequence goes on from WTGI01000035.1 coordinate 15,979, forward strand.
CCCAGGTCTCCGGCGATCACGGCGCCCGGCCCGACCCGGAGGTGGTCGACGGTCATCTCCACATCCCGGCCCACCCGGCCGTCGATCGTGGCATAGAGGGTCCGGCCGCCGAGATCACGCCCCAGGCTGCCTTCGGCCAGGAGCCTGATCGCCCAGACCAGCGCATCGGCACCGATCTCGCCCCCCAGCACCGCATCCCTGGCCAGGACGGCCACCTCATCCCCCACCTTGCCGGATACCCCTAGGTCGACACCGGCCAGCCGGACCGAGCCTCCCACCGTGCCCTCGATCGAAGCCGTCCGGGCAAAGCCGACTACGTCGCCCCTGACCGAGCCCGTGACCTGGAGGCGGCTGGTGGCAACGACCATCAGATCGCCTTCGATGGTCCCGTGGACCCGGACCACCGAGGCGGACACGTACAGGTTCTCCCCCACCACCTCATTCTCCGGGACGATGTAGATGTCCCCGGCGACCGTTTGGAGGGCCTCGGGGGCGGCGGCAACCGTCAGGAGCAGTGCCGCCACACCCAGCCCGAACAGTCTCAGAACCGGACGCCTAGGAGGGTGCTGAGAAAGACGGGGATGAACCTCCATCTGTTGGCCCGCTACGTCTTGACCTTGGGTTGTTGCCGACCAACAGACCAACTGGACATTCTTCAGTACCCTCCTACCCACCGACCCGGTTCAACACGTCAAGCAAAGGACCGGGGAAGACCCCTAGCAGCACGGATGCGCCCGCCGACACGACCAGCACCCACCGGATGCTCCGGGCCACGACGAGAGCCGTTCCCTCGCCCTCCTCCCCTCTGAAGTACATCACCACCACCAACCGCAGGTAGAAGAAGAACGCCGCCACGGATGCGAGCAGGCCGGTGATCACCAGCCATTCGTACCCGCCGTCCCAAGCGGACGTGAACACCTGGAACTTGCCGATGAAGCCGGTGGTGAGGGGCATGCCCGACATGGCGATCATCAGGGTTGCCAGGACCGCAGCCACCACCGGCGACCGCCTGGCCAGACCCCGGTACTCCTCGAAGGTACTGCCGGCGGCGGCGTGACCGCTGACCGCCGTCACCGCCGCGAATGCTCCCACCAGCATCACCGAATATGTAGCCAGGTAGAACAGGACACCGGGGCCGGCCACCAGTCCCGCCGCCAGCCCGGTCAGGATGAAACCGGCGTGGGCCACTCCGGAATACGCCAGCATCCTTCGCACGTCGGACTGCTGGATCGCGAGCAGGGTGCCCAGCACCACGGATACCGCCGCCACGAGCGCCAGGCCATCCCCCCATGCCCCCGAGTAGCGTTCGAAGCCCCCGGTCAGGATGTTGATCAGGGCGGCGAAGCCTCCGATCTTGGCCACGGCCGCCATGAAGCCCACCACACCCGCCGGGGCTCCCTGGTAGACATCCGGCGCCCAGGAATGGAACGGCGCCGCAGTGACCTTGAAACCCAGGCCGACCACGATGAGGCCGATCCCGATGAGGAGCACGGCCGGACGGGCCACGTGAACCGCCGACAGGAAGGCTGCTATCTCGCGGAGGTTGGTGCTGCCCGTGGCCGCGTAGACCAGGGCTCCGCCGTAGATGAATATGGCGGAGGCGAACGCACCCAGCAGGAAGTACTTCATGGCCGCCTCGTCTCCGGCCGGAGAGCTACGCACGATTCCGGCGAGTACGTAGAGGGCGATGGAGCCCACCTCCAGCGCCACGAATGTCATCACCAGGTCGGCCGAGGCGCCCATCAGCATGAAGCCGACGGTCGCCACCAAGACCAGGGCGATGCCCTCGGCGGCCCGGCGGCGGAGCCCGACCAGCATGCGCCAGGCCGCGGCCGTACCCAGCACGGCCACCACCAGGAGGATGGCCCGCACCGTCACCGACAGATGGTTCAGCAGGAGCGTTCCCCCGAAGGACACGCCGGCCCCGTCGATGTCGATACGGCGCCACTGGAACCCGATCGCGATCGCGACCAGCGCGTAGGTCACCGATAGCAGCCAGCCGTGCACCCGAGCCGGGGGTCGGGCGAACACGTCCACCATCAGCACCACCACCGCCCCCGCCGTCAGGATGAGCTCCGGCGCTATCGCCAGGTAGGAGACGCCGCTCATTCCCCGCTCCCCGACGCCACGACATGGGTACCGCCCGGTTCGGGCGCCGTGTACCCGGTGGTGGCCTCGACCCGCTCCAGGACGGCGTCCGTGGACGGACCGATCACGTCCAGCGCCACCTTCGGGTAGACGCCCAGCACGATGATGAGCGCCACCAGCGGTACGAAGACCAGTGTCTCCCCGATGGACAGATCCGAGACCTGCCGGTTGGCCGGAGCCGTGATCTCGCCGGTGAAGACCCGCTCGTACGCCCACAGCAGGTAGACCGCCGCCAGGATGACACCGGTGGCCGCCAGCACCGTGTACACGGGCAGGGTCGGGTAGCTCCCGACGAGGATCAGGAACTCTCCCACGAAACCGTTCAGGCCCGGAAGCCCGATCGAGGCGAAGGCGATGAATAGGAAGAGGCCCGCGAAGACCGGCATCGACGAGGCAAGACCCCCGAAGTCGGCTATGGCCTTGGTGTGGCGGCGCTCGTAGAGGATCCCGACCAGGAGGAACAGGGCGCCCGTCGTGAGGCCGTGGTTGATCATCTGGACCACGCTCCCCTCCAGGCTCTGGGAGGTGAGGGCGAAGGTCCCGAGCACGATGAAGCCCAGGTGGCTGACCGAGGAGTAGGCCACCAGCTTCTTCAGATCGGGCTGGACGATGGCCACCACAGCCCCGTAGATCACCCCCACCACCGCCAGGGTGGCCAGGAGGGGCACGAAGTCGAGGGTGGCTTCGGGGAACAGGGGCAGGTTGAACCGGAGGAGCCCGTAGGTGCCGAGCTTCAGCAGGACACCGGCCAGCAGCACCGATCCGGCGGTGGGCGCCTCGACGTGGGCATCGGGAAGCCAGGTGTGGAGCGGGAAGACCGGTACCTTGATGGCGAAGGCGACCACGAACGCCCCGAACAACCAGCGCTGGGTATTGAGACCGAGATCCAGGTCCAGCATTCCGAGATACGAGAAGCTGATCTCGCCCACCTGCTCCCGGTGGATGAGCGCCAGGGCGATGATGCCGGCCAGCATCAGGGCCGAGCCCAGGGCCGTGTACAGGAAGAACTTGACCGCCGCGTAGATGCGGTTCTCGCTCCCCCAGATGCCGATGATGAACGCCATCGGGATCAGGATCGCCTCGAAGAAGACGAAGAAGAGGAACAGGTCGAGCGACAGGAAAACCCCGATGAGGCCCGCCTCCAACAGCAGGTTCATGGCCACGAACAGCCGCACCCGGTGGTCGATCCCGCCGGAAGCGGCCAGGGCGACCGGGACCAGGACGGTGGTGAGCAGGACCAGCAGCAGCGATATGCCGTCCACGCCCAGGTGCCACCCGACCCCGAGGCGTTCGATCCAGACGGCCCGCTCGACGAACTGGAATCCCGCCTCGCCCCGTTCGAAGGCCAGGAAGAGCCCGGCGGCGAGCGGGACGGGCAGCAGGCTGAGCACCACGCCCAGGGGACGCACCAGCTCCCGGCGGCGCTCCGGCACCAGCATCACGACCACAGCGCCGGCCACCGGCACCAGGATGAGGGCGGTGAGGGTGGAGAACCCGGTCATGTCAGATGCCCCTCACCACGATCCACCCGACCACCACCAGGGCGCCCGCCGCGAGCAGCGAGCCGTAGGTGCGCACGAACCCCGACTGGAGAGGCCGGAGACGCGCCCCGAGTCGGCGCACCGCGACCCCCACCCCGTTGACCAACCCGTCGATGGCGCGCTGGTCCAGGACGCCCGCGCTCCAGTCAGCCACCCGCGATCCCGGCTTGACGATCAGGTTCCCGTACAAGTCATCGATCCAGTAGCCGTGCTCCCACGCCATGAGAGGCCGGCGCACCCTGCCCAGGAGGCGCTCCCGGACCTCTTCCGAGGCCCGCCCGTAGATCAGGTAGGCGATGAGGATGCCCACGAGGCCGGCGGCCACCGAGACCAGCGCCAGCGCGGCCAGCAGGAACCCGTCCTCCGGGGCGTGTGCCACCGGGACCGAGTGGAACACCGGATCCAGGAAGTGCTCGAAGCTCAGCCGGAACGGCGTGTTGACGAAACCGATCACCAGCGTGAGAGCGCCCAGGATCACCAGCGGGACGGTCATGACGCGGGGCGACTCGTGCGGCTCCGCCGCGCCGTCCCAGCGGCCCTCGCCGGAGAAGACCATGAAGTACTGGCGAGCCATGTAGAAGGCGGTCAGCAGGGCGGTGACCAGGCCCACCGCCCACAGCACGGTGAAGTACCCGCCCTTGTAGAAGAGCACCGCCAGGATCTCGTCCTTCGACCAGAACCCCGCCAGGGGCGGGATGCCGGCTATCGACAGCGTGGCGATCAGCATGGTGGCGTGGGTAAGCGGCAGCTTCCGGCGCAGGCCACCCATCCTGGTCATGTCCTGCTGGCCTGCCATGGCATGGATGACCGACCCGGCCCCGAGGAACAGCAGCGCCTTGAAGACCGCGTGCGTGACGAGGTGGAACAGGCCCGCCACGTAACCGGCCACGCCGACCGCCATGAACATGTAACCGAGCTGGCTGATGGTCGAGTAGGCCAGCACCCGCTTGATGTCGCGCTGGGCGATGGCGATGGTGGCCGCCATCAGCGCGGTGAGCGCCCCCACCGTGGCCACCACCCCACCTGCCACGTCCGAGAGTCCGAAGATGGCCGCGCAGCGCGCCACCATGTAGACACCCGCGGTGACCATGGTGGCGGCATGGATCAGGGCCGACACCGGCGTGGGGCCCTCCATCGCGTCGGGCAGCCAGACGTGAAGGGGTAGCTGGGCCGACTTACCGGCCGCACCCACCAGCAGCAGCAGGCCGATGGCGGTGGCGGTACCGGCGCCGATCACCATTCCAGGGTCGTGGAGCACCTCCGTGTAGGAGAGGGTGCCGAACGAGAGGAAGATGATCATCAGGGCCACCATGAAACCGACGTCCCCGATCCGGTTCACCACGAACGCCTTCTTGCCGGCGGCGGCCGCCGAGGGACGGGTGTACCAGAAGGAGATCAACAGGTAGGAGCAGAGGCCCACCAACTCCCAGCCCACGAACAGGAGGGCGAAGTTGTTGGCCAGCACCAGGATCAGCATCGAGGCGATGAACAGGTTCAGGTAGGTGAAGAAGCGGCCGAACCGGGGGTCGCCGTGCATGTACCCCACCGAATAGATATGGATGAGGGCGCCCACGCCGGTTACGACCAGGGTCATGGTGGCCGATAGGGGGTCCCACAGCAGCTCTGCCCTGGCGCCCAGGCCCGGTATCCAGTCGAACAGGTGCACCACCGCCACCGCTTGCTCCGAGGTGGCGGCAGAGATGAAGAAGTCGCGGGCCGCCACGGCCGCGTAGGCGAAGGATCCGAGCACCGCCAGGATGGCCGGGCCGGCCGCACGGGGCTCCCCGATCCGGCGTCCCAGGAAATGGTTGAACAGCGCGCCGGCCAGCGGCAGGGCGATGACGATCCAGAGGTATCCGGTCACGGCGCCACCCGCACCGACCGCCGCGCCGGAGGCCGGGAGCAGCCGGCCGGACCACCCTCATCGCGGGCGCGGGTCATCCCGAGAGCTCCGAGAGCTCGTCCACCGAGGCGGTTCGGCGGGATCGGAAGATCGACACGATGATGGCCAGGCCGACCGCCACCTCGGCCGCCGCCACCACCAGCACGAACAGCACCGCCATCTGCCCCCCGATGTCACCGTGGGCTCGGGCCGCAGCCACGAAGGTCAGGTTGACGGCGTTGAGCATCAACTCCACGGACATGAACATGACGAGGGCGTTGTTGCGGAGCAGCAGCCCGCCCGCCCCGATGAGGAACAGGACGGCGGCGAGCGTCATGTACCAGCCGGCGGTGACGATCATGGACCCGATCCTGACCCGGAACCGGCGTCCCGGCTGCCGGACGGCTCGTCCTTGCGGCGCGGGCGGTAGAAGGCCAGCGCGATCGCACCCACGGCCGCCACGATCAGCAACAGCGACGTGGCCTCGAACGGCAGCAGCCATCTCGAGGCCTCTCGGCCTGACGGCGGGCCGACCGAGATGAGGTTCTCGCCGATCTCCTCGATGGTCCCCCGCACCACCTGCGGCTCGCCGGAGGTGACGATCCAGTCGAAGCGGCCCGTAACCACCAGCGCGCCGGCCGCCACCACCACCCCCACCAGGACGATCAGCGCCACCGGTCGCTGCACCGCCAGCTTCTCGGTGAGATCCTCGGCCCGGTCCACTCCCACGAACATGATCACGAAGAGGAACAGGGTGATGACCGCTCCGGCGTACACGATCACCTGCACCACCGCCACGAAGTGCGCCAGGTGGACCACGTAGAAGACCGCCAAGGCGAAGAGGGTGGCCATCAGGCCCATCGCCCCGTACACGGGGTTGCGGGCCCGGACCACACCGATGGCGCCTGCCAGGGCCACCGCCCCCATCAGCGCGAAGATGACCAGCTCCACCATCAGCCGTCAGCGCCTTCCGGAGCCGCGTCGGGCTCGTCGGCAGGCTCGGACTGCCCCCGCTCCGGCGGGCGGACACCCACTCCCGCCGATCCCGACCAGGCCACCCGGCCCTCGTACGAGGCCCGGCCCTGTGGCGCCGTGGCCCGCATCCAACCGTCCGCCTTGGCCAGCTCGTCCAGGTCGGCGAACCGGTCCGTGTCGAACATGTGGTTGGGCCGGCCGTCGTCGTCCACCAGGAGCTCGGTCTTGGTGTATATGGCGTCGTCACGGTTGGTGGTCGACATCTCGAACAGCTGGGTGTGGGTGATCGCCTCGGTGGGGCAGGCCTCGACGCACAAGCCGCAGAAGATGCAGCGCAGCATGTTGATCTCGTAGACGAACCCGTAGCGCTCGCCGGGGCTCACCGGGTCGTCCGCCGGGTTGTCGGCTCCCCGGACGTAGATGCAGCGGGCCGGACAGGCGCCGGCGCACAGCTCGCAACCGATGCACTTCTCCATCCCGTCCTCGTAGCGGTTGAGGACGTGCCGACCGTGGAAACGCTGCGGTTTCTCCCTCATCACCTTCGGGTACGGCGTGGTGACCAGACCCCGGCCGGTGATGGTGGCAATGAACTGGCGGCCGGTCACCGCCATTCCTCGCAGGAAAGCCTCTACCGGTCCCATATCACCCCCATGGAAGCCCGAACTGGCGGATGGCCATCGCTCCCCCGATGAAGAACAGCCACACCAGCGAGGCCGGTATGAGCCGTTTCCAGCCGAGGGTCATCAGCTGGTCGTATCGGAGGCGCGGGAGCGTGGCCCTCAGCCATACGTACATGAACAGGAACACCGTCACCTTCAGCATGAACCACACGGTCGGGAGTACGGCGCTCACCACCAGCGGCAGCGTGCCGTCCCAGGTGGGGCCGGACCACCCTCCCAGGAACAGGGTCACGGCCAGGCCCGACATGGTGAAAATGTTGATGTACTCGGCCAGGAAGAACAGAGCGAAGCGCAGCCCGGAGTACTCCGTGTGGAACCCGCCGACTATCTCCTGCTCCGCCTCGACCAGGTCGAAGGGGGCCCGGTTGGTCTCGGCCACCGCGGCGATGAAGAAGATTATGAAGGAGGGGGCGAGAACGATCACGTTCCAGGCCGGGAGGCTGAGCGCCCTGCCGAAGAAGGTCAGGCTTCCCGACTGGGCGGCCACGATCTCGGAGAGCCTGAGGGACCCGGTGAAGAGGACCACCGGCACCAGCGACAGGCCCATGGCCGCCTCGTAGGAGATGGCCTGGGCGGTGGCGCGCACGCCGCCGAGCAACGGGTACTTGGAGCCCGAGGACCAGCCGGCCAGCACCACCGCGTAGACAGCCACCGACGACATGGCCAGCACGTAGAGCAGACCGATGTTGAGGTCGGCGCCCTGGATGGGGATCAGCCGGTCCTCGCCTCCCAGGGTGATACGGACGGGACGGCCGAAGGGCACCACCATGAACATCAGGAAGGCGGGAACGGCAGCCAGCATCGGCGCGGCCAGGTAGAGGCCGAGCTCGACCTTACGGGGCGTCACCTGCTCCTTGAAGAACAGCTTCAAACCGTCCGCCACGGTCTGGAGTATCCCGAACGGACCCGCCCGGTCGGGGCCGATCCGGTTCTGCATGTCGGCCACCACCTTGCGCTCGAACCAGATCAGCAGGATGGTCACGACCTGGAGCATCCCGAAGATCACCACCACTCGCAGCGCCACCAGGCCCAGGTCGATCCAGTCCATCAGGACGGCTCCCCCACGGAGACGCTGACGTCGAGCGAGTTGTCCACGGCACCCATGCCGGGCTGGTTGAAGGGGATGTAGACCGAGCCCTCCGCCAGGCTCCGATCGATCCGCGCCGGCAACCGCACCGTCCGGCTCCCGATCCGGACCACCACCTCATCGCCCTCCGCCACCGCCAACGAGGCGGCATGGGCCGGGGTTATGTACGCGCCCGCTCCCGGCGCCAGCGGCGCCAGCGAGGGGCAGTGCCGCAGCAGCACACCGTCGTCGTAGAGGGTACGGGCCAAATGGAGGGCGTGGCCGTCGATCCTACCGTTGAGATCCTGGTGGCGAGGCTCGTGGACGAACGGCTGGTCGGCGGGGTCGATCGGGGCCACCTCGCCCTCCCCGGCATCCCACTCGAGGTGGTCCCAGGTAATGCCGGCGTAGGCAGGCGCAAGCCGGGAGATCTCGTCGGCGATGTCCCGCTCCGAGCCCAGGTTGAGCGGGCGGCCAAGGCGATCCGCCAGATCGTCCAGGACCGACCAGTCGGCCCGGGCCTGCCCGGGCCCCGGCACCAGCCGGTTCACCATCTGGACGCGGCCCTCAAGGTTGGTGACCGCGCCCTTCTTCTCCCCGAATCCCAGCGCGGGGAACACCACATCGGCCCGGCGGGAGGAGTCGGTCAGGAAGAGGTCCATCGCCACCACGAAGCCCGCACCCGACAGGGCGGCGGATCCGTCGAAGCCGACCAGGTCGCGGACCGGATCGGCGCCGTACAGGATGAGCACCTCGATCTCCCCCGCGCCGCAGGCGGCGGCGATCCCGACGGCGTCGAGACCGGAGTCCGGCGGCACGGCGCCCCAGGCTTCGACCAGGGACCCCGCCGCGCCGTCGATCGGCAGGCGGCCGGGGAGCAGGTCGGGCGCCACCCCCATGTCGAGCGCTCCGAATGTGTTGCCCCGGTGGACGAGCGGAAGCAGGGAGGCGTCAAGGGAACGGGCGAAGGCCGCCACCGACTCGGCCAGGCGGGGATCCTCGGCCAGTCCGGGACGCCCCACCAGCGCTACCAGGGGACCCCGGCCCAGCGCCTCCCGAACGGACTGGAGCTCCCCGGCGCCGGTTTTCAGCCCCTCCAGAAGCTGCGCGCCCTCCCCCGGCCGGTAGGTCAGCTTGTGGTCGGCCCGGTCGTCCAGCCCCGTCCGGCGGGGATGGACCACGATCAGCGTGGCGCCCAACTCCTGGGCGGCGCGCCTGACCCGCAGATAGAGAATGGGGTGGGTCTCCTTGAGGTCGGGACCCCACAACAGGATGGTGCGGGCGGTCTCGAGATCGTCGATCCGGCCACGACCCGCCAGTCCGGTGAGAAAGCGGGCGGGGAGGCCGTCGCCGAGCCCGGCGTCGAGGTGGTTGGACCCCACCGCCACCCGCATGAACTTGGACAGGGCGTAGGCGTCCTCGTTGGTGCCGCGGGCCCCTCCCAGGGCCGCCACCTTCGCCCCGCCGCCGTTCGTGATCGCCGCCCGGAGCCGCTCCGCCACCAGGTCCAGGGCTTCACCCCACCCGGCCTCGCGAAAGTCTTCGCCGTCCTTGATCAGCGGGGTGCGGAGCCGCTCGGGAGAAGCGATGAACTCGAAGCCGAACCGCTCCTTGTCGGACAACCAGCCCTGGTTGGTAGCCCCGATGTCGTGACCAAGGAAGCGGAGTACGCGGTTCTGGGAGACGTGCACCGAGATGCCGGCGCCCTCGGTGTGCATGGTCCCGGTGCTCTCACCGATGGTGAGGTCCCAGGGCCGGGCCCGGAAGCGGTAGGGAACGGCGGTCAGCGCGCCGACCGGGCAGATCTGCACCGTGTTGCCGGAGAAGTAGGAGTTGAACGGCTCGTCCGGGAAGGTGAGCACCTGGGTATGGCCACTGCGGCCCTGGAACTCGATCAGCGGATCCCCCGATATCTCGTCCGAGAACCTGGTGCAGCGGGCGCAGAGGATGCAGCGTTCCCGGTCGAGCAGGACCAGGTCGCTGATCGGCACCGGCTTGGCGAAGTGGCGCTTCTCCTCCACGAAACGGCTTTCTCCGGGGCCGTAGGACATGGTCTGGTCCTGGAGCGGGCACTCACCGCCCTTGTCGCACACGGGGCAGTCCAGAGGATGGTTGGCCAGGAGGAACTCGAGGACGCCTTCCTGCGCCTTCTTGGCAGGCTCCGACTCGGTGTACGCCACCATCCCGTCGTTGACCGGCTGCACGCAGGAGGGGACGAGGATCCTGCCCCGCGGGGTCTCGATCTCGACCAGGCACATCCGGCACATTCCCACCGGGTTCATCCGCGGGTGCCAGCAGAAGCGCGGGATGTAGACCCCGTTGTCCTCGGCCGCCTTGATCAGCAACTCTCCGGCGGGAGCCTCCACCTCCACACCGTCGATGGTCAGGCCGACCATCGTCCGGTCGCCGTCGCTCATCTCACACCGCCGATCGACACGGGCACCAGGTTGGCCTGCGCCAGCAGGTCGGCCTGCTCCACGTAGCTGTCCACCTCGTCGCGGAAGTACTGGAGGAGGGACACAACCGGAGAGACCGCCGAGGGCCCGAGCGGGCAGATGGTGGTCATGGCGGGGGGCCACCGGAGCCCGGGCGAGATGTTGTCGGACACGTCCAGCAGCAGGTCGGCGTCCACCGGGCGGCCTTGCCGGTCCATGATGCGCCGCAGGATCAGGTCGATCCAGACGGTTCCCTCGCGGCACGGGGTGCACTGCCCGCAGGACTCGTGGGCGAAGAACCGCACCAGGCGTTCGGCCGCCGCCACCATGTCGGTGGTGTGGTCCATCACGATGACCGCTCCCGAGCCGGTCATCGATCCGTGCCCGTCGATCGCCTCCTTGGTCACCTCGGTGTCGAGATGGAGCTCGGGCACGAACCAGGGAGCGGAGGCACCGCCCGGCACCCAGGCCTTGAGCCGGTTGCCGTTGCGGATGCCTCCGGCCAGGTCGAAGATCAGCTCCCGCCAGGTCAGGCCCTCCACGATCTCGTAATTGCCCGGACGGTTGACGTGGCCGGAGATGGAGCACATCCGCTTGCCGGGCGAACCTCCGGGGCCGATGGCGGCATAGGCGGCGCCACCCTCCATGATGATCCAGGGGACGTTGGACAGGGTCTCCACGTTGTTCACGATGGTGGGCATCATGTAGAGCCCCTTGGCGGCAGGGAAGTAGGGCGGCTTGATCCGGGGCTCGCCCCGCTTGCCCTCCAGGCTGTTGAGCAGGGCGGTCTCCTCCCCGCAGATGTAGGCGCCGGCGCCCAGATGGACGGTCAACTCCAGGTCGTAACCCGAACCGAGGATGTCCCGACCGAGGTATCCGGCCCGGTACGCCTCCTCGACCGCGGCCTCCACCCGCCGGGCCGCCTTCGGGTACTCGCCCCGGACGTATACGAAGGCGTGGTTCACGTCGGTCGCGTAGGACGAGATGATGATGCCTTCGATCATCTGGTGCGGATCACGCTCCATGAGCTGGCGGTCCTTGAACGTGCCCGGCTCCGACTCGTCGGCGTTGACCACCAGGTAGGAAGGGCGGGCAGGCGCCAGGAAGCTCCACTTGACACCGGCCGGGAATCCGGCCCCGCCCCGGCCCCGCAACATGGAGGCCTTGATGTCGTCGGTGATCTCGGCCGGGGTCATGCCGGGGTCGCCGAGCACCCTGCGGAGCGCGGAGTAACCCCCGGTGGCCTCGTAGGTGGCGAGCGCGTGGCTGTCCAGCGGATGGCGGTTCATCCGGTCGGTGAGGATCATCGGGAGATCGCCGTTCCCCACGGTGCTCGACGTGTCCAGGTCCGGGATGTGGCCGTTGGACGGAACCGCCGTCCCCAGTGACGCGCAGGCCGGAACGGGACCGCTAACGCCGGCCGGCTCCGGTATGGCCCACGGGAACGCGGTCCTACCGCCGAACCTGTCCTGAAGCTGGTCGCCGGTCACCGCATCGGGCTCCTCCGACCGGAGCCAGCGGACCATCTCCCTCGCCTGGGCGGGCGTGACCCCCTCCACGAACTCGTAGTTGACCTGGAGTGCGGGAGACCCTCCGCAGGCGCCGATGCACTCGACGTGCTCGGGGGTGATCGCTCCGTCGCGGTCGGTATGGCCGGACGGAACCCCGGCCTCGGACTCGACCGCATGGAGCACCTCGTCGGCGCCGTCGAGCCAGCACGAGATGGACGTGCACACCGACACCAGGTACTTACCGACCCGGTCCCGCTTGTACATCGTGTAGAAGCTGGCCACCGCCACCACCTGGGCGGGGGTGACGCCCACCAGGTCCGCCACCCGGCGCATGCCGTCCTCGGTGAGGCGGTCCGCGCCCCGGTCCAGGTCCTCCTTCATGGCGATGTAGAGGAGGGGCATGATCGCGGAGCGGGGCCGGGGATAGCGGGCGATGGTCTGCCGGGCCCGTTCCTCGGCCGCGTCCGACCAGGCGTACGTCATGTCCGCCTACCGATCCACATCGCCCATCACCGGATCCAGCGACGCTATGCAAGCCACCGTGTCGGCCACCAGCGAGTCCGCCATCATGATCGGAAGCGCCTGGAGGTTGGAGAAGGAAGGCGCCCGGGTGTGCATGCGCAGCGGAGCGCCGCTCCCGTCGGACACCAGATAGCACCCCAACTCCCCCCTCGGAGCCTCGATGGCCGCATAGGTCTCGCCGGCGGGGACCTTGAACCCCTCTGTGTAGATCTTGAAGTGATGGATGAGGGCCTCCATCGACTCGTCGATGCGCTGCCGCGGCGGAGGTGACACCTTGCGGTCGTCGGTCTTGTAGTCACCGCGGGGCATCGTGGCGGCCGCCTGTTCGACGATGCGCAGCGACTGGTGTATCTCACCGATCCGGACCCTGTAGCGGTCGTAGACATCACCGTGGCTCCCGGTCACCACGTCGAATTCGTACGCTTCGATGCCCGAGTAGGGCTGAGCCTTGCGCAGATCCCACGGCACTCCCGCCGCCCGGAGGGTGGGGCCGGTGACGCCATAGGCCAGGCACTCGTCCGGGGTGATGATCCCGACTCCCCGGGTTCGGCCCAGCCAGATGGGGTTCTCCTTCAGGAGGTCCTCGTAGTCCTGTAGGGCCACCGGGATCCGCTCCAGGATCTCGGCCACATCCTCCTCCCACCCGTCCGGCAGGTCGGCCGCCACGCCGCCCGGGCGGATGTAGTTGTGGTTCATCCGCAGACCGGTGGTCTTCTCGAAGAAGGCCAGGATCAACTCCCGTTCCCGGAAGCCGTACATCATCATCGAAAGCGCCCCGATGTCCATCCCGTTGGTGGCGGTGGCGACCAGGTGCGAGGAGACCCGGTTCAGCTCGGTCATCAGGATCCGGATGGCCTGGGCGCGCGGCGGTATCTCCACGCCCAGGAGCTTCTCGGTCGCCAGCGAGTAGCAGAGCTCGTTGTGGAGGGGCGCCAGATAGTCCATGCGGGTGACGTTGGTGCCGCCCTGGAGGAAGGTCAGGGTCTCGGCGGTCTTCTCCATTCCGGTATGGAGGTAGCCGATGATCGGCTTGACCCGGCGGACGATCTCACCTTCCAGCTCGATGTTGAGCCTCAGCACCCCGTGGGTGGACGGGTGCTGGGGCCCCATGTTGACGATCATCCGCTCGTCGTCGTCGACGGTGTCGTCTACCACCCAGTCGTCGACGACGCGGGAGCCCCGCTGCTCGACGCTCCTCTCGGTCGTCTCGTCGCGCTCCATCTCCTGAGCGCCCTCGTCGGTCCCGGCCACCATCCACTCCGAGACCTCGGGGGCTTCGGTGCCGGACACCCAGACGTCGGTGGTGGAGGTCGGCTCGGCCATCATGTCACCTGGGGGGAGGCCTTGAATTGGACCGGGACGGCGCCCACCTCGAAGTCCCGGCGGAGGGGATGGCCCATCCAGTCGTCGGGCATCAGGATGCGGGTGAGATCCGGATGGCCGGCGAAGCGGATGCCGAACATGTCGTAGGCCTCGCGCTCCAGGAAGTTGGCGCCGGGATAGACCGGAACCAGGGACGGGACTTCGGGATCGCCTTCCGGAACCGGCACCAGTATGCGGAGCCGGCGGTTGTGCTGCACGGACAGCAGGTTGACCACCACATCGAAGCGGACCCTGCGCTTGCCCAGGTAGTCGACAACGGTGATGTCCGAACACATCTCGAAGCCGTGGGCGCGGGCCGCCCCGGCCAGCCTGGCCAGATCCTCGGGCGGTACGCGGACGACATGATCGCCCCCGGAGCGGCCCGCCTCGGCGGACGGTACCGCTTCGCTGAGGCTCGCCAGCACCTCGTCAGCGGCGGCTTCGGGACCGGGCGAGCTGTCGCCGGACATCAACGAGCCAACTCCCCTGACACCACCTTGTCCTGAAGGGTGAGTATCCCGTGCATCAGCGACTGCGGGCCCGGCGGGCAGCCTGGCACGTAAACGTCGACCGGGACGATCTGATCGACGCCCTGAACCAGTGCGTAGTTGTTGAACATGCCACCGGTCGAGGCGCAGGCGCCCATCGAGATCACCCATTTGGGATCCGCCATCTGGTCGTACACCTGACGAAGGACTGGAGCCATCTTCTGGGACACCCGACCGGCCACCACCATGAGGTCGGCCTGGCGGGGAGACGCCCTGAACACCTCCATGCCGAACCGGGCCAGGTCGTTGTGCGCGGTGCCGGTGGCCATCATCTCGATGGCGCAGCAGGCCAGGCCGAAGGTGGCGGGCCACATCGACTGCTGCTGGGACCACCGCATGGCCTTCCCCAGCGTGGTGGTCAGGAGCTGCGGAGGAGAGGTGAGGTGAGCCATCAGACCACCGGCTCGCCGACCGGAGCATCCGCGGCCGATCGGTACCGGGCCCGCCGCGACACGTTCCAGTCCAGGGCGCCGCGCTTCCACACGTAGCCGAGGGTCTCGACGATCAGCAGGGTGAAGATGGCGATCGCGGCTACCCCACCCCAGCCCAGCGTCCCGAACACCGATGCCCACGCGAACAGGAAGATGATCTCGACGTCGAAGATGACGAAAAGGATGGCGACCAGGTAGAACTTGACCGGGAAGCGCTGGATCGGCTCAGCCTCCGTGACGATGCCGCACTCGTAGGGCTCCAGCTTCTCGGCGGTGGGACGCTTGTACGAGATGAGGTAGGAAACGATCAGTGACACGCCGGCGAACAACACTGCCAGCACCAGCATGAACGCTATGGGGAGATAATCCGAAAGCTCCACGCTACCTCTCCGCGGGAAGCCAATCCTACGAACGGGCGCGATGATCGCCAAAACGGGCCCGCCTACCGGCCGGGCTCGCTTCGCCCCGAAATACCCGGTCCCGAAATACCGGGTTCTGTCACAGGCTCGTGGCACGATGGTGTCGATGTGCCGGACTCATGACACCACCCCGATGATACGTCGCGGCGTGGCGGTCGTCGCCTGCGAGCAGTGCGGGACGGTCACGTTCCGCAACGGGGACTCCTTCGGGGGTATGGCGGCGCTGTTCGCCGACTACCGCCTGGTCGGCCGGGTGGAGGCGATCGGCGCCCCGGCCGGCGAGGTCATGGCGTTCCGGCCCGCCAACCCCTCCGACCGCTCCACCATGGACGCGCTGCCGCCGCACCGTTGGCTCAGGGCCAACGAGCACCTGTGGGTGTGCCAGGACGGCTCGGTCCTGCTTCTCGCCCACCGTTTCCCCGTGGTGTCTCGAATGCTGGGGGCCTGACTCGCTCTTTCGAGCCCTTCCTACCGAACTGGGTGCGGTACATCCGGGCGTACAGGCCGTCCGTCTCCAGCAGGACCTCGTGGGTGCCCTGCTCGACCAGGCGACCCCTGTCGAGCACCAGGATCCGGTCCGCGGCCTGGATCGTCGACAGGCGGTGGGCGATGACGAGCGAGGTGCGACCCACCATCACCCGCTCCAGAGCCTCCTGGATCAGGGCCTCCGACTCCGAGTCGAGGTGGGCGGTGGCCTCATCGAGGATGAGGATGCGCGGGTCCTCGAGGATCACCCTCGCCAGGGCGATCCGTTGCTTCTCCCCGCCCGAGAGGCGGTAGCCGCGCTCCCCCACGACCGTCTCGTAGCCATCCGGTAAGCCGGCGACGAAGTCGTGGATGTTGGCGGCCCGGGCTGCCGCTACCAGCTCTTCCTCCGTGGCGTCCGGCTTGGCATACCGCAGGTTGGCGGCGATCGTGTCGTGAAACAGGAAGGTCTCCTGGGTGACCACGCCGACGGAGCGCTCGAGCGACTCGGTGGATGCGTCCCGCACGTCCACCCCGTCGATCCGCACCGATCCCTCACTCACGTCGTACAGCCGGGGGATGAGGTAGCTCACCGTGGTCTTCCCCGCCCCCGACGGCCCGACCAGGGCCGCCACCTCGCCCGCCTCGATCCGGAAGTCGGCATCCTCCAGCGCCCAGCGCCGGGATGGAGGCTGCGGGGACGGGGACGGCTCGTCCGGCCAACCGGGTCTGGATATGGCCGCCAACCCGGCCGGTTCCTGCTGCAGGTACCGGAAGTACACCCCGTCGAACTCCACCGTCCCGCTCACGGGCCGGATGTCGGTGGCGTCGCGACGCTCCACTATCTCCTGCCGCAGGTCAAGCACCTCGAACACCCGCTCGAACGAGACCAGGGAGGTGGCGAACTCCACCCGGGCGTTGGACATGGCCGACAGGGGTCCGTAGAGCTGCACCAGGAGGCTCGAGAACATGATGACGGTCCCCAGGCTCATGGAGCCCTGGATGACCAGGTACCCGCCTACCCAGAACACGGCCGCGGTACCGATGGCGCCCACCAGCCCGAGGGCGGCGAAGAACCACCTCCCCACCACCGCGGACCGGACGCCGAGGTCGCGGACCATCCCGGCCTCGGCCGAGAAGCGAGCCATCTCCTCGTTGCGGCGCCCGAACAGCTTGACCAGCAACGCCCCGCTCACGTTGAAGGTCTCGTTGAGGATGGCCCCCATCGCTCCGTTGTGGCGCATCTGGCGCCGGGTGATGGCGCGGAGCACCTGCCCGACCCGCCGGGCCGGATAGACGAACAGCGGTAGTGCGGCCACCGCCAGGAGGGTGAGGCGCCACTCCGCCTGGACCATTACCGCCAGGATGGCCACCACGGAGACCACGTTCGACACGATGGTGACGAAGGTGCCGGTGATGGCGGTCTGGGCACCCACCACGTCGTTGTTGAGGCGCGATACCAGCTCACCGGTCTTCGTCTCGGTGAAGAACCGCAGCGACATGCCCTGGAGGTGGGCGTACAGGGCCCGGCGCAGGTCGTAGATGATCCCTTCCCCGGCCTTGGCGCTCATCCAGCGCTGGAGCGCGCCCACCGACACGCTGATGAGCGGCACCACCACCATGGCGACGCCCAGGATGGTCAGCCGCCCCACATCGGCGGCCGGGATGGCGTTGTCGATCAGGTCCCGGATCAGGAGCGGCGGCACCACCGTGAGGCCCGATACCACGAGGATGGTGACCAGGACGCCCACGAGCATCATCCGGTAGGGCTTGCCGTAGGCGAACACCCGTCGCAGCAGCGCCCGATCGATCTCGGGACCGCGCTGGTCCCGGTCATGGCGCACGTACGACCACCATCCCCCACCGAAGTCGTGAAAGATCGGGACCTCCTGCTGGACGGGTCGATCTTACGGGCGACGCCGGTCTAGTGGGGAGGGTCCGTCAGTCGGCTACCCCCACCCGGATGTTTCAGAGGGCAGGGTTTCCCGGCGGGTAGGCATCCAGGAAGACCTCCCTGCCCTGACGGGAGGAGTCGTAGATGGCCGTGATGATGGCCAGCGAGACCCGGGCGTCCTCACCGGTGAGCACCGGATCACGATCCTCGCGGATGGCGTCGACCATGTCCTGGAGCTGGATCCGGTGGCGAGTCTGCGGGTAGGCCCACGGATCGTCGATGTCGGTCAACCCGAAGTCCGGTGCCAACTCCACCCGACCCTCATCGTCCTTCACATCCCAGACCAGGAACTTGTCGTACTGGGCATTGGCGACCACGGTGCCCAGCTCGCCGTGCAGCTCGATCCGGGATTTGAGGGCGGTCCGGACCGAGGAGGTGCTTTCGATGATCCCCATGGCGCCGTTGGTGAAATTGACCACCGCGGTGGCGGTGTCCTCCACCTCGATGTCGTGGAACTGGGTAGCCACCCGACCCATCACCGACCGCACCGGTCCCATCAGGTACTGCAGCAGGTCGATGATGTGGATGGACTGGGTCATCAGGCAACCCCCACCCTCGAGGGCCTTCGTTCCCCGCCAAGCCGCAGAGTCGTAATAGGCAGCCGTCCGACTCGACTTGTCGACCGCATCGCTCAGGAACACCCGCCCCAGCCGGCCCGAGTCAACCGCCTCCTTGAGGGTGCGGGCCACCACACCGAAGCGCATCTGGAAGATCACGCCCAGCTTGGTGTCGTTCGCCCGGCAGACGCCGATCATCCGATCAGCCCTCTCCAGGGTGGTTTCAAGAGGCTTTTCCACCAAGGCATGCTTCCCGGCGTTCGAAGCAGCGATCGTCACGTCGGCGTGCAGGCCGGTGGGCACCGACACGACCACCACATCGACATCATCATGTTCCACCAACCGCCGGTAGTCGGTGAACCAGTGCATCGCATCGTGGGTCCGGGCAAACTCCCGCACGTTGGATTCGTTCCGGCTGCACACCGCGACCAACTCGCCGCCATCGACGAAATCGAGCTCCTTGGCCATGAACCCACCCGACATGCCGGTCCCGACCAGACCGAAGCCTATGTTGCCCGCTCTCACCGCCATCGCCCTCCCAACCGGAGTGTACCGGCCGGATCGGACCCCTCCGGGTCGGCAGGATGGTGTGGTGATCACCCGGTTTGCGGCGTCGGGATGTCTCGGAGATGTCCGATCCCGTCATTACCATCGAACGATGTCTGTCCCACCGGTCGTGCCGAGATGGAGCCGATTCCTGCGCACGGCCGCACCCGCGATGCTGGTCATGGCGCCCCTGGTCGGCCTGGCCCTCCACTCGGACCAGAGCATCGCTATATACCAGTTCGCCTCGGACTACGGGACGAACCCGCTCCGTATCGCCGCCGCCAACGTGGCGGAAGTAGGCGAGTTCATCCTTAAGGGGAACTTCCGGCCGTTGGGCCGCTTCATCTTCTACCTGGAGGAGGCGGCCCGGTTCGATCTCGCAGCCGCACTCGGGGTCCCGCCTCACGTCGTCCAGGGCGCCATCAGGGTTGCGATGGTCGGAATCCTCGCCTGGGTCGCCACCTGCCTGGTAAGGGCGCTCGCCCGCTCGGCGACCGAGCACGCCGGATCCTCCCGCCCCGACGGCCGGCAGAAGGCGATCGACCGTCTGGTGGACTTGTTTCCCCTGGTCTTCGCATCCGTGCTGATCGTCACGGGCCCGCTCCACCCGCTGTCCTTCTTCCCGTTCTTCCTCATCTCCCTTGCTGTAGCGCTCCTCCTGGTTCCTCTGTACGTCGCCTCGGATAGCGCTATGAAACCCGGGAGTACCGTCCCCCGGCTGGCTCTGCCTGCCCTGGTAGGCCTGCTCGCGGCCATGACGTTCGAATTGATGTACCTGCTGCCGGTGACCTGCATCGCCCTGATCGTCGTGCGGGCCCGGCTGTCGGGCCTGACGGTGCGCGAGATCCCCTCGACCGCGGCCTTCCATAGATGGATGGCCTTGTGTCTCGGTTTCCTTGCCGTGTTCATCCCGAGCCGGATCGCCATCGAGATGGCGTGTGCCGTGAACGATTGCTACGGCAACACCAATCCGGTGGTGTCCGGGTTATCGGTCGGCCAGTGGCTGGGCCGGCTCCTGTCCGGGCTGCCGGTGGAAGGCTGGTTCTCGACGTCACCGGGGACCATCGATTCGGGCGCCCTGGACCAGGCCTGGTCGGGTGTCACCTCCAACGTATGGCTGGTCCTGGTAGCAGTCGCGATGGCAGCGATGGCCGTCCGGGCCGGCGGCGGTCTGCTCAAGGACGCGGGTCACGATCCGTCGCCCGGCACCTACCGACGCCTCGGGACCGGTCTGGCGGTATTCGGAGCGGTACTGGCTGTGGCACCGGCGTTACTGGTCAGCCTCTCGGAGGGTCTGCAGGGATGGAATGACCGGGGCTGGGGCCTGCACGACTGGCGTGACACCCTCCTGGTGCAGGTCGGCTGGGCCTTCATCCTGTACGGGGCACTGGTGGTGGTGTGGTCAATCGCGGCCAACCGCCGGCGGAAGGGGAACGGCCCCTCGCGTTGGCTGAAGCCGCTCCTCGTCGCCGGCCTGGCCGTGTGCCTGTCGGCGCCATCGGTCCTCGCGCTGGGGGCCAACGCCCGGTATGCCGAATCCCGCCGGGACCGGCCCCTGACCAACATCGTCAATCTCATATCGGCGGCGAGCGTCGACTTCGACAAGACCGCCGCGGGTGAGGCCCGGCGCTGCGCCTTATTGGCCGACTACGGCGAGTTGGTGTGCGACAGCTGCTGGCACAGCGGACCCCGGCTGACGGAGCAGCTCAACAATCTGTCCCGATCCCGCTACAGCGCCCCGTTCTGCGCCCGTTCCTAGCTAGTCCGCCTACGCTCTGGTAACCATGCGAATCCTCCTGCTGAACGGCCCCAACCTCAACCTCCTGGGCAGGCGCGCCCCGGAGGTCTACGGCTCGGACACTCTCGAAGACGTGGTCGAGCAGTGTCACGCGCACGCGGCCCGGCTCGGTCACCGGCTCGAAGCCTTCCAGTCCAATCACGAGGGAGAGTTGATCGACGCCATCCACGCGGCGCGGGAGACCGCAGACGGGATCGTGTTCAACCCCGGCGCCTTCTCCCACACCAGCTATGCCCTCCACGACGCCATAGAGGCGGTCGGGATCCCCACCGTCGAGATCCATATCTCCAACGTTCGGGACCGCGAGCCGTGGCGGCGCATCTCGGTGACCGAGCCGGCCTGCGTGTACCAGATCTTCGGGCGGGGCGTCTCCGGCTACCTGGACGCCATCTCCCACCTTCACTACCGGGCGGTCCATGCGCCCCTTACGCTGCCCTACGGACCACACCCCGACCAGGTGGCGGATCTGCGGCTCCCCGATGCTCCAGGACCCCACCCGGTGGCGGTCCTGGTCCACGGTGGCGGGTGGGCGGACCCCCACACCCGTGACCTGATGGACGGAGCCGCGGTCGACCTGGCCGCGAGGGGCACGGCCACCTGGAATGTCGAGTACCGGCGGATCCCACCGGTGGGGGGTTGGCAGGATTCCATCGCGGACGTCTCCGCCGGGGTCGGCGCCCTGTCGTCCCTGTCCGGCGACCACGGGCTCGACCTGGGCCGGGTGACGGTGATCGGGCACTCGGCCGGCGCCCAGTTGGGGTTCTTCGCCGCCAAGACCGCCTCCGTGCGCCCGGTCGGCTTCGTCTCGCTGGCGGGGATGCTCGACCTGGGGAACGCCGGCACCGGCTTCGACGGGCTCATCTCGGCCTTCCTGGGTGACGGCGAGGGCGCTCGCCTCGCGATGATCGACCCCATCCGCGCCCTTCCGGGCGGGTTCCCGAGCGTGGCGGTTCACGGCCTCCTGGACCGATCCGTGCCACCGGATCAGAGCCGCCGCTTCGTCGAGGCGGCCCGAGCGGCCGGCGACCGATCCTGCCTGGTCGAGGTGGCCGGGGCCGACCACATGGACGTGATCTCGCCCCTCGCCACCGGATGGGAAGACGTGGCGCACGCCTGCCTGGGCGCCTAGCCGATGTTCTAGTCGCTAGTTGGACGGATTGCCCTCATGCGAGGGCCGCCTCCCCGAAAATGCCCCTGACCTCGGCGTAGAGCGACGACGACAGCTCCACCTTGTCGTCCAGTTGGAAGACCTTCCGGTCCTCCCCGGCGGTCATGTCGATGAAGACCGGCGCCGGCCCCGGATGGTTGGACACCACCTGCTTGAGCTCGCGCAGCGACGCCAGAAAGGCATCCTGATCCGTGAGCGCCCGGTGGGGCTCCAGGCGCAATCTGAGGTCGCTGTCGGGAACGAGCTTGGGTCTGGTGATCCGGAAGGCTCGCATCTTCACCTCGCCCCCCCGGTTGGTCAACCTGCCCTCCACCACCATGATGGCGTCCTCCTCCAGTATCTCGTCGGCCGAGGACAGGGTCTTCGCAAAAGCCACCACCTCGACCGAGCTGTCGAGGTCCTCGATGTTGAAGTAGGCCATCTGCTCCCCCGAGTTGGTGTAGCGACGGGTAATGCCGCTGACGATCCCGCCGACCCTCGCCCGCTCCCCGTCCGCCAGCCCCGCCAGCCCGGACACGGTCGCGCTGGTGTGCTCGGCCAGGGCTCGGCCCAGACCGTTCAGCGGATGGTCCGAGACGTAGAGGCCCAGCATTTCCTTCTCGTGGGCCAGCAGGACGAACTTGTTCCATTCATCCTCGGGAACCGCCACCTCGTCGAATTCCGGAACCTCGGCTTCCCCACCGAACAAGCTGAACTGGCCCGCGTCCTCGTGCCGCCTCCGGGCCAACGTGCGCTCGACCATCAGTTCCGCCACCTCGTTCAGGCCCCTCCGGGTGTGTCCCAGGTCTTCGAAAGCGCCCGCCCTGATCAGCGAGGCCACCACCCGCTTGTTGAGCGCCGTGGCCTCCACCCGGTTGGCGAAGTCCTGGAAGTCGGCGAAGGCGCCCCCGGCGTGGCGGGCCTCGATGATCTTCTCCACCACCGCCGACCCGACGTTCCGCACCCCGGAGAGTCCGAACACGATCCTGCCGTCCCGGACGGTGAAATCGCTCTCGGACGCGTTGACCGACGGGGCCGACACCTCCAGCCCCATCGTCCGGCACTCGCTCAGGTACAGCCGGTTACGGTCCTTTTCCCGGTGCGACGACGTGAGCAGGGCGGCCATGTACTCGGCGGGGAAGTGAACCTTGAGGTAGGCGGTCTGGTAGGCGAGCAGGCCGTAGGCGGCGCTGTGCGACTTGTTGAAGCCGTAACCGGCGAAGCCTTCGATCGAGTCGAACAGCTCCCCTCCGAACTGCGGCGTGTTGCCGCCCGCCACCACGCCGTCCACGAACTTGTCCCGTTCCTGCTCCATGATGGCGGGGATCTTCTTGCCCATGGCCTTGCGCAGGGCGTCGGCGTCAGCCATGGAATACCCCGCTATGTCGCGGGCGATCTGCATGACCTGTTCCTGGTAGATCATGAGGCCGTAGGTCTCGCTCAGCACGCTCTCGGTGGCCGGATGGGGGTAATCCACCCTGGCACGCCGGTTCTTGCGGTTGGCGTAGGCGTTGTGCCAATCATTCGACATCGGCCCGGGCCGGTACAGGGCCACGAGGGCGATCATGTCCTGGAAGCGGTCCGGCTGGAGGCTCCTGATCAGCGAGCGCATGGCGGTACCTTCGAGTTGGAAGACCCCGATGGTGTCGCCCCTGCAGAGCATCTCGTAGGTGTCGGGATCGTCCAGGGCGACCCGGTCGATGTCGGGACGGGCGCCGGTGCTCCGTTCGATCAGGTCCAGCGTCCGGTCGATGGTCGACAGGGTGCGCAGGCCGAGAATGTCCATCTTGAGCAGGCCCAGCTTCTCGATGGCATGCATCTCGTACTGGGTGACCACCTCGGCGTCCTCGCCCTTGCGCTGCACGGGCACCAGATCGGTAAGCGGCCGGGGAGCGATCACCACCGCCGCGGCGTGGATCGAGTCCTGCCGGCGGAGCCCTTCCAGACCCCGCGCCGTGTCCAGAACCAGGCGGGCATCCTCCTCGCTCCGGTATTCCTCCCGCAGGCCGGCCGCGTGGGCAAACCAGTCCTTGGTGATCCCATCGGCATCGTGGGCGGGAGGGTTGAAGCAGATGTCGAGAGATGCCTCCCGTCCCAGGACCGGATCCGGCATCAGCTTGGCCAGGCGGTCCCCCGTCGCGTACGGGAAACCCTGGACCCGGGCCGAGTCGCGAATCGCCTGCTTCCCCTTGATGGTGGAGAAGGTGACGATCTGCGCCACGTGGTCGGATCCGTACGTATCCGCCGCGTACCGGATGATGTCGCCCCGGAAACGCTCGTCGAAGTCCATGTCGATGTCGGGCATCTCGCGCCGCCCGGGGTTCAGGAAGCGCTCGAAGATCAGGCCGTACTCGATCGGGTCCAGATCGGTGATACCCAACGAGTACGCCACGATCGATCCGGCCGCCGAGCCGCGACCCGGGCCGACCCGGATCCGGTGCGACCTCGCGTAGCGCACCAGGTCCCACACGATCAGGAAATAGTCGGGGAAGCCCATGTCCTCGATGATCCGCATCTCGTGCTCTATGCGCTGCCCGACCTCGCCGCCGGTCCGGCCCTCGTAGCGGCGGCGAGCGCCTTCGGTGACCAGCTCCCGCAGGTAGGACATGGCCGTGTGGCCGTCCGGAACCGGGAAATGGGGCAGCAGCAACTGATCGAAGTCCAGGTCCACGTCGGCGCGCTCCGCTATCAGGAGCGTGTTGTCGCACGCACCGGGATAGGTGTCCTCAGGGAACCGGTCCCGCATCTCCCGGGGGGTCTTCAGGTAGAACTCCTCGCCCTCGAAACGAAGGCTCCGCTCCGGGTCGTCGACGGTCGATCCGGTCTGGATACAGAGCAGGACATCGTGGGCGGCCGCCTCGTCCTGGCGGGTGTAGTGGGCATCGTTGGTGGCCAGAAGTGGGGCGCCGACACGCTGCGAGATCTCCAAGAGGTCGGGAAGGATGCGCCGCTGGCTCTCCAGGCCCAAGTCGTGGAGCTCGATGAAGAACCGGTCCCGGCCGAAGATGTCCTGGTAGAGACCCGCTGCCTCCACGGCCTTCTCCAAGTCCCGCCTGCCCCCGGCGTACCCGTCCTCCCGCGGCGCGTCCGGCGCCAGCAGGCTGGGCACGTGGCCGGACAGGCAGCCGCTGGTGGCGATGATCCCCTCGGCGTACTCGGACAGCAGCTCGTGGTCCATGCGGGGCTTGTAGTAGTAGCCCTCCAGGAAGGCCCTGCTGACCAGCTTGACCAGGTTGGCGTAGCCGGTCTGGGTCTCGGCCAGAAGGGTGATGTGGTGACGGACGTTGTCCGGGCCGGTGGGCCGATCGAAGCGGGAGCCGGTGGTCAGGTAACCCTCCACGCCGATGATCGGCTTGATGCCCGCCGCGGTGGCGGCCCGGTAGAAGTCGACCGCGCCGTAGAGCACTCCGTGGTCCGTCAGGCCCAGCCCCGGTTGGCCGTGCGAAACGACCGCCTCCACGGCGTGGTCGATGCGCGCCGCGCCGTCCAGCATCGAGAACTCGCTGTGCACGTGGAGGTGAACGAAACCCTTACTCGCCATGGCTATTCCTTGACCGCTACCCGTCGACCGGTCAGGGGTACCCAGCGATCCGCAAGACTAGCGAGTTCCGGTGGGTCGACCGGGCATGTTCGGGGTTATTCCCGCGGCGCATCCCCGCTGGCCGGCCTTCCGAGGGCTTGGAGACTCGAGCGGAGGTCGGCCGGAAGCGGCGCCTCCACGTCGAGTTCCTGGCCGGTGACCGGATGTACCAGACCGAGACGGTGGGCATGGAGCCAGACCCGGCCCGGATCCACTCCGGCCCGGGCGGGACGGCCGTAGACCCTATCCCCCACCACCGGCCGGTCGATCGAGCCCAGATGCACCCGGATCTGGTGGGTACGCCCGGTCTCGAGAGTCACCTCCAGCAGGCTCAGCACGGGACGATCCCATGTGGCCAGCCACCGGTAGTGCGTGACGGAGGGCTTTCCGCCGGGTCCCACGAACCTTCTCGCCCGCCGCCGGTCGATCGGCGCGTCGACCGTCCCGGAAGCGACCGCGAAGCCGCCGTGGGTGAGGGTGAGGTAGCGGCGGCGCACCTCCCTGGCGGCGATCGCCTCGGTAAGGCGACGATGAGCAAGCGGATGCCGGGCGATGAGGATTGCCCCCGAGGTGTCCATGTCGAGGCGGTGGACGATCCCCCACCGCGGGTACTCGCCCACCCCCTCGACCTCCGGCCACCGATGGAGCAGCGCCGAGACCAGCGTTGCATCGGTGTGACCGGGCCCCGGATGGGTGACCATCCCCGAGGGCTTGCTGATCACGGCCAGGTAGCGGTCCTCGTAGCGGACGTCGAGCTCGACCGGATGCGGCTGTAGTGCGGCGGTCTCGGGAGGCAGGAACCAGAGGCCGTCACCGGCTTTGAGCCGGGCCGGGGGCCGGCTTCCGCTATCGGGCCCGGTTGTGGTCAGCCCGGCCCGGCCGGACTCGATCATCCGCCTGGCCCTCGCCCTGCTCACCCCGGCCAGGCGGGCCAGGATCAGGTCGAAACGGGCGCCGTCCAGCGATTCCGGGACGGTCAGATGCGTCTGGCCGCCCATACGAGGATCACCACGCCCACCGTGATGGCGGAGTCGGCCACGTTGAAGGTGGGCCAGAAGCTGAAGTCGATGAAGTCCGTAACAGATCCGGACATCCATGGCCCGCGCAGGAGCCGATCAACGAGGTTTCCGATGGCCCCGCCGAGCACCAGACCCAGCCCCACCAGCTCGGTGGCGCTCCTACTGCGCTCCACCACCACCAGGATCAGGAAAGCGACCACTACGGCTGCCAATCCCAACCACGAGCCGTAACCCTGGAACAGCGAGAAAGCCGCCCCCGAGTTCTCGGTGACCGCGAGCCGGAACCAGCCGGGAATGATCACGAGGTCGTGGTCGGCCAGCGCCGTTCGCGCCCACAGCTTGCTGACCTGATCGGCTACCAGAACGGCCCCGCCCAGGAGGCCGGCGTTGATGCGTCGGCTGGTCAGCGCCGCCGCGACGCGCACTTCACGCACAGGCTGGTCTGCGGAAGGGCCCGCAGGCGCGCCACCGGTATGGGGCCTCTACACACCCGGCAATCGCCGTAGGTGCCGTCCTCCATCGACTGCAGGGCGTTACGGACCTGGCCGAGCAGGTCACGGCTGTTGCGGTCCACCGACAGCTCCTTCTCGAACTCGAAGGCCATCGAGCCGCCATCGGCCGAGTCCGGATCGGGTCGGCGCTCGGCGGCGGTCTCGGCCATCCTGACCTCGCTCCGCTCGGCTTCGTGGTCGGCGATGACCGACACGAGGCTCCGCTCCTTCTCCTCGAGGAGCCGCTTGAAACGTGCGAGTGTGGACTCGGCCAGCTTGCGGCGAGAAGCCATACTGCTCTTCCTCCGGCGCGACTGTGGGGCCGACCGAAGCTAGCAGGTCCGGAACCCGGCCGCAGGCATCGCTCCGCTCCGGCCGGCCGGTTCCGGCACCGCCCACCGCTACGGGTACGATGGCGCCCGCCAGCTACTCACAGGATCATGCCAGGTAGCAAACCCGACTCCGCGCCGGTCTCCGACTTCACCCGAGAGCCTCCGGGGCTCGACCTCCCTGCCCTCGACGCGCGCATCCTGGAGCGTTGGGACGAGACCGGGGCCTTCCAGGCCTCCGTCGAGATGCGACCCCGCGAGCACGAGTACACGTTTTACGACGGCCCCCCGTTCGCCTCCGGGAGCCCCCACTACGGCCACATCCTCGCCGGGATCATCAAGGACATCGTTCCCCGCTACTGGACCATGCGAGGGCACCGGGTGGAGCGCCGCTTCGGCTGGGACACCCACGGCTTGCCGGTCGAGATGGAGGTGGAGCAGCAGCTCGGCATCTCCGGCCCCCGCCAGATCGAGGAGCTGGGCGTGACCGCCTTCAACGACGCCTGCCGCCGGATGGTCGAGGTCACCACCGCCGATTGGGAGGGCATAACCCGTCGCATCGGCCGCTGGGTCGACTTCAGGAACGACTACAAGACCATGGACCCCGAGTTCATGGAGAGCGTCTGGTGGGTGTTCCGAGCGCTGTGGGACAAGGGCCTCGTCTACCGGGCCTTCAAGGTGCTTCCCTACTCGTGGGCCGCCGGCACCACCCTGTCCAACTTCGAGGTGAGCCTGGGCGGCTATCGCGACCACCCCGACCCCGCCGTCACGGTCCGTCTGGAGATCCTCGACACCCCCGACCCGAGCGGGCCGGCCCGCCCCGGCGACTACCTGACCATCTGGACCACCACTCCCTGGACGCTTCCGGGCAACCTGGCGGTGGCGGTCGGCCCCGACATCGACTACGTGGCCATCGAGGACCGCGGCGGCCGCTACTGGGTGGCTGCCGGTCGGGTGGAGGAGGTTTTCGGCGAGGCCCGGCGGCCGGCTACGGTCGCCTCCGGCAGCGAGCTCCTGGGGGTGCGGTACCGGCCGCCCCTCCCCTACTTCGAGGATCGCGCCGCCCGGGGGGCCTTCCGGGTGATTCCCAGCCCGTCGGTGACCACCGATGAGGGCACCGGCCTGGTCCACATGGCGCCCGCCTACGGCGAGGAGGATCTCTACGCCCTGGCGGACGCGGACCTGGACGTGATCGTCGATCCGGTCGACCTCGAGGCGAGGTTCACCGCCGCCACCCCCGACCTGGCCGGGCTCCACGTGTTCGAAGCGGCCGACACCATCATCGGCCTCCTCCGGGAGTCGGGAGCGCTGCTGAGGAACGAGCAGATCGTCCACTCCTACCCGTTCTGCTACCGCACCGATCAGCCGCTCATCTACAAGGCCATCCCGACCTGGTTCGTGCGGGTCGAGGCGGTCCGCGACCGGATGGTGGAGCTGAACGGATCCATCCACTGGGTTCCGGGTCCGGTAGGGGCCAACCGGTTCGGGAACTGGCTGGAGGACGCCCGGGACTGGGCGGTCTCGCGCAACCGGTTCTGGGGGAGCTGCATCCCGGTCTGGGAGTGCGACTCCTGTGGCTACCAGGAGTGCATGGGTAGCAGGGAAGATCTGGCCGAACGGTCCGGCGTGTGGCTGGAGGACCTCCACAAGCACGTGGTCGACGAGGTGACCTATCCGTGCCCGTCATGCACGGACCGGCCGGGCGTCATGGCCCGCGTGCCCGAAGTGCTGGACTGCTGGTTCGAGTCCGGGTCGATGCCATACGCCCAGTATCACTACCCGTTCGAGAACGAGGAACGCTTCCCGCGGACGTTCCCCGCCGACTTCATCGCCGAGGGTCTCGACCAGACGCGGGGATGGTTCTACACCCTCCACGTGCTGGCCGCCGCCCTGTTCGACGAGGTCGCGTTCCGCAACTGCGTCGTCAACGGCATGATCCTGGCGGAGGACGGGCGCAAGATGTCCAAGCGTCTCAAGAACTACCCGGAGCCGTCCGCCGTTCTGGACCGGTACGGGGGAGACGCGGTCCGGGCCTACCTGATCGACTCGCCGGTGCTCCGGGCCGAGCCGCTCCGCTTCTCCGAGGCGGGGGTGCGGGAGGTGGTGCGGACGGTGATCCTGCCGTTCTGGAACGCCTACTCCTTCTTCACCACCTACGCCGAGGCGGACGGTATCCGGTTCGACGACCTCAGATCGGCGCCCGCCCCCGCCGACCGGCCCGAGGTCGACCGCTGGATACTGAGCGTCCTGCAGTCGCTGATCCGCCGGACCAACGAGTTGATGGAGGGCTACTACCTGTATGCCGTGGTGGGCCCGGCACTCGGCTTCGTCAACGACCTGACCAACTGGTACGTGAGAAGGTCGAGGCGCCGGTTCTGGCGGGCTCGGGAGGGCAACGAGGCCGACAAGCAGGCTGCCTTCGCCACCCTCTACGAGGTGCTGGTGACCTTCAGCCGCCTGCTGGCGCCGGTCCTTCCCTTCATCACCGAGGAGATCCACGCCGGCCTGGTCCCGGAAGCCTCCAGCGTCCATCACACCGACTACCCGGTGGTGGACGAGGACACGATCGACGAGGACCTCGAGCGGTCGATGGCTGTCGCCCGCACGGTGGTCACGCTCGGCCGGTCGCTCCGGTCGGACCACTCGATCGGTGTTCGCCAGCCCCTGGCGCGGCTGGCGGTGATAACCCGCGATCCCGAGGTGACGGCCGCGGTCCATCGCCACGGCGCGGTGATCGCCGAGGAGTTGAACGTCAAGGAGATCGGCACGCGCGATGACGAGCTGTCTGTGGTCGAACTGGCGGCCAAGGCCAACTACAAGCGGCTCGGTCCCCGCCTCGGCGCCGCGGTCCGGGAAGTCGCGGCCGCGCTGGAGATCCTGCCGTCGGACCAGGTGGCGTCCCTGCTCGAAGCGGGCGGGATGACCATCGCCGGCCACGAGTTGAGCGCCGACGACGTGGTCGTCACCAGGAACCCCCGTCCGGGATTGGCTGTGGCGTCGGATGGTTCGCTGTCGGTGGCGCTCGACACGGTGCTCACCGGCGAGCTACGGAGCGAGGGCCTGGCCCGCGAGGTGGTATCGCGGATCCAGCGCGCCCGGCGCGACCTCGGCCTCGAGGTCACCGACCGGATCCGGCTCCGGTATCAGGCCGGCGACGATCTGCTCGGCGAGGCCATCCGGACGCACGCCGGATTCATATCCGGCGAGGTGCTGGCGGTGGAGATCCTCTCCGGGCATGTGCAAGGCGGGATGCGATTCGAGATCGGTGATAGCACCCTGTCGGTACGCCTCGAGAAGGCGGCCGCCTGACCGTCTAGCGGAACCGGCGGGGCGAGAAGGGATCCAGCTCGAGGTCGGTGGGCCGGTCGCAGACGATCTGGGCCACCAGCCGCCCGGTCACCGGCCCGTGCGACAGACCGAGCTTGCCGTGCCCGACCGCATAGGTCACGTTGCGCCAGCCGGGTGACCGACCGATGACGGGAAGCCCGTCGGGTGTCACCGGTCGCAGACCCGCCCATCTCTCGAGCACGGTGAGCTCGGGATCGAGCCGCACGCGGGATCGAACGTTGGCCTCCACCGTGGCCAGCCGGCGTAACGACGGCCGGGTGTCGAGGCGGCCCAGCTCGAGCCAGCCGCTCATCCGCAGCAGGTCTCCGATCGGGTTCACCGCCACCCATCGGTCTCCCAACAGGATGTTGTTGCGAGGACCCTGGCGGGGCGCCGCCACCGTCATGCTGTAACCCTTACCGGCCTGGATGGGGATCGACTCGCCGAGCAGGGCGGCCACCCCAGGGGTCCACGCGCCGGTGGCGATCACAACCTCGTCAGCCGCCAGATCGCCCCGCGCGGTCACCAGGCGGTCCACCCCGCCGTCCGAGGTCCGGAAGTCCAGCAGCCGCGTCTGAGGAACGAACACCACCCCGCGTTCGGCGAGCACCGACACGATTCCCGACATGAAGCGGGCGGGATCGAGACCGGCGTCATCCAGGCACCGGAATCCCCCGACGACTCCCTCGTCGAGTGCAGGCTCCTGCTCGCGGATCTCGGCGGCGTCGTATCTCTCGATGGTGACGCCGTACCGCTCCATCGTGTCGGCCTCGTGCCGAGCGGCTTCGAAGGCCGCCGGATCTCCGTAGGCGTACAGGAGTCCCGACTTCTGGTAGGAACATTCTATGCCTTCACGCCTGATCCACTGCACCGCCAGATCGGCGCTGAGGAACCCGAGTGTGGACAGGGCGATCGCCCCCGCATGGGCGGCCCGGGAGGTGCAATTGAGGGCGAACCGGACCATCCAGCGCAGGTACGAGGGGTCGATCGACGGCCGCACCGTCACCGGCCCGGTGCGCCGGATCATCCCGCGCACCACTCCGGACATCACGCCCGGGGCGGCCATGGGGATCAGATGGCTCGGGGTGATCAACCCGGCGTTGCCCGCGGCGCTACCGCGTCCGATCCGTCCCCCGTCGATGACGACCACCTGGCGACCGTGCGCCGCCATCTCGTAGGCGACGCACAACCCGACCACGCCGCCTCCGACCACCGCCACGTCGGCGCGGCGCGGCAGGGATATCACGGGCGGCGACCCTTCGGACGATGGATGCGACATCTGGAACCCCTCGGCGGACCGCTTCTCAACGCGGGACGGGACCGTCCTGCTGCTCTCCAGGTGTCATCGCGGCGCGGAATTGGTCCAGAAGGTGTTCGCCGGCCTCCAGCACGTTCTCGACCATCTGTTCCGATGTCCGGGCGGCCTCGTCGATCATGTCCCGGACCCGGGCCACCGCCTCATCGGCCTGGACGGTCACCACGGTCCGGGCCTTGCCGGAACCCTCCGCGATCCGGCTCTCCCGGCATTCGTCGAGCGCCGCACGCAACCGCCCGACCTCACGCTGCAGCCGGTCGTGGAGTCCCTCGTACTCGGAGACCGTCTTGACCACGATATCGAGAAAGGCGTCCACCTCGTTCTCGGCGTACCCGCGCAGGGCAACCGAGAACTTGACCGCCTGGACCTCGTTCGAAGTTATCCGCATACCATCCTCGTCATCTGCATATGATCCTCGCCACGATCATTATCGCCACGATCAGGATGATCGGCGACAGATCCAACCTGACACCCCCCACTGGGATGGCGGGTAGGGAGCGCCGGAGCGGCCGGAGCGGCGGATCCACGATCCGCGAGAGCACCGCCACCGCCCGGCCGACAGGGTGATCGCCGGGAACCTCGATCCAGCTCAGGACGGCCCGGGCGACGATCGCAACTACATAGAGCTGCAGCAGATTGCAGATCAGCCGGATCAAGCCCGCCTCAGACGTCGATGTCGTACAGGCCCAGGGAGGCCAGGCGCTGTAGCTCCTGCCGGGTGATCGTGACCCTCGGGGGGCGCACCAGCAGGACTCCCGCGGCCGGTTTCTGGATGGTCCCCTCCAACGCATACACGAGGCCGCACAGGAAGTCGACCAGCCTCCGTACGGTCGGGGGATCGAGACTCTTCAGGTTCACCACCACCGGGACCTGCTCGCGGAGCACGTCGGCGACCTTCCTCACGTCGTCGAATCCGCGGGCCTCGAGTATCTCGGTGTAGCTGGCCGAGATGACCGCCGACTCCGGACCTCGCACGATGACATCCGAGTCACCGCGAGCGGAAACCACCGCAGGCCGCTGGTATGGGGGGACCGGCTCGGCGATCCGAGAGCTCCGGTCAGCCGGTGGCGGCGGCTGATCGTCCACTATGCGGAACTGGCTCCGCGGCGGAGGCCGGCGGCTGGGCATATCGGTACGGGTTCCGTAACCGGGGTTCAGGGCGGGCTCTCCTTCGTCCACGAGACCCATCCATGTCAGCAGTTTGTTCATGGCGCTCATTTCTGTACCGCGACGGCTCAGTGCCCAAAGATAGCCCGTCCGATGCGAACGATGGTGGATCCTTCCTCGATCGCGACCTCAAAATCGTCCGTCATGCCCATGCTGAGCGCCATCGGACGCTCCAGCCGGCCCGACAACTCGTCCCTGATCTCGCGCATCCGGACGAAGTAGGGGCGGGAATCCTCCGGTCTCGCGCCGATCGGAGGTATCGCCATCACTCCGGCCAGCGGGACCCCGGCCGCGTCCCACCGCTCGAAAGTCTCGACCACGAGATCGGGTTGGACCCCCGACTTCTGGGGCTCCCGCCCGATGTTGACCTGTAGCAGGGTCGGTGGAGGCCGGTCCGCGCCGCGCAGCCACGGCTTCACGAGCCGATCGCGGTCGAAGGAGTGCAGGAGTGCCACCAGCGGCCGTACCATCCGCACCTTGTTGGTCTGGAGCGGGCCCACGAAGTGCCACTCGAGGTCGCTCGGGAGCTGGCGGGCCTTCGCCGCCAGCTCCTGCCCCCGGTTCTCACCGAACACCCGGTGTCCGGCGGCGATGGCCTCTTCCAATACCGCGGGCGGGCGACCCTTGCCGATCGCCACGACCTTCACGTCGTCGCGGTCCCGGCCCGACCGGCGGGCAGCCTCCTCGACGCGCCGGACCACCTCGCGCAGGCGGACGGCCACGCTCACGGAATCCATCCCAGGGCCGCCAGGCGATGCTTGGTGCGGTCGGCCCGGAACGAGAACCAATCCTCCTCGCAGCGAGTACACGCCTCGACTGACCACCATTCGGCGTGCGGGACCTGCTCACGGATGGCGGTCGCCAGGTCAACGGTCGTCATGCCACCGGTGGACTTGACGTGCCGGTCACGGAACAGGACGGCGACTTCGGGACCGACCTCGAAACAGCAGGGGCCGATCAACGGACCGATGGCAGCCCTCAACACCGGACCGGGCCGCCTGCCCAGACCCTCCAGACGGCGGGCTGTCGCCGCTACCACGCCGGCCACCACCCCCCTCCATCCGGCGTGCGCCACGCCCACGACACTCTCGGTCTCCAGCACCACGCCTGCGCAGTCGGCGGTCATGACCGCCAGGGGAAGACCCGGTACGCCGGTGACAAGCCCGTCGCCGGGCCCGGCCCGGCCCGGTTTGGTAGCGGTGAGGACATCCGCCCCATGAACCTGGCGGAGCGAAGCCCACTCCGATCGGATCCCGAGCGCCCCTGAAACGACCTCGCGATCACCGGACAACATGTCGCCGGCCGCGGCAGTGGTGAAAGCGACGCCCCGGAACCCGGGAGGCCGGATCAGCACGGTCGACCGGCCGGGTGTCCCCGGCGTCTCCGCGTGCCCTCTATTCCCGGAGCCAGTCGGGAATGTCCAGCGGATCATCCTCGGCCGACCGGAAGACGCTCTCCGATCGGTCGGAGTACGGGGTGCGCCTTGACGCGCCCGATCCGGACGGACCGGCGGAAGGCGATCCCACCCCGGCCGCGATCACGGTGACGCGCACCTCCTCGCCGACCGACTCGTCGGAAGTAGCGCCGAAGATGATCTGGGCATCGGACTCGGCGTGCTCCTGGACGGCCATGGCCGCCTCGCTCACCTCGGCGAGGGTCATGTCGGGCGGGCCGCATATCGACAGCAAGACACCCTTGGCCCCGTCCATCGTGGTTTCGAGGAGGGGGCTGGACATCGCCTGCTGGGCCGCCTGCAGCGCCCGGCTCTCGCCCGATGCCCGTCCGATACCGAGCACGGCCGCGCCCGCCCCGCCCAGAACCGTCTTGACATCCGCGAAGTCCACGTTGATGAGGCCGGGCGTGGTGATGATCTGGGCGATGCCGTTCACCCCGTCCGTCAGAACCTGGTCGGCCATCGCGAAGGCCTCCATCATCGTGGTGGAGCGATCGGCCTCGGCCAGCAGGTTGTCGTTCGGAATGACGATCATGGCGTCGACCGCCTCCCTGAGCGCGGCTATGCCCTGTTCGGCCAGCTTGGAACGGCGATGACCCTCGAATCCGAAGGGCCTGGTGACGACCGCGACCGTCAGGGCGTCGAGGTTGCGGGCGACGTCGGCCACCACCGGAGCAGCGCCCGTTCCCGTTCCCCCGCCCTCGCCGGCGGTCACGAAGACGAGATCCGAGCCGGCCAGCGCCTCCTCGATCTGCTCCCTGTTGTCCTCGGCGGCGGACCTACCCACCGACGGATCCGCGCCGGCGCCCAGTCCCTTCGTGAGTTCGCCACCGATGTTGAGCTTGACATCTGCCTCCGACATGAGCAGCGCCTGCGCGTCCGTGTTCACGGCGACGAACTCAACTCCCCGGATTCCGGCCTCGATCATGCGGTTGACGGCGTTCGTGCCGCCGCCACCTACCCCGACCACCTTGATGACAGCCACGTAGCTACGGAGGGGGCTTTCGTTGATAACGGTCATTGGGTGTGTCGTTCCTTCCATTCACCGCTTCGGCATTGACAGTCCGCTCCGGACACGCCCAATGCTAGAAGCAAAGCTTCGCGTTCTAGTGGAGACTCAGGAAGCATACGCCATCCAATTCCTTAAGGTTCTAGATAAATCTCGGCTTCTAGTTGAGACTTAAGGTATTCCAGTCCCGGCAGGGTCTTGCCGACCGACTTCCAGGGCCGGACTGCGGGGCGGCTCGGGGCCGTGACGTCGATGAGTCCGACCGGGGCGGTATCGAGGATCGTGAGGAGCGAGGTCGCCTTGGCCGTCATGTCGCCGGGTAGGCCGAGCCGGGCTATCCGGTTACCCACCCAGACCCAGAGCTCGCCGTCGCTGGCCTCGAAGAGGCTCCGTTCGGCCAGGTCATCAGGCAGCGCCGCGATGAAGTCGAGAGCGCCGCCGACCTCCGGAGCCTCGATCCTGGCACCCAGCCCCGGGTCATCGATGACCACGCGGATCTGCGGAAGCCGGGTGGTCGGCGTGGACGCGTAAGCCAATACCACGCCATCGTCGGCCAGAACCCCCCACCTGTCCCCCAAGTCGATCCAGGCGGTGTCCACCCGCTCCCGGACCACCACTTCGACACGGGTGGGGAACACCAGCTTGACAGAGGCGGCTGCGATCCGGGGATCCTCCATGAGGTCCGTTTCCACAGTGGAGGCGCGGATGGTGACCAGCGGCCTGCCCTCCACCACCCCGCTCCGTTGAAGAATCTCCTCGACCGGCACGCGCACCGCACCGCTGACGGCCACCTCCTCGACACTCATGAACGGCGACACCAGGAACCACGCCACACCACCGGCACAGGCCAGGATGGCCAGCATCCAGATGGACCTTCGGATGCGAGCCCGAGCCTGCTGTTCGGCGACCTCCTGGCGCCGACGCTTGATGCGGGGCTCGATGGTCAATTCGTTCGATCCTGCGGAAACCCGATGAACCTCACCTCCGGTTCCAGCAGGATTCCCGTCCTGTCGAGTACCAGTTGCCTCACGTCCTGGACCAGGCTGAACACATCCTGCGCGGTGCCGCCCGGATCCACGACGAAGAAGTTGGCGTGCTTCGGGGAGACGTGAGCGCCGCCGCGGCGCATCCCCTTCA
Organism: Acidimicrobiia bacterium; assembly: GCA_011523635.1. GTDB lineage: Bacteria > Actinomycetota > Acidimicrobiia > Spongiisociales > Spongiisociaceae > Spongiisocius. The sequence goes on from WTGI01000035.1 coordinate 52,793, forward strand.
GCCCGAGCGCGTCGATGATCCGACCGGCGCTGTCTCCCGGTGGGTTGCGGAACACGCTACCGGCGTTGAGGGTTCCACCGGGCTGGTGATCGCGCCGCCAGCGGATGGCTTCGCGCATCAACGCCGCGATCCTCTCCCGATCACCTTCACGCACCGAATAGGAAGCATCCAGCACGACCTCACCGGCGCCCAGGTTGCTGGTCCGGTAGCCGAGACCGAGCTGGCCGGCCTCCCGCTCGACGACCGATCCCGAGCCGGCATCCAGGATCGACGCCGACCTGATCACGTCAACGGTCTCTACGCCGAAGAAGCCGGCGTTCATGCGGACCGCCCCTCCCACCGAACCGGGTATGCCGACGTAGAACTCCAGCCCGGACCAGGACTCGTCTGCCATCCTGCGCGCCAGCACGGGCAGGCTGACGGCCGCTCCCGCCCTGACGACCCGCGCCTCCCGGTCCACGGCCACCTGCCTGAACCCGGCGCCCAACCTGATCACCAGACCGGCGTATCCCTCGTCGGAGACCACCAGGTTGCTTCCCCGTCCCATGACGACCATCTCGATCCCGCGTGCCCGTGCAGCCATCGACACCGACCGCAACTCCTCCACGCTCCCCGGCTCGCAGAACCAGCGGGCGGGCCCGCCCAGCTTGTACGTGGTGAGCCGGGCCAAGTCCACGCCCGCCCGGATCTGGCCACCGGCTACGAGTCCGTCCCAGCCCTGCATCAGCGCCCGGCCAGCCGGTCGACCAGGCGGTCCGGCAGGGTGGCTATGTCGCCGGCGCCCAGCGTGAGGACCAGGTCATCCGGCCGGACCTCCCCGGCGACCAGATCCGCCGCCTCCTCCAGGCTCGGGACGTAGCGAACCGCCCCGTGCCGGCCGCTCGCCGAGTCGGCCACCAGCTCTCCGGTGACGCCCGGCCGGGGCGCCTCACGGGCCCCGTATATGTCGGTCACCACCACCCGGTCCGCCCCTGCCAGGGCCTCTCCGAACTCGGACGCCAGCGCCGCCGTCCTCGAATAGAGATGGGGTTGGAACACCACCCAGAGCCGGTTCCGGTCCACCGGGGCCAGCGCCTCTATGTCAGCCGCCACTTCGGCGGGATGGTGGGCGTAGCTGTCGATGATGGTCACGTCACCGACCGTGGCCCGATGTTCGAGCCGCCGCCGTACCCCCTCGAAGCGCGCCAGGCTCTCGATCGCTGCTGCCAGGTCGTGACCCAGCTCGGACAGCAGGGCCAGCACGCCACAGGCGTTGCGGGCGGTATGCAGGCCGGGACTGCCCACCTTCACCGATCCGGGGGGGAACCGGCCACCCAGCCGGAACGACACCGACCCGGCGCCGGGCTCGACATCCGAGATCCTCCAGACCGCCTCGGGAGAGGTGCCGTACCCCGGCCGCCCGGTCCGCTCGGCGAGGCGCCGCCCGCCCGCATCGTCTACCCCTACCACCACCGGGCCGTCGACCCGGTCGACCACGTCCCGGAAGGCATCCTCCAGGCGCTCCTGCGTCCCGTAATGGTCCAGGTGGTCGGCGTCGACGTTGGTGACCGCCAGCCCGGCCAGGACCAGGTGGGCGAAGGTCCCGAAGGCCTCATCGGCCTCGAGCACCAGCAGGTCCGCCGCGCCGAGGTGGGCATTGTCACCGGAGCCCGCCAGGTCACCACCCACAATGAAGGAGGCGTCTATCCCCAGTGCTCTCGTAGCTGTCACCGCCAGGGCCGTGGAGGTGGTCTTGCCGTGCGTTCCGGTGAAGCCGAGAGTGGGTATGCGACCGGTTATCTCGCGGAGCAGGCGCGGACGGTCCCATACCGTGACCCCCGCGTCTCCTGCCGCCACCAGCTCCGGGTCCGTGGCGGGAACCGCCGACGAGGCCACCACCAGGTCGCACGCCACCATCCGGTCGGGGCGGCTGCCCACCCAGGTCGCTACGCGGTGGCTATCCAGCCCTTCGAGGCCGGCGCCCCCGACCAGGTCGGACCCGGATACGACGTGACCCATGGCCGACAGCAGCTTGGCGAGCGGGCCGATCCCGGCGCCCCCCGCCCCCACGAGGTGGATTCGTATGCTCTCATCGAGCCGCGACATCCGCGCCATCCATCATCATGGTGGCAATGGTGGCAGCAGCACCCGGTCTGGCTGCGTCAATTGCGGCCCGGCGCATCCGGTCGCGCCGATCCGGGTCGGCCAGCAGGTCCTCCAGAATCCCGCCTACAGAACCCAACCCGGCCTCCTCCACCAGCACGGCGGCGCCGGTCTCGGCCATGGCGCGGGCGTTGGCGAGCTGATGGCGACCGGCGAACGATCCGGGCACCAGGACGCTGGGAGTGCCGGTGACGGCCGCCTCCATCATGCTTCCCCCGGCCCGGGAGAGCACCACGTCCGAGACGCCGTAGAAGAGGTCCATCCGGTCCTCGAAGCCCAGCACCCGCCTCGTCACCGAGGACGAGTCTCCGGCGGTCGAGACCTGAGCCCGGTTCCGGGCGCCCGCGAGGTGAACGATCTGGATGGGTGCGCCCTTCCACCTCGCCGACAGGGCGGTGACCGCCTCGTTGATCGAGCCGGCGCCGAGGCTCCCTCCCATCACCCCGACCGTGTCCGGACCGGACTCCAGCCGGTACCGCTCCAACGCGTGCCGCCGGACCGCCGCCTTATCGAGCGTGGTGAGCGATGACCTCAGCGGGTAGCCGACGACCTCCCCGGCCAGCCCCCTGGTACCGGGAAACGAGACCAGGGACCGGTCTGCCCAGCGGCCGGCGAGGCGGTTCGCCAGCCCGGCCCCGGCATTCTGTTCGTGGATGTACAGCGGCACGCCGGCCTGACGGGCGGCGATGGCGACCGGCACCGTGACGTAGCTTCCCATGCAGAGCACGGCACCGACCTCGCGCCTCCGGAGTTCCCGCGCCACCGTCCGGGTGGCCTTCCACACGAGCTGCGGGATGCGGAGGTTGCGGGCCGACATACGCCTCTCCAGGCCGTGTATCCGTATCCGCAGCAGCGGGTAGCCCTCCTTCGGGACCAGGTCCACCTCCATCCGGTCTCCTCCGATGAACAGCACGTGCTCCCTGCCGACCCCGGCGGCGACCAGATGCTCCGCCACCGCCAGACCCGGAAAGATGTGCCCACCGGTGCCTGCCGCGGCGATGGCGAACCTCACCGGACCCGCCGTTCCGGCGCCGGATCGGGTACGTGCGGGGCGTTGCGCGCCACGTTCACCAGGATCCCGACCCCGGCCATGGCCACCAGCATGGCGCTACCACCGACCGACACCAGCGGCAGGGCCAGGCCGGTGACGGGAATGGCGCCCACCGCACCACCCACGTTGACCAGCGACTGCACGCCCAACCAGGCGGTGATGCCGCTGGCGAGGAGGCGGGCGAACATGTCGCTGGTCCGGTAGGCCACCCACACCCCGACCAGCGACAGGCCGGCCAGGGCGAACAGGAGGGCGGTCGCCCCGATGAAACCGGTCTCCTCGCCGATGATGGTGAAGATGAAGTCGGTGTAGGGATTAGGCAGGTAGGACCAGCGGGACCGGGAGGCGCCCAGCCCGACACCCAGCCAGTGACCGCTTCCGAGGGCTATGAGGCTCTGGATCATCTGGAAGCAGGCGTCGCTGGGGTCCGACAGCGGGTCCAGGAAACACAGGAACCGCTGGCGGCGGTACTCCAGCGAGTAGGTGGCATACCCGATCACCGCCAATCCGGTGGCGCCGATGGCGGCGATGTACCGGAACGGCACCCCGGCCGCGATCATCATGACCCCGGCCGCCCCAGCCACGATGATGGCGGTTCCCAGGTCGGGCTGCCAGACGATCAGCGCACAGGTCCCGCCCACTGCGGTCACCATCGGACCTACCCACTGGCGCGCCTCGTCGAGGCGGTCCCTCCGGCGGGTGAGGACGGCGGCCAGGAACACGATCACGGCCAGCTTGGAGAACTCGGAGACCTGGACGGTCAGATCGCCGAACTCCAGCCAACGGTTGGCGCCGCCCCTCCTCACGCCGACCATCAGGGTCACCACCAGCCCGGCGAAGGAGAGGCCCAGGGCATAGGGGGCGATCCGGCGGTACCAGTTGTAGGGAACCATGGCCATGATCACCATCGCGCAGAGACCGACGACCACCCACTGCAGCTGCCTCTTGAAGACCGCCAGCCGATCGGCCTCCTGGATGATCCCGGAGGCCGAGGAAGCCGACAGGGTGGCCCCCAGGCCGATCACCAGCAGGCTGGCGGCCAGCACCAGCACGAACACCACCACCCTGGATCGGGACAGAGCGATCTCGTCCCGGCGGCGGGCCCAGACGCGGAGGTCCGCGATCGACGACAGGCGGTTGCTCATTCAGCAGCCGCCGCGGATGCGGGCGCCCTCGGTTCCCGACCGGCCCGGACCCGACCCAGGTACTCGTCGACGTGTTGGATAAAAACGTTTCCCCGGTGTTCGTAGCAAGTAAACATGTCGAATCCGGTGGTGCCCGGCGAGAGCAGGACGGTATCCCCGGCCCGGGCCTGGTCGGAGGCCATGCGCACCGCCTCCTCCATCGTTTCGGCCAGCGCGGTGGGCAGATCCGCGGCCATCTCCACCAGGTCGGGACCGCACTCCCCCATCGCCACCATGTAGCGGACGTTGGGCGCCCGCACCAGGGGGGACAGGTCGAGGCCCTTCCTCACCCCGCCCGCGATGAGCACCACGGACGGATAGGAACGGATGGCCGCCATCGCTGCATGCGGGTTGGTGGCCTTGGAGTCGTCCACCCAGGTCACGTCGCCGAGCGAGCCCACCACCGTCCGCCGATGGTGGCGGTGCCGGAAGCGGGACGCCACCCTGGCCGCCGCCGCCGGGTCGGCGCCCAGTTCTACTGCGGCCACGGCCGAGGCCGCCAGATTCACCCGGAAGGAGTAGTCGAGGTCGGGCATTTCCCCGATCGGCGCCATCCCGCCGGGAAGCATCAGGCCGCCGGATGCGAACCCGAACGGCCCCTCCGGGCCCGAGCCCGGCTCGGCGCCGGTGACCGGCGCCTGGCGGCCAGGAGCCCCGAGCGCATGGGCGACCGCGCCCGGGTCTCCCTCGTCGTAGACCAGCAGGTCCCGGTCGGAGAGATGGCGGGAGATGCGGCCCTTGGCCATCCGGTACGCGATCAGCGACCGATGCCAGTCGACGTGGTCGTCCGCGACGTTCATGAACACCGACACCCGCGGCGCCAGCGAGTAGGTGTACTCGAGCTGGAAGCTGGAGATCTCGAGGACCACCACCTCGCAGGTTCCCGGCAGGACATCGCTGATCGGAACCCCGATGTTGCCGGCAGCCACCGCGTTGATGCCCGATTCCTGCAGCATCTCGGTGGTCTGGCGGCACACGGTGGTCTTGCCGTTGGTGCCGGTGATGGCGATCACCGGGCAATCGAGATGGCGAACGGCCAGTTCGACCTCGCTCCAGATCGGGATGCCCGCCGCGCGGACATCTGTCAACGGTGGCAGATGGGGCATGAACCCGGGGCTGGCCACCACCAGCGAAACGCCCGCCAGCATGGAGGGGTCCCACTCCCCGGCGGCTGTCTCCACCTCCGCGGAAGCGCCATCGAGAGCGTCGGCGCTCCGGTCGTAGATGCGGTGTTCCATCCCGAGCCGCGTTAGCAGGCGCGACGCGGCCTGCCCCGAGATACCCGCACCCAGCACCAGGGTGTGCATCAGGAACCTCCCAACTGGCCCACGGCGAGGAAGTCCCCGTAGAAGATCCCCAGGCCGAGCGCCACGCCGATAGCCGCAATGATCCAGAAGCGGGTGATGATGGTGGTCTCCGGCCACTCCTTCATCTCGAAGTGATGGTGGATGGGCGCCATCCGGAATACCCGCCTCCCCCCGAACCATCGGAAACCGGCCACCTGGATGATCACCGACAGGGCTTCGATCACCCACAGGCCGCCCAGGATCACGAGAAGCAGGTGCGTGTTGGTCAGCAACGCGATCGCCGTGACCCCGCCCCCCAGGGCCTGGGAGCCGACATCCCCCATGATTATCCGGGCGGGACAGGCGTTCCACCAGAGAAAGCCGAGGGAGGCGCCCATGATCGCGGACGCCACGGTCGCCAGGCCCAGGCTTCCCTCCACGTTGTAGATCTCGGGATGCCGGAATATCCAGAAGGCGATGATCATGTAGGAGGCTGCCACCAGAGCCACCGACCCGGATGCCAGCCCGTCCAGGCCGTCGGTGAAGTTGACCGCGTTCGAGAAGCCGGTGAGCAGCAGGAGCACCCAGATGGCGAACGCCGCCGCTCCCAGGTCGAGGGCCGTGGGCCGGGTGAAGGCGAGGGCGGTGGAGGCGCCGCTCGCCACCGCGCCCCACGTGAACAGCCCGGCCACCGCCAGCTGACCTATCAGCTTGGCCGTGATGCCGAGGCCCTTGTTGCGGAACCTGGAGAGCTTCTGGTAGTCGTCGATGAAGCCGACCACGCCCATGCCGACGATGGCGCCGAGCACGAGCAGCCCGGAGGTCTCGAAGCCGGTCTCGGCCAGCTCGATTCCGCGGTCGTCGAACCGGACCCGGAACTGCGACACCGCATAGCCGCACAGGATGGCGGCGATGATGACGATGCCGCCCATCGTGGGCGTGCCCGACTTGTGCATGTGGCCTTCCAGCTCCTGCTGGATGAACTGGCCGATGTTCAACGCCCGGAACAGGCGGATCACGTAGGCGGTGCCGAAGATGGCCACCCCGAAGGCCACCGTGGCAGCGGTGAGCATGGCGATCATCGGAAGCCGCCCGTGAGACCGTCCGCCCGCATGACCACTATCCCGACCGGACCGCTAGCCAGGAAGCAGCCACTTCCCGGTCGTCGAACGGAACCACCCGCGAGCCGAAGTCCTGGTAGGTCTCGTGTCCCTTGCCGAGGATCAGCACCACGTCGCCGGGCGTGGCGTGGTCGATCGCCAGCCGGATGGCCGCGTGCCGGTCCACCTCCGCCAGCACGCGGGCCCGGCCGTCCCGGGCGCCGGCCACCACCTGCTCGACCAGCGAGGCAGGATCCTCGCTACGAGGGTTGTCGGACGTGATCACGGCCAGGTCGGCCCGGGCCGCGGCCGCTCCGAGGAGGGGGCGCTTCGTGGCGTCCCGATCCCCCGCGCCGCCGACCACCACGATTACCGAACCGCTGCTGTGGGCGCGGGCGGTCCTGACCACCGACTCCACCGCCTCGGGGCTGTGGGCGTAGTCGACCAGCACCTGGAAGGACTGTCCCATGTCCACCGGATCGAGCCGGCCCCTCACGCCGGTCATGGCGGCCAGGCCCGCTCTGATGGGGCCGAAGCCGATACCCACCTGCTGGGCGCACGCCGCCGCCAGGGCCGCATTGTGGATGTTGTGAAGACCTCCTGGACGCACCTTCAGGGTCACGTCCCGACCCCCGATCCGGCAGCGGAAGCGGGCCCGGGACAGATCCGGGTCAGGAGAGTTGATCGACACCTCGTGGCCGGGACCGTGGCCTACCGTGACCACGGGCCGGTTACCCGATCCGGCCAGGCGCCGCCCGGCGGAGGTGGTCACATCGATTACGTGAACAGAGGCGCGCCCGTCGAAGAGGCTGGCCTTGGCCAGGTAGTAGTCCTCCATGTTGCCGTGGAAGTCGAGGTGGTCCTGGGACAGGTTGGTGAAGGCGGCCACCGTGAAGGTGGTGCCTTCGACACGGCTGAGGGCCAGGGCATGCGAGGACACCTCCATCGCCACCGTAGAGACCCCGCTGTCCACCATTCTTCGCAAGAGACGTTGCAAGTCGGCCCCCTCCGGAGTCGTGTGCGAGAGGGTCTCATCGACCCCCTCCAGCGTGACGCCCAGCGTTCCTATCCTCCCGAACGATCGACCGGCGGCGCGGGCGATCGCCTCCAGCATCACCGTAACCGTGGTCTTGCCGTTGGTACCGGTCACGCCGATTATCTCCAGGCTGCGGGAGGGCTCGCCATGAACCATGGAGGCGGCCACGCCGAGCACCTGGCGGGTATCGGGAACGCTTATTTGGGGAATCGCGACTGGAGTGAACCGATCCTGTACGAGGGCGGCGGCCGCTCCCCGCCGGGCGGCGTCCTCCAGGAACCGGTGCCCGTCCACGATCCGGCCGGGTACCGCCACGAACAGGAACCCGGGGCCGGCCTCGCGGCTGTCGTGGGTCACGTCATCGATCGGGATCGAGCCGTCGCCCCTGAACTCACCGCCGATGCGGCTGGCCAGGCGGGCGAGCGTGAACCGGTCATCAGGCATCCGGCCGTACTCCCATCTGGTGGAGGGACGCCTCCATGATCCGGGAGAAGGCTGGAGCAGCCACGGCGCCGCCGGTCCGTTCGACAACGGTCGAACCCACTTGAGGTGAGTCCACCACCACTGCTATCACCAGGCGGGGGTCGTCGACCGGCGCCATCCCCACGAAGCTGGAGATGTAGTCCGTGGTATACGCCCCGAGGTCGGAGTCGAACCTCCGGGTGGTGCCGGTCTTCCCGGCCACCGTGTATCCGGGCACCGCCGCGTTGGTACCGGTACCGCTGTCCACCACGGACTTGAGCAGCAGGCGCACCGTGCGGGCGGTGTCCTCGGTTATCACTCTGGTCCCGGCTGAGGGCTCGGTCTGCTGGAGGCCGTCTCCATCCGCCCAACCGATCATCAGGCGGGGTCCCAGACGGACGCCCCCGTTGGCGATGGTGCTGTACACAGAGGCCATCTGCAAGGCGGTGACCGAGAGGGAATAGCCGATCGAGGCGGAGGCCGGGCAGGTCGGGCAGCCGTGCGGGAGGTTGACCACTCCGCCGGCTTCGCCCGGGTAGTCGATGCCGGTGAGTTGACCGTACCCGAACGCGTCCAGATACGACCGCAGCTTGTCTACGCCGAGATCACGACCGATCTTCACCATGCATACGTTCGAGGATAGGCGGACGCAGTCCCTGACCGTCATCACCATCGGTTCGTGCGGGCTGAAGTCCCGGTAGCAGCCGAACTCCTGCACGCCATCGCCGTCACACGTGTTCTCGACGACTTCGAACTCGTCCTGGACCAGGTACTGGGTGTCCCAGGCGACCACTCCCTCGTTGAGGGCGGCCGCCACCGTCACCGCCTTCTGGGTGGAGCCGGGCTCGTAGACGGAGCGGACGGCCATGTTCACGAGGCGGCCCGACTCGATGTCGTCCTGCGTTCTGGTGGTCGGGTCGAACGCCGGCGCCACCGCCATGGCCAGCACCTCGAAGGTGGCGGGGTCCATGGCCACCACGATGCACCGCTTCGCCTGGGCCACCACCAACGTCTCCACGCACTCCCGGTAGGCCATGAACTGGATCTCACGGTCGATGGCCAGGACCAGGTCGGCGCCCGCCACGGCGGGCTCTATCTCGGTGCGCCCTTGCGGGATCAGCTGCCCTCTTGCCGCACGCTCGGCCAGCACCCGTCCGGGAACGCCCGTCAGAAGGTCGTCGTACTCGGCCTCGACCCCCTCGATGCCCTCCGAATCTATGTTGACGAACCCCACCACATGGGCAGCGAGCGGCCCGTAGGGGTATACCCGCTTGGGCTCGGGCAGGAGGTGGATGCCGGGAAGCTCGAGAGCCTCCACCCTGGCCGCGGTGTCGGTGTCGACCTGGCGGGCGATGAACTGGAAGGTGGTGTCCGAGTACAGCTTGTCCCGGAGCGTGTGGATGTCGATTTCGAGCAGTTCGCTCAGCACCGATGCCGTTCCCGACGGATCCTCGATCTGGCGCGGGTCCGCATAGATGGAGCGGGACTGGGAAGTGATGGCCAGCTCCCGTTTCTGACGGTCGAAGATGGTTCCCCGGACCGCCGCAGTCTCCTCCACCCGGATGAGCTGGCGGTCGGCAGCCTCCCGGTACGAGGCCGCGTCCACCACTTGGACCTGGTACAGCTGGTAGCCGATGAACACCCAGCACCCGACGAAGATGAGCGCTATCGACAACAAGCGCACGTCGGTCGACTGCTTGACGAGCCGGCGCGGCTTCCTGGTCGCCATCAGCCTCCGCCCTCGCCGGTCTGGGTCGAGGCTCCGCCGTCTCCGACCGGTTCAGGACCTGTCGCGGACACCGGGATGACATCTTCGGGCAGCACCATTCCGAGCATTCTCTCTGCGATCGGCACGATCTCCCAGGGCGACTGGAGAGCTCTCTTCTCCTCCTCCAGGTGGGCCTGACGCTCCAGCTCCACCTGTATCTGCGCTTCCGTATTGCTGATCTCGTACACGACCTCGTCGACCGCGGTCCGCAGGAAGATGAACGCCAGGAACGCGGCCACCGCCACCACCGTGTAGACCACCCAGGAGAGCGGGCGCCACCAGGTTGCTCCTCCCCCGGACAGGACCCGGAGACCGGCCGGAGCAGGAGCGGCAACCGGTAGCCGGCGCGCGGTCACGCCACCTTCTCCACAGCGCGGAGGCGGGCGCTTCGCGCCCTCGGGTTACGGAGCACCTCGGCCTCACCCGGCCTGATGGCGCGGCGCGCCAGAGCCGTGAGCTCGACCGGCGGCGCGACAGGAAGGACCGGGCCGGGTTCCCGGCCCTCCCCCCGCCGGAACCGGTGCTTGACGATCCGATCCTCGAGCGAGTGATAAGAAATCGCCACGCACCGACCCCCCGGACGGAGTGCTTCGATACCGGAGTCCAGCCCTGCTGACAGCGCGCTCAACTCCTCGTTCACGGCCATCCGCACCGCCTGGAAGGTCCGGCGTGCCGGGTGGCCGCCCGATCGGCGGGTGGCCGCGGGGATGGCCCGGCGGACCACCTCCGCCAGCCGGGCAGTCGTCTCGATGGGCCGATGTTCGACGATCGCTCCGGCGATACGCCTGGCGAAACGCTCCTCGCCCAGCGTGCGGATGATCCGCGCGAGTTCGGCCGGGGAGGCCTCGTTGACGATCTCATGGGCCGTGCGAGCGGCGTCCGGGCCCATTCGCATATCGAGCGGACCCTCATGACGGAACGAGAAGCCGCGCCCGCCCTCGTCGAGTTGATGGCTCGAGACACCTAGATCGAGCAGGACTCCGGCTATCTCGTCCAGGCCCTGGCTCGCCAGGATCCGGTCGAGGTGTCCGAAGTTGCCCACCACGAGCCTGAGCCGGCCGTGCCCGGGCATGCGGTCGACGGCGGCGGGATCGCGATCGATGCCGAGAATGCTGACCGAGTCGTCGAGCCCGGCAAGGAGAGCCGTAGTGTGGCCGCCTCCGCCGAGCGTCGCGTCGACTATCACCCCATCCTTTATGGGCGAGAACAAGCTCACAACCTCCTCCAGCATCACGGGTACATGGAACGGCCTCCCGCTCACCGGCTCTTCTCTCATGGTTCCTGACCCATTGCCAGCCCTCCGATGCTTTCTTACCTAAGGGACTGCGGGCGGAGTAGGGACAATCCATTGGGTGTCCGGAGGGCTGGCAATGAGCAGGTCATCGTGCCGGTGGGTTTGTCTGGTGTCAGTCGTCGAGCTGTGGTGATTCCTCCTGTCCTCCGGAATAGGCCGCCATGGCCGATGGTTGGTAGCGGGCCCACGCCTCCGCGGCCCAGATTTCGGCGTACTCGCCGGCCCCTACGAAGATCACATCCTGCGAGAGCCCGGCGTACTCGCGCAACCGGAACGAGAGTTGAACCCGGCCGGCCGAATCGAGATCGGGACGGGTGGCGCCGGAGAAGAAGGCCCGCACCTCGGCCCGGCCCGCGGCACTCGCCTCGTCGAGCTGCCCGAGTGCTTTCTTTCTCCTCTCCCACACCTCCCACGGGAACACGTACAGGCAGCGGTCTCGACCCCTGGTCACGTAGAAGTCGCCGTCGAGCAGGTCGCGGTATTCGGCCGGGAGCACCACGCGACCCTTGCCGTCCACCTTCCGCGACAGCTCGCCTAGAAACTCCTGGCGCCGTTCCTTCATCACTCCGCTCGTAGTACCGTTCCGCTACCCCTCAGAGGAACTGGGAGGAGTAGCCTACCACTTCCTCCCACTTGATGCACTATTCTTACACAAAATGACACCAGCCGGAAATCGGAGGGTGGTACATCCTTGGATGGGTCGGGTGGGCTGGTCCGGTCGGCGTCGAGAGAGTGCCCGGGGGGAGGATCGAGGCCCCGAGGGCTAAGATGCGAACCGGTATCAAGGTCCGCGGAGCAGCAGCTGTCGCTCCGGCTTGGCACCACCCGACATATCCGGCTGACAGATTCCCTCGAGGTCCCATGGCCACCTCACAGATCGAGCAACAGGTGATGTTGCGTCTCAGTTCGGCCGAGGTCCGCTATACCAAGGGACGGCGTCTCGTCATCCAAGCCTTGCAGCAATCCGACGGCCCGCGCTCGGCCCGAGATCTGCACAAGGACCTCGAGGAAGTGGTGCCCATGTCCTCCTTGTACCGCACCCTCACGACCATGTCCGATCTCGGCATCCTGGTCCGCCACCACGGCAGGGGCGGGAATATCCGCTACGAACTGGCGGAGTGGCTGATGGGACACCACCACCACCTGATATGTAGGTCCTGCGGGACCATCGACGACATCGAGTTGAACGAACACACCGAGTCGATAATCGACGCTCTGGTGTCGGCGGCGACCGAGGAAAAGGGATTCGCGTCCGCCAGCCATTCCCTGGAGATCGACGGCGTTTGCGCCTCTTGCGCCGGGGCCGGTAGCAGCTCCGGATAGCCGGGGCGGGCGCTCCGCGCCGCCCTCCCGACACGTCCCGCGGGCCCGAAAACAATCCCGACGGCTTGGTATGGTTATCCCGAGCTGAAAGGGTATCCGGTTGGCAGAGCGCGCACTGGTTCTCAACGCAACTTACGAGCCGCTTTCCATCGTGAGCGCCCGGCGCGCCATCGTGCTGGTACTGCGCTCCAAGGCGGACACCGTGGCCGCCACCAACCTGGTGTGGAGGAGCGCGGACCACAAGTTCGAGGTTCCCTCAGTGGTCCGGTTGCGAGACTACGTGAAGGTCCCGTACCACCGCCGCGTCCCGCTTACCAGGACTGCGGTCTTTGCCCGGGACCACCACCGGTGCCAGTACTGCCGCTCGCCTGCCGAGAGCCTCGATCACGTGGTGCCGAAGGCCCGTGGTGGCAAACATACGTGGGAGAACGTGGTGGCCTGCTGCCGGCGCTGCAATGTCCGGAAGGGAAGCCGCCTGCCCGAACAGGCCGGTCTCAAGCTAACCCGGACCCCGGTCACACCGAGCTACCAGGGATGGCTGTACGCCGCCCTGAGCAAGTCCCGAGACCCGCAGTGGGTCCCCTACCTTCTGGCCGAACCCGCCTAACGGCGTCGGGAGCGCACCGCGCCAGTGATAACCTTGCCGACCCTTTGACATGAGGTGACCGAAATGCCCCCAGCAACATCCACCATGCTCGCGCTGGGAACCCCGGCGCCCGGCTTCGACCTTCCGGACACGGTGAGCGGTAACCGGATCAGCCTCCACGATGTCGCCGGTAACAAGGCGCTCGTGGTCATGTTCATCTGTAACCACTGCCCGTACGTGGTCCACATCCAGCAGGGACTCGTCGACTTCGGCCGGGACTACGCCGGGGCCGACGTGGCCATCGTCGGCATCAGCGCCAACGACGCCGTGGGCTATCCGGACGATGCGCCCGACATGCTCGGGAAGGTGGCGCGCCGGCGGGGCTACCTGTTCCCGGTGCTCTATGACGAGACCCAGGATGTAGCCACGAGCTACACGGCGATGTGCACCCCGGACTTCTTCCTGTTCGGGCCGGAGCGAACCCTCGTCTATCGAGGACAGTTCGACGGAGCACGACCGGGTTCGGGCGTACCGGTGACCGGGGAGGACCTGCGAGCCGCCCTCGACGCCGTCCTGGAGGACCGTCCCGTAGCCGGGAAGCAGTATCCCTCCATGGGGTGCTCCATCAAATGGAAGCCCGGTAACGAACCTGGTTTCTAGTCGTTAGTCGCTAGAGACGGCGGAGGGTTCGACGCCACCGGAGGAACTCCTCCACTTCCCTCTCGGTCGGGGTGGAATCGGGCCGGCCGTAGGCGGTCAGCATGCGCCAGTCGAGGTAACCGGGCTCCGGCCGGGGCACGAACGGCGCCTTCCTGAACCAGCCGGGAGCGGCCGTCGCCGCCGCCAACCGGATCGCCTCCCAGGCAAGGGACGGATGGCGGACCGCCACCCTGAGGAATACGGTGCCCATGCGCCCGGCCAGGTAGCTGCCAGGCACGATCTCAGGTCCCGACCGCCTCGTCGAGTTGGTCCTGGACGGATTGGCGGCTCTTCTCGACGTGGTGCAGGAACTGATCCCGATTCAGTTCGAAATGGGTCGTGTCCTCGTCGACCTTGTTGGTCAGCTTGTCCAGCTCCACGAAGAAGGACAGCTGACCTCGAAGGAGGTCCAACAGGTTGTCAGGCTCCACGGAGAAGATGGTTTCGCCGTCGGTCACGAGCTTCACGTCCCTAGGGTCGACCCCCTGCCGCCGCAGGTAGTTCCAAGCCCGCCCGATCCGCTGGAGAGACAAGCCGTTGGCCTTAAGCGTGACCACCACCCGCAGCATCACCAGGTCCCGGAACGAGTACTTCCTCCGCTTACCCGGACGTCCGTCCGTGCTCTGGATGGAGGGCTGCACCAGGCGCAACTTGTCCCAGTAGCGAAGTTGGGATTGGGTGGCTCCGGTCAGTCTCGAGGCAACCTCGGAATTGAAGCCTTGTTGCAACAACTTATCTCCCTGGGATCTCCGGGGCACCAGTGCTACCGGAGTCTCGTAAGCCGTGTCGTACCGTGCCCGCAACCTGGCAGAGGCAACTGCGATGTAAAGCTCAATTTGATTGAAGCCTCCGCCGCGAGGGGTCCGCGAATCCTAACCTGTACGAGCGCTCAGCGCCCAAATGGCCAACGGGAGTTTCGGCCATTCGGCAGAAAATCCCGCATCGGCTGACCCGGCACCCGGGTCGTGAGCCGGAGGATCCGGATCAGAGTCGCCGTTGACAGCAACAGCACGCAGAATCCCCCCACCGCCACCACGGTGTTGAAGGAAAACGTGACGAGTAGGACCAGTGAGCCGACCACAACTCCGGCAACCGCTACGCGTAGATACCACTGGGGAATGCGGTTCAAGGAGGAAGTACGTTTGGTGAAGTCCGGGTCTTCGGCTTGAAACTGGCGCTCGATCTCGTCGAGGATCTGCTGCTCCCGCTCATTCAATGGCATCGAAGCTGCTCCGGTCCGTGTCCATCGCCATGCAGTATACGCAAGCCCGTATCGCTGCGTAGCCGGCAGTCCGGCCGAGGTGTTCCCTCCCGATGTTCGGGGGAAGGATCGTCCTGCTAGCCGCCCGTAGGGAGCCGATCGGACGGTACGCTGGGTGGGATGGAATCGGTTGTGCATCTGGTCAGGCACGGCGAGGTCGAGAACCCTGACCAGGTCGTGTACGCCGACCTGGCCGGCTTCGGCTTGAGCGAGACGGGCCGCCGCCAGGCGACCTGGGCGAGTACCCGTCTGGCCGCCCATCCGATCACCGCCGTCTACGCCTCTCCGCTGGCTCGGGCCCGGGAGACGGCGCGTGTCATCGCCCTACCGCACGGGCTCGAACCGCTCGTGCTGCCGGAGGTGACCGAGTGGGCCCTGATGAGCAGGTGGGCCGGCCTGCCATGGGCCGATCTGGACATCCATTTCCCCGGCGAATTGGGCGGCTACCTGAATGATCCTCTCGCCCTGGACTTCGCCCCCGAGTCGGTCACGGACCTGGCCCTTCGCGTCGCGAGAGCGGTTGATGATCTGGCCGATCGGCACCCCGGACAGGAGGTGGTGGTGGTATCCCACCAGGATCCGATCCAGGCCGCCCGGCTACGGCTGACCGGGCAGGACCTGGGCCGGCTCCACCATGACAAGCCTCGCCACTGCGAGGTGATCAGCCTGTCACGATCCGCAGGATGGCGCCAAGCCTCTCGAGTAGCGCCTAGTTGCTAGACCGTATCTCCGGTGCGGAGTTGCTCGATCAGGGCGGTGTCCGTCTCGAACGCCAACTCGGGCAGGTCATCCAGCGCGAACCAGCCGATGTCCGATGCATCCGACCCGGCGACCGCCTCTCCGTCCGCGGCGGTGCCGGCGAACCATATGCACACGCTCACCTTGGCCGGATCGTGGAAGTTGGTGGCGACGAAGACCGGAGGGCCGATGGTCGCGACCAGTCCGGTCTCCTCGAGGAGCTCGCGGGCCGCGGCCTCGCGCACGTCCTCGCCGTAGTCCACGTAGCCGGCCGGAATGGACCATCGCCCGGACCGGGTGGCCCCAGGCCCCCGCTCGACCAGCAACACCCGGCCGGCACGGTCCCGGAGCAGCACCGCGGCCGCTAGCTGCGGCGCCCGGAAGTCGATGCGGCCACAATCCGGGCACACCCCCCGCTCCCGACCGTACAACTCCGCCCTGTCGAGCTCGGCCCCGCAGGCGGGACAGTAGACGGCTTCTCCCGGCCACCCGCCCTCGTCTCTCGATACCACGGCGGCCATCGTACCGGTCGGCTTCTGTTCGGGGAGACGGCGCGCCAGAATGGGGCCATGCCGTATAGGGTGTCGCTGGCCGCCGTTCTCGTCCTCCTGAGCGGGCTGCTCTGGGCTGCACAGGTCCTGTTCGGAACGTCGCCCTGGGGAGTCGGCGCCGCCCCGCTGGTGACCATGGGGTTCGTGATCGAGGCCGCCGTGCTCGTGGTGGCCATGCTCCTATCGCCAGGACGCTGGGTCCGTATATCGCTCGCCGTCATCGGGGGCGGGTGGGCGTTGACGGCCCTTCTGACACCGATCGGCTTCCTCTGGGTTGGGGCGCTGTCGACCGGAGCGGCGGGAACCGGGCTGGCCTGGACACGCTCGCTTGACGAGTGGTTCAGTCCGGTGAAGGCCGACCGGGTGCCGGCTGCGGCCACGGCTCTGGCGCTCGGACTGGTGTGGCTCCCTGGTGTCGCCGGCCGGTTGGGAGCGCCCGAGGTCACGGTCGGTGGCTGGATCCTGGTGGGGTTCGGGCTGGTGGTGGGATGGGCCTACGCCCGGGCCGTCAAGGGGTCCCTGTGGGTGGTCCGCCTAGGCCTGTTGCCGCTGGGGGTGCTCGCCTCGGTCGGGCTGGTCCCCTGGGCGGCGACGTTGCTCTTCGCTACCACGGCGGTGCTGACCTGCCTCGCGTGGACGCCGGACGCCCGTCTGGCCACCGAACCCCCGCGGCCGCGACGCGGCAAGCCCGTATCGATCCTGCCCGAAGTGACCCCGCCGGGCCTCATGGAGGCGGCCGGATACAGCCGGTCGGGACGGCCCCTGGACGAGCGCGACTGAGGATGGTCCGCCCGCGCTATACCTTCGCAGTGCCGGTCGGGCTGGCCGGGCTGATCGGAGGATTCATCGGCGGGACCGTGGCCCGCGTGGGATGCCTCGACAGCTCGTGCGAGAGCCTGTCCATCCTGTTGGTCGCGGCGGTGTCGGCGCTCGTCGCCGCCGGCGGGGTGGGCATCGTGGTGGTTCTCGCCGACCGATCCCTGAGAGAGTGGCGGTCGGAGAGCCGCGATGCGGCCGACGGTAACCTCTCCGCCCCTCAGGATGCCCGCGAGACGGAGGATGACGGCCGGCTCGATGGCGACCGCGGCCGGCGGGGATCCCTGTGGGACATGGCTCTGGTGGGGATGGTGGTCGGAGCCGGCGCGACTTTCGTGCTGGGCGCGGTGGCGCTGGGCGTGGGCGCCCTGACGGGACGCGTTCCCCTCGTTCTGTGGCTGCTCCTCGCCCTGGGAACGCTGACGCTGGTCGGTACCGTGGGGCTGGCGATCACCCTCATCGTCCTGCGCATCCGCAGAGATTAGTTGCTAGTTGCTAGTCGTCAGTTGCTAGTTATTAGCAACATATATGTTCCAGAATAAGCCAGGCCACTAGAACTAAGGACGTCCGAAAATGAGAACCACGTTGTGCCCGCCGAACCCGAAAGAGTTGGTCATGGCGTATTCCACCTCGGCCTCGCGCGGCTCGTTGGGAACGTAGTCGAGATCGCAGTCGGGATCGGGTGTGGTGTAGTTGATGGTGGGCGGGATGATCCCGTGGTTGATCGCCTGGATGCAGAAGATCGACTCCACGGCGCCGGCGCCGCCCATCAGGTGTCCGGTCATCGACTTGGTGGACGAGACGGGGACGGCCCGGGCCGCCTTCTCCCCCAGAGCCAGCTTGATCGCTTGCGTCTCGGTGACGTCGTTGGCCTTGGTCGACGTGCCGTGGGCGTTTATGTAACCCAACTGCTCCGGCTCCAGGCCGGCCGAGTCGAGGGCGGCCTCCATCGCCCGCGCCGCCCCTTCCCCGCCCGGACGGGGCAGGGTCACGTGATGGGCGTCGGAGGTCATCCCGTACCCGATCACCTCGGCATGGATCCGAGCACCCCTGGCCAGAGCCCGCTCACGATCCTCGAGTATCACGCATACGCCGCCCTCCGACATGACGAAGCCGTCCCGATTCGCATCGAACGGGCGGGAGGCGCCGGTCGGATCATCGTTACGGGTGCTGAGCGCCTTGCTGCTGTTGAAGGATCCGATGCCGAATTCGCAGATGGTGGCCTCGGCGCCACCGGCCAGCATCACATCGGCGGCGCCTCGCCGGATAATCTCGGCGGCGTCGCCGATGGCGTTGGCAGATGCGGCGCATGCCGTCACCACGCAGGTCACCGGCCCGCGCATGTTGAAACGGATGGAAGCCACCCCGGCCGCCTCGTTGGGAATGATCATCGTGACCGCCAGGGGGCTG
Source organism: Acidimicrobiia bacterium (assembly GCA_011523635.1). Classification (GTDB taxonomy): domain Bacteria; phylum Actinomycetota; class Acidimicrobiia; order Spongiisociales; family Spongiisociaceae; genus Spongiisocius. Next base: position 71,500 of record WTGI01000035.1, read on the forward strand.
ATCCGCGAGGCCCCCCGGTCCAGCATCACCTTGATGTGGTTGTCGAAGGACAGCATCCCTCCGAGGCCGGATCCGACCACCACACCGGCCCGGTCGGCGTCGGAACTATCGGCCACGAAGTCGAGACCGGATTCGTCCATGGCCTGCTGGGCGGCGCACACGAATAGTTGCGCCGAGCGGTCGAGCCGGCGGGCCTCCCTCCTGGGGATGACGAGTTCCGGATCCCATCCCCGGACCTCGCCGGCGAATTTGGTCTGGACGCCGGAAGGGTCGAACTGGGTGATCGGACCGATCCCGGACTCGCCGGCCAGGGCCGCCTTCCAGGTCTCTTCGACAGTGTGACCGAGTGGGGTGATGGCGCCCATACCGGTCACCACCACCCTCCGGAACTCCCCGTGCATGGTCCGACCCCCGAGGCGCCCTCTCAGGAGGAGAGCTTGGCGACCACCAGGTCGACCGCCTCGCCCACCGCCGTTATGTTCTCGGCCTCCTCGTCGGGGATCTTGACACCGAACTCATCCTCGAGGGCCATCAATAGCTCGACCACTCCGAGCGAATCCACCTCGAGGTCCTCCTCGAAAGTCGCCGCGTCCGTGATCTTGTCGGCATCGAGCCCCAACTCGTCAACGAGCAGATCCCGCATCTTGGCCTGAACTTGCGAGCGATCCATGTTGCTTGTCTCCTTGATGTGATTGTGTTCCGAGGGTCCCGACTCAGAGGGCAAGCCCGCCGTCGACGACCAACACCTGGCCGGTTATGTACGAAGCACCATCCGAGACCAGAAAAGCCACAGCCGAGGCTATCTCCTCGGGCCGGCCGATCCGGCGGAGGCTGGTCGTAGAGCGTACCTGCTCCAGGAAGGATTCCGGCATACCAGAGGTCAGGTCGGTTATGACGAAGCCGGGTGCGACCGCGTTGACCGTAACCCCTCTGGAACCCACCTCCTTGGCGAGAGACTTGGAAAAGGCGATCACGCCCGCCTTGGAGGCGGCATAGTTGGTCTGGCCCGGATTGCCGGTCAGGCCCGCCACGGAGGCGATCGACACTATCCTTCCCCACTTTTGCCTCAGCATCCCCCTCAGCACCGCCTTGCTGCACAGGTAAACAGACTTCAGGTTTGTCTCGAGAAGGCGATCCCAGGCGGCCTCCTCCATGCGAAGGAGCAGGCTGTCGTCCGTGGTACCGGCGTTGTTGATCAGGATGGCCGGACGACCGAACTTGTCCTCCACCTCCGAGAAGAGCCTGGCCACGTCGTCCGCTCGGCTCACATCCGCCCCGAACGCGGCCGCCGAGCCACCGGATGCTCCGATGCAGTCCACCACCTCGTCCGCCGCTCCGGACCGGCTCCGGTAGTTCACCGCCACCGAATAACCCCGGCCGGCCAGGGCCACGGAGATGGCGCGCCCGATCCCTCGGGAACCACCGGTCACCAGGGCCACCTTGCTCATTCGAGCTCGAGCCTCCCGAAGGACTTGAAATTGGCCGCCAGCAAATCCCACACCGACTCATCGGTGCCGGGAAGCTCGTCATCGACTTCTCCGACAGGCGTGACTCGCTCGCCGAACCGCACCGCGGCGGCCGCCCACGTGAGACCCCCACCGAAGGCCGCGAACACCAGGTTGGCTCGGGGAGGAACCCGCCTCACCTCGATGGCCTCGGTCAGCGCGATCGGGATGGTGGCGGCGCTGGTGTTCCCGTACGCATGGATGTTGAGGAATACCCGGGCGGGATCCAGTTTCAGGCGCCGGGATGTGGCGTCGATGATCCGTTGGTTGGCCTGGTGCGGCACCAGGAGGTCGATGTCGTCGAGATCCCATCCGGCCTGGCGCACCACCGCCTCCGAAGCATCCGCCATGGCGGTCACGGCCCGCCGGAACACGTCCGATCCCTGCATCACGATCCTGGGAGGTACGAGCGACGAGCCGGGCTGGACGGTGCCGTCCCCATGTACGGCCAGTAGATCGGCCATGTTCCCGTCAACCCCCAGCTCGGAGCCGAACACCCCGGCCTCGGTATCGGTCGGTTGGAGGACGACCGCTCCCGCTCCGTCCCCGAAGAGGATGCAGGTGGCGCGGTCCGTGTAGTCGAGGACCCAGCTGAGCCGCTCCACACCGACCAGCACCACCGTGTCGACGACCCCGGTCCGGACCAGGGAATCGGCGGTCACGTAGGAGTAGACGAACCCCGAACAGTTGGCGTTGAGGTCCATGGCGCCGGCATTGACCGCTCCCAGCTTGGCCTGCACGTAGGAGGCGGAGGCGGGAATGATCGACTCGGGGGTGCAGGTGGCATTGATGACGAGATCGATCTGTTCCATCTCGACGCCGGCCGCGGCTATGGCGCGGCGGGCGGCCAACTCGGCCATGTCGCTGGCGGCTACGTGGGAGATACGCCGCTCCTTGATACCGCTACGAGAGGTGATCCACTCGTCGCTGGTGTCGACCAGTTGCTCGAGGTCGGCGTTGCTGAGGACGGTCGGAGGAAGGGCCTTGCCCCAACCGGTGATCTCGGCGTACCTCATCCGTCCCTTTCTTCGTGGCGTTCGGCCCGGTTCGCCGGCAGGCATCGATACGACAGGGGAACCCCTAGTTCGGACGGATGGGCAGGTCGGCGGAGCCTCGCGCAGGCAACTCTAGTGGGCCGGGGCGGACGGGAGTGGAGGGGCCGCGGAAGGCGGTGACAGGTCATGACCGGCCGAGGCGGTCGGCAACCTCCTCGACCTCCGCGATCGACGAGGCGACCAGCACCCGGCACCCGCGGACCGCCCGCCTGGCCAGGCCGGCCGTAACGTCCCCGGGGCCGACGTGGACGAAGGCTTCGACCCCGGCTTCCGCCATACCCCGCAGGGTCTCGCCGAACCGGACCGGAGCGGTGATCTGGCGGCTCAGCATCTCCCTGACATGACCCTCCGGCATCGGTCGGGCGGTCACGTTGGCCCACACGGGGAAGGCGAGGGGGCGGATCCCCACCCCGGCCAGCGCGGTGGCCAGCCTCGACCCGGCCGGTTCCATGAGCGGGGTATGGAAGGCGCCCGCTACGTCGAGTCGGATCGCCCGCCGGATGCCCAGATCGCGGGCGTTACGGACCAGCCATCCGATGTCCTCGAGCGCTCCGGCGGCCACGACCTGGCCCGGAGCATTGAGATTGGCCACCCAGAGCTTGCCACCCTCGAGCCTCCGGTCCGCCGCGACCTGGTGGGCTACCTCATCGGAAACCCCGAGGAGGGCGGCCATTCCGGAGTCCACCCTTGCCACCGCATCAGCCATGGCGCGGGCTCTCCGGTCCACCAGCCCGAGCCCGGTCTCGAACGAGAAGGCTCCGGCGGCCGCCAGCGCCGTGTACTCCCCGAGCGAATGCCCGGCCGCCGCCGCCGGCGGGTGACCCACGCGTTCGCCGAGTTCCGTCCAGAGCTGGTACGCCAGGGCGTAGAGGGCCGGTTGGGCGTGTTCGGTAGCGGTCAGCCTCTCCTCCGGCCCTTCCAGGCACACGTCCCGGAGAGACCATCCGAGCACCCGGTCCGACACGTCGACCAGCCGATCAGGCCGGGCGCCGAAGAGATCGGCGCCCATGCCCACCCGTTGGCTTCCCTGGCCCGGAAACAGAACCGCGTACTTCACTGTTGATCTTCGACCTGACGTCCGGCTACACGGTTACCGGGCCGACCCGCCGGCGCCGGTCTGCGGCGCCCGGCCACGCCCGTTCAGCCGGCGCGCAGGAAACGGTTGAGGGCCATCCGCAGCGGCCTCGGAACGGTGTCGGCGATGGCGCTGACCAGATCGATCATCACGGTGAGCACCTGATCGGGGCCGTCCCAGTGCTCCCTGACCACCGCCACGCCGACCTCCTCGATCACGTGCCGCAACGCCAGCGCCATCAGCAGGATGTCGTCGGTCTTGCCCAGCACGGGAATGAAGTCCGGTACCACGTCGATCGGCGAGAAGGCGTATGCCGCCGCCAGCCCGGCAAAGACCTTGGCCCGGACGGGCACGCGGGGATCCGCGGCCAGGCGGGCCGCCAGCTTGCCCAGGTTGGGCACCAGCATGACCGCCTCCCGGATGAGCGCACGCGTGCGCTCATCGGCCATCCTTGCTTCCAGCCAGTCACGGATCACAGCAGCCTCTCCCGGGCGTGGAGTCCGGCGCCGATGACACCGGCGTCCTCCTTCAGGGCGGCGCATACTATCGGCGTCGGATCCCGGTGGTCGGATCCCTCCAGCGCATCCCGGAACGACTCCCGCGCGGCATCCAGGAACAGATCCCCGACCTGTGAGACGCCCCCGCCGACCACCACGATCTCAGGATCCATGGCCGCCACCAGCCCGGCGATACCGACACCCAACCACAAGGCCACCTCCTGAAGCGCTCCGGTGGCGTCAGGATCGCCTTCCATGGCGGCCCGGGTCAGGTGCCCTCCCTCCGGTGACTCCCCGCGGGCCAACTTCGCGACCAGCCCTCCCGGACGCGCCGCAGCCAGGTCCCGTGCCATCTGATCGAGCCGGCGACCCGAGGCGAAGGTCTCCCAGCAGCCTCTCTGACCGCATGTGCAGCGAGGCCCTCCGACATCCACGGGGATGTGCCCCACTTCTCCGGCGAACCCGCGCCCGCGATAGGGACGGCCGTCGATGACCCAGGCACCGCCGATGCCGGTCCCCAAGGTGATCATGCAGACGTGCCGGTAGCCGCGGCCGGCACCCACGCGGGCCTCGGCCAGACCGGAGACGTTGGCGTCGTTGTCCACCACGGTGGGAAGGCCCAACTCGGCCTCGAAGATCTCACGGAAGCGAATCTGGCGGCCTTCGACGTTGGGACCCCAGATCAGGACGCCCGCCTCGGCGTCCACCAGGCCGGCGGCGCCGATCCCGATTGCGCCGATGCGGGAGTCGAGCAGCGAACGCGCCACCTCGACCGGCACCGTCTCCATCTCGGCGGCCGTGGCAGGTCGGGGCATCGCCAGATGCTCCACTATCTCGCCGCGCGCGTCCACATGGGCGAACGCCATCTTCGTTCCACCCAGATCAATACCCAGGGTCAGGTCAGGGTCGTTCATCAGCCCCGGCGGCGTGTCGGTCTCGGGCCACCCCTACAGGTTACGAGCGCCAGCATATCCCGCCCCGTTTCGGCGGCATGTCATCCCTCTCCATAGGAGTCCGAAAAAAGTTAGGCTTTTCCGGGAAGAAACCTCAGCGCATCTGTGTTAGATTATATGACTAGCAACGAACGGTGGCCGGCCGATGAGCCGAACCCACCCCGATCAGAGGAAGAGCACGCATATGCAGCTGGTACGCACCCGACCCTTCAAGTTCGTCCCGGACATCGACTCGTTGTTCGAGGGCCTCCCCCTCGCCGGGACCCATCTCCTGGGCACCCGCGATCGGCTGGGAGCGCCGACCCTGGTGCCCCGAGTCGACATCATCGAGTCCGGCGCCGAGATCACGACCCGCTTCGAGATCCCCGGATTCAAGCTCGCCGACCTCGAGGTCACGGTGGAGGACAACGTGTTGACCGTCAAGGGCTCCCGTTCCCTCGAGTTGGCGGAGGGCGCCACCTACCGCCACCGGGAGTTGGCGGACGGTGGGTTCTCCCGCTCCGTCACGCTGGCTGACAACGTCGACAGCGACCAGGTGACCGCCCGGCTCTCCAACGGCATCCTGGAGGTAGTGGTCCGGAAGCAACCGGACGTCCTGCCCAGGACCATCGAGATCGAGGCTGCCTGAGCTCGCCGCCCGGCACCTGAGACCAGACCAGAGCCTCCCCCCCCGTTCCGGCGTACCCTCCCACGCCGGAACGGGCGCGTCGAGGGGTCTAGCCGGAAGCCTCCGGGTGGTGATGGCGTCGATCACCGGACCGAGGCGCAGCGGTCAGCTGCCTTCGGCGCGCTTCCGCAGCGCCCGCAGGGCCGTGCCCACTATCTGCTTCTCGGCCTGGCTGAGCAGGAATCCGGGGATGTCGAATCCGGGGACCACCCTCAGCATGTAGACCGCCGTGGTTCCCTCTCCGAGCTCGCGGAACTCGTACGATCCGTCCAGTTCGAGGACATCCCGCCCCGGCTCGGCCGTCCAGCGCATCGCATGGGGCGGGTCGTAGGTGTAGCGGAAGGTGACCTCGACCTGGCGGATCATGGCATCCACCACGAGGGTGGCTCTGACGGGCCGCCCCTGGGCGTCCTTCTCGTGGACCGAGACCCGCCGCACCTCGCCGGCCCATTCCGGATAGGCCTCCAGATCGGCCGCCACCTCGAAACACGTGGCGGGCGGAGCGTCTATCTCAATAGCTTGGAGAGTCGACTTGGACACTCTCTAACCCCATCCTTCCGACCCGCCGGGGACGCGGTGAATACCCCTCGTTCCGGATAGGCGCTCGGAGGGATTTCGCGCGTTCAGGACTTTGAAGTCTCCCGCACGATTTCCAGCACCTCCTCCCCGTACAACTCCAATTTAGTAGGACCGACTCCGCTCACCGCCAGCAACTCCTCCTCGGTCCGCGGCTGACGAACCGCTATCCCCGCGAGGGTTCGGTTCGAGAACACTATGTAGGCCGGGACATTGTCTTCCTTGGACCTGTCGCGACGCCAGGTCTTGAGCCTTTCGAGCAACTCGGGATCGACCTCCACCGGCGCTTCGGGTCGCGCCGCCGCGACCGGTGTCCGGGCCGTCGAGACCCGAGCCTCCCGAGGCTGCCGGCCTCGCATCTCGGCCAGAAACCGCGAGGGACGGCCGGCGTCCGCCAACACCACCGCCTGCCTGCGGGCCCGGGTGATCGCCACGTAGAGGATGCGCCGCTCCTCCTCCAGGTTCTCCGACAGGTCGTGGGGCATCAGGCCCCGATCGGTCCCGAAAACGAGCACCCGGTCCCACTCCATGCCCTTGACCCGGTGGACCGTGGAGAGCGTCACACCGTCCCGGACCTCTCCGGCACCGCGGTGTCGCGCCAACGCCGCCCGCAGGTCCTCCTCGAATGTTCCCACCTCGCGGTACACGGAGGCGGCGCGGAGGAGCGCCACCAGATCGTCGGCGTGACCGGCCTTGTCCACCCGGGTCCGGTTCCGATCCAGCAGGTGGGCCGACCGTCCCAGACCGATGACATCGATCAGCCGCCGGAGGACGGGGCCGACCGTTCCGCTCCTTGCCTTGCCGGCCAGCCCGTCGATGTCGTGAACCCACGTCACCCATGCCTCCGCCTGGCGCCCCTCCAATCCCTCTGCCAGTTCCCGGAGATCTTCCAGGGAGTACGCGCTGCGTTGAAGGCGCCGGTCCGCCAGGCGGTTGAGTCCCCGGGAGGGACGGCGGACCGCTTCGAGCAGGTCCAGGCGCCCCATCTCCTCCGGTCGGAGCCCGAGGCGTATCCAAGCCAGCGCCGATCTCATGACCGACCGGTCGAGCAGTCCGGGCTCGATCCTGGAGTTCAACGGGAATCCGGCCCGGTCCAACCCGGCCAGCACGGGGAGGAGAGCTGAATTGACCCGGGACAGCACCGCCACCTTGCCGGGAGGGACCCCTTCCTCCAGCCATCCACGAACCCGATCGATCGCCTCCCCGGTCACTTCCGGATCGGGCCGCTCGAGGATTAGGAGGCGGTCGGTCCCGTCCGGGGAGCCGGGCGCCGGCCTAACCGCCTTCGGCACCCGGACGCGGTTGTGGACGAGGAGATGGTTACCGCCGCCGATCACCGCGGCAGGCGACCGGTAGTTCACTTCCAATGCGTACTCCGCCGCGCCCGGGAAGAGGCGGTCGAAGTCCACCAGGAAGCGCGGGTCCGCCCCCGCATACCCGTAGATGGTCTGATCGTCGTCCCCCACCCCGAACACGTTGAGACTCGGCGATGACAGCACCCGGAGCAACAGCACGTAGGCGGGTGTGAGGTCCTGGAACTCGTCGACCAGCAGGTGCCTGCATCGGGCCTGCCAGCGAGCCCGGAGGTCGGGGTCTCGGAGCAGCAGCTCTATGGCTCGGTAGATCTGCTCGTCGTAGTCCACCAGGCTGTGCCGCTCGAGCCGGTAGCGGTAGCGCCTGAAGACCTCCGCGAAGCCCGGGATGTCGTCGCGGCCCTCCTCCACCTCGGCCGGATCCGCCAGTCCCAGGCGGGCGTCCGACAGGGCCTCCAGGTAGGGACCGATCACGTCCTTGTTGAGAACGGGCCGGCTCGGCACGAGTCCCCGGAGACGTCCCCGCACCTCTCCTTCGTCGAGGAGGCGGGCGTCCGGAAGCGCTTCCCTGACGATCGCCCAACCGAGGGAATGGATGGTCCGGATGTGGACGTCCTGCCTCCCCAGACGCTCCCTCATCTGCGCCGCAGCCCGGTTGTTGTAGGCGACCGCGGTTACCAGGCCGGGCTCGACCCCGCGGTGGTCGACCAGGTGGGCGAGCCGGGCCAGGAGGGTCCGGGTCTTACCCGATCCGGCGGTGGCGATGATGCGGGCGGGGCCGGGGCCATGCTCGACGGCCGCCCGCTGGGCGGGATCCAGATCCGGGTCGAGCCTTGCCGGCGAGCCGCCCGGAAGGAGACGGCCTGCCGCGACCGACTCGGCATGCACCACGGGCAGGTCGAGCGGCTCCCGGGGGCCTCCGTCAACCCAGGCCGGCTCGCCGTCCCTGAGGACTATGTCGGCGGGCCCACCCTCGGCGGCGCCCAGCCCGGCGGCCTTGGAACCCCACCACCACACCGGGGTGCCGCTGCGGCAATCCCAGTTGTTGGCCCACACCAGGAAGTGAAGCCGCTCCCTGAGAATGGTGAAGTCCGTTCCGAGCCGCCACAGCGGGCGCTCCTCTATGACCGGGCGGCGGAGCTTCTCCTGGTCGACAGCCAGCTCGACGGCGACATGCTCTCGGGCCGACCAGCCCCGATGCAGCCGGTCCACCGTCCCGGCCAGCAACTCGGGCGAGTCCAGGAGGTCCTGATCCACGCGCACCCTGGGCAGCCCCTCGATCGGATCGGGGTCGCCGGGGTGGACGACCACCCCGCGCCCCAGCTCTACCGGCCCCGGGAACACCATGTCGACAACGTACCACCCGACGGTGACACGTCAGCGGTGGCGCACCGCGCGAGCCGTGGCCCGGAAGTAGCCGACATTGCGGCAGACGGTGCGCCCCACCCGCCACTCCTGTGCCTGGGGTTGGTGGATGTCTCCGAAGTAGTGGTACCGGGGCCGGTGGGTCGCCAGGTAGTCCAGCACCACGGGGGACGACCGCTCCAGCATGCCCGTCACCACGTCCCGGCGGAGCGGCGCCACCGAGGGGGCGACATGGGTGCACAGGATGTCCACCCGTCCCAGGGCGTCCAGCTTGGCGGCCATGGCCTCGTGCGACACCTCGCCCCGGGCCCTCGCCGGGGTGGGCACCCCTCCCCCGGCGAACCCGACCGAGTAGCCCTCGATCTCGACCACCTCGCCGTCCACCAGCATGACCTCATCCGCCAGCGCGGTCGCCATCTCCTCCGGCCAGTCCACGTTGCCGTATATCACGTAGGCCTGCGCGGCGGGGAGCAGGGCCCGGCGCGCCGCCCTGTACTGGCGGCGTACCTCGGCCCGGATGCGCTCGGCCAGGTCAGACTCCCGTCCCTCCTGGACGCGGCGCCACAGCCTCCGGTTGGCCGGCCAGTCGCCGGTCCTTCGGTTACGGATGAACTCGCGGGCGTACTCGGGACCGTACACCTCGGCGGCGATCCCCCGGCCGGTGCGGTAGTCCACGAAGTTGAGCAGATCCCCGAGCACCAGGAGAGGGCCTCCACGCGAGGCAACCCGGGCCAACTCGGTGAAAGCCCCATGGACGTCGCTGACGATCAGCACCGACCACCACGATCATGACGACGCCTCGGCCCGTCGGCCGCAAGCCTTCGATCGGGCGGGAGGAGCATGGCGACAGGCTAGTTGAGTAGTCACTAGTTGCTAGTTGCCAGCTTCTAGTTGATGTTAAAGTTAACTGACGACCAACGGCTGATCACAACACCTTGGAAACACTCGTCTGGAGGTGGCCGGATCGGCGCCCAATCTATGATTGGCGCGCATGGAAACAGCTATAAACCGAGTCAGCAGACGGATAACCCAGGAACGCTCGCAGGGCGGCTCGCAGGCCATGCTCTACGCCACCGGCCTCACGCCCGGCGACATGTCGAAGGCCCAGGTCGGGATCGCCTCCATGTGGTACGAGGGCAACAGCTGCAACATGCATCTGGACGAGTTGGCCGCCCAGACCAAGCTGGGGGTCACCGAGGCCGGCCTGGTGGGCATGCGTTTCAACACCATCGGGGTGTCGGACGGGATGTCGATGGGGACCGACGGCATGTCCTACTCGCTCCAGTCGAGGGACCTCATCGCCGACTCCATCGAGACCGTCATGAGCGCCCAGTGGTACGACGCCAACATCTCGATCCCGGGCTGTGACAAGAACATGCCGGGGGCGGTCATGGCGATGGCCCGTCTCGACCGTCCGGCGCTGATGATCTACGGGGGCACCATCCGGGCCGGCGTGAACCGCCACGGCAACCCGATCGACATCGTGTCGGCCTTCCAGTCCTACGGCGAGGCCATCGCCGGCCGCCTGAGCGAGGACGATCGGCTCGACGTGGTCCGCAACGCCTGCCCCGGCGCCGGCGCCTGCGGGGGCATGTACACGGCCAACACGATGGCCGTGGCGATCGAGGCACTGGGGATGAGCCTCCCCTACAGCTCCTCGACTCCGGCAACCGACCCGGGCAAGGCGGACGAGTGCCGGGCGGCGGGTACGGCCATCCGCAGGCTTCTCGAGGAGGACATCCGCCCCAGCGACATCATGACCCGGGCGGCGTTCGAGAACGCCATGGTCATCACGATGGTGCTGGGCGGCTCCACCAACGCGGTGCTGCACCTGATGGCCATGGCCCACTCAGCCGGGGTCGATCTGGACATCGAGGACTTCCAGCCGGTCAGCGACCGCATCCCCTACCTGGGCGACCTCAAGCCCTCCGGCCGGTACGTGATGGAGGACCTGCATGAGGTGGGAGGGACGCCGGCGGTGCTGAGGATGCTGCTGGAACGGGGCGCCATCGATGGCGACTGCCTGACCGTGACCGGCCGGACCATGGCCGAGAACCTCGCCGACCTGCCGGGCCTGGCGGAGGGACAGCTGGTGATCGCTCCCTGGGACAGCCCGGTGAAGGACTCCGGCCACATCCAGATCCTCCGGGGCAACCTGGCCCCCGAAGGGGCGGTCGCCAAGATAACCGGCAAGGAAGGCCTCTCCTTCACGGGCACTGCCCTGCCTTACGACAGCGAGGAGGACATGCTGGCCGCCCTCGAGCGGGGCGAGATCGGACCTGGCACGGTGATCATCATCCGCTACGAGGGCCCGAAGGGCGGGCCGGGCATGCCCGAGATGCTCACCCCCACCTCGGCCATCATGGGCGCCGGTCTGGGCCAGGACGTCGCCCTCATAACCGACGGCCGCTTCTCGGGCGGCTCCCACGGTTTCATCATGGGCCATGTCTGCCCCGAGGCCCAGGAGGGCGGCCCGATCGCGCTGGTAGAACCCGGAGATCGGATCTCGATAGACGCGGTCGCCCGGACCATCACCCTCGACGTGTCCGAGGCCGAACTGGCCGACCGCCGGGCGGCCTGGACGCCGCCGCCGCTCAAGGCCACTCGGGGCACCCTGGCCCGCTACATCCGGACGGTGTCAACAGCAAGCACCGGATGCGTGACCGACGCCTGAAGGTCTAGTCGCTATTCGGCCGGGGGTGTCTCGCTGTCCACGATGCCGACCACCACGCCGGCCGGGTCCGAGAACACGGCAAAGGTCACCGCGCCGGGAATGCTCGTCACCGGCATGACGACCCCGGCTCCGGCGGCCACCGCCCGGTCCAGGTAGCCCTGGATGTCGTCGACCTCGATGTAGATCATCACCTGGTTCTCCCCGGTGGGCGAGGCTTCGATACCGCCGTTGATCCCCGTCTCGGCGCCGGTGTTCACGAGGCCGTACTCCATCTCTGTCGCCAACTCGATCTGCCATCCGAAGACTTCCCTGAAGAATTCCCGGCTCTTCCCGGGCTCCGTGGACTGGATCTCGAAGTGGACTACGGGGTTGGGCATGGCATCCTCCTGCGCGTCGTACGTGAGTGGCCGGAGAGCCACGGTAGCGCAGCGAACGACCTACGCCGGTAGCGTAGGCAGCGGCATGCGAAGCGTCAGCAATCTTCTGATAATCGGGGGGTTGATCGCCATCGCGGCCGGGCTGGCGGCCCGGTTCGGGTTGCTCTCGTGGTTCGGCAACCTGCCGGGCGACATCCGCCGGGTCGGGGACCGGTCGGTGGTGTACATCCCGCTCACCTCGATGCTGGTGGCGAGCCTGCTGCTGACCATCGTGGTCAACCTGGCGGGCCGCTTCTTCCGCGGATAGGCGCTACCCAGCGCGCGGTTGCGTCTAGGGCGCGGCGCGATCGGAGAGCGACGTCAGGGCCTCGCCTCAGCCGTTGAGCGCCCAGGCGGCGAGGGCTTCGCTCCACAGGCCCAGCGATCCGGCCCGCTGTGCTCCCTCCCGGACCTCGCGATCGCTCGAGAACACCACCGCGGAGGCGCCCAAGCCCCCGGCCAGGTCGATCAGCTCGTCGTCGGCCTTCCACCCTTCACGCGTGTACCTGACCTCGATCCCGTTGGGCAGGGTCTCGGCACTCGTCTCGCTTGCCCGGCCCGAGTCCCACACCACAGTGATCCGGGGGCGCCCCTTGGCCCGGACCTTCAACTCGGCGAGGTCGTTCTGCAGGCGATCCCGTATCTCGGGCTGGCTGAACCGATGGGGCGGGTACATCTTGGCGGTCACGTTGTAGCCGTCCACCAGCAGGACGAAGGGCCGGTCCAATTCGATCAACCACTCGACCGCTTGGGGGCTGTCGGGCGCCACCCCGGCCGGTAGGGCAAGCGGCTCCGAGCCGGAGGGAACCGGCTCCATCACGACAGGATCCGGTCCCGGGAAGAAGGCCTGCACCACCTCATCCAGCCGCCGCGCCGCCTCCACCTCGTCCATGTCGGCCCACACGTTCGGCGCCTCCGTGCGGGCAGGCGGGGCATGCTCGATCCGCCGCTCCCGCTCCAGGTCCCGGCGCGTCTCGGCGAGGCGTCGCGCCGCCTCCTCCAGCTCGGCGCGGGCCGCCTCGAGCTCAGCCGCCAGCCGGCGGTTGTCCCTTCTCAGCCGATCGCAGGTTTCGATGAGCTCCGGTTCCACCGTGGATCGGGCCTCTTCCCATGCCTTTTCCACCCGGCGCTCGGCCTCGCGCATGGCTTCCTCCGCGTTCTCACGGGCTTGCCGGGCGTCGCCCTTCCACTTCTTCAACTCCGACTCCAACTCGCCGATCCGCTGCTCGTGGCGTTCGATCCGAGCCGAGTTCCAGGCGTCGCGGAGGTCGCGGCGGATCCGCTCCAGCCGGTCCTCCCAGCCGTCCGGGCGCAGCAGGAAGAGCGCCGCCGCCTGCTCGTGGGGATCGTCGCCGTCCTCCGAACCGTCGAAGTCCTCTGCTACCTGCTCGCGCAACCACTCGTCATCGTCGATCTCCTTGAGGAGAAGCTTCTCGAGGGGCGCTGGCAGCCGCTGTCCCGTGCTCTGCGCGACCCGATGCATCGACCGCGGCACGTCGCGCCACTCCATGTCCCTCAGGGTCTCGCGGGCGGCCTCGACCACTTGGCGGAGGAGTCGGCGTTCCGGTTTGCGCATTCCCCAATCGTAAGCAGGAAGCGGACCGCTATGTCAACGCCGACATATATCGCCACAAATGTTGACATCACGGCCCGCATGCTCCATACTTCGGCATCTCATGACCGGCCGCAGCCTCGTACTAGTACTTATGTAGCGCACCGTCGCAACGCGACGTGTGCGCTCAGGCCCTCCATCCCGGAGGGCTTTCTGTATGAGGGCACCACAGGAACCAGCGAGACCAGCAAGGAAGCAGATGGGCATGATCACCGGCGCAGAGATACTGATCAAAGCACTCGAATACCAGGAGGTCGACACCGCCTTCGGCATCCCTGGCGGCGCCATCCTCCCCGCCTACGACCCGTTGCTCGACGCCGGATTCCGCCATATCCTCGCCCGCCACGAGCAGGGCGCCGGCCACATGGCCGAGGGCTACGCCTGGGCTACCGGGAAGGTCGGAGTGGCCATCGCCACCTCGGGTCCCGGCGCCACCAACCTGGTCACCCCGCTGGCGGACGCACTGATGGACTCGGTGCCCATAGTGGCAATCACCGGACAGGTGCCCACCCACGCCGTCGGTAACGACGCCTTCCAGGAGGCGCACACCACCGGCATCACCATGCCGGCCACCAAGCACAACTACTTCGTCACCCGCGCCGAGGAGATCGCCCAGACCGTCGCCGAGGCCTTCCACCTGGCGTCGACCGGACGTCCCGGGCCGGTGCTGGTCGATATCCCCAAGGACGTGCTCAACGCCCGCGTGCCATGGCGCGATCCGGAGCCGGTGGCCATGCCGGGATACCGTCCCACCGTCTCCCCCCACCCCCGCCGGGTGCGGGAGGCCATCCGGCTCATCGAGAGCGCGGAACGCCCCGTTCTCTACGTCGGGGGCGGCATCATCAAGGCGGGAGCGAGCGAGGCCCTGACCGCCTTCGCCCGCATGACGAACATGCCGGTCATCACCACCCTGATGGGCCGGGGCGCCATCTCCGATCGCAATCCCAACACCCTGGGAATGCCGGGGATGCACGGCCTCTACGCCGCCACCACCGCCATGCAGAAGGCCGATCTGCTGGTGGCAATCGGCGTGCGCTTCGACGACCGGGTCACCGGAGATCCCGACGCCTTCGCTCCCTTCGCCAAGGTGATACATGCCGACATCGATCCGGCCGAGATCGGGAAGGTGCGCGCTCCGGAGGTTCCGATCGTCGGTGACGCCCGCCTGATTCTGGAGGCGATGTGCGAGCGCTGGGGAGACACGCCGACCCCGGAACTGGAGAAGTGGTGGACCACCATCAGGACGTGGCAGGAACGGCACCCGCTCCGCTTCGAGCAGCAGGCCGACGGTCCGCTGAAGCCCCAGCACGTGATCAGCCGCCTGCGGGACCGGGCGGACGATGACGCCATCGTCGTGTCGGGTGTGGGGCAGCATCAGATGTGGGCCTCCCAGTACTGGCGTTTCGACCAGCCCCGCCACTGGATCAACTCCGGCGGGCTAGGCACCATGGGGTTCGCAGTGCCGGCGGCCATCGGCGCCAAGGCCGGCATGCCCGACCAGCAGGTGATCGCCGTGGACGGAGACGGCTGCTTCCAGATGACCGTCCAGGAGCTGATAACCGCCGCCTACGAGCGGATCCCCATCAAGGTGGCCTTGTTCAACAACGCTGCGCACGGCATGGTCCGCCAGTGGCAACGCCTCTTCTACAACGAGCGGTTCTCCGCCTCCGACCTCGGTCAACAGCTCCCGGACTACCCGAAGCTGGCCGAGTCCATGGGTTGCGCGGGGCTGCGCGCCACCCGGGTGGACGAGGTGGACCACGTGATCGAGACCATGATCGAGATCGACGACCGGCCGGTGGTGGCCGAGTTCGTGGTGGACCGTGACGAGATGGTCTTCCCGATGGTGCCCGCCGGCGGGTCCAACGACATCGTTCTCAACGGACCGGAGGATCTGTGACCGAGCAGCAGGTATTGAGCGTCCTGGTAGAGAACAAGCCGGGTGTCCTGGCGAGGGTGTCTTCACTGTTCGCCCGGCGGGGATTCAACATCCACTCCCTAGCGGTGGGGCCGGCCGCCGACCCGGGGTTGTCGAAGATGACCATCGTGGTGCGGGCGCCGGAACTCGAGCAGGTCAAGAAGCAGCTTCACAAGCTGGTCAACGTGGTGAAGATCACGGAGTTGGACCCCGGGTCCTCGATCGAGCGCGAGATCATGCTGGTCAGGGTGCGCGCCGGCTCCCGGCAACGGTCCGAGGTCCTGCAGCTGGCTTCCATCTTCAGGGCGACACCGGTCGACGTGGGGGTCGACTCCATCACGTTCATGGTCACCGGCTCCCCCGCCAAACTGAACGATCTGCTCGAGCTGATCCGCCCGTTCGGGCTCGTGGACCTGGTGAAGTCGGGACGGATCGCCATGAACCGCGAACCCAAGGCCCGCAAGCTCAAGGCGGTGGGATGACGTTCCGCCGGCGCCCCGTTACGATTCCCGACCGGTCAGCGACCCCCGGAAGGTAGACATGGCTGCAATCTTCTACGACGACGATGCCGATCCCGCCGCCGTATCGAGCCGCAAGGTGGCGGTCATCGGCTACGGGAGCCAGGGACACGCCCACGCCCTGAACCTGCGGGAGTCGGGAATCGAGGTGAGGGTCGGCCTCAGGGAGTCGTCCCGGAGCCGCACCGACGCCCAGGACGAAGGCCTGGTGGTCGGTAGCGTGGCGGAGGTCTCCGACTGGGCGGACGTGGTGATGATGCTGGTGCCCGATCAGCACATGGCGGACCTCTACGCAGCCGAGGTCGCCCCCAATCTGGCGGACGGCGACGCCCTGATGTTCGCCCACGGCTTCAACATCCACTTCGACGAGATCACCCCGGACCCGGGCCTCGACGTGCTGATGGTGGCTCCGAAAGGTCCCGGACACCTGGTGCGACGCACCTACACGGAAGGTTCAGGGGTTCCATGCCTGCTGGCGATCCACCAGGACGCCACGGACGGCGCCCATGCCCTCGGCCTGGCCTATGCGTGGGGTATCGGCGGCACCCGCGCCGGCGTGCTGGAGACCACCTTCCGCGAGGAGACGGAGACCGACCTGTTCGGGGAGCAGGTCATCCTCTGCGGCGGGTTGTCGGCACTGGTCAAGGCCTCCTTCGAAACGCTGGTCGAGGCGGGCTACGCACCCGAGTCGGCCTATTTCGAGACCCTCCACGAGTTGAAGCTGATCGTCGACCTGATGTACGAGGGCGGACTGTCCTGGATGAGATACTCGGTCTCCGACACCGCCGAATGGGGCGACTACAGCACCGGCCCGCGGATCATCACCGACGAGACCCGGCAGGTCATGCAGGATGTGCTGGCTGACATCCGTTCGGGCCGGTTCGCCCGCGATTGGATGGCCGAAGCCCGGGCCGGAGCGCCCGAGTTGCTGCGACGGCGGGCGGCTGAGCGCAGCCACCCGGTCGAGCAGGTGGGCGCCGGGCTCCGCGAGCTGATGCCCTTCCTCACCCCCAAGACCCCGAGCGACCGATGAGCCGCAAGGAACACCCGTCGCCCGTCCCCGCTCCGGTCGGTCCCGGCCGGTTCCTGCTCCGGCGGCTTCTGGCGCTATCGGGCCTCCACGACCCGACGTAGGTCGTGGAGGCACCCCCTCCCCGCATCACCGCCAACCCATCCACTACCTCATCCAACCGGAGCAGACAGCCATGCCACAGGACAAACTGATCATCTTCGACACCACCCTCCGCGACGGGGAACAGGCGCCCGGAATCGCCCTGACCCCTGACGAGAAACTCACGATCGCCCGGCAGCTCGCCAGGCTGCGGGTGGACGTCATCGAGGCCGGCTTCGCAGCCGCCTCCGACGGCGACTTCTACGGTGTCTCCCAGATCGCGAAGCTGGTCAAGGGCCCGGTGATCGCCTCGCTGGCCCGGTGCACGCCCGACGACATCGACCGCGCCTACGACGCGGTCCGCCATGCGGAGCGCCACCGCCTCCACGTATTCCAGAGCACCTCCCCCATCCACATGGAACGGATGCTCCGCATGACTCCCGCCGAGGTGATGCAGTCGATCATCGAGTCGGTCCGCCGGGCCCGGCGCTACACGGACGATGTCGAGTTCTCGCCCCAGGACGCCACCCGCTCGGATCCGGACTTCATGATCGCCACCTGCCAGGCGGCGGTCCGGGAGGGCGCCACCACCATCAACATCCCCGACACGGTGGGCTTCGCCACCCCCCAGGACTATGTCGAGTTGCTGCGGCGGGTTTACGACGAGGTGCTCGAGAGCAGGGACGATGTGATCGTGTCGACCCATTGCCACAACGACCTGGGGCTGGCCGTCGCCAACTCGTTGACCGCCATCCATGCGGGGGCCCGCCAGATCGAGGGGGCCATCAACGGGATCGGCGAACGGGCCGGAAACACCTCCACCGAGGAGGTGATCATGGCCGTCACCACCCGCCAGGACCATTTCGGGGTGGAAGTCGGCGCCAACACCGCCGAGATCGTGCCCACTAGCCGGCTGGTCTCCCGCCTCACCGGGTATCCCATCCAGTTCAACAAGGCGGTGGTGGGACGCAACGCCTTCGCCCACGAGTCCGGAATCCATCAGCACGGGGTGCTCCGCGACCGGGAAACCTACGAGATCATGGATCCCGAGTCGGTGGGAACGACCAGCCAGATCGTGCTGGGGAAGCACTCCGGACGCGCCGGATTCGCCGACGCTCTGTCCAAGCTCGACATCGTGTTGGAGGATGACCAGTTCAACGAGGCTTTCCTTGCCTTCAAGGAGATGGCCGACCGGAAGGTGGAGATAAACGAGCAGGAGCTCCGTGCCATCATCCGTCACGGAAGCCGCCGCGTCCCGGACGCCATACGGATGGTGTCGATGCGGGTACGAGGGGGTACGGACGTGGAGCCCACCGCCACCGTGGTAGTGGCTCGCGGAGAGGGATCCGAGACCGAGGAGTTCACCGGCACCGGAGGCGGAATGGTGGACGCCACCTTCGCCGCGCTCAGGAAGGCGTCCGGGCTGGACCCCCACCTCCTGGACTACCGGGTGGTGCCGGTCACGTCCGGAGCCGACGCCATGGCCGAGGTCAACGTGGTGATCCAGATCGACGGTATGTCCCGGAGCGGACGAGCAATCTCTACAGATGTGGTTGAAGGTTCGGGTCATGCCTTCGTCGAAGCCCTCAACCGGGTACTGAACGCCGGCGCCGGGACGGCGGCATAGGGGGGTACTGAAAAATATGCCGTCGGCCCGATAGCCGGAGACAAGACCCCAGGTAGAAGCCTCGCGCGGGCCAACCAATCCCCGTCTTTTTCAGCACCCTCCTAGAAGACCACTAAAACCTTATGATGGACGGTTAAGATCACCGGCTGATGAGCGAACGACGGCACCGGCTGGCGGTCATCGCCGGAGATGGAATCGGACCCGAGGTAATCGTTCAGGCTCTCAAGGCCGTGGAAGCAGCCGGCGACCGGTGCGGGTTCGCCGTCGAGACCGAGCGTTACGACCTGGGAGGGAACCGGTATCTCGCCACCGGCGAGGTGCTGCCCGACTCCGTGGAGCAGGAGCTCAGCGGCTTCGACGCCATCCTGATCGGAGCGGTCGGCACGCCTGACGTGCCGCCGGGAGTCCTCGAACGCGGGCTGCTCCTGAGGTTGAGATTCAACTTCCAGCTCTACGTGAACCTCAGGCCTGTCAAGTTGTTGCCCGGCGTAGCCACTCCCATCGCGGGTCTCACACCCGACCGTTGCGACATACTGGTCGTCAGGGAGAACACGGAGGGCCCGTATGTCGGAGCGGGCGGCGTGCTCCGCGAGGGCACGCCGGCCGAGGTAGCCGTCGAGGAGTCGCTCAACACCCGCTTCGGCGTAGAGCGGATCGTCCGTTTCGCGTTCGAACAGGCCATGGGACGGCGGAAGCACCTAACCCTGGGACACAAGACCAACGTCCTCACCTACGCGGGAGGCCTCTGGTACCGGACGCTCCACGAGATCGCCGAGCACTACCCCGACGTGGAGGTGGAATACGCCCACGTGGACGCCATGTGCCTGCACCTGGTCACCCAACCCGAGCGCTTCGATGTGATCGTCACCGACAACCTGTTCGGTGACATCGTCACCGACCTCGGCGCCGCGGTGCAGGGGGGCATGGGTCTGGCCGCGAGCGGCAACATCAACCCCGAGGGCGACTACCCGTCCCTGTTCGAGCCCGTACACGGTTCGGCGCCCGACATCGTGGGACGGGGATGGGCCAACCCGGTGGCGGCGGTGCTGTCAGCCGCCATGTGCCTCTCCCACCTGGGCGAGCACCGGGCGGCGTCGATCGTGGAGGATGCGGTCGGCGCGGTGCTACCCACCATGAGATCGATGGGAGGACCCGACATGGGGGCCTCCACCGAACAGCTGGGCGACCGGATAGCCGCTGCCGTGGCGGAAGCCTGACGACTTGGAATCCTTTCCCTAAGGGCCTCGACCGGAACCAGATACCGTATGAACATCGGAGCACCGAGGCAGCCAAGCCCCGAGACTCGCATCGGGATCACCCCCGAGATCGCCGAGCGATACGTGGGGGACGGCCATCCGGTCCAGGTGGAGCACGGCGCGGGTGAGGCCGCCGGCCTGCCGGACGAAGCCTTCCGGCAAGCTGGATGCGAGATGGTCGGCTCGGCGTGGGAGGCCGACGTGGTGGTGACGGTCGGGCCGCCCGGTGAGGCCCAACTCTCCCGGATGGCTCCGGGCGCCCGGCTGATGGGCCTCCTCCGCCCCCTCGATGAGCCGCACGCCATGCGAGCCCTCGCCGGGGCGAAGGTGACGGCCATCGCGTTCGAGACCCTACCCAGGACCACCCGGGCCCAGTCGATGGATGCCCTGTCATCCCAGGCCACGCTGGCCGGGTACGAGATGGTGCTGGAAGCCGCCTCCCGTCTCCCCCGCATCTTCCCCATGATGGTGACCGCGGCGGGAACGATCCGACCCGCGACGGTGCTGGTGCTCGGATGCGGCGTGGCCGGCCTGCAGGCCATCGCCACCGCTCGACGCCTCGGAGCGGTGGTCCGGGGATACGATGTCCGGGCCGGCGCCGAGGAGCAGGTCCGGAGCCTGGGCGCCTCGTTCATCGATCTGGACGTGACCCAGCAGGACTCATCCGCATCCGGCGGGTACGCCCGCCCGCTCTCCGACGGCGACGGCAGCCGCCTGCTGGAGCGCCTGGAGCCTCACCTGGCGGCCTCCGACGTGGTCATCACAGCCGCGGCCATCCCGGGTAGGCCCGCTCCCACCCTGATCAGCGCGAAGGCCGTCGCCGGCATGCGGCCCGGGTCGGTGATCGTCGACGGCGCCGCGGAACGGGGAGGGAACTGCGTGCTGACCGTGCCGGACGAGGTGGTCCGGGTGGGAAACGTAACGGTGGTGGGGCCCACCGGCCTCGAGGCTCGACCCGCCGCCGATGCCTCGAGGACCTTCGCCCGCAACGCCTACGAGCTGTTCAGCTATCTCAACGACCCTGCGACCGCCGGCGCCGACGACGAGATCCGGGCAGGAGTGACGATCACCCGCGGCGGCGACGTGGTGCATCCGGATGTTCTGGCCCGCCTCGAGGTGGAGCGATGACCCTCGCCATCGGTATCACCGTGTTCGTCCTAGCCGCTTTCGTCGGTTTCGAGGTCATCACGAAGGTTCCTCCCCAGCTGCACACCCCGCTCATGTCCGGATCCAACGCCATCTCCGGTATCACCCTGGTGGGGGCCCTCCTGGTGGCCGGGCGGGGAGGTCTCCTCGCCGGCATACTCGGGTTCCTGGCGGTGACCTTCGCCACGATCAACGTGGTGGGCGGGTTCCTGGTGACGGACCGGATGCTGGAGATGTTCGGCACGCGCCGGCGCCCGTCCGGGAGGCACGGGAGTTGAGCGACGCCGCCTCCACCCTCCTATACCTGGCCGCCGCCACCCTGTTCATCCTCGGCCTCAAACGGCTGAGCTCGCCGCTGACCGCCCGGTCGGGCAACCTGATGGGCGCGGTCGGGATGCTGATCGCGATAGTGGTTACGCTGTTCCGATCGGGCATCGTCGACTACACGCTCATAGTCGCCGGCTTCCTGGTGGGCGGCACCGCGGGCACGATCCTGGCCCGGCGGGTGGCGATGACCGGAATCCCGCAGCTGGTGGCGGCCTTCAACGGCTTCGGCGGCGCCGCCTCGGGCATGGTGGCGGCGGCCGAGTTCCTGGCGAACGGGTCGTCGACGGCCGAGACCGCGGTCACGGTCACCCTCTCCTGCGCCCTGGGCATCGCCACGTTCACCGGCAGCTTCGTGGCGTTCGGGAAGCTCCAGGGCCTGATCCCGGGCCGGCCCCTGCTGTTCAGGGGGCAGATGGTCTTCGACTCGGCCCTGGCCGCGGCGGTGGTGGGCTCGGGTATCTGGATGGCGTCCTCAGGCGACCGGGGTGCCCTATGGCTGCTGGTCGCCCTGGCCGCCTTGCTTGGTGTGACCCGCACCCTGCCGATCGGAGGCGCCGACATGCCGGTAATCGTCGCCTTCCTCAACTCGATGTCGGGCCTGGCCGCGGCCTCCACCGGCTTCGTGATCGGCTCCGAGGCCCTCATCATCTCGGGAGCGCTCGTGGGCGCATCCGGCCTGGTCCTGACCGCCATCATGTCGAGAGCCATGAACCGCTCCCTGGCCAACGTCCTGTTCGCAGCCTTCGGCGGAGACGAAGAGGCGCCACCCGAAGGGATAGGAGGCGGCCCGGTTCGCCGGGCGACCGTGGACGATGCCGCCGTGACGCTCGCCTATGCCCGCTCCGTGATCGTGGTCCCCGGCTACGGCCTCGCCGTCTCCCAGGCCCAGTACAGCGCCCGGGACCTGACCGACCGGCTGGCCGCTCGGGGCGTGGAGGTGCGATACGCCATCCACCCCGTCGCCGGACGGATGCCGGGGCACATGAACGTCCTGCTGGCGGAGGCTGATGTCGCCTACGAACAGCTGCTCGACCTCGACGAGATCAACGATGACTTCCCCCGCACGGATGTGGCGCTCGTGGTGGGCGCCAACGATGTGGTGAACCCCTCGGCGCGGGATGACCCCGCCTCGCCCATCTACGGGATGCCGATCCTCGACGTGGACCGGGCCGGCGCCGTCATAGTCGTCAAGCGCAGCCTCTCCCCCGGTTTCGCGGGCATCGACAACCCGCTCTTCTACCGCGACACCACCCTGATGATGTTCTCCGACGCCAAGGCGGCTCTCGAGGATCTGGCCGGGGCGGTGCAGACGGTCTGACCCCAGGGGCCTATCGCCATCCAGACAGGTCCCGGAACTACCGTACGGTGCCATGGAGTTCCGTGAGGTGGTCGCCCGGCGGCGGATGGTCCGAAACTACACCTGCAGTCCCGTGGATCCGGCTGCATTGGAACGGATAGTCGATGCAGGACGGAAGGCCCCGAGCGCCGGGTTCTCCCAGGGCCAGGCCTTCGTCGTCGTGACCGACCGGGCCGACCGGGCGGCGATCGCCGCCCTGGCAGGGGAGGCCGACTACGTCGAGGCCGGGTTCGATCCGTGGATCAGCCGGGCACCGGCCCATGTGGTCGTCTGTGTTTCGGAGGACGCCTACCGTCGGCGCTACCGGGAGCCCGACAAGTCACCCGACGGGAAAGAGATCGAGTGGCCGGTCCCGTACTGGTGGATAGACGCGGGGGCAGCCCTCCAGAACATACTCCTGGCTGCTGTGGACGAGGGCTTGGCGGCCGGCTTCCTCGGTTGCCATGCCATGTCCGGCCTGGCGGCCCTGCTGGACATCCCCGAGGAGTACTCGCCGATCGGGGTGGTCACCATCGGCCATCCCGCCCCCGATCGGAGGTCGGGCTCGCTGGATAGAGGCTGGCGGCCCGTCCGGGACGTGATCCACCGGGACCGCTGGTCCCCCGCCGACCGATCCGGATGATCACCTCTCCGACCAACCCCAAGGTGAAGCGCCTGGTGCGGCTCCGGAGCCGGCGCCACCGGGACAGCGAGGGCGCCTTCCTGATCGAGGGTTACAGCGAGATCACGCGGGCGGCGGACGCCGGCATCCGCATCGACGAGATCTACATGTGCGACCGCCTCTTCCTCGGGACCAACGAGCCGGGCCTGGTCGACCGGATCGTGGCGTCGGGAGCCCGGTGCCACCGATTGGCGCCCGAACCGTTCCGGAAGGCCGCCTACCGGGACCGGCCCGAGGGGCTCCTGGCCGTGGCGCCGCAGTTCGACACAGGTCTGGAGCGGATCAGGCTCCCGACCGACCCGCTCCTGCTGGTGATGGAGAGCATCGAGAAGCCGGGCAACCTCGGGACCATGCTGCGCACCGCTGATGCCGCCGGCGTGAGCGCGGTCGTCGTGGCCGATCCGACCACCGATCCATTCAACCCCAACGTGGTGCGGGCCTCGCTCGGGTGCCTGTTCACCGTGCCGCTGGCGGTCTCGACCGCGGACGGCGCCATCGGATGGATGGCCGAACACGGGATAAGGGCCGTAGTCACCACCCCGTCCACCCGGGATCTCTACTGGAACGCGGACTACTCGGGTGCGGTGGCCGTTGTGGTGGGCTCCGAGCAGTACGGGCTCAGCGAGACCTGGCTGGACGGACGCTTCCCCATGGTCCGGATCCCCATGGCCGGCTCGGCCGACTCCCTCAACGCGGCCACGGCCGCCGCCCTGGTCCTCTTCGAAGCCCTACGGCAGCGCCCATCCTGACCCTCGAACGGGACTCGAATACGTGAGTGCCCAACGGTTCTTGCGACACATGGATCAGAGACGGCTCGCACAGGTGAAGGAGAGCCGGCGAGGACGCCGTAGTCCTGCCTGGCATTCATCCGGATGGTTCCGCCGGGCCCGTCGGGACGGCTGATCACCCAGCAGTCGATGAGCGGCTGGATCGATGGCGCCAACTCCGCGCCGGAGGCGACGAGTACCCAGCACCCCGATGAGGCCCGCCATGAACGCTCATGTACGTCGCCGTTGCCGGGGTCATAGCGGCCGTCCAGCGGCGCCGCGTCCTTCCCGGGACCGTAGCGACCCCCGCATCACCAGGCCGTCCCGATATCGGTCCTGTGGGGCTGACACAGGCCGCCTTGCGCCGGCAGGCCGGTCCCGCGGGACCTGCAGATGCCAAGGTTGCGCTCGAATGCCCCAGCAAGCGAGAGAAACGACGCCTGCCGGCAGACCTGGAGCAGAGCCTCGAGCAATCGCACAACGGCGATGACCACCGCGTAGCCGGCGGTGGCGCCGAAAGCCGACACGCCGTCGGAGCCGGCACAAACCGTGCAGCACCTCCTGCGTCGGGGCGGTGCCGGGTCAGAGGGGGTTGCGCCAGCGCACTCCTGGGAAGCGTGCGAAGTCGCTGTCGTTGGAGTGGACCTCGGCTTGGTGCTCGATGGCTAGCGCGGCGATGTGGGCGTCGGTGACGAGGTTCCCCCCTACACCGGCGGCGACCAGCATGCTGCGGAAGATCGCGATGTGCTGGGTGCCCGGGTTCAGCGGTGCGACGCTGGGTGAGCGGAACCACTCGGCCATGAGGTCGACGGCGTGCTCAGGAGCCGCCGGGGTGTTCAGGACGCCGGGGTGGGTGAGCAGTCGCACGAACCCTGCCGCCACGAGCCACGGAACCCCGACTCGCTTGGTTCCGTTCACCAGATCCTCCCACCAGCGGCGCGCCGGCTCGTGCAGCGGCGCACCGGTGCTGTGTGCGTAGACGAGCAGGTTCAGGTCCGGGACGATCACTGCGGCGGCGAGCCCGCGAACTCGTCAGCCTCGAGCGCGTCGTTGAGCTGGTTCAGCCGCAACGGATCGACGCCGGGCCTGAAACCGCTGTCGTGGGGCCTGACCTCGTAGCCGGACTCCGCCTCCGCCAGCACCGGGGACAGACCTCGCCGCAGGGTGTCGTTGACGACCTGCTTGAACGGCTGATCCGCCAGCCGGGCCTGTTCCTTCAGGGCCGCGGCCAAGTCATCGTCGAGAGTCAACGTCGTTCGCATGCAGACATCATAACATCTCCATTAGATGATGCCTTGATGCCCACACGATGGTCAGCACCTACGGGACTCTTTTCACCTCGTAAACCAGACTCACCGTTCCTGTCGTCTCGTAAAGCCTTTGCTCTGTCAGTATTAGCTCCACTCGCGTGGACAGGTCGGCAACGAGCGGAACGCCCGCACCGAGCATTACGGGGACGATCGAGACCTCAACCGTGTCGACGAGCCCTTCCTCGCTGAGGTTGCGAAACAGTGCGCCACCGCCGAACAACCAGCTGTCTTTGCCCCGCTCCTCTCGAAGCGACCGGTAGGTCGATGAGCACTCGTCGGATCACTCCCTGCCGTGGCCCGGGCACCGATCAAGAGATGAAACGGCCACGGGCTCAGCCATGAGCTGTCGTCGGTTCTGGCGTTGGTCAGCCGGATGCCGTCTACGACTCGGTCGGCTGCGATCCGTCCGGCCTGATCAGCCGTGATCCCGATCCGACACTAAACTCACCTGATGATCGCCGAACCTTCCTGGACTATGGGGATCGAGGAGGAGTACCTCCTGGTCGAGCGCGAAACGGGGGCGCTCGTGTCCTACCAGCCGGAGGGTCTGATCGAGAAGGTGAAGGCGCTGCGCCACGGGTTGGTGAGCCCCGAATTGTTCAGCTGCCAGATCGAGATCGGGACTCCGGTCTGCGACAACCTGAAGGATCTGCGGGCCGAGATCGGGCTGTTGCGCATCGCCGTCTCCGAGGCCGCTGACGACTACGGCCTGGCCCCGATCGCCTCCTCGACCCATCCGTTCACCCGCTGGGAGACCCAGCAGGTGACCGACGGCGACCGCTACCGCCAGCTCGCCGACGACCTCCAGGGCACCGCCCGGCAGCTGGTGATCTCGGGACTCCACGTTCATGTGGGAATCGAGGACCCGGACCTCCGGATCGACCTGATGGGCCAGATCTCCTACTTCCTTCCCCACCTCCTCGCCCTGTCGAGCTCATCACCGTTCTGGCAGGGCAGGGACACGGGCCTCAAGAGCTACCGCCCGGCCATCTTCGGCGCCATTCCTCGCACCGGCCTGCCCGAGCGGTTCGAATCGTGGGCGGAGTACGAACGGCACGCGCAGGTCCTGGTGAACGCCGGCCTCATCGAGGACGCTTCGAAGCTCTGGTGGGACGTCCGCCCGTCGTGTCGCTACCCCACCCTCGAGATGAGGATCACCGACCTGCCCACCAAGATGGAGGACAGCGTCACCCTCGCCGCCCTCTACGTGTGCCTGCTGCGCATGCTCTGGCGGTTGCGGATGGAGAACCAGCGCTGGCGGAGCTACGCCAACTTCCTGGTGGCGGAGAACATCTGGCGGGCCCAGCGGTACGGGATCGCCGGCAGCCTCGTCGACTTCGGCAAGGGCATCGTGGTGCCGTTCCCCGAGCTGATGGAAGAGATGATCGAACTGGTGCGGCCCGACGCGGAAGCGCTCGGCTGCGTGCGCGAGGTGGAACACGCCCGGACCATCATCGAGCGGGGTACCTCCGCCGACGTCCAGTTGGCCGTCTACAGGGAGGCTTTGGAGTCGGGCGCCGACGAGAGGGAGGCGCTACGAGCGGTGGTGGATCGCCTGGTCAACGACTCGCTGGCTCCCCCCGACTTGCGGCAATAGGCGTCAGGGTATTCCGCGACTCCACCGCTGAGGCACGGCATCGGCTGAGTCGGCCAGGCTCGTCGCGTCGAAGCGCCTACTTCCACATGTTCTCGTGTGCCAACCTCAGCGGCAGTGTTCCAGGGCTGACACCCCCTGTTTCTAGCCCTGATTATTCATGTACCCAGGACACCGACCGGGATCAGGCCACTTCAACCACATTATTCTCGAAGTAGCCGCCCTCACCCGGCGGGTTATTTCACACTCGGGCGGAAGGTGGGGCTGTCAAATCGCTATGACCCCAGGTCAGAATCACGGAGCACCCATTACCGTCATCCGTACAAACCCCCATCCATGAATAATTGGGGCTAGGGGACGCGCAGCACCGCAATGATGAGACCGGTCGCTCCAAGCACGAGAGCGGTTACGAAACCGATGACCCGCCATGTGAACCGATTCATCTCCTTGGCCAGATCGGTCCGTACCTCTGCCTGACGGGCTTCGTCCTTCGCGTCGACTAACGACTCGGTGACTCCCTGGCTGGTCATGCGTGGACCGTTCCTTCCTCAGTCTGGCTGGCACCTATTCTACCACTCTGGCTCTGATCGGCCTTCCGTTCCGATGTCGGTGCTCGGTGATAATTAACATAAGAGATTCTTGTGACGCGTTCAACCCCCTTTCTGGAGAACGAGAAAACGCGCCGACGCGGCACTCCGCACCGGGCCCATCCCCCGCCACCACCTCCGTGCCTTGGGGGCGTGGCCGGCCTGGTGCCGGGAGATCGGCCTCCGCTCCGTCGAGCCTGAATGTTCCCTTCATGCCGGCCGAACCGATCGGTATGCGTGTCGGCCGGTGTTGGTGCCTGGCGATAGGCAACATAAGGGTGCCCTATGACGCTTTCAACCCCTTTCCGGGAGAACGCGAAAAACAGTCGTTCCAAGCATCCGCCGAGCGGCACACCTGGCGGGCAGGCGTCTAGCCCGGGAACTCTGCCAGCGCCTCGGTCAGGTCGATCCCGCCTTCGTAGAGGGCCCGACCGATGACCGCCCCGTCGATGCCTCCGGCGGCCAGATCGCGCAGGTCGTCCATCGTCGCGATGCCGCCTGCGGCCATCAGTTCGGCGTCCGGGGCCTGGCGGCGGATCGCTCCGAGCAGCTCCAGGTCGGGACCGCTCATGGCGCCGTCGCGGGCGATGGCGGTCACCAGGAACGTCGGCACCCCCGCCTCGAGAGCACCTTCGACCACCTGTCCGAAGTCCCGGCCCTCGTCCAGCCAGCCCTGGCCTCCGGCCCTCCCTTCCCTGACGTCGACCGCCGCCACCACCCGGTCGGGCGAGGCTCGCTCCACGGTCGACGCCAGAACGCCCGGCGACCACACCGCGCTGGTGCCCATGATCACCCGGTCTATGCCGCAGCCGAGCGCCGCCACCGCGTCATCGGCGCTCCGGATGCCCCCACCGAACTGGACCGCCACGCCCCGGCCGGCCACCCGGCGCCACAGGGACGGATCGGGCGTCCCCGCACGAGCACCGTCGAGGTCGATCACGTGCACCCAGGCGGCCCCGGCATCCTTCCAGGCCTCCAGCTGGTCGCCGATCGACTCCCCGTATCTGGTGACCTGGCCGTAGTCGCCTTGGAACAGGCGCACCACGCCCCCGGACAGGACGTCTATCGCCGGAAAGATCCTCACGGAATGCCTCGCAAGTGCTGCTCGGGAGCGGATTCCAGCGCGGCAGGGTACCGGACCACAGGACCGGAACAACGAGACCCTGCCGCGATGTGGTCAAATGGCGCCATGGATGTCTGCTCGCTCCCGGCAATGGAGATGGCCTCGCTGCTGGCCCGAGGGCAGATCAGCGCCTGCGAGCTGCTCGACGCCCACCTGTCCCGGATCGAGGCACTCAACCCGATCGTCAACGCGCTGGTGACCCTGACACCCGAACTGGCCCTGGAGCGCGCCACCGCCGCTGACGAGGCACACGCCCGGGGCGAGTCGCTGGGACTGCTGCACGGCCTGCCCGTGGCCCACAAGGACCTGCTGGCGACGGCCGGCATCCGCACCACCTTCGGCTCGCCGATCTTCTCAGACTTCCTCCCTCCGTCCGACTCGCTGGTGGTGGAGCGCCAGCGCCGGGCCGGCGCGCTGATGGTGGGAAAGACCAACACTCCCGAGTTCGGCGCCGGGTCCCACACTTTCAACCCGGTCTTCGGCCCCACCCGCAACCCCTACGCTCTCGACCGGACACCCGGCGGCAGCAGCGGGGGCGCGGCGGCCGCGCTGGCGGCCCGGATGCTTCCCCTGTGTGACGGCTCCGATCTAGGCGGCTCGCTCCGCAATCCCGCTGCCTTCTGCAACATCGTCGGGTTCCGCCCCTCGCCCGGCCGCGTGCCGGCCATCACCGCCCACGATCCGTGGTCCCCCCTCCCCGTGAGGGGCCCGATGGCCCGGACCGTGGCCGACGTAGCCCTCTACCTCCGGGCCATGGCCGGCCCGGATCCTCGGTCGCCGGTCTCCATCGACCAGTCACCGGACGCGTTAGCCGGCTCGCTGGAACGGGATCTGACCGGAACCAGAGTGGCCTGGTCCCCCGACGCCGGCGGGCTACCGGTCGACCCCTCCATCAGAGCGGCCCTCGAAAACGCTCCCGACCTGCTGGCCGATCTGGGCTGCGAGGTCGTCGAGACCTGGCCGGACCTGTCTGACGCCGCCGAGATCTTCCACGCCCGGAGGGCATGGCTGTTCGCGGTCGGCTACGCCCCGCTGCTGGACCAACACCGGGACCTGATGAAGGCGACCGTGATCTGGAACATCGAGGCCGGCCTGAAGATGACCATCGCCGAGTACGCCGAGGTCTGCCGCCGACATCGCCAACTGATCGCCCGCGTCCATGACTTCATGAGGCCCGAACGGGGAGGGTTCGACTTCCTGGCGGCACCGGTCACCCAGGTGCCCCCGTTCCCCGTCGATGTGGAATACCCAACCGAGATCGACGGAACCCGGATGGAGACCTACATCGACTGGATGCGGTCATGCAGCGACGTCACGGTCACGACCCATCCCACCATCTCAGTCCCAGGCAGCTTCACACCCGACGGACTCCCGGTCGGACTGCAGCTGGTGGGCCGGTATCACGCCGACCGCTCCGTCCTGGAGCTGGCCCATGCGTGGGAACGGACCACCGGCTGGGGCGAGCGGCTACCCCCCGAGATCACCACCTCCGGCGGGGTTTGACCGGTTAAGCGCCGGTAGCCCCGCCGGACCGGTGGACGGTCACAGCACGAAGCGCTGCCAAAGCCACCGGACCGCCCTAACCTGAGGGCTATGGGACGCGACCCCTCCACTCCCGAATCCGGTCCGGCCCCCTCGTCCCGGCTATGGCTCGGCTTCGCACTCCTTGGTGTGATCGCGGCGGGCGCCGCTCTCGCCGTTTCCGAGTTGGTAGCGGGCCTCTTCCTGTCCGCGCCGTCGCTGGTGCGCACCATAGGACAGCGGGTCATCGACATCACGCCCGTACCAGTCGTGGATTGGGCCATCGCGATCTTCGGAACCAATGACAAGTTGGTGCTGGTAATCGGGATCGTCCTGGTCTCGCTCGGGATCGGCGCCCTACTCGGCATCCTGTCCAGGGACCGACCCGGTCTGGCATCGGCCGGCTTCGTGGTGTTCGGCGCGGTCGGGTTCGTGGCCGGGCTGACCGATCCGCTGGCGAGAGTGGCTCTCACCCTGGTGGCCGCCGTGGCTGCTGCGGGCCTGGGCGTCAGTGTGTTGCTGGGGCTCCGTTCTCTGTTCGCGGGCGCAACTCGGCCCGGGTCCAGCGCGGTGGCCGGTGCCGGATCGCGGCGTGCCTTCCTCGTCGCGTCGGCCGCGACGGTGGTCGTGTCGGTGGGTGAGGTGTTCCTCGGCCGCTACCTCGGGAACCGGACACAGTCGGTCGCGGTCGCACGGGACCAGGTGACGCTTCCCACCGCACTCCCCTCGCCGGCGCCCGCTGCGACCCCGGCCGCGGACGGCGTCTCCGACACCACCGTACCGGAGTTCGAACCCATCGACGCCGCCGTACCGGAGTTCGAACCCATCGACACCACCGTGCCGGAGTTCGAGCCCATCGAACCGGAGATCCTGCCCACCGACACCCCCGAAGGGGCCGGGACCGTCCCGGCGGCGGAGACCACCGAGACAACACAGCCGCCCGAGACCACCACCACCCAGGCGACGACCACCGAAACGACACAGGCGCCCGAAACAACCACCACCACCCAAGCCCCCCAGACCACCACCACACAGGCACCCGAGACCACCACCACCCCGGCGACGCCCACCGAAACGACACAGGCGCCCGAAACAACCACCACCACCCAAGCCCCCCGGACCACAACCACACAGGCCCCCGAGACCACGACCACCACACGGGCACCCGAGACAACCACTACC
>WTGI01000007.1 GCA_011523635.1 Acidimicrobiia bacterium
CCAACCCGAGAAACTACCCCACGCAGCTTGACAACAAGACAGGGACACCCCCCCTGGTGGCTTCGGGCTTGGGGGACCTGAAAGGCCACAGCTACGCTCCTCCTCGGAGGGCGAGCGTGGCGACGTGCAGTTCGCAAGGTACATGCTATTCCCGCGCTGGTAACGGGCGTACTCGGCGCGCGGCAAGCCCGCGGCGCCAGCCCAGGATGGTGGGTTGTGCGACTGCCTCACCAACGAGCATCTCTGCGATGTGGATACGAATCCGTTGAGACTGCGCGATTTCGTGGGGTTGGCTGCCTTGTTAGCGCTCGCAGCGGCAGCGTGTGGCTCCGAGGAGGTAGCCGTGCCGGCGTCGGTTGCCCAGGCCGATGCAACGACTACCACGTTTGCGGCGGTTGAGGAGGTCTCTTCCACCGCTGGAGCGGTGGAGGTTGCGGAGGTCGGGACGGAGGTTGTTGAGGGGGAGGTGCCCGCTACTGCTGAGGTCGTGGAGGTGGTTGTTGAGGAGGCTTCTTCCACTGCTGGAGCGGTGGAGGTTGCGGAGGCGGGGACGGAGGTTGTTGAGGAGGAGGCGCCTGCTACTGCTGAGGTCGTGGAGGTGGTTGTTGAGGAGGCTTCTCCCACTACTACTACTGAGGCCATGGGGGATGCGGCTGCCGACACGGGACCGTTACGCCTTGCCGCCGACGTGCTGGCTGAACTGCGGGTGGCGCCCGAACAGCGTTCAGGCTACGACCGCGACCACTTCTCTCACTGGAGCGACTTGGACGGCGACGGATGCGACACCCGCCGGGAGGTGCTCATCCGCGACTCGCGGGTTCAATCAACACTCGATCCGAACCGCACCTGCTGGGTCGTCTCGGGCCTCTGGTACTCGCACTACGACGGGGAGTGGGTGGAAGGCCCGTCATCGCTGGACATCGATCATCTGGTTCCGCTGGCGGAAGCCTGGGATTCGGGCGCGCACAGTTGGGAGCCGGGTCGGCGGGAGGAGTTCGCCAACGACGAGGGTGCGCTGCTGGCCGTAACCGCCCGGTCCAACCGGGCGAAAGGCGCCTCCGACCCGGCCGGGTGGATGCCTTCGAACGAGGACTTCACATGCCCGTACGCGGCCGCTTGGATAGCTGTCAAGGCGAGGTGGAACCTGACCATGGATCACGAGGAATCGGATTTCCTGCAACGGTTGCTGGCCGGGAGGTGCTCAGGCTCCACCCTCCATATCCGGACTCCCGTGCTGGCTTTCCCGATCTTGGATACTCCGACCCTGGATACTCCGACCCTGGATACTCCGACCCTGGATACTCCGGGGGGCCGGACCGAGGTCCCGCCCGATCCGGGCGATTCCAAGAACTGTTCCGATTTCTCGACGCAGGGCCAAGCCCAGGAGTGGTTCGATATCTATTTCCCCCACTACGGGGATGTGGCCCGGCTGGACCGGGACGGGGACGGGGCGGTCTGCGAGAGCCTGCCCGCCGGTTAGCCCCGGAGCCGGCACCCGGCCTCTGGTGTCTGGCTTCCTGGTCCCCGCCACGGCCCACTGGCTCCTGATTCGCCACATCATCCCTGTGTGTTAACATACGGGTACCGCCCGCAAAGTTGCTGGGCGACCATATCCCGCCACAGGAGCATTTGTACCTGTTCCGGTTTTCCCGCCTAGGGCCGTGGCGGTCTCCCGAGATTTACCGCCGGGGCCGTAGTGGCCTCGCCGGTCGATCCAGATCCAGAGTCCTTCCGGTCCGGTCAAGGACCGGCGAGTACCGGTGCGGAGATCCCGAGCGGTCCACCCGGAATCGGAATTGTCGGCATTGAGGCGCCCCCGACCTTGGTCGGGCGAGCACTTTACGGAGGAACCAGAATGGCCACCCGATCAGAGCTACAGACGAAGAACATCAAGGACCTGCGCACCATCGCATCGGCGGTCGGCATAGAGGTCGATGGCCTCCAGAAGGCGAAGCTCATCGACGCGATCATGGGAGCGGACGGCTTTGAGGTGGCGGAAGAGGCGCCGCAGGTCGAGCTGCCTGATGCGACTGTCCGGGACACCCGCGTGGAGGAGAACGGAAGCGCCGCATCCGCGTCCGAAGCCCCTGACGGTCAGACCGGCCCGCCGGCGGGCCGGGATCGTTCCGTGCGGCGGGTTCCGGATGGGGGCACACAACGCGCCCAACGTGGGCCGCAGAAGGGCGGCCCGGGCGGAAGGCGTCGGCGGGGACGAGGCCCGGCCGATCGGTCTGGCTCGAGCGGTCCGGCCGAGGTTCGTGAGGGTGCGTTGGACATCCTCCCCGAGGGGTACGGGTTTCTCAGGTGTTCGGGCTACCTCCCCAGCGAGAAGGACGTCTACGTCTCGGCCGGACAGATCCGCAAGTTCGCCCTCCGCAAGGGCGATGTGCTGAGCGGCCCGGTACGGGCGCCGCGAAGCCAGGAAAAGTTCCCGGCTCTCGCCCGGATCGAGAAGAGCAACGGAATGTCGCCGCAGGAGGCACGCGCCCGTCCGAAGTTCGCCAATCTCACCCCGCTCTTCCCCGATGTCAGGCTACGGCTGGAGGTGCCCGGGAGGTCCCGGAGCACGCTCACCCGCATCATCGATCTGATCGCTCCGATCGGTAAGGGCCAGCGGGGCCTGGTCGTCTCGCCACCGAAGGCGGGTAAGACCACCGTCCTGAAGGAGATAGCGCAGGCGATCTCGGCCAACAACCCCGAGTGCTACCTCATGGTTGTGCTGGTCGACGAGCGGCCCGAAGAGGTCACGGACATGCAACGCTCCGTGAAGGGCGAGGTCATCTACTCGACGTTCGACCGGCCCGCCGAGGAGCACACCCAGGTCTCGGAGCTGGCCATAGAGCGGGCCAAGCGGATGGTGGAGATGGGCACCGACGTGGTGATCCTGCTGGACTCCATCACGCGGCTCGCCCGGGCGCACAACCTGGCTACGCCGGCTTCCGGGCGCATTCTCTCGGGCGGGGTCGATTCCACCGCCCTCTACCCACCCAAGCGCTTCTTCGGAGCAGCCCGCAATATCGAAGAGGGTGGAAGCCTCACCATCATCGGAACGGCTCTTGTGGAGACCGGTTCGAAGATGGACGAGGTGATCTTCGAGGAGTTCAAGGGGACCGGCAACATGGAGCTACGCCTCGACCGTAGACTGGCCGACCGGCGGGTCTACCCGGCTATCGACATCGCTTCCTCGGGTACGCGGCGCGAGGAACTCCTCTTCGATCCGGACGAGCTCCAGCAGGTCTGGAAGCTGCGCCGGGTGCTGCTGGGCCTGGAGCCGGGGGCAGCGCTCGAGTTGCTGATCGACAAGCTTCGAACCTCGAAGTCGAATGCCGACTTCCTGGCAGAGGTGGCCAGGTCCCGTAACTAGAGCAAGCCGGCACCGGCGGTGGCGGTGGCGGAACCTAACCTGGGAGGACGTGGCATAATCCCGTGGCTTGCGAGACCCGCCCCGAGGCGGCTGCCGCTGCCGCTGTCCAGGCACCAGAGCGCGAACAGGAGGACACGTGAAACGTGACATACATCCCGAGTACCGGCCCGTGGTATTCCAGGACCCCTCGGTCGACTTCGCGTTCCTGACCCGATCGACCATCCGCACCAACGAGACCATCGTCTGGGAGGATGGCCAGACCTATCCCCTCGCCCGGGTCGAGATTTCGAGTGCGAGCCATCCGTTCTTCACCGGCAAGCAGAAGCTGGTGGACACGGCGGGACGGGTGGAACGTTTCGAGCGGCGCTACGGCAGGACGGCCCGTGATCGGGGAGACGCGGGCGGATCTTCCTAATCCGCCTGGGGTAGCCGGCACATGTCCGAGTCCCCGGTATCGACCGTCGGAGGTCAGGCGGTAATCGAAGGGGTGATGATGCGGGCGCCATCCGCCTGGTCGGTGGCGGTTCGCAACCCTTCCGGCGAGATAGAAGGCATCCGCCACCGGCTACCGAGGCTCAGTTCGCGCTCCCGATGGGCCAGGGTTCCGCTGGTCCGGGGCGTGCTGGTATTGGGGGAGAGCCTCACCCTGGGCTTCCGCGCCCTGGCGTGGTCGGGGCAGCGCTCGGTCGGAGAGGAAGAGAAGCCCGTCACCAAGGGCCAGATGGCGGGTTCCATGACCATCGCGGCCATCTTCTTCGTGGGGTTCTTCGTGGTCGTTCCCCTGCTGGTGGTCCGTTGGGGTGGCCTGAACGCCTCGTCGTGGGTGTTCCATCTGGTCGAGGCGGTGATCCGGATCGCTTTGCTGGTCGGCTACGTGTGGTTGATCGGGCGCTGGGAGGAGATAGGACGCGTCTATGCCTACCACGGCGCCGAGCACATGACCATCCATGCCTACGAGGCGGGCGATCCGCTCGATCGGGACCACATCGGCGCCTACCGCCCGGAGCACCCGCGGTGCGGGACCAGCTTCCTGCTGTTGGTCATGCTCACCGCCATCGTGGTGTTCAGCCTGGTGGGCAGCCTTCCGTGGTACGGCCTGATCGCGAGCCGGGTGGTGCTGATACCGGTGGTGGCCGGTATTTCCTACGAGCTTCTCAAGCTGGGCGGCGCGCAGGCGGATCGGCCCGTCGGGCGGGTTCTCACCGCTCCCGGCCTGTGGTTGCAGCGGCTCACGACACGGGTTCCCGAGACGAACATGATCGATGTGGCGGTGGCCGCGTTGCTGTTCGCGATGACGGACGAGGAAGTCAACGAGGTAGCCCAGAGGGGTCCGATCATCCCCGAGGCGCTGAGCGCCACGGGCAGGTAGGTGGGGAGTGATGGACCAGGGGCTTGCCGATCGGCTCGCCGAGATCGAGCAGGAGTACGGTGAGGTCGAGGGCCTGCTGACCGATCCGGCGGTGCTGGGCGACCCGGTCCGGTACGGCGAGGTCTCCCGCCGCTACGCCGGACTCCGGCCGCTGGTCCGGTCCTTCCGGTCGTTGAAGGCGGCGATCGACGACTCCCGGGAAGCGATCGAGCTGGCCGACATCGAGACCGACCCCGATCTCGCTGGGGAACTACGCGAGTTGGCCGCGGCTCGCCAGCAGGAAGCCGACCGCATGGCCGGCGAGCTCCGGGCCGCGCTCACGCCCAGCGACCCGGACGACGTCAAGGACGCCATCGTCGAGATCCGGGCCGCTGCGGGCGGCGCGGAAGCGGCTCTGTGGGCCGGGGAACTGCTCCGCATGTACCAGCGGTTCGCCGAAGCGGAGGGCTTCGCTTGGGAGCCGATCGACAGCGCAGCTGCGGAGGGCGGAGGACTGACCTCGGTCACCTTCGGAGTAACCGGTCGTGGGGCGTTCTCGAGGCTCAAGTTCGAGGCCGGGGTCCACCGGGTGCAGCGGGTTCCGAGGACCGAGTCGCAGGGGCGGGTCCACACCTCGACGGCCACGGTGGCCGTGATGCCCGAAGCCGAGGAGGTCGATGTGCAGATCGATGCCGGCGACGTCAAGGTGGACACGTTCCGGTCGTCGGGACCGGGAGGGCAATCCGTCAACACCACCGACTCGGCGGTCCGGATCACCCATCTGCCCACTGGCCTGGTCGTTACCTGCCAGGACGAGAAGTCCCAGCTCCAGAACAAGGAAAAGGCTTTCCGGGTACTCCGGGCCCGGCTCTACCAGGAAGAGCTCCTGGCCCGCGCCGCGGAGCGCGCCGCGGGGAGACGGTCGCAGATCGGCACCGGGGATCGGTCGGAGAAGATCCGGACGTACAACTTCAGGGAGAACCGGGTGACCGATCACCGGATCGGCCTCGTCATCAGGCGCCTCACTCAGGTCCTCGACGGCCAACTTTCCGAGTTCGTCGACGCTCTCACATCGGATCAGGCCACCCGGCGGATGATCGGCAAGTGATCTTCTTCGTTCGCTTCCCGCCTGACGCCGACCTCCCCGCCGAGGCCATCGAGGAGATCGTGCAGAGTTGTCTCGGCCGGTCCGGCTCCGTGATAGGCGCATCGGAAGGCGCCATAGACGTGGAGCTGTCCGATGCGAATCCGGCCGCGGCGCTGGCGGTACTGGCGGCCGAGCTTCGGGCAGCCGGAGTACCTCCTTCGACGATGATCGACATCCCATCCCGGGGCTTGCGTCTAGGGATTCACGAGGTCTAGTGGTCTGTCTGCGAAACAACCGGGTGCTCTGGCGGCCATCGGCGCCCCTCGCTGCGTTCCGCTTCCTCGACGTACCGCTGCGGGTACGCCTTCGTCAGCGGGCCTTGCGAGGAACACCGCTGCCGACGCCATACCACACCGCCATTCCACAGACAGACCACTAGAGGGTGCCGCTGGTGCTGGGATCTGTGGGCCTGCCGGGGCTGAGAGCAGCAAATGACCACGGGCGCTTGCCGGTCGGCGGTGTCAACTCCAGACTCCTGATCGGGAGCTGCAGCCTGCCCGCCCATGAGGTGGTGCGGCTGCTGGCAGCCATCACCGGCAGACCTCGCGCCGAGCTGCTGGGTGGCATGGTGATCGATCGGTCCACGGTGAAAATGTTCTACCGGCTGGTCGAGCAACGCTCGGCTGGGATGCCGCTCCAGTACCTGGAGGGAACGGTGCAGTTCGGGCCCTTGGAGCTTCTGGTGGACGACCGGGTCCTGATTCCCCGGCCCGAGACGGAGCAGCTATGGGAGAAAACCCTTGACCTGGTTCCCGACGGGGCCTGCACCGTCGTCGACATGGGCACCGGGTCCGGCTGCCTGGCGATCGGCATCGCCCACCAACGGCCGGCGGCGCGCGTCATCGCGACCGACATCAGCAGTGACGCCCTCGATCTGGCCCGGCTCAACGCCGCCCTCTTGCAGGTGGAGGCCGAGTTCTGCCTGGGGGATCGTCTCGCCGCACTCGACCCGTCCCTACGCGGCGAGGTCGATCTGATCGTCACCAATCCCCCCTACGTCTCGGACTCGGAATGGCTCGAGCTGCCCCCCGAGGTCCGGGACTACGAGCCGCGCCTGGCCCTGGCGGCCGGAGACGGCCTCGACATATTCCGGTACCTCGCGTCCGAGGCGCCGGAGTGGTTGGCGCCCGGCGGCGTTCTGGTCGCCGAGATAGGCGACCGGCAGGGCGCCAAGATTCGCTGGGCGTTCAGGGACCCGCCGTGGGAGGCAAGCGTCCTCCCGGACCTGGCCGGACGGGATCGGTTCCTGATAGCTCGGATCACGGCTTGAGCCTCGACGCGGCGCTGGTGGCGCTGCGGTCCGGCCAGGTGGTAGGGGTGCCCACGGACACCGTCTACGGCCTGGCGGTCGATCCTGCCAACGAGGAGGCGGTCCGGTCTCTCTTCCGGATCAAGGGGCGTGGGTCGCACCTGCCGCTCGCCGTGCTGGCTGCCTCGTTGGATCAGGTCGACGGGCTCGTCGATTGGACCGAGGCGCAGAGGCGTCTCGTCGAACCCCACTGGCCGGGGCCCCTCACCGCCGTGTTGAGCGCACGGGTGTCGCTGGCCGGCGGCGTCGGGGACCACGATCGCGGCACGTTGGCGGTGCGGGTCCCTGATCACGATCTCCTGAGAAGGTTGCTGGCGGGATCCGGCCCCCTGGCGGTCACGAGCGCCAACCCGAGCGGTTCGGCGCCCGCGCTCGACAGTGTCCAGGCTCGGGCGATGTTCGGCGGTCGGGTGCCGGTGTACCTGGAGGGGGAGCGGCAGGGAGGCGAGGCCTCGACCGTGGTCGACCTCACCCGCGTCCCCCCGGTCGTGCTACGCGACGGACCGATTTCTATCTAGGTACTAGCCCGATTCGGCGGCGAGGGTGCGGCGGCGGGTGATCTCGGCCGATATGGCGGGGACGACCTGGTGGAGGTCGGCTATCACGGCCCAGTCGGCCTTGGTGACCATGGGAGCGTCGCGGTCGATGTTGATGGCCAGGACGTTCTTGGCGTTCATCATCCCCACCCAGTGCTGGATGGCGCCGGAGATGCCGCAGGCGATGTAGAGGTCGGGGGCGACGACGGTCCCGGTCTGGCCCACCTGGAACTTGTGGTTCTTCCAGCCGTTGTTGGTCACCACCCGAGAGCAGCCCACCGCTCCTCCCAGCAGATCGGCCAGCTCCTCGATGATGTCGAAGGCTTCGGCGCTTCCCATGCCGCGGCCGCCGCTCACCACCACCGGCGCCGTGGCCAGGGTGATTCCCTCCGAAACGGTTACCCGGTCCACCACGATGGTCACGGCGTCGGCCTCGGACAGGTCGGGAGTGAACCCGGACACGATCCCGGCGGCCGGCTGGTCGGACGGGGCGGCGTCGGTGCTGTGGGGAGCGAGGGTCACGAGCTTGACGGGTGCGGACAACCGGGCCCGCTCGTGAAGGCTGCCGCCCCACCGGACCCGGGTCATGAGCCAGTCGTCGCCGTCCGGCTCGATCTCCAGGCAATTTGCCACCATGGCCAGGTCCGCACGGGCGCCGACCTGGGCCATCACCTCGTTGCCGCGGTCGGTCCCCGTGGCGATCACCGCGCCGGCGCCCACCGACCCGGCCAGTTG
Source organism: Acidimicrobiia bacterium (assembly GCA_011523635.1). GTDB lineage: Bacteria > Actinomycetota > Acidimicrobiia > Spongiisociales > Spongiisociaceae > Spongiisocius. The sequence goes on from WTGI01000007.1 coordinate 8,440, forward strand.
GAAGAGGCTCTCCGCCCACGCATCGGGGCCGTAGTCGGTCAGGAGATCGTGGCTGACCAGGTGGACCTGTTCGGCGCCGTAGGCGGCCAGACGGTCGGCGGCCGCCTCGGCCCCGGCGCCGATCGCCACCGCGTGGAGTTCGGAACCCGTCCGTTCCGCCAGCAGCCGGGCGCCGGTCATCCCGCCCGTGGCGGTCTCGTCGATCCGGCCCCGGTCGTGTTCCACGAGATACAGGAAGGCGCTCATACCAGGCCCAGGCCTTCCATGATGTCGACGATGGCCGGTGCCGTTTCGGGGCCTTCGCCGAGGATCTCCACAGCGGATCCTGCGTCGGGCGGCGTCATCAGCATCACCTTCGACTGCCCGCTCGCACTCTCGGCGGGTTCCATGGTGGCCACCGGCGCTCGCCGGGCCGCCATACGGCCCTTCAACGTCGGGTAGCGGGGCAGGTTGATCCCCTCCTTGACCCCGACGATCGCCGGTAGCGGCAGGCGGTACACCTCCCAACCGGACGGGGTCTCGCGACGGGCGGCGACCGAATCCCCTTCGGTGTCGATGCCCTTGATCCCGGTCACCATCGGGCGCCCGAGGGATCGGGCCACCCGGATGCCCACCTGGTAACCCCCGGAGTCTGCCGACTCGTTGCCGAACAGGATCAGGTCGAAGGGCTGCTCCTCGTCCTCCAGCCGGGAGATTGCGGAAACCAGGGCGGTGGATGTGGAGACCGGATCCCAGTCGGGGATGTCGCTCGGCAGGAGGACCACAGACGTGGCGCCGACCGCCACCGCCGACCGCAGCTGCTCCTCCGCTTCGGGTGGACCCAGCGTCATAACGGTCACCGACCCACCCTCGCGTTCCACGATTTGGACCGCCTCCTCGACTGCACACTCCTCGTGAGGGCTGATCGCGAAGCCCAGCAGCGAGGCGTCGATGTCCTGGGCGTCCGGCGTGAGCACGATCTTCGCTCCGGGCGCCGGGACCCGCTTGACACAAACCAGAATCCGCATGTCAGAACCTCGCTCGACCCTGGGCTATCGCATTCAGCTCTTCATCCGGCTGTCATCCGGATCGAACAGGGGCCTGGAGCCGACCCGGGCCACCTTCACCGGGAACAACTCGTTCTGGTACATGATCTGGAGACCACGGCCCTCCTGGGCGAACTCGGGCGGCAGGTAGCCCAGGAACAGGTACGTGTCGAGGGACGGCGACGCCCCGGCGGAGGTCACCCTCGAGACGCGACCCTTGCGGTCCACGATCCGGTCGCCGTCCAGGGTGAGGATGGGTTCGTTCCCGCCCATCGGGAACCGGGCCACCCCTGACGTGGACACGTAGCTCTCCAGGGTCAGGGTGCAGCACGCCGCGGCGGCCTCCTCGTCCCGAGCCTTCAGGTAGGCATCCTTGCCCACGAAGTCGGCCTTCTTCACCAGGCGCCGGGCCAGGCCGGCTTCCACCGGGTTGTACTCGGACTCGAGTTCGGCGCCCATCAGCCGGTAGCCCTTCTCCAGGCGGCCGGTGGTCCCGTACACGCCGGCGCCCACCGGTACCACTCCCAGGTCCTGTCCGGCCTCCCAGAGCGTCGCCCACAGCATGGGGGCGTGCTCCATGCCCGTGTAGATCTCCCACCCCAGGTCGCCGACGTAGGAGATGCGGAACATGGTGACGGGGATCGAGCCGATGGTGGCGTGCTTCCAGGTTCCGTACGGGAACCCCTCGTGGGAGACGTCGTCACTGGTGACCTTCTGGAGCAGGCGCCGGGCGTTCGGGCCCCAGACGCCGATGGTCGACATCGACGAGGTGACGTCGGTGAACGTGACGCAGTCGCTGTCGGGTAGCCACTTGCGGAACCAGTAGGCGTCGCGGGCACCGTCGAAACCGCCGGTCACCACCCGGAAATGATCCTCGGCCATGCGCAGGACCGTCAGATCGGATCGGAATCCGCCCTCCTCGGTCAGCAACGGCGTATAGATGCCGCTTCCCGCCGGTCGGTCCACCTGGTTCACGGTCATGTACTGCATGAACTGGAGGGCGCCGGAACCGGTGATGTCGAAGATCGCGAAGGCGGTCAGGTCGACCATGCCCACCCGGTCCCGCAGTGCCAGGTGCTCCGCATTCTGGATGGGTGACCACCAGCGGCGGTCCCACTCGTGGGGCCGCTCGGGTATCAGTTGGCCGTACTCCTCGAGTAGGGGAGCGTTCGACTCGTACCAGTGGGGTCGCTCCCATCCGCCCGCCTCGAAGTAGACGGCGCCGAGCGCCGACGTGGTGGCGTGGAGAGTGCTGACCCGGCTGTTACGCCGGCTGTCCCACTGCTCCCGCGGGTGGACGATGCCGTAGGTCTTGTTGAAGTGCTCCGCGCACCTGGCCAGGATGTGGCCCTCCGTCTTCATGTAGGGGTAGAAGCGGGCGATGTCAGAGGCGTGGGGGTCGATCTCGGGGTAGCCCTGCGTCATCCACTCGGCCAGCGCCCGCCCGGTGCCCGGACCTTCCTTGATCCAGATGGCGGCGCACGACCAAAGGTTCTTGACCTCGGGCGTCTCACCCACCAGCGGCATGGCGTCCGGGGTCAGCGACAGCAGCCCGTTGATGCCGTACTTGATCTCGGCATCCCCCAGGAAGGGCATCAACTCGACCGCCTGCTCGAGCTGCGGGTCGAAGTCGTCCATGGTCAGGGGAAGCTCGGTCGGTGACAGGCGGGCCTGCTCGATGGACGGGATGGTGTCGGGGTGATGGAAGATCGGCCGGTGGGCGTACGAACCGACCTCCATGGACCCGCCCGTCTGGCGCTCGTAGCAGAAGGTGTCCATGTCGCGGACTATCGGGTATCCGATCTCGCTGTTCGTGGCCGACAGGATCTCGAGCGGGCCCACGTCGATCATCTGGTGGACAGCGGGAGTCAGGGGGATGGAGGCGCCCGCCATCCGGGCCAGGCGGGGTGACCAGACGCCGCAGGCGATGACCACGTACTCGCAGGCGATCCTTCCCTTGTTGGTGACCACCGCGCTGATCCGGCCCCGATCCGTCTCGATGTCCAGAACCTCGGTCACGGGATGGACCGACAGGGCGCCCAGCTGCTGGGCGTACTCCCGCATCAGCGTCCCGGCTCGCAACGAGTCCACCACGGACACGGTGGGCGAGAACCAACCGCCCAGGACCACATTGACGTCCAGGAACGGAACGAGCTCCTCGATTTCTTCCCGGTTCACCAGCCGGCTGTCGATGTTCCAGGACTTGGCCGAAGTCATGCGGCGGTTCAACTCGTGCAAGCGGGCTTCGGTCCTGGCGACCTCCAGCCCTCCCGAGGTGACGCTCACACCCATCTCCTCGTACTGTTGCTGGCTGTCGAGGGTGAGGTGGGCCATCTCCTTGTTGTGGTCCACCGGGTAGATGAAGTTGGAAGCGTGGCCGGTGGAACCTCCCGGGTTGGGGAGGGGACCCTTATCGAGCTGGACGATGTCGCGCCAGCCGAGCGCGGCGAGGTGTTTGACCACCGAGTTCCCGACGATTCCGGCGCCGATCACCACGACCTGGGCACTGGACGGGAAGTCGCTCATTTCCTGCCTCCTCTGCCTTCCCCGGCCCTTCCGGTTCCACGATGCGGAACCTTCTTACGATACGGAACGATTCTATCTATCGGGCGCGGGCTTTGCTTGTCCGATCAGGAGGGGTGAGCGGCGGTGGGGACAGCACCCGGAGGCGACCCGCGGCGGAGCCGGTTCCGCATCATGGGAGCCATCCGGCGGGGTTGTCCGGCGCCTGGTCAATTGTGGCCAACCAGTTGGTCCAACCCTCCGCGGCCTGTCATCACCGCCGCCCTCATGCGTCGGCGGCACCGTAGGAGTCATCCGGCGCTCCGGGTTCCCGGCCCGGCCGTCCGGCTCTGGCTTCGAGCCTCTTCACGGCAGGGCGCGGTCCAGAGCCAGGGCGGTTGTCTCGAAGTGGTCATCCGAGTGGGCCGGGCTCACGAAGCGTCGCAGTCCGGGTATCACGTTGATCCCGTTGGCGAGCAGCGCCCGGTCGAGTCGGAGGTTGGCGGCCTGGTCCGAGGCCAGCAGGTCGGCGTAGCATTCCGGGGGTCGGTCGATGTGGAGGAGCTGCCACAGGGAGCCGGCTGTCGCCACCAGGGCTTGGCGACCGTGGTCGGCGAGCACCCGGGTAAGACGGCGCGACAGGCGCCGGGTCCGATCCGCCAAGTCCTCGTAGAAACCCGGCCGGCGGAGGATTTCGAGGGTGGCCAGCCCGGCCGCCGCCGCGAGGGGATTGCCGTGGAAGGTCCCCGACGTGTACACGAAGCGAGGCGTTCCCTTGAGCCGTGGGTTGGTCCGGTCGACCACGTCCGCCCGGCCGGCAACGCAAGACAGCGTCCCCCCGCCTCCGATGATCTTGCCGAAGGCCGCCAGGTCGGGCGTCACGCCGAAGTAGCCCTGCGCGCCGCCGTAGGACAGGCGGAAGCCGGTTACCACCTCATCGAAGATCAGCAGCAGTCCGTGGCGGTCGCAAAAGCTCCGGAGCCCTTCGAGAAACCCGGGTAGGGGCCGGATGATGCGCTGGACCGGCTCGGCGATGATCCCCGCAACCCGGTCCGCTACCGGTGTGACCAGCCGATCGAGAGCCTCCAGGTCGTTGTAGGGGACCACCATCACCGTGTCCCTCACCGCGCCTGGGGTTCCCGCGGTGAACGGTTTGCCGGTCGGGTAGTCGGCCGCGGTCGGGGCGGCGACCGCGATGCCCGCGTAGTCGTGGTTGCCGTGGAACCCGCCCTCGAATTTGACTATGAGGTCGCGGCCGGTGACCGCCCTGGCCATCCGCAGCGAGTAGGCCGTGGCCTCCGAGCCGGTGGTGGCGAAGACAATGCGCTCGGCGCACGGGATAGCGTCCACCAGTTGGGCGGCCAGTTCTATCGCCACGTCGGTCAGGGCTCCGTACTGGTGCATGGTCCGACCCGCCTGCCTGATGACGGCATCCACCACGGCAGGATGCTGGTGCCCCAGGATGAGCGCCCCCGCGCCCATCACGTAGTCCACGTAGCGGTTGCCGTCCGTGTCGGTTATGTAGGGGCCTGACGCGGACGCCACGGCGAAACGAGGGCCCACCATGTTCGCATTGGCGCCCAGCGCTCCGCCGGGCAGGAGCGACTCGGCGCGGGCCGGGTCGGTCGTGGATCGGTCGCGGGTGTTCATCGGCGAGGCCTGACCGCGTCCGGATCCGGGACAGGACCGTCCAAGACCCTGGCCGGGGTCGGCGTGCCCGGCGCCAACACCTCGAGGCCGGTTCCCGGAGCGTCGAGCCCTGGATCCACGTATGCCCAGGCCAGGCTACGGCCCGCGGTGCGTCCGTCGCCGGTCGTGGTCACCACCCCCACCCGTCGGTTGCTCGAGAAGATACCCTCCCCTCCGAGATCGGTGTCCGTTACATCCACGTCCAGCAAAGCCAGCCTCCATCGCGGTTTGGCTATGTTCGCAGCCAGGGCACGTGGCCGGTGCAGCTCCGCTTGGCCAGATCGGCGGACCTCATCAGCCCGGCCTCGTAGGCGATCACCTCCTGGGTCATTTCGCCCGAGATCCGGTAGGCCTTCTCCATGCGCATGGAGTTGAGGGCCAGGGATCCGAACACCCCCAACCCGTGCGCCGTTCCCCACCGGGTCACCGCGTCGAATACGACCGGCTAGAGAAACCTCGGTCTTGTCGCTCTCGGGCTTCGGTTCAGGTAAGCTGTTCCACGATGTAGGACTGTTCCGCATCATGAGACACACACTTACGGCTTCCCGTTGTCGGGGGTAAGGGTCCTAGCTGCTCTCATGGACATGTTCGACGAAGATCTCGACCTCCGTACGCTCCCCGACGACGAACTCGTCGAGCAGATGCATGACGATCTGTATGACGGCCTCGCCGAGGAGATCGACGAGGGGACCCGGATTCTCCTGGAGCGCGGCTGGTCCGCACCGGAGGTCCTGAACGATGCCCTGGTCGAGGGGATGCGCATCGTCGGTATCGACTTCCGGGACGGCATCCTGTTCGTCCCCGAGGTATTGATGGCGGCCAACGCCATGAAGGCCGGGATGGCCGTGTTGAGGCCCCTCCTGGCGGAGACCGGTGCCGAGACGGTCGGGAAGGTGGTCATCGGGACGGTCAAGGGAGACATCCACGACATCGGCAAGAACCTGGTGGCCATGATGATGGAGGGCGCCGGGTTCGAGGTCATCGACCTGGGCATCAACACCGACGTGGATGAGTTCATCGACGCCATACTGGAGCACCAGCCCGACATCCTCGGCATGTCGGCACTGCTCACCACCACCATGCCCTACATGAAGGTAGTCATCGACACCCTGTCCAACCGGGGCATGCGGGAGGACTACATCGTCATGGTGGGTGGCGCTCCCCTGAACGAGGAGTTCGGCCTGGCGGTGGGCGCCGACGCCTACTGCCGGGACGCCGCGGTGGCTGCCGAGACCGCCAAGGACCTGGTGGCCAGGAAACGGATCCTCATGAGCGAGCAGGTCTGAATTGGTCGCCCGCCACCGGATCTCGAACGGGACCGGGCCGGGAACGCGCGAACGGAACCGGCCGCAACGGTTGCTGGTGCTGGCATGCGGGGCGCTCGCCTCGGAGATCCTGTACTCCATCAGGCTCAACGGCTGGGACCATGTGTCGCTCGCCTGCCTACCGGCCCGACTCCACAACACGCCCGACCGGATCGTGCCGGAGTTGGAGGCCCGCCTGCGCTCCGACGCGGCTCGGTACGACCGCGTGCTGATCGGCTACGCCGACTGCGGAACAGGAGGCCATCTGGATGCGCTCGTGGAGAAGTGGGAGAACGTGGAGCGCCTCCCCGGCGCCCACTGCTACGAGTTCTATGCCACCTCGCCGGTGTTCCACAAGCTTCACGCAGCGGAGTTGGGCACCTTCTACCTGACCGACTTCCTGACCCGGCACTTCGATCGCCTCGTATGGGAGTTCCTGGGGCTCGACCGCTACCCGCAGCTCCGCGACATGTACTTCGGGAACTACCGCAAGCTGGTGTACCTATCCCAGTTCGACCGTCCGGAACTGCGCGCGAAGGCCGAGGAGGCCGCCCGCAGGCTGGGACTCGAGTACGAGCACCGGCCGGTGGGATTGGGCGAGTTGGCGACGGGCTTGGAGACCTTCGTCTCCTGGCCCGCGGCTTGATCATGATGGCGGATCGCGCCGGTGGGAGCCGGTCATGACCAGCCGCCGGGGTGTTTCCAGAAACCAGCGTTCGCGTTCCGAGCTGATCGTCATCTACTGGCGTGACTTACCGGCCCAGGTCACCGCCCGGTCGGGCCGGAACAAGATGGCGGTGGAGCTGCCGCCCCGGTTCCAGAGGGCAATCGACAGGGCGGCGATGGTGGCCGGAAAGAAGACCTACGACCAGTACATCGAGGAGTGGCGCCGCACCTCGGAGCCCTGCGGGGAGGACGTCGAGGCCGAGGCCAAGGCGGCCGCTGCCAGGATCGAAAGGGAGTACCCGAAGGACCGCGTCCGGCGCATCGCGTCCAACGGCGGCCTCGAGGGGGCCGTTGCCGCAGGAGAGCCGGCATGATCCGTACCGTGGTCAGCTCCGCCACCCGCGAGGTGGTCATCGGCCCGGACCGGCCCTTCGTGGTCATCGGGGAGCGGATCAACCCCACCGGCCGCAAGCTGCTCGCTGCCGAGATGAAGGTAGGGGACTACAGCCGGGTGGAGGCTGACGCTCTGGCACAGGTGGCGGCCGGAGCGCACATGCTGGACGTCAACGCCGGCATCCCGCTCGCCGACGAGCCCGCCATCCTCGCCGAGGCGATCCAGCTGGTCCAGTCGCTGGTCGATGTCCCTATCTCCATCGACTCGTCCATCGTGGAGGCTCTCGAAGCCGGTCTGTCCGTCTACCGGGGCAAGGCCCTGGTCAACTCGGTGACCGGCGAGGAAGAACGGCTCGAGCGGGTCCTTCCCCTGGTGGCCGAGCACGGGGCGGCGGTGGTGGCCATCTCTAACGACGAGACCGGCATCTCCGAGGATCCTGAGGTGCGCTTCCGGGTGGCGGCCAAGATCGTGGAACGGGCCGCAAGTTTCGGGATCCCGCCCGAGGACGTGGTGGTGGATCCGCTCGTGATGCCGGTCGGCGCGCTCCGGTACGCGGGTCGCCAGGTGTTCGACATCCTGCATCGGCTCCGGGACGAGTTGGGGGTCAACTCCACCTGCGGGGCGTCCAACATCAGCTTCGGACTGCCCAACCGGCACGGTATCAACAGCGCCTTCCTGGCCATGGCCATCGCCAACGGCCTCACCTCGGCGATCACCAACCCCCTCGAGCCGGACATAGCGCAGGCCGTCAAGGCGGCGGACGTGCTCATGGGCAACGACCGGGACTGCGCCAGGTGGATCCGGGCCTTCCGGCAACCCTCTGAAGGAGGGCGGACCCGCGCCCGCCGGCGCAGCGGCCGGCGCCGTCCCGCCCCTGCCGCGTAGGTCGACCATGGATGCCGGGACCGTACAGGTGGTGTTCACTCCCTCCGGAAGGAGAGGCAAGGTCGAGCCGGGCACGACGGTGCTGGACGCAGCCCGCGGCCTCGGGGTCGATGTGGACTCGGTGTGCGGCGGGCGCGGGCTGTGCGGTCGCTGCCAGGTGATCCAGGGTAGCTCCGCCGCCGAGGGCATAGATTCCGGCAGCCACCGGCTCTCCCTTCCCGAAGCACAGGAGTTGGGCTACAGGGGTCGCCGCCCGCTCCGCGCCGGTCACCGTCTGGCCTGCGCGGCCCGCCTCCAGGACGACGCGGTCATCGACGTCCCGCCCTACAGCCAGGTGCGCCGCCAGGTGGTGCGGAAGCGGGCGGAGGTGGTCGACATCCCGGTGGATCCGGTGGTGCGCCTTCACTACCTGGAGGTGGAGCCTCCCGATATGCACCGCCAGGCATCCGACCTGTCCCGGGTGCTCGAGGCCCTGGACCGGCAATGGGGTATCGCCGGCGTGGAGGTCGATCATCACGTGCTTCAAGGACTGCAGGAAGCGCTCCGGGCTGGCCAGTGGGCGGTGACGGTGGCCGTTCACGACGGGGACACCATTACAGGAGTGTGGCCGGGCTTCCATGACGGCCCGCTCGGGGTGGCGTTTGACGTCGGGTCCACGACGGTGGCCGGACATCTGTGCGATCTCTCCACGGGCGCCGTGCTGGCCTCGTCGGGAGTGATGAACCCCCAGATCCGCTATGGCGAGGACCTGATGAGCCGCGTCTCCTACGTGATGATGAACGAGGGGGGCCAGGAAGTCCTCACCTCGGCGATCCGTTCGGCCCTAGATGAGATGGTCGGAGACCTGGTCGAGCAGGTGGGCAGGACCCGGGACTCGGTGCTCGAGGTGGCCCTGGTCGGCAACCCGATCATGCATCACCTGGTCCTCGGCCTCAGCCCCTACCACCTGGGCGTCGCGCCGTTCGCCCTGGCCACCGACGGGCCAGTCCGTATCACCGCCTCGAAGATCGGCATGGAGACGCATCCGGGCGCCAGGCTGTACGTGCTGCCGTGCGTGGCGGGCCATGTCGGCGCCGACGCGGCGGGCGCCATCCTTTCCGAGGGCCCCCACCGGAGCCGGGCAATCCAGCTGCTCGTGGACGTGGGTACCAATGCGGAGATCGTTCTGGGCAGCGCCGGTCGCCTGCTGGCGGCCTCCAGCCCGACCGGTCCCGCATTCGAGGGCGCCGAGATCAGCTCCGGCCAGCGCGCCGCGCCGGGCGCCATCGAACGGGTGCGGATCGACCGCCGGACGCTCGAGCCCCGCTTCATGGTGATCGGTGTGGACATGTGGTCGGACCAGGATGGCTTCGAGGATGCCGTGGCAGGGACCGGCGTGATCGGTATCTGCGGATCGGGCATCATCGAGGCGGTGGCCGAGCTGGTGCTCAGCGGGGTGGTGTCGGCCGAAGGCCTCATCCAGGACGGCGGCCGGACCGGGCGGGTCGTCGCTGACGGACGGTCGGCGGCCTACCTGCTGTACGAGGGGCCGGACGAGCGGGGTAGCCGGATAATGATTACCCAGAACGACATCAGGGCCATCCAGCTCGCCAAGGCAGCCCTGCAGGCAGGTGTCAGGCTCCTGATGGACCGCCTGGGAGTGGACCGGGTGGACGAGATCAGGTTGGCCGGCGCCTTCGGCAGCCACATCGACCCCATCTACGCCATGGTGCTGGGGATGATCCCCGACTGCGATCCGGACCGGGTTTCGGCGGCGGGCAACGCGGCGGGAACCGGGGCGATGATGGCATTGCTGAGCGGGTCCGCCCGGGCCGAGGTCGAAAGGCTGGTGGACGAGGTCGAGAAGATCGAGACGGCGGTGGCGCCCGATTTCCAGCGCCACTTCGTGGAAGCCATGGGGATACCCCATGCCACCGTCGCATACGAGCACCTCGCCCGTAAGGTGGACCTGTCGGGCATCGTCTCGTCTGGACCGGCTACCGGTGGCCGCCGTCGCCGGACCCGCAGGAGAGGGAATGGGGCCGCCCGGCGGTCCGAGGCCTTGGTCGGGTCGCGTGGAGAGGAGGATCGATGAGCGCCCGCAGAAGAAGGAGAGGCGGCGGAAGGGAGGCGCGCCAGGCGATACGGACTGCCAAGGTCATCGACCAGCAACCGTTCCTCACCCGCGCCGTGGACCGCACCGAGGTGCTCTCCGAGGAGGGACTGGAGCTCATCGAGCACAACGCCGACACGCTCCTCGAGGAGGTCGGTATCGAGATCATGAACTTCCCCGAGGCCCTATCCATCTACGCTGGCGCCGGCGCCGACGTGGAGGGTACGCGGGTCCGCTTCCCGCGGGGTATGTGCCGGGAGATCATCACCCGCTCCGCGCCCTCGTCGTTCGTCCAGCACGCCCGTAACCCCGCTAGGTCGGTCACGATCGGGGATCCCCACATCGTGTTCGCTCCCGCGTACGGCTCCCCGTTCGTGCGCGATGCCGACGCCGGACGTCGCTACGCCACCATCGAGGACTTCAGGAACTTCGCCAAGCTCGTCCACATGAGTCCGGCGCTGCATCACGGCGGCGGTACCCTGTGCGAGCCGGTCGACCTGCCGGTCAACAAGCGCCACTTCGACATGGTCTACTCCCATGTCGCGTACCACGACAAGCCCTTCATGTCCTCGGTCACCAAACCCGAGAGAGCCCAGGACTCGGTCGACATCTGCAAGATCGTCTTCGGGGACGACTACGTGCGCGATAACACCGTGCTGATGGGCCTGTGCAATGCCAACTCCCCCCTGACATGGGACTACGCCATGCTCGGGTCGGCCAAGGTCCTCGCCGAGAACAACCAGTGCGCTCTCATCACGCCGTTCATCATCGCCGGCGCAATGGCGCCGGTAACGGTGGCCGCAGCCGTGACCCAGACCCTGGCGGAGGCTCTGGCCGCCATAGCCTTCACCCAGATGGTCCGTCCCGGGGCGCCCGTCATCTTCGGTTCCTTCGCCGCCTCCATGTCGATGCAGAGCGGGGCCCCCACGTTCGGCACCCCGGAGCCGGCCCTGGTGCTCTACGCGGTCGGCCAACTCGCCTCGAGACTCGGTGTTCCGTTCCGATCGGGCGGCAACCTGACCGCCTCGAAGATCCCGGACGCCCAGGCCGCCTACGAGAGCGCCACGACCTTCCTGCCTGCTCTGGCGGCGGGCGTCAACTTCGTTCTCCATACGGCCGGGTGGCTCGAGGGCGGCCTGACCATGGGGTACGAGAAGTTCGTGCTCGACGCCGACCAGGCCTCGATGATGGCCCGCCTGGTGGGCGGGGTGGACCTGAGCGAGAACGGCCAGGCGATGGAGCCGCTGCTGACCAACGGTCCCGGCCAGCACCATCTCGGCACCGCCCACACGATGGCCAATTTCGAGGATGCCTTCTGGGTGTCGGGCCAGTCCGATGTCGACAGTTTCGAGCAGTGGGAGTTGAACGGGTCACTGGACTCGGTGAGCAGGGCCAACGCCGAGTGGAAACGCCTGCTGGCGGAGTACGAGCAGCCGCCTTTGGACGAGGCCGTTCATGAGGAGTTGACCGAATGGATCGCAGCGCGCAAAGCCTCCTTCCCGGACTCGGACGTTTGAGATGACCCTTCCCTCCGGACTCGACCACGCCGGGAAGGCGGCCGTGCGGCGGATGCTCGAACACCCGAAGTTCGAGGTCCTTCCCCTCAAGAACGTGCTCGACCAGGTGGGTTGGCTGCCCGCGGGCGCCACGGTGTCCATCACCGCCTCCCCGACCAAGACGCTCGAGGACACGATGGACCTGGCCGCCGAACTCCGCCTGAGGGGCTTCCGGGTGGTACCGCACCTGTCGGCCCGCATGACCCACGACAAGAGGCATCTCGCCGCTCTGCTCGGACGGATGGAGGAATTGGAGATCTCCAGGATATTCCTGGTCGGCGGGGACGCTCCGCAGCGAGGGATATTCCCCGACGCCTACTCCCTGCTCCTGGCCATGGACGATCTGGGTCACCACCTCACCGAGATCGGGGTGACTTCCTACCCCGAGGGACATGCCGTGATCCCCGACGACAAGCTGCGGCAGGCTCTTCACGACAAGCAGCCGTTCGCGTCCTACCTGACCACCCAGATGTGCTTCGACCCCCAGGCCATCGGTGACTTCATTTCCAGTTGCCGGGCGGACGGCATCGCTCTCCCCGTGCAGATCGGGATTCCGGGAGTCGCCGACCGGTTGAAGCTCATCCAGATCTCGACCCGCATCGGGGTGGGACAGTCGGTGCGGTTCCTCTCGAAGCACCGGGGGTTGGTGACCAAGTTCATCAAACCCGGCGGGTACGCACCGGAGGAGCTCCTCGAAGGGCTCGCCCCAATGGCCGACGACCCGGCAGCCGCCATCGTGGGGGTGCACATCTACACCTTCAACCAGTGCGAGACCACCGAGCGCTGGCGGCAGGAGTACCTGGCCACTCTCTAGAATCCCCTAGTGGTCCGTCTGCGAAACAGCCAGGTGCGGTCTGGCGGTCATCGGTGTCCCGTCGCTGCGTTCCGCTTCCTCAACGTACCGCTGCGGGTACGCCTTCGTCAGCGGGCCTTGCGAGGAACACCGCTGCCGACGCCATACCACACCGCCGTTCCACAGACAGACCACTGGCCCCCGCCGCAAGCCCGAGGCTTCGACACGTGACCTCTCAGAAAGCTCCCGGCCCCATGCTCGACCCCGCATCGGCGGGCGTGAGCGCCCGGTTCGACGACTTCCGCGGGAGGCTGGTCCCGCTCCGGCTGGTCGACCCGTACGGAGTCTGGGTTGCCCATCACCTCGAAGATGTCCCGGACGTCATTCACCGGGCCGAGTCGGAGGCCGGGGCAGGCGATTGGGTGGCCGGGTTCGTCTCCTACGAGGCCGCTCCCGCCTTCGATGGCCGCCTGGCGGTCCTGCCACCGTCCCCGGGCCTGCCGCTGGCATGGTTCGCCGGGTTCCGCGGCGCGGTGTCCGAGCCGGCAGGGTCGGGGGGCGAGTACCGGGTCGGACCGTGGCGACCCGAGGTCTCTGACGCCTGCTACGGCCGCCACGTGGACACCATCCGGGAGTTGATCAGGGTCGGAGACACCTACCAGACCAACTACACCTTCCGCCTGCGGGCGCCGGTAAGCGGGGATCTCAGGTCGCTCTACACCGACCTGCTGGGTGCCCAGGGGGGCGGTTACCACGCCTTCCTGGAGACCGGCCGTCACACCGTGGTGTCCGCCTCGCCGGAGCTGTTCTTCCGCTGGGACGGCCGGCGCATCGAGAGCCGGCCCATGAAGGGAACGATGGCCCGGGGCCGCTGGGAGCAGGAGGATTCCCGGTTCCGGGAGCGGTTGCTCGCCTCGGGCAAGGACCGGGCCGAGAACGTGATGATCGTGGACCTCCTGCGGAATGACCTGGGGCGGGTGGCCCGGTTCGGCAGCGTCCAGGTGGAACGCCTGTTCGAGGTGGAGCGGTTCGAGACGGTCTGGCAGATGACCTCGACGGTGGCCGCCGAGACCCGACCCGGGGTGGGTCTGCTCGACATCTTCGCGGCCATGTTTCCGTGCGGATCGGTGACCGGGGCGCCGAAGGTCAGGACGATGGAGATCATCGAGTCCTTGGAAGCCTCCCCCCGGGGCGTCTACTGCGGCGCCATCGGGTTGCTGGCGCCACCCGGATCGGGCCGGGCGAGGGCGGAGTTCTCGGTGGCCATCCGGACGCTGGTGGCGGACATGCGAGACGGCGAGGCCGAGTACGGCGTGGGCGGGGGTGTGGTTTACGAGTCGACCGCGGCCCAGGAATACGACGAGGCGATGGTCAAGGCCCGGGTGCTGTCACGTCGCAGGACGACGGTGACACTGCTCGAGACGATGCGATGGGAGCCCGGCCGGGGAATCTGGTTGCGGGACCGCCACATGAACCGGCTTCGCTCCTCGGCCCGCTACCTGGGGATGACCCTCCGGGAGGTGGCCATCGCCGATCTCCTCGAAGGCTTGTCAGGCGACGAGCCGCTCAGGGTTCGCCTGCTGGTGTCCGGGGACGGGTCCGTCTCGATCGATACGTCGCCTCTTGCCCCGGGCTCATTGGTGGTGGGGCTGGCCATCGATGATCGCCCGATCGACCGGACCGACTACCTGCGCTACCACAAGACGACCCGCCGGGAGGCCTACGAGCAGGCCGCGGCCCGGCACCCGGCTGCGGACGATGTGGTACTCGTGAACGAGCGGGGGGAGGCGGTCGAGACCACTATCGCCAACCTCGTGGCGCGAATGGGCGACGCATGGGTTACCCCGCCCATCGAGTCAGGCTGCCTGCCGGGCACCTACCGGGAGGAGCTCATAGATCGCGGGACCCTGAGCGAGCGACCGATTTCGGTGGCTGAACTGATGGCGGCCGACGAGGTGGCCGTTGTCAACTCGGTCCGCGGATGGCGAACCGCGAAGTTGGTGGGCATTGGCTAGCGGCAGTGGCCGGCGTGCGCGGTTGGCGGCAGGCATGGTGGTCCCGTCCACGGTGTCCTGAGTCGTTGGTTCGTCGGGTGCGTCACCGGGTGAGTGGCGCACCGGGCCGATCTGGATCGATCTTGACTCAGGTCACGGCCGTTGCCTGGCGGCAGGGGATTGAATCTGTCACACCCCCGTTATAGGTTGTTGGATACCGTAATTACCAGCGGCTCCGACGTCGACCGGGCTGTTTGAGGGATCAAGTCGTTCGAGGCGCCCCACCCCGGGGTAGGGCGGAACACGCCTCGGACGAAGGTGGTGGCGGAGGGGGAGGGCCCGCACGGTGGGGTCCGCATTGCGATTTTCGCGTTCTTTCCCGATAACGGGAGAACTAGAG
>WTGI01000042.1 GCA_011523635.1 Acidimicrobiia bacterium
GACGCCGCCGACCCCGCCCTGAGGGGCCCCCCCCCCCCCCTCCCCCCGCCGGCCCCCCCCCCCCCCGCACCGCCCGCACCCGCCACCACCGTCCCCGCCACGACCGCCACCACTTCCGTCCCGGTGGTGACCACGGCGGCCCCCGCTACCACCGAGGCCACCGAGCCGGCAGAGACAGAGGGCGCATCGGCCGTCCTCTACCGGATCGACAAAGCGGAGTCCTCGGTCAGCTTCGAGATCGACGAGATCCTCAACGGCAACCCGTTCCGGGTGGTCGGCGTCACCACCGAGGTAGCGGGCGAGGTCCTGATCGACTTCGACAACCCGGCTGCCTCGCAGCTGGGGGCCATCGTGATCAACGTCCGCACCCTGGCCACCGACTCCGGCTTCCGGGACAGGGCCATCCGGGGGCCCATTCTCGGGTCGTCCCGCGACGAGAACGAGTTCGCCACCTTCAAGCCGACGGATTTAGAGGGGCTCCCGGACAGCGTGACCATGGGTGATGAGGTGCCGCTCCGTATCACGGGCACCTTCAGCCTGAGCGGCGAGTCCCGGCCCGTGACCTTCGACACCGCGGTGACGGTGGTGTCCGCCGAAAGGGTCGAGGTGAGCGGAACCGCCACCGTCCTGAGATCCGACTTCGGCCTGACCATCCCGGACGTTCCCAGCGTGAGCGACGTGGCGGAAGAGATACTCCTGGTGATAGATCTGGTGGCCGTCGCGGAGGGAGCCTGAGCCCCGGGCACCGGCCCGGAGACGTACACTCGCAAGGTATGGCAACCGATCGCGACGACCTCGAGCGCATCCGCCAAGCGGTCAACCTGGTCGAACTGTTCGAAGGAGTGACCACCGTCAGGAAGGTCCGGGGCAGTTTCAAGGCCCTGTGTCCCTTCCATTCGGAGAAGACCCCGTCGTTGTCGATCGACCCGGCCCGCGGCCTCTACCACTGCTTCGGCTGCGGTGTGGGCGGGGACGTCTTCACCTTCGTCCAGGAGACCCAGGGGCTGTCGTTCGTAGAGGCGATGGAGATGCTGGCGGATCGAGCCGGCGTCGTCGTCCGGCGCGATCCCCGGGCGGTCCAGCGCCGGGAACGGCGCTCCCGGCTGGTCGAGGCGGTGGCCGAGGCGGGCCGCTACTACCAGGACCGCCTCAAGTCCGCCCCCGATGCCGGACACGCCCGGTCCTACGTGCGGGGACGCAACTACGGCATCGACGTGGTGGACCAGTTCGAGCTCGGCTACGCGCCCGACCAAGCCGAAGCCCTGGTCTCCTACCTGCGCGGCAAGGGGCACAAGGATTCGGACATCCTCACGGCCGGACTGGCGAGACGGGTGGGGCGCGGGCGCCTCATCGACCAGATGAGGGGCCGGCTGATCTTCCCCATCCACAACGTGCGCGGGGAGATGGTCGGGTTCGGAGCCCGCCTCCTGCGCGGCGAGGGGCCCAAGTACCTGAACACCCCCGAGACCCCGCTCTACAAGAAGAGCGAGCTCCTGTACGGCCTGGACAAGGCCCGGTCGGCGATCAGCCGGGAGGAGCTGGGGGTGGTGGTCGAGGGGTACACGGATGTGATCGCCTTCCACCTGGCCGATCTGCCGCTCGCGGTGGCCACCTGCGGGACGGCGCTCGGCGAGGCCCACTTCGACCTGCTCCGCCGCTTCTCGAGCCGCATCGTGCTGGCGTTCGACGCCGACGCGGCTGGCGCCGGCGCCGCCGTTCGCGGGGACGATCTGCGCATCACCTCCGAGCTGGGCCTCGACCTGCGGGTGGCGATGATGCCCGAGGGGCGCGACCCGGCCGACCTGGTGTTCGAGGACAAGGGGGACCTGCTCCGGGAGGCGGTCGACGGATCGGCGCCGATCACCGAGTTCCGGCTCAACCGGCTGCTCGGGCAGTACAACCTGGGGGAGAGGGAGGCGCGCACCCGGGCGATGAGGGAGGCGGCCGAGTTGATCGCCCGCCATCCCGATGAGGTGGCCCGCTACCAGCACGCCCTGTACGTGGCCGGGCGCACCCACATGAGCATCGATCTCGTCCAGGCGGAGATCCAGAGGAACGCCGCCGCCGGCAGGGGAGGCCGGTCCCAGGGTCGCCCTCGAACGTCCGGACGGCCCGCCGCGCCCCGGCCCCGCGCCTCCGGTGCGATGGATCGGTCGGAGCGGGACCTGCTCCGCCACCTCATGGCAGGGACCGCGGAGCGTGACCGGGTCAGCCCCGACCTGTTCGAGCACGACCAGGCCGCTGTCCTGGCTCGCTGGTTACTCGAGGAGGGAAAGCACCTGGACAAGGGGGTTCCGGTGCCGCTGGATGGCCTCAAGGATCAGGCCATGTCGGCCATGGCTCGCCGGCTGGCGATCATGAACACCCCGCTGCTGCCGTTCGAAGATGTCATGTCACATCTCGAAGGACGGGCGGTGGGGCACCGTAAGGACGAACTTCTGGTGATATTGGGAGGAATCGATCAGAAAAAAGACCCGGAAGCCTATTCACAAGCCCTTGCAGAACTGATAGCGTTACAGGAAAGGGGATTCTGAGGCGGCTTAAGGAGTAGGTTTGGGCTCGGACGCGCAGGGGGCGATCAAGGAACTGCTGAAGCGGGGGAGGCGCAGGGGGTTCCTCACCTCCGCCGAGATCCAGCGGGAACTCGATGAGGCCGGGGTCCCCGGCGCGGCACTAGACCAGGCGCTCGCGGCCGTGCGCGTGGCCGGGATAGAGGTGGCGGACGATAATCCGGACCACCTGCGGGACGATCCGGGGCCCGGAGACGCCGAGTTCCTGTCCGACCCGGTAGATCAATACCTCAGGGAGATCGGCCGGGTCCCGCTCCTCACCCCTCGCCAGGAGGTCGACCTGGGCATGGCGAAGGATGCCGGGGTCGAGGCCAGAGCCAAGCTGGCCGAGCTGGAGGCAGCCGGAAGGTACCGGTCGGATGCCGAGTACCGGCGGCTGGCCGCCGTAGCGCGCCGCGGCGAGCGGGCCGAGCAACAGCTGGTACGGGCCAACCTCCGTCTGGTCGTCTCGGTGGCGAAGCGGTACGTCATCCCGGGGGTTCCGATGCTGGACCTCGTCCAGGAGGGCAACGTGGGCCTGATGAAAGCGGCCGCCAAGTTCGACTACCGCAGGGGATACAAGTTCTCGACCTACGCGGTCTGGTGGATCCGCCAGACGGTCAGCCGGGCCCTGAACGAGCAGAAGAGGATCATCCGGGTCCCGGAGAACCTCGCGCAGCAGGTGAGGAGGCTGGACGTGGTCCGGCGGAGGCTCTACCAGGAGTGGAGCCGCGAGCCCACCACCGAGGAGTTGGCCGCCGAGATGGACCTACCCATTGATCGGGTCCTGAAACTGGCCGAGCTCTCCAGCGGGATGCTGTCGCTGGACGCCAAGGTAAGCGACTCCGAAGATCTGACCCTCGGACACTTCGTCCACGATGAGGGTGCGGAGGAGGCGCCGGCGGACGGGGCGGTCCTCATGCTCATGCAGGAGAGCGTGGCCCTGGCCATGGAAGGCCTGGACGAAAGGGAACGCCAGGTCATCACGATGAGATTCGGCTTGGCCGACGGCCGGATCAGAACCCTCCAGGAGGTCAGCGACAGGATGGGAGTCACCAAGGAGCGGATCCGCCAGCTCGAGACCCGAGCCCTGCGCAAGATGCGCAGCCAGCCGGGTGGCCGCCGCATGGAGGGCTACCTCAGCGGCGCCTGAGCGGCCCAGGATTCCACCCACCTGCTGGTACCATGGCGGGCCGATCCATCCGGGGTAGCTCAATTCGGCAGAGCAGCGGACTGTTAATCCGTTGGTTGTGGGTTCAAGTCCCACCCCCGGAGCCCCAGCCCACAGCGTTTCGCTAGCTTGCTCCATCGATTCATGGCCAACTACTCGCGGGTGACTTGCCGTCGCTGTCTGGTACTTCCGATCTGCATGCGAACCCACGAGGTGTCACAGACGGTGAGTCTCCGCTCTTCGGATCTGGGAGCTATCTCGCCGGAGCTTCGACTGGCCTTCTCCTGTTCGGGGTGACGTTCTTCGTTCGAGAGATCGCCACGTCATGCACCGCGCCAGTCTTGCAGTGGCAGGCAGAGTCGCCGCCTAGCGGTCAAAGACTCTCGCAGGGGTCGCCGTCACCGTCGCGGTCGTAGCGGCTAGGCGACCCGGCAGCCTCCCAAGCTCGTAGGAACTCGGACTTAGACCAACCGTCGTCGGCGGCCGCATGTCCGTGGAAGGGGACGCCCTTCCGTCGTCGTGGTGGTCGGTCTGGTGGTTGTGGTTTGGGGCGTTGTGGTTGTGGTGGTCGGTCTGGTGGTTGTGGTTTGGGGCGTTGTGGTCGTGGTCGCAGGGGCCGTCGACGCTGTAGTTGTTGGGTCGTTGACCGAACCGCCGCAGGCCGCGATCAGAATCATCAGGCAGAGGACCGCCGCGTGCCCGATGCGCTTCACGTTGCGTTGATCTCCTGGATCTCGACGCTCAATGTTCATGCACCACGTTTGTTGTTTGGTTCACTCCGTCGAGCACCTGTGACGACGCTGGTTCCAGTTCGGGGAGGCCGGTGGTCATGTCTTCCATGTTCGTTCGTTTGACGTGCGTGGATGGGCTCGAGAAAAACGTGTCGTACGGTCAAGGGCTGTTGTCGACTCAATCTGGGCAGGGACGAACATCAGATCTTCTTGCCCTTGTGCCCACGTGTTACTCGACTGTACCAACCCGCACGGCGCTGACATCGGACACGGGCCCGGTGGTGCCGCTAGAGACGCAAATGGAGAACGCGATGGTGTGTTGGGAAGACCCGGGGGCGCTACGAGACGGGCGGGGGGTTGGCCTAGTCTTCCCCCTGGTTCCCTAAGGGAGAAGCATGCTACGTAGGCGTAGAGAGAAGAAACGGCTGGCTGAGGCAGCCCGGCAACGTGTTGCCCTCGAGGAGGAAGCAGCCGACTTGCTCAGGAAGGCAGAGTCGAACGCCGAGTTGGCGGATCTGCTCAGCGACCCCGCGAGCATCTGGGACGAGTCGGATCCGGACTTGTCGATCATCCCGAAGCGCGGGGAGGAGGTTCTGTATCTGCTGAGGGGTGTGGCCCTTGCTGAGCTCCGAACCGTTACACGCTCGTACAAGGGCTCGTCGCACGGGATGAGTATTCGCATTGCCAAGGGTGTCTATTACAGGCCAGGTATGCACGCTGGGAAGATCACCGAGTCGTCTGAGGAGTGGAAGATCCTTGACACGAGCGGCGACATGGTGGTCTCCAATCAGCGGGTCGTCTACTCCGGCAGTCGCTACTCCAGGGAGTTCCCGTTCGCAAAGCTGGTGTCGTGGGGAGTGGCGCTGGAAAGCAAACAGTTCACGATGCCGGTGTATCTCATAACCCTGCCGGTGTCGTCCCGCGTGCGAACGTCCGCTGTTGCCTTCCCAGTGTCCGGGTCCGACGAACACCGAGAGACGACACTATCCATGATCCAGTGCGCTATAGCTCTGTACAGCGGAACTTACGACGACTTCATGCGGCAGCTCCGGGATGACATCAAGGATCTCCGATCTCAGAGCAACGAACTGAGGAATCAGGCCCTAGCTCTAAGCGTCGAGCTCTGATACCTGGCCATCCCTCGCTCCCTTCCGCCCAATCCTGCAAAGCCGAGAATCACCTCTCTCACCGGCTCCTGCCGCAGTGATGGGGAACGGACGGCTCTTGGGGGCGAACTGGCTGGGCATGACCATCCGGTCTCGATGCCGTTACCAGATCTGATGCTGTCGTCGCGTTTCCCCTCGCAATGTCGGTGCGGTATCCCCCAGCACAACGTAGACCCCGTGGCACGGTTGAACTGCGCGTGTCCTCCGTTTCGGAGCGGGGCATGATTAGGTAAGAAGAACTTCAGTGATCAGAACCGGGGTAGCGGAGCTCGGCAATTACTGCTGCTCGCTGGAGTCGCCGAAAGTAGTCTGCACGCCCATTCGCGACATTAATCGAGAGAATTGGACTCAACCTCAAGCCAAGCAGTCTGCGAGATGCAGGGTTATCCAGAATGTCCTGTGACCGAGCTCATCCGGGGCCTGGGCAGCTCCAACTCCAACAAACCGGAAGTGGGGGTCATCGATGAAGGGCGCGTCGGGCCCTTGCCTGTCCTCACGGACGTATCCGACAACCCCAGCCGCAGCTTCCTCTGCAGACTTGTCGTAGTCGGTCGGGGTCACATCAATGGGTGCCGCCAAGAGCCCTCGGTAGCTGAATTGCCTCACCTGGGGCGCTTCGACAACGAGAGTGGCCGTCCCCCCGCATGGGGTGTCAAGTGATGGTGCTGCAGCCATCAGACGATTCTGGGCCATCAGGCGGCTGTGTTGAGTCGCCGGATAGTCCAGGCTCGGCGCCCGAACCAGCCTCTCGAGACCGCCCGCCGATCGCGCCCGATTGATGAGCGCCACTATCTGTGTCTCCAGTACAGCGGCGTCGATCAGCGGTAGGGCCTTTCCGTGTTTCGTAATGTATTGCGAAACCGAGGCGGGGGTCGGCGCAGGAGTGGGATCCTCTGTCGGCGTGACGGTAGGACGAGCGAACGAGAGGGTAGATGTTGGAGTGGGATCCCCCGTTGGCGTGACGGTAGGACGAGCGAAGATAAAGGTCGACGTAGGAACTGGCGGGGCCGGCGAGGAGAGCTGAAAGCCGGGGATGATCGCTGCAACGATGTCCCGCTCCGACCAGACACCCCATCCCAACGCCACTAGCAGGATGACCACCCACATCCGCCCCCGTCCACCACCGGCGGGGGGCCGCCCCCGTCCACGACCGGCGGGGGGCGTCCCGCCTGTCCTGTTCCTCTGGCATTGCACGCAGGTACAGGCAGGCGGATGGTCGTAGTACCAGTTAGGACGGCTGGACATGTGCTAGCCCTGATTCTGCATGTCTCCCGTAACGTACACTGCTAAGAGCCACCGTTGAGAATCCGATCGCCTCTCGTTCGGCGACCTTGGCTAACGATCAGCGGATGGTTTGTCTGGGGGTCGGACACCTCCGTTCGTGAGGAGTTCCTCTATGCGATCTAGACGCTGGTGAAGGGAGCGGACCTCGTCGGCGAGGTCGCTCGCCTCGTCTTCCTCTATGAAGAAAGCGGCGATGTTTGCCGTGATGAAGGACACAACCCCGATGCTGGTTACCATCAGCACCGCCGCGGTTGCTCGCCCGCCTGGGGTGGCTGGCGTGAGGTCGCCGTAGCCGACGGTCGTCAGGGTCACGACCGTCCACCACAAGCCGTCGACCAACGAGTGGCCCTCGAACAGGGCGAACAGAGCCCCAGTCGTTAGAGCGACCAGAAGGAAGACAAAGGTCACGTACCCGAATCCGCGCTTCTTGAACAGCCGACCGAGCGCAGTGAAACCTCGGACCAGTATGGGGATTACACGCAGCGTACGGAGCAGGCGGCTGAGCCGGGCAAGACGGACGAGCCGGACGAGCCGGGTCAGGGCGAGTAGTTCCGGCAAGACGGGAAACGAGATGACAATGATCACCAGGTCTAACCAGGCCTTCCGTGCATAGGCGGCCCGGTTCTGCGCGAGGGATATCACCACGGCGAACTCGGCGGCGAACGCTGCCCATATAAGCCAGTTAGCAACCCATGCCGCGGTTAGAAGCCATTTGGTAGGGCTGTACTCCTCGATGAACACCACGGGGATCACCAGCAGAGCCGCTCCCAGCACAGGGGCCTCGAACCACTGTCTCGCTACAGCGGCTCGTCTGCCGATCACATCATTGATCGTCTGTCGTTCCATCATCCGGGACAACCATAAACACCTAACAGACCGGACCGGGATCCGTCCCTGGGGTCGCGCCTGCCTTGCAAACCGGCCGTGCTGACTGGTCCTTGGTCTTCGTACTTCCCGTGGGTGGGGTGCGACCATGCCGACTTCGGTTAGCTGTCAGCGAGGCATGTACACAGCGGTAGGCGATAGCGATCATTCGTTCTGGACGCGGCCGCCGAGGCTTAGAGGAATAACTTCATCCGCTGTTCGAGGATTGGACGGCTGAGGATGCCGGTCATGTTGAGAACTTCGAGGTCGAAGCGACCATCGGGATTGCGCGACCACCACTCTTCCGCGACCCAGCCAAGATCCTCTGCGGCGATCACGGCGACATTGGTGTCGCACTGGGCTGCCAGTTGCCACACCCTTTCCATGGCGGAGTCGTCAGGCTTCGCAACAACGACAAGGAAGCACTCGACCGGATCAGTAGCGTCGCGGATATAGCGCTTGAACTGCCTGAGGTGGGATGGCGGAAACGAATAGGCGCTCTCTGTGCTCTTGTTGTCCCACATCAGCACATCCCCGCTCGTTCTTCGACGCCCGCCCATACGGACGCATCCGTCAGGGTGTTCGCTGCCGCTCATCTCCATCAGTTCGACACCCAGCCTTGACTCGAAGAGGAACCGGGTGGCCGCCTCGAACCCACGCTCGATGTCTATGTCTTTGGTGATGATCTGGTTTGCCAGCAGGTTCTCGCGGTCACGGCGGGCAAGTTCAGGGAGATACTTGTAGTACCGCTCGCCGGGGGAGGCTTCGTCGGACACCTCCTTCGTGATTAGGTTGGCGAAGTACCCGATGATCCGTTGGATGCGCTGGGCCTTCGTGCCGCCCACCGAAACACCGGGCAGCGAGGAACACAGCTTGTATAGCTCGCGGCTGGACAGGACCCCCAGCACTCGGCTAGGCCTGAGACCGGAGGAGATTACCCGGCTTGTGAGTTCTGGCTTTGTGCCGGAGGTGGGAAGCTTCTTCTTGGTCAGCACCAGCTTGAGTTGGCTGACTGTGAGGGCGTCGAGGAGCAACTCCCATGCGTGCAGCCCGAGTTCCAGGCCGAGCGCGTTCATCACGGAAGCCCGGATCTCTTCCGGGATCACGTAGGGTGAGCCATCGGCCTTGTTGCAATGGAAGACGATGCCACCCCGCTGAAGCTTGTTAAGCACCTCGCGGCACTGGCTAGGTGTGTTCAAGATGTTGCCCGGCTGGGGGAAGTGTTCCAACTGGGCGAGCACGATCCGTAACACACCCTCCGACAGCCCAAGGCTGTCGCGGAGCGCGTGCAGCAGCTTCAGCTCGGCAACCGAGATATGGTCGTCTTCCAAGGCCGCCACGAGTACGTCCCGCAGGATTTCGACGTGCTGCGGGTCCTCGTAACGGAGGCTGTCTTCCACAGCCGCGGCATCGAGCACACTCTGCTCTAATTGGCGGAGGCTCTCTACAATGTCCTGCTCCGAAGCCGACCAGTCGGGACGGTTAACGAACGCCTCCAGCATGCAGGTCTGCCGGATCTGTTCCGAGAAGGGACCGTCGAACCGGAGAACGGTCGTGATTCGTTCCGGGTCGGTCAGGTCCTCGACATTACGCAGAATAATGGCGCGTGCTTGGTCCTCGTCGGGCTTCGGGAAGTCCTTAGTGAAGCTGTCCACGATGCGCTGCAACGGAAGTTTCGACATCTGCTTGATCGCATCAGCCACCTTCATGGCGTCACTCCGTCCTCTTGATTCTTGCTCGATCCGGGCGGAGACTAGCCCGGCAGCGGCCGACGACAGGGGCCGACAGGCTCCCACCCTGATGGCTTGTCGGATGCCTGGGCGTGCCCGTGTCAAGGTTCTCTACGCGTGGGATGGCGGCCAGGCCGAAGAAGACGATGGCCGCGACGATGATCGCCAGCCAGTTCAATCCGCCGAGTGAGAGCCGGCCCTGCGGGATGGTGTCGTCCCGGTCGGTGGAGAACGTCTCGCCAACTATCCGAGTTTGGTGTTGGTGATTGCTTGGAATACCAGGACGGTGCCTGGTGTCCTCCGCCGCCTCTTAGATGGACAAATGTTCACGGGTCCGTGGCGGCCGCTACCGGTTAGTTGACCTCTCGCTACCCATCTCGGGTGGCGGCTCGACCATCACCAGCAGGCGGCTGGGGCTAGTTGTCGGCGTGGGCCCAGCGCACGCCTTCGGGCGGTTTCGGCCAGCAGGTGATGGTGTCGTCCGTGGCGACCGCGCACGAGTGTTCGTCGCCGGTCGCCAGGGCCTTGAAGGTTCCCGCCGGGGCGTCGGTCTGGCCATTGTTGTTGTTGCCCCAGCACGCGATGGTGCCGTCGGTGCCGATCGCGCACGAGTGTTCGTCGCCCAGGGCGAGCGCCTTGAAGGTGCCGGTCGGAGCCTGGGCCCGGCTGTGGTAGTTGAGTCCCCAGCAGGTGAGGGTGTCGTCGGTGGCGATGGCGCAACTGTGTTCGTCGCCCAGGGCGACGGCCTTGTAGGTACCGGCCGGGGCGCGGGCCTTCCTACTGGAGTTGTTTCCCCAGCAGGTGATGGTGTCGTCGTGAGCGATGGCGCAGCTGTGGTCGTCGCCCAGGGCGAGGGTCTTGTAGGTTCCTGCCGGGGCATTGGTCTCGCCCTTACGGTTGTCGCCCCAGCAGGTGATGGTGTCGTCAGAAGCGATGGCGCAGCTGTAGTAGCGGCCTGAGGCGAGGGACTTGTAGCTACCGGTCGGAGCGCCCCTCTGGCCGTAGATGTTGTCGCCCCAGCAGGTGATGGTGTCGTCGTCGGCGATGGCGCAGCTGTGGATATCCCCGACGGTGAGGGCCTGGTAGGTGCCCGCCGGGGCGTTGCTCTGCCTCCTCGAGTTGTCGCCCCAGCAGGTGATGGTGTCGTCGTCGGCGATGGCGCAGCTGTGCTCGAAGCCGGAGGTGAGGGTCTTGTAGGTGCCCGCTGGGGCGTCGGTCTGGCCGTAGTCGTTGTTGCCCCAGCAGGTGATGGTGTCGTCGTCGGCGATGGCGCAGCTGTGGTTGTTGCCGGTGTCGAGGTTCCGGTAGGTGCCGGTCAGCGGCTCGGTCTGCGCGAAGCGGTTGAATCCCCAGCAGACCACATCGCCGCCCGCCTCCAGTGCGCACGTGTGCGCCCAGGAGATGGCTACGGTCTCGAAGGCGCCCACGGGAGTGTCGTTCTGGCCGTCGCGGTTGTTTCCCCAGCAGGTGACAGTGTCGTCGTCGGCGATCGCGCAGCTGTGGTTCATTCTGGCGAACACGGCCTTGTAGGTGCCCGCCGGGGCGTCGGCCTGGCCGTGGT
This sequence comes from Acidimicrobiia bacterium, assembly GCA_011523635.1. GTDB lineage: Bacteria > Actinomycetota > Acidimicrobiia > Spongiisociales > Spongiisociaceae > Spongiisocius. Next base: position 11,057 of record WTGI01000042.1, read on the forward strand.
TGTTCTCTCCCCAGCAGGTCAGGGTGTCGTCGGTGGCGATCGCGCAAGTGTGGTGGTAGCCGGCGTCGATGGCCTTGTAGGTGCCCGCGGGGGAGTCGGTCTGGCCTTCGAAGTTCCTTCCCCAGCAGGTGATGGTGTCGTCGGTGGCGATGGCGCAGTTGTGGACGTCTCCGCTGGCCAGAGCCTGGTAGGTGCCCGCCGGCGGGTCGATGTTGCCCCAGTCTGGGTATCCCCAGCACGCCAGCGTGCTGTCGGTGGCGATGGCGCAGGAGTGCTCCCACCCGACATCGATGGCCTTGTAGGTGCCTGTCGGGAAGAGTGTCTGCCCCCACGCGTTGTATCCCCAGCATGTGAGCGTGGCGTCGAAGGCGATGGCGCAGCTGTGGCGTTGCCCTACGGCGAACTCTGCGTAGGTGCCTGCCGGGGGATGGATCGAGCCGTTGGTGTTGTAGCCCCAGCAGGCGATGGTGTCGTCGGTGGCGATCGCGCAGCTGTAGATGGCTCCTGCCGCGACCGTCTTGTAGGTGCCGGCCGGGGCGTCGAGCTGCCCCTTTTCGTTGGCCCCCCAGCAGGTGAGGGTGCCGTCGGCCTCTATCGCGCAGGTGTGGTAAGAGCCGCTGGCCAGCGAGGTGGTCCTCTGGCCGACCGCGTCCCAGTCCGTGAACGGACCGGCCACCAATGCCCGGGCTTGGTTGTGCAGCATCAGGCCGTCGGCGGTGCACACCGCGCCGGGCTCGTCGCAGGCCTCCTCGGCGGGTAGCGCGACGGTGACGTCGCCGGGCCCGTCGGGCTGCACCGTGATCGACCAGGTCTTTGTCGAGCCGTCCGTCACCGCGGCCGCGCCGGTCACCGTCCCACCGACAGTCTCCAGCGCGTGGTCCTTCAGTGCGGCCGCGGTGACGGGCAGTTCCCGGTCGAAGTTCAGCCTCAGTGTGAACGGGCCGGTGCCGTCGTGTAGGCGGGGAATCTGGCTGAAGTATGCGATCGGCGGTGCGGTCGCCCGCTCGCCCAGCGTTCCCGATCCGGCGGTGATGCTGGCGGCCACCTCCTCGCCGTCGGTCCAGAGGTCGGCGTCGGTCGCCCACCAGTAGCGGCCCGACCCGGCTGTGTGGGGGACCAGGCTCTCGCCGGCGGCGAACTCGGCATCGCCCAGCTTGAGCGTGAAGTCCGTATCGGTGGCGCGGTCCATGGCCAGGAAGAGGCCTCCCCCCAGCTGCACGATCAACATCACCCGCATCGAGGTGCCGCCCAGCGTGAGCCCTCGCTCCGACAGGTCGCCCACCCCCGCCCATCTCGAATAGCCCGACCCCGGCGGCGACGAACCGTCGGTCCCCACCGTCAGCGTCGCCGACCACACCACCGACGCCGCGTCCGCGTAGGCCGGTCCGCCGTTCTCGGCGGGCTGGCCGGACAGATCCGTCAACTTCACGGCGGCCACCTTGGTGAGCTCTGGCGTCGTTGCAGCCGCCGCGGTGCCGGTGACTACCTGGCTCCACTCGCCGTTGGGACCGCTGAAGCGGGCCCGCACCTGCACCTTGTAGGACTCACCGGGCCAGAGCCCTGAGATCGTCAACTCGTTGTCGACGGGGAAATCGTTCCAGTCCGTGTCCTTCTTAGGCTTGAAGTCCTGGCCGGCAGGTGTCCACCTCACCCGGTGGTCGACCGCGCCGTCCGGATGGGGATCCCAGCTGACGTGGAGCTCTCCGGGCGCGTCGCCCGCCTGCACGCTCAACCCGGTCACCGCCGCAGGCCGAGCCGCCTGAGCCACCTCCGCAGGCGCGAGCGAATCCGCTGGACGGGCCGCTGCCGCCGTCAGCGCCAACACCGCGACGATGACTCCTGCGGCCACGCCCCGGACCGCCAACGACCGGCACCGCTTCGGCAGCGCCGGACCTCGATGCGATGCAGGGCTCGGCCGATCAGGCAATCTCAAGACTCCTCAATGTGGGCGTGACATTGTAGTTGAGACAACTATATGACGCTCGGATTCGTCTACGGAGGGAGATCCTCACCAAGGAAGAGCGTTCTGGAGTCGCGCCCGATCGAGCCGGCCTTCTTGAGCTAGCAGCCTCCGTTGGCCCAGGGGTTGCGGCCCGCGGTGGGGATCCCCTTGGTCTTGGCCTCGTTGGTGGCGGCCGAGTTGCTGCAGTACCCGCCGGAGAGTTCGCTGAAGTACTTGAGGGGGACGACCCGGTAGTTGGCGTCCGTGGAGTCATCGGTCGGATCGGTGGGCGGCATCCGGCCAATTGGTGCGAATGATAGTATTGACTACTTATTGTATTGGCCCAGTACATCGCACCGGGTTTGAGGGAAAGGAGGCCACCTCGAGGATGAACTGTGCTCGAAGACGGGAATACGGCCCTTGCGGACTTCCAAGACCGTGTCGCGTTGAACCCCGCCACCCAGTCCTCCTCGGGGACGCCGTGTGTTCCTGCATCGCAGAGATGACTGCCTCCTGATCGAGGTGTCAAGCCGGCGGGGGGAACCTCACAGGTGGGGATCTGACCCTGGGCGGACGCCAACGGCAGGCGCCCAGACTGAAGCTAAGCGAGGGCTCGAGTGAGCATTGCCCGAAGGCTCGGCTTTTCTAGGGTTGGGATTGCGCTTGGGGCGGCGCTGATGCTGCTGTTGGCGCAGGCGGCCGTGTTTGTGGGGCCGGGCGGATCGGTCCAGGCTCAGGCGAGCGGCAACCAAAAAGCCGTCAAGATCGACATCACCTTCACCGGCAACTTCATCCAGGGTGTGCTGGCTTCGGGTGAGACCCTTCCGACTAGCGCGACTTTCGGCAGCGTGGCCTTCGCGACGCACGAGAGCACGGTCAGCTACTTCAATGCGGGCGAGGCGGCCAGTGCCGGGCTCAAGGCATTCGCCGAGACCGGTTCGACCGAGCTGCTGGTCGAGGAGTTCGCCGCACAGACCAACGGCGCCAACGTCTATCCGAACAAGGCAGAGGGGACTTTCCCGCAGGGTGCGACGGCTGCACAGGTGTTCGAGTCCCATCGCGCCTCCCGTGGCCAGGACCATCTGACTTTCGTGGCCAGTTTGAGCGAGTCGCCCGACTGGTTCGTCGGGGCTCGCAATATCGAACTGCGACCGGGCGGCGTGTGGATTGAGGAACTGGAAGTGGACCTCTTTGCTTGGGACGCCGGCACTGACAGTGGCACGGACTGGGACTCGGCGGATTCGGCCACCGATCCACCGGCGAGTGTCACCTCCCTGAAGGGCGTGGGCAAGTTCAGCGATACACCGATCGCCAAGCTGAAGATCACCATGCTCGCTCCGCCGAGCACCGGGACCTACCAGCGGGTCCTGAGGGCGGACGCCAACTCACTGGACGGCGCACTCAACGTATTCTGGGATGCGTACCCGCCCAAGTTCAAGGTCATTCGCAACCGCCTGAACACGGTCGACTTCGACCGCTACCTGGTCGCCTGGAAGTCGGGTGACGAGGAGTTCCAGACAGATCTGGGTGGGGACCGGGTCAAAGTGGTCATGGGTCGCGACAGCACGAACACGGTGCTCGAGGGGCTGACCAACGGCACCGAGTACACGGTGAGGGTGACCCACGCCAATGCGGTAGGCGCGGCGGACCATCACTCGCGGACATCCACGGCGACTCCGGTTGCGAGGGAGCGGGTGCTGGTCAGCACGTTCAGCCGAGGGCTCAGCCACACCTGGGGACTGAGGCTAAATGCGACCGCCGACAATCGCGGGAGCAAATTCGCGTACAACCGGTTCACCACCGGCCCCAGCGCGGCCAGTTTGGGCAGCGTCACATTCGCGAGGCTTCAGCCCCGATTGACTTACTTTTCGCCCACAGTCCCGAAGCTAGAACTGCACTTGCTTGAGGACTTGCCGGGCGGCGAGGTCGGCGACTCCCAGTTCTCCCAACCGGGTCAGCCCGGTTCGCTGGTGGGAAAGTTCGTCTCGCCGCCGGAATATGTCGATGGTCCGGCCAAGTTTGTCGCGCCGGGCGACGGTTTCGCTCTCGAGGTCTCGACCGACTACTGGCTGAAGCTGGTGTTGGTCCAGGGCGAAGTGGTGATTCCGATGGCCATGATCGGCGGTCCGTATCCGCACAACGGTCTGGATCCGGACAGCCTGACCGGTTGGGACATCAGCAATGCATGCCAGTGGAACCTCACTGACATCTGGCATTCACATCGCACCAGAATGTGCAGCTATTACTCGAACTTCATGGTCTTGTTGAGCGGTCCGGTCGAGTCAACGTTGCCTCTGGTGAGCATCAGCGGCGGATCGGCGGTCGAGGGAGAGAGCATCGAGTTCACGGTCGAGCTGTCCAGCGCACCCAGCGCCCAGGCCACCATCTCCTACGACACCGTCGACGGCAGCGGCCACATGTCGGCGACGACCAGCGACAACGACTACACAGCGGTCAGCGGGGGCACGGTCACGTTCGCTGCGGGCGAGACCACCAAGACGATCTCCATCGCGACCGGCGACGACTCGATCGACGAGCACGACGAGCGTTTCATCGTCCGCCTCAGCAGTCCGTCGAGCAATATCGCACTCAGCGAGCTTGACAGCGCGGCCGGCTGGATCATCAATAACGACCAGACCGCGTCGAGTGATTCGACGTTGGCCGCCATCACGCTGACCGACCAGGACGGCAACACGATCGCTCTGAACGAGACGTTCGATCCGCTCCGGTTCGTCTATACCGCGGATGCCGGCGCCGGCGTGGACACGATGAACCTGGATCTGTCGTTCGGTGAGGGCATAGACCCGGGCTACATCCGCTACTTCGACACATTCGGCAAAGTCAAGGAAGGCAACAAGTCACGAGCCGGCAGCGCGGAGTTCAGCCGCATCGGGCCCGGCGTCAACCTGCTCAAGGTCCTGGTCACCTCCAAGGACCGCAGCCGGGAGTCGCTCTACAAGGTCATGGTCAACAAGGCCGCCTCGTCGGACGCGTCGATCGCCACGCTCGTGCTGCAGGACTTCAACTTCAACGACTTCGTCCTGTCGCCGGCGTTCAGCGCCTCGGTCACCGCATACACGGCAACCGTTGAGAACAACCCGCCGTTCTACGCCGATGTCGGCCTCAACCACAGCGGCGCGGACGCCGAGGTCTCGGTGAACGGCGAGGTCGTCATTCCCTACAGCTTGGATTACCCCGCGGACGCCTTTGACATGCCAGCCGGGGACAAGACACTGGCCATAGAGGTCACCGCCGAGGACGGCACCACCCAGACCTACACGTTCACGCTCGAGGCACAGGAAGGCGATGTCCCCGCTGCGCCGTCGCGTCCCACGATCGAATCCGTCTCGCACAATTCAGTAACGATTGCGTGGAACGACCCCGGTGACTCCACTATCACCGGCTACCAGGTGCTGAGGCACAACCCCGCGATCCACGACACCGGCGAATTCGCGGTAATCGAGGACGACACGGGCAGTTTGGCTACGAGCTACGAGGACACGACCGTGGCGCCGGAGACGAATTACGTGTACCGGATAAAGGCCCGCAACGCCCACGGGCTGAGCGAGGAGTCGCCCGACAGGAGCGTCACCACCCCGGCGGAACCCACGCCGCCGAACCAGGCCGCCACCGGCCGGCCCACCATCGGGGGTACACCGCAAGTGCGTGAGACGCTGAGCGCGGAGACGTCGGGGATCGGCGACGCCAACGGGCTCGCAGGCGCGCAGTACGCATACCAATGGATCCGCAGTGACGGCAACTCGGACACGAACATCCCCGGCGCCACCGGCCAGACGCACACCCTGACACAGGACGATTACGGCAAGGCCATCAAAGTGCAGGTCAGTTTCACCGATGACCACGGGTACGCGGAGAGCCTCACCAGCGCTGCGACGGCCCAGGTTTCACAGCCGCCGAACCAGGCCGCCACCGGCCGGCCCACCATCGGGGGTACACCGCAAGTGCGTGAGACGCTGAGCGCGGAGACGTCGGGGATCGGCGACGCCAACGGGCTCGCAGGCGCGCAGTACGCATACCAATGGATCCGCAGTGACGGCAACTCGGACACGAACATCCCCGGCGCCACCGGCCAGACGCACACCCTGACACAGGACGATTACGGCAAGGCCATCAAAGTGCAGGTCAGTTTCACCGATGACCACGGGTACGCGGAGAGCCTCACCAGCGCTGCGACGGCCCAGGTTTCACAGCCGCCGAACCAGGCCGCCACCGGCCAGCCCACTATTGGGGGCACACCGCGAGTGGGTGAGACGCTGAGTGTGGACACGTCGGGGATCGGCGACGCCAACGGGCTCGCAGGCGCGCAGTACGCCTACCAGTGGATCCGCAGTGACGGCAACTCGGACACGGGCATCCCCGGCGCGACCGGCCAGACGCACACTCTGACACCCGACGACCAGGGGAAGACGATCAAGGTCAGCGTCTCGTTCACCGACGACCACGGGTACGCCGAGAGTCTCACCAGCGCTGCCACGTCTGCGGTGGACGAAAACCCGGTCGCGCCGTTGTGGTCGGGGGAGATGACGGTGGCGGACTATGGCAACGCCAGCCTGGGCGCCTACAACGACGACACCCTGTTCTCGAACGTAACGAGCACCATCCAACTCGAAATCAAGTGGCTCTGGTACTTGGAGCCGCAGCGGAAGCTCTATCTGGCATTTCGGGCACCGGTTGCCGGCACAGGAGACTGGACACTGCACATAGACGAACTGGCACTTGATTTTCCGAGCGGAGATTCGAACTTCGTCTTCAGAAACGTCGACCTGTCCTGGACGGCCGGCCAGGTTGTCAACGTGAAAATCGTTCGTTGAGAGCTGTCTGATAGGTCGTCGGAAAGCACAACACCACCGACGCAGTTTCGACTGAGAAGGTGGGGCGGCTTGAAGACGACATGTCCGAAGTCAAGACTGAGCGGCCGCGGGTTTGCCGGAGAGCGTTTTACTTGAGTCTCAACCAGGCTCGCCGCCGGCGACAGCAGCATGCAGAGGTACAAGCCGCCTCACTCTCGCGCCCATCACGAGGGGACTCCACCACCTCGCCGCGGAGGCAGAAGGGCATCGGTGCGGGCGGCCCGCGGTGACGCGGGCCTCGACGACACCGTGGATGTCAGCGTCATGGCCGCTGTCGACGGTGTGGCCAAGGCCGGGTCGCAGCAGCCTCGGCGGGCTCGAACGGACACACGGGGGAGTGGGCCAACCCCTGATCAGGAAGCCGAGCCCCAGCCGAATGCGTGGGCTGCTTGGTCTACGGGTCTCCGGAAGACTCGGCGGGGATGGCGGCGCTGATGAGAGTCCAGAGCAGCGATTCCCAGTCAACCGTGGTTGGCACGTGGCGCTCGTCGAGGCCCGCTGACAGGAGCAGGTGGGTACCGATACCGATTGACTGGCACAGCAGGGTGACGGCGGCGGTGCTGATGTCGGGGTCAAAGAGCCCGTCGTTCTTGGCCTGCTCGACGTATCGGCTCAGCTGTTCGGCTTCTTTGTTGAGGTATGCCAAAAGGGACGTGCGGATCGCCTCGTTGTTACGGGCACTGCCGAACACCTGGACCACGACTTCCTTGTTCGGATCGAAGTGCAGGAGATTCGTTCCCAGCAGCGCCAACATGGAGGCCGGCGACCCCTCGGTACCGCCGAGGCTCTCGAGTTCCTCATCGGGCAGGATCTGTTCGAACATGTACTCGAGGGCGGCGACGATCACGTCGGTCTTGTGGGGCCACCGCGCGTAGACGGCGCCCGAGGTTACGCCCACCCGGCGGGCAATGTCGCTGACGCGAGCCCCCTCATAGCCGCGTGCGATGAACTCCTCGGATGCGGCTTGCAACAGCAGCTTGGTTAAACGATCTGCCTTGCTTTTTCGACTCTGCGCGCGGGGCCGGCCAGGTGCCTGGTCTCCCGTGGTGGACATAGCCGCATGATACCGAGGGCGAATTCGGATACCAAGGAGGCCGGATATATAAGGGTATATAGTAGTGGCAACTTATTATTTGAGCAGGTGGAGGTCGTGCGGGTCTAGCGTCCCCGAGTAGCCGTTTCTAGTTATGGAGCGGGAGGGTTCGGATCAGGGTTCGACCCCGGCCGCTTCCATCCACCTCGTCTCGTTGCCAGCGGGCCAGACCCGCACACCCGGCGGGCCGGGCACTCGGTGGCTGCGAACCAGGTGGCTGGGCGGGCGACACCCGCCAGTTGTTAGACCGCTGCCCGACCTAGAGTGATCTGCCGTGGAAACCCCTTTCCGGTCGGCTACTCGTGACGCTTCGTCGCCCTTGCGGGGAGCGCCGGGATCCGTACGCAGGTTGCTGGCGGGCCTGTTGGTGGTCCTGATCGCTGCTTCGGGTTCCGGAGCGGGAGCATCTGCCGCACGGGCCGACGATGTGACGGTGCCGGCGTGCTCCGACCTCACGGTCGTGTTCGCCCGCGGCTCGGATCAGGTGCTGGCGGCCGGCGCCGGTCATGGGGGTATGGCCCAGGTCTATTTCGATCACATGGAGGCCGGGCTGCCGGGCTATTCGATCAACAAGTACGAGCTGGGGACTCGAGACTATGGGGGTTACCGGTATCGGGCCGTTGGGATCTCGGCGATCCTTGATCTTTACCGCACCAACATCATCAGGATTATCTGGTCCTTGATCTGGCGGATGTCCGGTCAGGATGCGGGCAGTTCGTCGTCAGGAAGCGATCTGCTTGAGATCAACCGCTTGGGGGCGGTGGAGTACAGGGACTCCGTCATCGAGGGGATCGGCGAGTTCACCGCATATCTCGAGCATCGTGGGACCGAGTGCCCTGACGAGGTGTTCGTGGTCGGCGGGTTCTCGCAGGGTGCGCAGGTCATCAGGCGGAGTCTGTTCCTGCTCGGCAAGGGTTACCGGGACCGTGTCGCCCACGTTGCGTTGTTCAGCGATCCGACCCTGCATCTTCCGGAGGGGGGAAGCACGGGTTCGATCGAGAGCTGCCGGCAGGGGATTGCGGGAGCGGTGTCGCCCTGGAGACGTGGAACCGTCGGGTGCTCGACCAGCAACGGGCTCCTGAATCTCGATGGGTTGACGTTTCTCAGGGTCGGTCCTCGGACACCTTACGTACCGTCCGATATCGAGTCCCGCGTGGGGTCGTGGTGCGAGCGGACCGACGGAGTCTGCACCGGTAGCGTCCTCGACCTCATCCTCGGCATACATTTCCATGTGGAGGCCCGACGGCTCCACGTACCCATACACAGCGTGTATACGGACAAGTACTTCGAGGAGGCTGCGAGCGAAGCCGTATCCCGCGTGGTTGCCGGCTTACGAGCCGGGACGGGTCAGGCCCAGGTGGTGACTATGACGGCCATGACGGTGTGGCCGATGATGCCTATGCCTCCGTTGGCGCGGACGATCCACCGTCCTCGGCCTTCGTAGATGGCGTTGACCATGGCTTGTAGCGCTACGAATGCGAATCCGGTTAGGAGGCCCAGGACGAGTCCTTCACCGAAGGTGGAGGCACCGGCGGCGCGGGCGATCATGGCCAGGACGGTCGCCATCACCAGGTAGGCGACGAACGTTGCCACGAAGAAGATGGGCTTGGGTCCGTCGGTTGGGGGTTCGATCCCGGCGCCTTCCATCCACTTCGTGCCCATGACCTTCGGTTGGTACCAGATGGCGGCCAGGCCGAAGAACGCGATGGCCGCGATGATGATCGCCAGCCAGTTCAGTCCGCTGAGTGAGAGCACGGTCCTCCATTCGTAACGTGTTCGCAGTGTAGGAACGGCCGGAGACAAGGAATCTCGCTCCGCCCGTGACACGTCGGCGCGCCGCGACGGAGCGCCCCCAGTGCGGTTGATGCTTTGATACGTGCTGCCACCTTCAAACCCCGATCATTCATGGATCGGGGTTAGCACCGATGGACGGAGTCCCGGCACAAGGTGGGGGCCGAGTGGCTTGGTGTAGGGCGGTGTGCGGGGAACATGAATAATCAGGGTTAACGTGGGGCTATGCGGCGCAGGACGAAGATCGTGGCGACGATGGGCCCGGCGGTGGCCGACCTGGAGGCGGTCCGGGGGCTGGTGGAGGCCGGGATGGACGTTGCCCGGCTCAACTTCAGCCACGGCGACCACGAGTCGCACATCCGGATGATCAAATGGATACGCCAGGCCGCCGCCGAGGTGGGCCGTTCCATCGCCATCCTGCAGGACATCCAGGGACCGAAGACGCGGGTGGGCCACTTCCGCGGGGGCTCGGTCGACCTGCCGCAGGGGGCATCGGTTCGCATCTCGGCGACCGGGGAGGAGGGCGGTCCGGACCTGATCCCGGTCGACTACCCGCGGTTGCTCGACGACGTGGGCACGGGGGCGCGCGTGGTGATGTCGGACGGCCTGATCGAGGGTCGGGTCACCGGCTCGGACAGCGAGGGCTTGACGGTTCTCGTCGTACGTGGCGGGGAGTTGCTCGACCGCAAGGGGATCGCTTTCCCCGACAGCGATCTCGAGATCGGGCCCGTCACCGAGAAGGATCGCCTGGATCTCGAGCTGGGCCGGAAGATGGGCGTGGACTACGTGGCCGCCTCGTTCGTCAAGCGGGGCGAGGACATATCGCACGTGCGCGAGCTGGCGGGCGGCGACACCCCGATCATCGCCAAGGTGGAACTGGCCAGGGCCTACCAGAATCTCGACTCGATACTGGATCAGGCGGACGGTGTGATGGTCGCCCGCGGCGATCTGGGCGTCCAGCTGCCGATGGAGACGATCCCGAACGTGCAGGCCGACATATTGCATCGGACCAACCAGGCCGGGCTCATCTCGATAACCGCCACCGAGATGCTGGAGTCGATGGTCACCGCCTTGCGACCCAGCCGGGCGGAGGTGACCGACGTGGCCAACGCGGTCGCCTCGGGCACCGATGCCGTCATGCTCTCCGCGGAGACGGCGGTGGGACGGCACCCGGCCCGGGTGGTCGAGGCCATGTCGTCCATCTGCGTTGAGGCCGAGCGCTACCGGGACCAGCAGATGACGGGCGCCGATGCCATAGATTTCCTGGAGAGCACGATGACCTTCGCCTCGGCCACCGCCAAGGCGGCCACCGAGGCGGCCCGCAACCTCGGGTTCAGGACCATCGTGGCCTTCACCGAGTCGGGTGGAACCGCCCGGTTGCTGTCGAAGTACCGGCCTTCCGCGGACATCATGGTGTTTGCTCCCAGCGGGCGGATCCGGCGCCGTATGGCCCTCTTCTGGGGAGTCACCCCGATCCGGTTCGAGCCCAGGGCGTCCACCGACCTGATGTTCGCCGCCGCCGAGAAGTACCTCGAGAAGGAGGGGGTGTGCGAGCGCGGCGAGGGGGTGGTGATGATCGCCGGCACGCCTCCCAACACCCAGGCCAAGACCAACCTGGTCAAGCTGCACGTGATCGGCGAGCGCCTGAGAGCGTCGTGGAGAGCCGGCAACCGCGGCCGTCGATGAGGCGCCAGGAGGGCGACCCCCACGGTCCCACCGGTAGCGATTACCCGTACCTGGGTCGGCTACCATGCGACCGCCTCGGTACCGCGCTGCTCAGCATCTCGACGGTTCCGGGGCCGGATGCGAGAGGAGAGAGTTGGGCCAGCTGATCGAGGTCGATCATTTACTGCTGGGAGACGTGGCGGTCTTCGACACCGACCGGAGCCTCTCCGGCATGGAGGGTGAGACCTACCGGAGCGCCGAGGAGGCCGGCCAGGCCGACACCTTCCCCGCCCGGCTGGCGGCCGCGCTGTTCGAGGTGACCCCTTCGCTCACCTCGGTCTACGTGTTCTCCAACACGATTTCGGTTCGCCGCTTCGGAGGCTGGACCGATGACCTTTTGACGGCGATGTCCGACACCATCCGCCACTCGCTCGCCTTCTACGGGAACGACTCCTAGCCGTTTCTCTCGAGAAACTGTGTGTAGCGGCAGGGGGCTCGGTCGTCCCTACCTGTACTGTCCAGGTTCGGTGGTTCGTCATCCACACCCGAGATGACGAGAACGCGAAAATCGCGAGAACACGCCCTACCCGGCGGGCCCATCCCCCAGCCACCACCTCCTTCGGTCCGTGCGCGTTCCGCTATCCCCTGGCGGGTCCGCTCCCGAATTGATCCCGGTTCCGGTTCCCTCGACGTCGAACAGCAAG
>WTGI01000078.1 GCA_011523635.1 Acidimicrobiia bacterium
GCTCCCGATTGATCCCTGGTCCGGTCCCTCCGACGTCGAAAGCAAGAGCCCGGTGGTGTTTGTGACTGCCGGGCAGTATGGGGCGGGACGGCGGCGGGTTCAACCCCCTTGTCGGGCGGCGTTCCGGCCGTCCCGCAAGCTGAGCCAGTCCGGCACGGCCGACAGGTCGTATCGGGGTCCGTTGATCGACAGCGTTATCAGGGTGGCCCCGGCCGCCAGAAGCCCGTCGGCGCGGTCGATGTCCGTCGGGTCCTCGACCTCGATGGCGCGCTCCACCTCGGCCGGGTCACGTCCCGCCTCGCGGCACCAACCGTCCAGTATCCGGCTCTTACGGGTGAGCGTCTCCGGACCGCCGAACCCGTGCCAGATGTCGGCGTAGCGGCCTGCGAGCCGCAGGGTCTGCTTCTCGCCCATGCCGCCGATCAGCATGGGGATGTCCCGCACCGGGGGAGGGTTGAGCAGCCGTAGGCGCTTGGTGATGCGGTACAGACCGGCTTCGAAGTCCCGGAGCCGGGTGCCGCCGGTGCCGTACGGGTACTCGTACTCGCTGTAGTCCTTCTCGAACCATCCGGCGCCGAGGCCCAGGATGAGGCGACCGTCGCTGATGTGGTCCACCGTGCGCGCCATGTCGGCCAGCAGGTGGGCGTTGCGGTACGAGTAGCAGGTGACCAGGGCGCCGATCTCCACCCGCTCGGTCACCTCGGCGAACGAGGCGAGCATGGTCCAGCACTCGAAGTGCTTGCCGTCCGGATCGCCGTAGAGCGGGTAGAAGTGGTCCCAGTTGAACACCGCGTCCACGCCCATCTCCTCGGCCTGGACGGCGGCCGCCCTGATGTCCCGGTAGTCGCCGTGCTGGGGACGGATCTGCACGGCGATCCTGATGGGGTAGCTCATGTTCTCCTCCCCGGCCGGCTATACGGGTGTAGCCCCGGCAGGGCGCTCGCCGAACTCGGGGTCCTCGGTGCGGGTTCGCTTCAGCTCCCAGAAGCCCGGCACGGTGGTGACCGCCACCAGACCGTCCCAGAGCCGCAAGGAGTCGTCACGGCCGGGTACCCGGGTGATCACCGGCCCGAACATCCCCACCCGGTCGCCCCGGGCATCCTCCATGGCGATGATCGGGGTGCCCACGTCATCGCCGACCAGAGCGAGCCCGGTATCCATGCGGCGGCGGATCTCCCCGTCCCACGAACCGTCCCCGAAGGCCCGGGCGTGGCCGGAGTCGATGCCGATGGCCGCCAACACCTGGGCGACATCGAAGTCGAACAGGTTCCGGTCGTGGTGGATGCGGGTGGCGAACGCCCAGTAGGCCTGGAACACGCCCTCGTTGCCCAACTCCGTCCTCACCGACTCCATCACCCGCAGCATGCCGTGGGTCCGGGAGGTGGTCCGGTGCCGGTCCGAGCCCGGTTCCGGATCGTTCTTGAACATCAGGCTGATGGGTTCCCACTCAACCCGTACGTCCCGCTCCGGCGTAACCTCGTCGACAACCCACCGGGCCGTCACCCAGCACCACGGTCAGAGCGGGTCTACCCAGAACGAAATGTCCATCACCTGTTTCCTCTCCTGTGTGTCTTGGACGGTAGCGGCCCAGAAAACCGGATGATTCGATCCATCGAACCGCCTTACTCGGGGAGAGCCCCGGCCAGCGCTCCCGTCTCCCGCTCCCTCATCTTCACGAGGGCCGAGAGGCGCTCCAGCTTCTGCTCCACGGCCTTGGCGGCATGGGGGAGAGGGTTCTCGGCGAGGAAGGCTGCCACGTCGGCGGCCACCTCGGGATGGGACAGGGCGGGGAAGCCGTCCGCTATGCGGGCCTGGGTCATCGGCGGGGCGATCTCGAGGACGGCATCCCAGCGATCCTTGAACTTCGACCAGGCATAGGGACCGGTCACCCGGTTGGCCAGCATCCGGGCCAGCACCCAGCTGGTGTCCTGGTTGCGGACGCTGCGGTCGGCGATGAGCTCGAAGGTGCGATCCACGGCATCCTCGGCGTCGAACGAAGCCACCGCCCGCAGGTACTTGAGGGACTCTTGGGGATTGCGGACGGTCCGGTACCGGTCGAGGAACCTCTCGTAGGTCTCGGCGTCCCCGTGCGCGGCGCAGACCGAGATGGCCGCCCCGGCCACCTCGGGATCCACCGACGTGGGATCGGCCACCCGTTGCTCGTGGACGCTCCGGGCCTGCTCGACGACCTGGGGGAGGTTGGCCAGCCGGCCCAGCGAGTCGATCACCCGCCCCCGGAGGCGGCGCACCAGATCGGATTCCTCACCGGCGGGCGCCCATCCCAGCCGATCGGCCAGGGGGGCGAGGAGGCCGGCCACCCACCGTTCGTAGCGGGGCCGGGTGCCGTCGGTGACCAGATGGTGCCCGATGGCGCCGATGGCGCCCAGCAAGGCCCCCCAGACCGCCTGCTCCTGCTCGTCCCTGAAGGCGGAGGCCAGGCCCACGAACCCCGACACGCCGGATCGTCCTGCCTCGACGAAGGTCCAGGCGTCGTCCACCAGCACGAACCGCTCCACCGGGTCCAGCAGGTGGAGCCGGTCCACGAGAGCCTCCAGCAGGGGCTCCTCGTATCGCGACCGGAAGAACCCGTGCCCGCCCGCGTTGGCGATCACCCAGTCGACCGGTCCGCCCAGCGGGATCGTGATCCGCGACCCCTCCACCAGCGCGCTTGTCTCGAACGGGTCCCCGCCCGCCATGCCTCGTAGCCGGACGGGGACCTTCCAGGAACTGGTATCGGCAGGATCGGGGATCAGCAGGAACCGGCTCTGCTCCAGGGAGACGCCGCCGTCCGCGATACCGACGCTCAGTTGCGGGTAGCCGCCCTGGAGTATCCAGGTGTCCATGATCTCGCCCACCGGGCGGCCCGAGGACTCGTCCAGGCTCTCCCACAAATCCCTCGTCTCGGTGTTGCCGTAGGCGTGCCGCCGTAGGTAGCTCTCGACCCCGGACCGGAACGGCTCCTCGCCCACGTACTGCTCCATCATCCGGAGCACGGCCGAGCCCTTGCCGTAGGTGATGCCGTCGAACATCCCCTCCGCCTGGGCGGGAGAGCGCACCTCGAACTCCACCGGCCTGGTACCGGCCAGCTCGTCGGTTTTGAACGCCCAGGGACGCTCGGCCGCCGCGAACTCCAGCCAGCGCTTCCACTCGGGACGGAAGGCATCGACGGCCTTCATCTCCATGAAGGTGGCGAAGGCCTCGTTCAGCCAGATGCCGTTCCACCACTTCATCGTGACCAGGTCCCCGAACCACATGTGGGCCAGCTCGTGCCCGATCACGTCCAGGATCCGCATCTTCTCCGCCGAGGTGGCGATCTCCTCGTCGACCAGCAGCACCGATTCCCGGTAGGTGATGCATCCCAAGTTCTCCATGGCGCCGAAGGCGAAGTCGGGGATGGCCACCATGTCCACCTTGTCGCCCGGGTAGGGGATGCCGTAGTAGGTGGCCAGGTAGTCGAGGCAGAACCGGCTGCACTCCAGCGCCCACCCGGTCAGATTCATCTTCCCCCTGGGGGCGACGATGCGGAGCGGTACCCCGTTGACGTCGGTCGGCGGGGTCGCCTCGAAGGGGCCCACCACGAAGGCCACCAAATAGGTAGACATCACGATGGTGTCGGCGAAGGTGATCGCCACCCGGCCGTCACCGAGAGGCGCCCGGTCGATCTCGGCGCCGTTCGACACCGCCATCAGGTCCTCCGGCACCACCATGGTGACCCCGAAGGAGGCCTTGAAGTCCGGCTCGTCCCAGCACGGGAAGGCGCGGCGGGCGTCGGTGGCCTCGAACTGGGTTGTGGCTATGACCTGGCAGTTCCCGTCCTCGTCGTCGAACGTGGACCGGTAGAAGCCCCGGAGTTGATCGTTGAGGATGCCCGTGAACCGGCAGTGGAGCTCCCATCGACCGGCGGATAGGGGTTCGGAGACCCGGAGGGTGGCTCGCTGCAGTTCCTCGTCATACTCGACCTCGGCTTGGGCGCTGGCGTCGTCACGGACGAATCGAGCCTCATCGATCTGCAGCTCGGCGGCGTTCAGCACCACCCGGTCGGTAGCCTCGACCACGTCGAGGGTCACCACCTCGGACCCGGTGAAGGTGGCGGTATTGAGATCGGGTTCCATCCGCAATCGGTAGTGGCGGGGGACCACCTGGCGGGGCAACCGGTAGGAGGGCTCGGTCATCGGGACTCCATGTCTCGGGAATCGGGGAGGGAGATGTCCGAACGGGATACGATCTGATCCATGTACCAGCTCGGCATCGCCGCCATGTTACGCAGCACCGTGACCTGCCCGGCCGCCCGGTTCTCCGGTGATCACCGGTGAAGGGAAGCGGCCCGCTCGCCCTCGAGCCCATCCTCGTCCCCAAGCCGTGGGGCGGGCACCGGCTGGAAGGGCTCGGCAAGCCCCTGCCGGACCACTTGCCCGCCGGAACGACCTACGGGGAGTCCTGGGAGGTGGCCGACCTTCCCGGCGATGCCCTGTCGGCATCCGCCGAGGGCCGGACGCTGGTGGCCGGCGGCCCCCATCGTGGCAAGAGCCTCCGGCAGCTGATCGCGGAGTCGGGACGCGAGCTGCTGGGCTCCGCGCCGCCCACCCCGGCCGGCGACTTTCCCCTCCTGGTCAAGCTGCTCGACACCGCCGAACACCTCTCGATCCAGGTGCATCCCGACGAGGGGTACGCCGCCCGGCGCCGTGGATGGTTCGCCAAGACCGAATCCTGGTACGTGCTGGACGCCGAACCCGGCGCCGCCATCTTCAAGGGCCTCCGTGCCGGAGTCACCATCGAGGACGTCCGGGCCGCCGCCGGAACGCCCGGTCTGGCCGGGCTCCTGCGGAGAATCCCCGTGAAGCGGGGCGACTTCCACCATCTCCCGGCCGGGACGGTGCACGCACTGGGCGCCGGCGTCACCGTCGCCGAGGTCCAGACCCCGTCGGACACCACCTTCCGCTTCTACGACTGGACCGAGGAGTACCGGCGTCCCGAACGTCCGCTCCATGTCGAGGACGCGCTCGGGGCGCTGGCTGCCGAGCATCGGCCGGTCCCCTCGATCCCGCCTGCGGACGGCGACGGAGGCCGCCTGCTGGTATCCACGCCCCACTACTGGATTAGGGAGCATCGCCTTGCCGCAGCGGATCGTTCGGCGCTGGTTCGGGAGCCGGAGCTGCGCATCCTGATGGTCATTCGCGGCTCGGTCTTCATCGGGGACGAGAACGCTCTCCACACGGGAGTCCCGGCCGGGGGCACCATCCTGATCCCTGCCGCCGGAGCGCTCCAGACGGTGGTCATCTCGGAGGAGGCAACCACCCTCCTGGAGATCGGTCTGGCAACAGCCGGCTAGCGACGCTTCTCCCAGCACGCGGAGAATCCACGTCGATTCAGACCGTCCGTCAAATAGTCGTCCTCGTATATCATCGATCTGTCCCAGACCGGGAGTAGGGTTCATCGCATGGACCCGGAAGCACCTTCGGAGACACGGATATCGGCTCCAAAACTCGCCCTGTTCCCGGCCAAAGACCTCCAGGAGTCAGCCCCGACGACCGATCCACACATCAGGCTCGATCCGGAGGCGGACAGCCCGTTGGAGTCCTTGGCCAGGCCGGTGCTTATCTGTGGACCCGCTACCGACGCCCTCAGCCTGGTACCGACAGGCAGCGTACAGACGGTGGTGACCTCGCCTCCGTACTGGTCGCTGCGGGACTACGAGGTTGCCGACCAGATCGGCCGCGATGACGGATTGGGCGACTATGTCAAGAGCATCGTGCTCGCCTTCGACCAGATTCGAAGGGTTCTTGCCGATGACGGGACGGTCTGGCTCAATGTCGGGGACAGCTACACGTCAGGTAACCGGAAGTACCGCGCCCCGGATCGAAAGAACCGAGCTCGGGCGATGTCGGTGCGTCCATCGACCCCAGCCGGCCTGAAGCCCAAGGATCTGATCGGCGTCCCGTGGCGGCTGGCGTTCGCTCTCCAAGATGCTGGCTGGTGGTTGCGATCCGAAGTGATCTGGTACAAGCCCAATGCCCATCCGGAGTCTGTGCGGGACCGCCCTACGAAGGCTCACGAGACGGTGTTCCTGCTGTCCAAGAACCAGGATTACTTCTACGACGTTTCCGCGGTGAGCGGTCCGAACAGCCGCCGGCTCCGCACGATGTGGGACATCAACACCGAACCTCGCCGACGGGAGTCAGGGGGGATCGACGACCACCCTGCCGTCATGCCAATGACCCTTGCTCGACGGTGCATCCGGATCACAAGCCGCCCCGGCGACTTCGTCCTCGATCCATACGCCGGGTCCGGAACAACCCTCCTGGCCGCCAAGGAACTAGCGAGGAACTGGGTGGGTATAGAGCTAAAACCAGAGTACGTGGAGTTGATCGAGTACAGGATGGGCGGGTGAGCCGTCCGGGCAACCAGCAACCGAACATCGACGAACTGAAGGCCCGCATCGAGTCCCTCTCGCCGATGGGCGTCCGGTTCGTCGTACGATTGATCGACTCACTCTCGAGTCCTCCGCGCGCTGATGTCAGTAGCACTTGGATCACCAGCAGCCCCGAGTGGGTGGAGTACTTCGGACTCGCGATCTCTGTCCATCACAGCAGCACCGCGGAACCTCTCGGCCTGATCAGCTTCGAGGTGGCTTTCCGTAACGCATGCGAGGCTGTCGGATGGGAAGTGGACGAACCGGGATCGGCGACCCGAAGGTTCGTAGATCTCACCGTGCAGGTTACAGATGGTTCGGAACGGAAGCTCTCCCTCAAGTCAACGGCCGCGCAGCGGCTGTCAGCCACGACCGCTCACATCTCGAAGCTGACAGAGGCAGCGTGGATTCAAGATGTCCGATCGGCGAGGACGCGTCGGCTTGAGACTCTGGAACTGTTCCGTCAGTACCGCGCGGCAGTGGATGCCATCATCATGTTGCGGGCGTTCCGCAGCGGGAGAGACGCGGTTCCCACCAAGTACCAGCTACTGGAGATCCCGACGGCCATCTTTGCCTCCCTGGAGGACGCGCCGCAGTCAGCGTTCGCTGCTGACGGTCCGACCATCGACTGCGCCTACGGAGATGAACCGATAGCTGCACGAGTGTCCCTGGACCGATCCGACGCAAAGATCACCGTGAAGCAGATCAAGCTCGCAGCTTGCACCGTCCACGCCGAGTGGCACCTATCGGACGGAAGCGCATAGGGACTCCGCGGAGGCCTACGCGCCGGTCCAGTCGGTGTGGAAGAACTCTCCGCGTGGGCGGTCGACCCGCTCGTAGGTGTGGGCGCCGAAATAGTCCCGCTGGGCCTGGATGAGATTGGCCGGAAGCCGCTTAGACCGGTAGGAGTCGTAGAACGCCAGGGCCGATGCGTACGCCGGAACCGGCAGCCCGACCCGGACGGCGGTCGCCACCACCCGCCGCCAGCCCGCCTCGGCATTGCCCAGCGCATCGGCGAAGAAGCGGTCCAGGATGAGGTTGGGCAGGTCGGGTCTCCTCCGGAAGGCGGCGGTGATGTCGTCCAGGAAGGCCGCTTTGATGATGCAACCCTCCCGCCAGAGCTGGGCGATCCGCCCGTAGTCGAGGTTCCAGCCGTACTCGGAGGCGGCCGCGCCGAGCAGCATGAAGCCCTGGGCGTAGGAGACGATCTTGGAGGCGTACAGGGCGTCGTGGATGTCGTCCACGAATTCGGCGCCCAGGCCGTCGGCCTGCTTCACCCCCGAGCCCACCAGCTCCGCCGCCTCGAACCGCTGGTCCCGCAGGGAGGACACCACCCGGGCGTAGACTGCCTCAGCCACCAGGGTCAACGGGTAGCCGAGGTCGAGCGAGGATATGACCGCCCACTTACCCGTCCCCTTCTGGCCGGCGGCGTCGAGAATCCGCTCGAGGGTGGGCTCACCGTTGCCGTCCACGTGGCCGAGGATGTCGGCGGTGATGTTGACCAGGTAGGAGTCGAGCAGGCCCCGTCCCCAGGTCCGGAAGACCCCGGCCATCTCCTCGCAGGTCATGCCCAGCACCACCCGCATGAGGTGGTAAGCCTCGGCGATCACCTGCATGTCGCCGTACTCGATGCCGTTGTGGACCATCTTGGTGTAGTGGCCCGAGCCGTCCGGTCCCACCCAGTCGCAGCACGGCGTCCCGTCCGCCACCTTGGCGGCGATGGCCTGGAGCACGCCTTTCACCTCCGGCCAGGCCGCCTCGTCGCCGCCCGGCATGATGGAGGGGCCGTTGCGGGCGCCTTCCTCACCCCCCGATACACCGGCGCCGACGAACGACAGACCCCGGTCCCGGAGCTCCCTCACGCGCCGGGCCGAGTCCTCGAAGTGGGAGTTGCCGCCGTCGATGACGATGTCCCCTTCGTCGAGCAGCGGGACCAATCCTTCGAGGACGGCGTCCACCGCCCGTCCGGCCTTGACCATCACCATCACCCGGCGGGGCCTCGTGAGGCGCCCCACGAACTCCTCCATCGTCTCGGTTCCGATCACGGCGGCGCCGGCTGCCGGGCCGCTGACGAAGTCGGCCGTCCGGCTGGTGGTCCGGTTGTAGACGGCCACGGTGTACCCGTGGTCGGCCATGTTCAGCACCAGGTTCTGGCCCATGACGGCCAGCCCGATCAATCCGATGTCAGCGGTTCTCACGTGTCCCCTCGGTCATTCAGGCCCGAATCTACCGAGATATTCCGCATTCGCCCGATCCGGCCGACCCTCGGCGATGCCGTACGCTAGGGGAGTGGGCACTCACCTCGGCATCGACATCGGCGGGAGCGGCATCAAGGGCGCCCCGGTCGACGTCCTGTCCGGCGCCCTCACCGCGGACCGGCGCCGCATCCCCACCCCGCAGCCCGCCCTGGTCGAGCCGGTGTCCCGGACCCTCCGCGAGATCGTGGGCTCCTTCCCGGGCGTGAACGGTCCGGTCGGCTGCGCCTTCCCCGGCATCGTCATCTCCGACAAGATCTTCTCGGCTGCCAACCTCGACGGCAGTTGGATCGGGGTCGATGCCGGAGCACGGTTCTCGGAGGCCTGCGGCCGGCCGGTGGTGATGATCAACGACGCCGACGCGGCGGGCCTGGCCGAGGCCCGGTTCGGCGCGGCGGCCGGGCGGTCCGGGGTGGTCCTGGTGCTCACGCTCGGAACCGGCATCGGCTCGGCCCTGCTGAACGGCGGCCGGCTGGTCCCCAACACCGAGCTGGGCCACCTCGAGCTGAGCGGGCAGGTGATCGAGAGCCGTGCCTCCAACCGGGCGCGCAAGACCCAGGGGCTCTCGCTCGGTGAGTGGACGGAGCGACTCAACGAGTTCCTGGCCCACCTGGACCGCCTGCTCTCGCCCGATCTGGTGGTGATCGGCGGGGGTATCTCGAAGCGCTTCACGAAGTTCGGCCCCCGCCTACGTTCCCGGGCCGAGGTGGTGCCCGCCGCGCTGCGCAACAACGCCGGCATGGTGGGTGCGGCGCTGTGGGCCGCCGGGTCGCGGGTCGCTCAGCCGACCGCGGCGAAGCGCCGGTAGCGTCCGGCCCGATCGGGAGGCAGCCGGACGCTGACCAGGGTGCCCTCCGCCCCGTGGTCCTCGGTCAGGACTTCCGCCTCGCGGCGGAGTTCGCCCAGGACGGCTCCGTCGGTATAGGGGATCACCAGGTCGATCTCCAGGAAGCCTCGGGCCAGCACGCTGGCGATGCGGTCCGCCAGTTCCTCGAGGCCGGTGGCCTCCGCAGCCGAGACGAGCACCGCGTCCGGATACAGCTGCTCGACGGGGGAGATGCTGGTCAGGTCGGCGGAGTCGGCCTTGTTGAGCACCAGGAGTTCGGGGATGTGGCCGGTGCCGATCGAGTCGAGGACCCCCCTCACCGCCGAGATCTGGTCGGGCGCGCCGGGTTCGGAGACGTCCACCACGTGGAGCAGCAGGTCGGCCTGGACCGTTTCCTCGAGGGTGGAGCGGAAGGCCTCGACCAGTTGATGGGGCAGCCTGCGGACGAACCCCACCGTGTCGGACAGCAACACCTGGCGCCCGTTGGAGAGTTCGAGCCGGCGGGTGGTCGAGTCGAGGGTGGAGAACAGGCGGTCCTGGGTGAGCACCCCGGCGCCGGTGAGGGCGTTGAGCAGCGTGGACTTGCCGGCGTTGGTGTATCCGACCAGAGACACCAGGGGGATGGCCGAGCCGCTGCGCGTCTTGCGCTGGGCCTCCCGGACCTTCTGGACCTCCTTGAGGCGCTTCTCCACGTGGGTGATGCGCTGCCGGATCCGGCGCCGGTCGGTCTCCAGCTTGGTCTCGCCGGGCCCTCTCGTGCCGATGCCTCCGCCGAGGCGGCTCAGCTCGGTGCCCTTCCCGCGCAGCCGGGGCAGGTGATAGCGGAGGAGGGCCGACTCCACCTGGAGCATGCCCTCCCGGCTGGTGGCGTGCTGGGCGAAGATGTCCAGGATCACGGCCACCCGATCGACCACGTCGCACTCGAACAGCTGCTGGAGGTTGCGCTGCTGGCCCGGTGCCAGGTCGTTGTCGAACACCACCACGTCCACGTCCAGGGCCTGGGCGTCTCGCGCCAGGTCCGCGGCCTGGCCCGGACCGATCAGGGTGGCGGCGTGCGGGGAGCGACGCCGGACCGGCGCGGTCGCCACCGGGGTCGATCCGGCCGTATCCGTCAGGAGGACCAGCTCCTCGAGTGACCGATCGACGTCGCCGATGCCGGCCCCGTCGAAGTCGACGCTGATGAGGTATGCCTTCTGCCGGGCCACCTCGAGGTCGGTGACCGTGGCGGTGAGGCGCCGTCCCCGGCGACCTTCGGCGATCATGCCCGCTCCCTACCCGGAAGATGGCGTGCCGGAAGGGTCACAGATAGGAGTCCTTGCCGGTCGGCGGGTCGTCCTGCTCCTCGGCGATGATCTGGGAGTTCCTCACGGCCACCGCCAGGCGGTTGTTCTCCGGCCAAAGGAAGCGCCAGGCCCCGGTCGGTACCGCCCAGAATCGGCGGCCCGTGTGGATATCGACCAGTGCCAGTGCGTCGCTGGTGGACTCGGTCCCCGGTGGAACCAGCAACCCGGACCGGGTGGTTGACTGCTCCATCAGGTGACCGACCCGCCATCCCGGCATGATCCGGTAACCGTTCGAATCGTGATTGTCGTTTCTGCCAGCAGCCATAATCTCGTGTCCCGGTGTCCGGTCGCATGAGCGTAGCCGCGTCCACAGAAGACCTGAACACGCCGGTCCGACGACATTGGCGCGGGTATGCTCCGCGGTGGAGGCGAACGAGCGCCTGGTGGGCTCCCTGGTCTTCAAAACCAGTGGGGGTACGAGAGTGCCCCGGCGGGTTCGATTCCCGTCCGCCTCCGCCATTAGGGCGTCGGCGTGCTCACTGGTCGGGACCAGGGTTCCCATCGGGTGGCTGGTCGGAATTGCCCATCGAGATGGATGACCGAGGAAACATGGGTTGGGCAGGGAGGCAATCAGCGCTGGTCTAGGAGATCGCCCAGGGCCCTTCGGTGCCGGTGACGGTCCAGCCGCCGGGTCCTTCAGCGAGCCGGTAGGTGAGCCACAGACCGCAGGTGCCTCCGCACCAAAGTCCCGCCCCGACGGTTGCTCCTCGGTCGTCGAACTCGGCCGGTGCGACGGTGATGATGGCGCTCCCGGGAATCGTGGGCTGTAGAACATCTTGCCGTATGTAATCGTTCCGGTTGCTGATGAACCTGACCGGTGCGAGGTGTTCTACGGCGGCGCGGATGGCGGACCGCTGGCCGTCGGTGAGGGAAGCCCCCGGCTCGCCTTGCCGAGTCGCGTCGCCTGCGTGCGTCTCTACATGGTCCACCACTAGCACTTCGGTGAATCGATGATCCGGACCGAATGTGTTGTCGAACTCCACGAGTTGGCGTACCACGGCCGCGTGGATAGCGGGCTCGGCGGTGGCACGGTCCGGGCCTGAGGGCGGGTCTGTTCCACATGCCGAGACAAATAGGGAGCCGGCCACTACAGCGGCGACCGTTCTGAACACCCCGACCCTTCCCGGCCTGTGGTCGGGGCGCCGGCGGTCGTTGGACGCTATCCCTCCCGCCATCCGTTACCTTCCGGTTGCTCGGGCGGTGTTGTGGGCACCTATGACCACTGTAGGGGTTGCTGCGACGCTACGAAGACAAACTCCAGGCGGTGGCGGTCGATCGTTGTGTGGCACCGTGCCATCGGTTCAAGGCGCGGTTAGGCACCCTCGTAGCGCTACCGTTGGAACATGGCTGGTGGAAGATCTCCGGGGCCACCTGTTCTGCGGGTGACCGGCTTGGTCGATCGTCCCCGCGGCTACGACCTGGAGACCCTCCACGATATGGGTACTCCGGTTGAGAGCGCCGCGGGCGTGCTGGTTGCCGTGCGCCCGTTGATCGAGGCGGCACGGCCCGGAACCGCCGCCACCCACGTCACGGCCCTCAGTGCCGACGGCGCCTATTCCGCCTCCATCCCTCTTGCCGACGCGATGGAGCTCGGCGAGGTGCACACCGGTAGCGCCGGCGAGGCGCCGATCCTGAGGCTCCGGGTCCCTGGTGGCATAACGCTGTGCTGGAACGTCAAGGACCTCGGTCTGCTGCGGGTCACCGCCGGGCCGGAACCCGACAGCCTCCCCGAGATCCTGACCCACTGATGTCGCCGGACGAAGGGCTGGCGTTCGCCCGCCTGTTCGCGAAGCGCCGCGAGGAGATGGATGTCTCCGTGGTGGACATCGCCACCCGGACCGGCCGGCCGATCGAGGTGGTGGTCGGCTGGGAACAGGGCTCGGCCATTCCCGACAGCGATGAGTTGGTTGACCTGTCCGCGACGCTGAAGCTGCCGATGCCCCTTCTCGAGGAAGCCCTGCGGCGGGTCCACGAGCACAGGAAGCTGCTGCCGCCGCCCGAGCCCGAGGCCGGGCTGGATGAGGACACCCTGTACGACATCGAGATCGTGGAGTTGCAGGAGGAGTCGGACCTCCTGACACATCCCGATGGCGAGCCTCTCGACTTCCCCGAGCCCCCCAGGTCGAAGCTGGTCTCGGCCGCCAGGCAATCCCTGGGGCGCCGGCGCGCCTTGGCGCGGGCGCCGGTGGCCAATCCCTCCTACCTGGAGGACAGCGAGGAGACGATGACCTACCGGCTCCGGATGATCTTCGCCGCCGCCGGGGTCGCCGTGGTGGCGCTGGTCCTGCGCTGGGCGCTGGGAGGGTTGGGGTCCGCCTTGGCCGACCTTTGGGGCTCCTTGGCGGACGCCCTCTGACTCCGGCCGCCCATCCGGACAATGCCGAATTGACGGGTCGTCAGGAGCAGCGAGGGTCCCTCTAAGTCCTTCCGACATTTTCGCGTTCTCCCCGGCAAGGGTCGAACTTGTCACACCCCCGCCATACGGTGCCTGTCACCAAGCACCTACACCGGCCGATGAGGCGAGACCGATCGGAGCGGCCGGTTCGAGGGAACATGACAGCTCGATGGAGCGAACAGCCGATTCCCGGCAGCCGGCCGGGCATGGCCGACTACGCTCCAACAGGACAGGTGGTGGTGGGGGAGGGCCCGGTGCGGAGCGCCGGATTTTCGCGACTTCCGGTGCCTGGCGGTTCTTGAGGCAGAGGGCGTCATCTATGACGTCCTGATCCTCAGGTTCACGGCACCGTGTATGACGTCATGGGCCTGACATTGGCCGATCGTCGCCTGCGGGCCGGGTCCTCGGGAAGGTCCCGCCCGCGATCGCCGGTCCCTCATGCACCTCTCATGCACAACGGGCCGCTATATTGGCGCGTACCAGAGAAAGGAGGTGATCCGACTTGTTACCCAGTTCTAGTAGGACTCTGGAGGTGGCCGAGCGCTAGCGGCCACGGGTCGCTTCCGGTGGTCGCCCTCAGGCGTGACCGCCGGTCCGGTGGCGACTCCAACTCGGACCACCGGGCTTTCCCGTCCGCATGCCGGTCCTCATGCGGCATCGAGTGAGGTTGAGGATCTCACGATGAAGTACGGGTAGGCTTTCTGGATAAGCGAACGTAGTCCGGGGCCCCATTGACGGGGCCCCGGGTTTTTTGCATGACTGGTGCGGCGGTGCCGAGCGGCTTATTCGAGGCCGTGTTCGGCCAGCCACTCCTCGTTCCAGACCTTCGACAGGTAGCCCCGCCCCGAATCGGGTAGCAGCACCACCACCAGGCGGCCGGTGTCCTCCGCCGCTACCTCGAGGGCCGCATGCACCGCCATGCCCCCTGAGCCGCCGATCAACAGTCCCTCGCACTCGGCCACCCGCCGGGCCATGTCGAACGACTGCTGATCGTCCACCATGATGTACCGGTCGACGATGTCCCGGTCCAGGGTCTCGGGCCAGAAGTCCTCCCCGACACCCTCCACCCGGTACTGGTGGATGTCCTCCTCGCGGGCCGCGGTGTATATCGATCCTTCCGGATCGGCCCCCACCAGCTCCACCGACGGCTTGCGCTCCCGCAGGTACCGTCCCGTCCCCGAGATGGTCCCGCCGGTGCCCACGCCCGCCACGAACACGTCGATCTCCCCACCGGTCTGTTCCCACAGCTCCGGTCCGGTCGTCAGGTAGTGGGCCTCCGGGTTGAACGGGTTGGAGTACTGGTCGGGGCTGAAGGCGCCGTCGATCTCGTCGGTCAGGCGGCGGGCGACGCCGTAGTACGAGTCCTCGTCCTCCGGAAGCAGGTTCGTGGGGGTGACGATGACCTCCGCTCCGTAGGCCTCGAGCAGGCGGATCTTCTCGGCCGCCACCTTGTCCGGGACCGTGCAGATCACCCGGTACCCCCGGACCGCCCCGACCATGGCCAGGCCCGCCCCGGTGTTGCCCGAGGTGGGCTCGATGATCGTCCCTCCCGGACCCAGCAACCCGTGCCGCTCGGCGTGGTCGATCATGTTGACGGCGATCCGCTCCTTGACCGACCCGGCCGGGTTCAGGAAGTCCAGCTTGGCCACCAGGTTGCCGGGTGAATGGAGTCGGGCCATCCGGACCAGCGGCGTCCAGCCGATGGCGTCGAGGGCGTTTTCGTGTATCACGAGGGTCGATCGTAGCCCCGCCTCGCCACCTGAGCCGCCAGCTCGCCGAAGGACCCGACCGGCACCCGGCACACGCCCCGCTCGCAAACGTAGCCGAGGGTCTTGCCCTCCTGGTGACGCCCGGCCACCACGGGAACCTCCTCGTCAGGATGCGGGGACGGGGCCACCACCAGGTCGGGCCGGTAGGCGCCGGCGAGCCGGCCCGCCCACTCCAGGGCGCGAGGCCCCGTCACGGCCACCTCTCGAACGCCCATCTGGGACGTGGCGAGCGCCGCCAGGAGGTGACCCGCCGCCGATGGGGCTGCATCGAGGAGCCGGTCTCCGGCCCGGACGATCTGCTCGAAGCGGTCGTGATACCGGTAGTCCCCGGTGAGATGACCGAGCAGCAGGTAGCACTCCGCCGCCAGCGATGCTCCCGAGGCGCTCGGGTTGTCCTGCTGATCGGAGGGCCGGACCACCAGGTGGGAGGCGTCGGCGGCGCTGGCGAACACCACCCCGGTCGGGCCGCCGAAGTGCTCCTCCAGCAGGTCGACCAGCTCCCGGGCGGCCACGAACCACTCGACCTCGCCCGTGGCCTGGTAGAGCTCCAGAAGCCCGAGGGAGAACGCCGCGTGGTCTTCCAGGAACCCGGGGATCGGCGCCAGGCCGTTGCTCCAGACCCGCGCCAGGCGCCCGTCGGGGCGGCGCATCTCGCCGAGGACGAACCGGGCGTTCGCCCGGGCCGCCTCCAGGTAGTCCTCCGTCCCCAGCGCCGCGCCCGCCACCGCCAGCGCCCGGAGGGCGAAGCCGTTCCACACGGTGATGATCTTGTGGTCCAGGCCGGGCCGGATCCTGGTGCTCCGGCGGGCCAGGAGCCTCTCCTTGGCCCGCCCGATCGCGCTCTCCACCTCCTCGACCCCGGTGCCGAACCTTTCCGCCACCGCCGAGGTGGTGGCTGACTCGTAGAGGATGTTGTCGCCCTCGAAGTTGCCGCCCTTCGACACCCCGAAGTAGGCGGCGGCCACGGGCCCGTCGTCCGGTCCGACCACCTCGTGGAACTCTTCGTGATCGAAAACGTAGAACTTGCCCTCCACCCCCTCGGAGTCGGCGTCCTCCGCCGCGAAGAAGCCGCCCCCGGGATGGACGAGATCCCGCAACATGTACCCCAGGGTGTCGACCGCCACCTCCCGGTAGTACGGGTTGGCGGTGATCTGCCACGCCCGGACGTACAGGCGGGCCAGATCGGCGTTGTCGTAGAGCATCTTCTCGAAGTGGGGGACCAGCCAGATCCGATCCACGGAGTAGCGGGCGAACCCGCCGCCCAGGTGGTCGCGGATGCCGCCCC
The DNA here is from genome assembly GCA_011523635.1 of Acidimicrobiia bacterium. Lineage (GTDB taxonomy): Bacteria > Actinomycetota > Acidimicrobiia > Spongiisociales > Spongiisociaceae > Spongiisocius. Next base: position 16,283 of record WTGI01000078.1, read on the forward strand.
GCGCCATGCGGCTCAGTGTGGTGGTGAGCATCGGCTTGGCCTTGGTCGCCGTGGCGAGGCCGCTGATCCTGGCCAGGAACTCCAGGATCGGCGCCTGGGGGAACTTGGGGGCGCCGCCGAAGCCGCCGTGTTCCAGGTCGAACTGCCGGGAGAGGGTCTCGTAGGCGGCGCTCACCCGGCCCCGGTCGGGCAGGTCCTCGGCGGGCGGGAGGGCAAGCCCGATCGCCCCGGTCAGCTGCTCCGCCTGCTCCTGCACGTCCTTGCGCCTGTTCCGCCAGGCGTGGTCGATCGCCTCCAGCACGCGGCGGAAGCTCGGCATGCCGTGGCGGTCCACGTCCGGGAAATAGGTCCCGGCGAAGAAGGGGCGGCCGCCGGGCGTCAGGAACACAGTCATGGGCCAGCCGCCCCGACCGGTCATGGTGTGGACCGCGTCCATGTAGATCGAGTCCACGTCAGGTCGCTCCTCGCGGTCCACCTTGACGGACACGAAACGGCGGTTCATGAAACGGGCCGTCTCCTCGTCGTGAAAGGACTCCCGCTCCATCACGTGGCACCAGTGGCAGGTCGAGTACCCGACCGAGAGCAGGACCGGGCGGTCCGTGCGCCTGGCGGCCTCGAAGGCCTCCTCGCCCCACGGGCGCCAGTCGACCGGGTTGTCCCGGTGCTGGATGAGGTAGGGGGACAGCCCCTCGAGCGGGAGGTCTCTCAGCAGCGCCATGGCAGGTCACGGTTTCGGCGCATGAGAATCCCCCTGGGGTCGTCACCACCATGTTACGTAGATGCCCGCGCCTGCCGTCCGCGGCCGGCTCCGACCGATGAACAGGTATTGCTACCGGCAAAGAAAGATGGAAGAAATCGGGACGAAAAGGCGTTGTGAATAGTGTCAGGGGCGGGTGTCGTCGACTGCAGGAGAGCCCGACCGACCGGCGTCCTCGTTTGCTCGCCGGTGCGCGTAGCATGAACGTGTTCGATGTTGTCGGGCCGCCAGGGGTCGGCCCACGCGCCGCACCCCGCGGTAGGTAGGAGTTGAGTAGTCTCGGTGAGACTGGCCCCGGGGCCAGTCGTACTGCAAGGAGTTAATCGCCGGAACGGCCGGCGGGCGATGAGTGGAGGAACCGCATGGCTGTCGCAAACCCGACCCGGCAGAAACCGGTGGCACCCGCAGGCTCGGTAGCCAAGCGGGAGCGGGACAGAAACAGCAACAAGCTGACCGACGAGAAGGGCCGGCTCACAACCGACCTCGTGAGCCAGTACTTGGCCGCCATAGGCGAGTACGAGTTGCTCAACGCCGAGAAGGAGGTCGAGCTGGCCCAGGCGATCGAGGAGGGGCTGAAGGCGGGCGCCGCGCTGGAGGACGGCGATCTCGACGAGCGGGAGGACAGGCTGAGGACCCGGGAGCGCCGGCTCAGGAACCGGGAGATGAAGCTCCCGGAGGAGGAGCGGCACAAGCTCGAGAAGTCCTGGAGCAGGCTCAAGGACGACCGGAAGAAGCTCCAGAAGGATCGGCTCAGACTCAAGCGCAAGCGGGACCGGGGCCGCCGGGCCAAGGACGAGTTCCTCACTGCCAACCTCCGGCTGGTGGTCGCCAACGCCCGGAGGTATGCCAACACCTCGGGAATCGACTTCCTCGATCTGATCCAGGAAGGAAACCTGGGTCTGATCCGGGCAGTCGAGAAGTTCGACTGGCGGAAGGGCTTCAAGTTCTCCACCTACGCCACCTGGTGGATCCGCCAGGCCATCACCCGCGCCATCGCCGACAAGTCCCGTACCGTCCGCATCCCCGTCCACCTCCACGACACGTTGGCGGCGGTCCGGGCCGCGCAAGCCAGCCTCAAGGCGGAGTTGGGCCGCGATCCGAAGCCGGCCGAGATTGCCGAAGAGGCCGGCGTCACCCTCGACAAGGTGGAGCTGGCTCTGAGCGTCTCGGACGCCGCCTCGCTCGAGAAGCCAGTCGGCGAGGACGGCGCCCAGCTCGGGGACTTCATCGAGGACCAGGACGCCGATGACCCGGTGCAGGTCACCGTGGAGTTGGACGTGTCCGACTGCCTGCGCCGCTCGATCGACCGGCTTCCCTACCGGGAGGGCCGGATACTCTCGCTCCGGTACGGGTTCCTGGACGGGGTTCCGAGGACGCTGGAGGAGATCGGTGAGGAGTTCAACCTCACCAGGGAGCGGATCCGTCAGCTCGAGAAGCTGGCCCTCTGCCGGCTGCGCCACCCTTCGTTCGGGATCCGCGAGCAGGACCTCATCTAGCCGGATCTCCCGCGCCCGCCGGACGGGGCGGGAGTCGAGCGAGCACGTGCGCCGGGATCGTCCCTTCGAGCGGGCGCGGCACCGATGCCATCCGGGTGACCTTCAGGCCCTGGCCGGTCACCCTTCGTAGACGTCCCCCTCCGGGAAGAAGGCGCCCCACGCGAACCAGAACTCGTTGCGATGGATGGCGATCTCCAGCCTGGACCCGGCCAGCGGGCCGCTGACCGCCTCGCCCAGCAGGGTCCAGGTCGACGAGGTCTCCTGGTCCCGGAACACCTCGCCTTCCTTGACGAACGTCAGCGGGCGCCCGTCCACCTGGCGCAGGTAGGCGATCCCCGTCCCTATCGCCCGCCCCTCGCGCACCACCCGGCTGTCGAGGGCGTCGGCGGTGTCCCCGCCCCAGAACACCGTGATCGGAACCCCTCCGACGGAGTCGTTGACCGCCCCGACCTCGGCGAGCAGGGGGAACGGGTAGGCAGTGGCGGCGCCGCCGATGGTCACCCCCACCACCCGTTCCAGGGCCCCGTAGCGGGGATTGACCTCGCCGGTGAAGAAGGGATAGGGCGCCGCCCGGCTGGAGTACCCCTCGTAGGGATTGAAGCCGTACGGTATGCCCCCACCGTTGTCCCGGGAAAGGGATCGTCCGTCCGGATAGGCGGCGGCGAACTCCCCGAACGACACGATGGCGCTCGGGATGTGGGTGAGGACCGTTCCCGCCGCGGCGCCCACGATCGCTTCTCCGGTGACCTGCTGCCACAGCGAGACGGTCCCGTCGTCCCACATGACCAGGTCGGAGTTGCGGAGGAGTCCCGACACCCCGAAGCGGAGCTCCTCGCCGCCCACCCGGCTGTCGAAGACCAGCGCCGTGTTGCACAGCGGGCAGTAGGTGACCGCGACGGGGATGCCCCCGATCCGGTCGTTCACGATCTCGTGGCGATGGAGGATGCTGAGCGCGTAGAAGCGGGAGTCGCTGGCGATCGAGACCAGCATTCCCGGCGCCCTGCTGTCGAGCCACTCGGCGGCCTGGTCGAGGGACTCGAAGATCGGGTCATCGATGGGCGGGATGGCATCCCGGGGATCGATCATGCCGATCCCGAGCAGCAGCTCCGACAGGTCGACGGTGCGGTTTGCCCAGTCGGTGGGCCACGACTCGGTGGCATAGGCCACCACCGGATCCAGACCCTGCTTCGGGTCGGGCCCGCCCTCCGGATCCTCCGGTGCCGGGTCTGCTACCGCCGGCTCTGCCACCGCCGGCGCCGCCCCCTCCGAATCCGGCGCGGCGGTCGAGGAGGGCGCGGGAGCATCGGCCGCGCCGGTCGTGGTTGCCGCCTGCGTGGACCCGGGGGCGGTGCTCGAACCTTCTGTTGCGGCGGCAGGATCGGCCGTGGTGGCGGGCGGCTCGGCCGGGACTTCGGACCCATCGTCGGCGGCCCCGCACCCCGCCACCAGCAACGACGCCGCCAACAGGACTCCGAGCCACATGACGCGGCTCGTGCGAAGTGCCGGCAAGCATGCCGGTGCGTTCCTAACCAAGCGACTCGTACCCATACGAGGACCCAGCATATTCTCCTGCCCGGCCAACCGACCCAGCCCGGTGACAACCGGGCGATCCTCCCGGCAGGAGCCGAACGGGCCTCCCCCATGGGTGGACGGGACAGAAAATGTCACAGCCCTGATATATGGTGCCTATCGCCAAGCACCAATACCGGCCGATGAGACAGACCGATCGGAACGGCCGGCCCGAGGGAACATGACAGCTCATGGAGCGAAGGCCCACCTCCCGGCCACCGGCCGGGCATGGGCGACCACGCTCCGAACAGGACAGGTGGTGGCGGGGGAGGGCCCGGTGCGGAGCACCGGTTTTTCGCGAGTTCGGCTCCTAGCGGCGTGGGGGAAGGTAGTTGGCGGCGACCAACTCACCGTCCGCGAAGTCCAGCACCCAGGTCGAGCCCTTCTGGAGTATTGGAGCCTGCTTCTCTCCCATGAGCGTCCGCAGGATCGTTCCCACGATCGGGCGATGGGAGCAGAGCAGGCTGGTCCCCTCAGGCCGATTACGCAACAGGGCCCTCACCTCGGCGGGCCGGGACTCCTCCCAGAGTTCGATCGCCATCTGCGGTACGCGCTTGCGGGCGGTGGCCAGGGGCGTGACGGTCTGGCAGCAACGCGCCGCATAGCTGGTGATCACGGCGTCGATCGGGAAGCCCTCCAGTCCCTCGATCAGACCGACCGCCTCGGCTCGGCCCCGCTCCGACAGCGGCCGGGCGCTGTCGGGCCTCGGCCCCCGGTCTCGCTTGCCGGCATCGGCGTGCCGGACCAGCAGGATCCGGTCGGCCGGATCCCGCCAACCGTCCGTGAGGCGCTCGCTCAGAGCGCGCTCGGTCGGGTAGGAGACATGGTCGGCCAGGGATGCTTCGTCGACCCACCGGATCCGGTCCACTTCGGAGGAGGACACGAAATCGACCTCATCAGCCCGCATCGCCCAGTAGTGGACCACCTTGCGGAGGCCCTCCCGCTTGGCGTAGGAGATCTCACCCAGGTAGCGCCCGATCAGCGGACGCGCGCCGGTCTCTTCCCGCACCTCGCGCCTGGCGCACGCCACCAGGCACTCGCCGGATTCGAGCTTGCCCTTGGGAAACGTCCAGTCGTCGTATCCGGGCCGGTGGACCAGGAGAACCTCGATCCCCAGAGGTCCCTCCCGCCACACCACGCCACCGGCAGCCTGTTCGACAGGGGAGTCCCTCATACGGGCAGGTACCGGGGAGCAGGTCGGGTCATCGAGGTATTCCGCATCTTATCGGCCCCGCCGGCCGTATCTGCCGGTCCGTGAGCTATCGCGCCCCGTCTCCGAGCCGGCGACGCAACACCTCCACCGCCTCGGCGGGGCTGTCCACCATGGTGACCAGGCCGGCAGTGGTCCGGAGCTCCCCGGTCAGGCGATCGACGATCTCGCTCCAGGCGTCCCCGAACGCGAGGATCGGCATCGGCGCCGCCCCCCGTCCCGCGGCGAGGTAGGCGTCGTTCCAGGCGATCATCAGCTCGGTGAGGGTCCCGATACTGCCCGGCATCACGATGAAGGCGCTGGCCAGTTCGGACATGGTCCTGATCCGGTCGAGCAGCCCGGCGGCCTGGATCTCCTCGGTCAGGAACCCGTTCCCGCCCGGCCGGTGCGGGAAGAGCACCGGGGCGGTCACCCCGACGACCCGCCCGCCCGCGTTCTCCGCGCCCCTCGACACGGCCTCCATCAGGCCCGAGTAGCCGCCATTGGTGACCCCGAACCCGGCCTCGACCAGCCGGCGGCCCAGCTCGACGCCCTGCTCGTAGACGCCGTCGCCGGGGACAGCCCGCGAGGATCCGTAGACTGCGACAATCCTGTCTCCCATCGGAGTCCCAGGGTACAGCACCTCGGATGGCGATCCCCGCTCGGGAACAATTCATGCGGGCGAGGCGTTGTCATGTATAGAGAGGCACACAGGAAGGCCCGCATGAACAGCGACCGCACCCCGTTCTACAAGCGACGTTCCATCCAGGTGGCGGCGGTGATCGTCGCCATACCCGCACTTGCCTTTGGCTGGTGGCTCGGCTCGCCGCTCTTCATCGACCGGGTAGTGGATGAACCGTTCCCCCTCGCCGCCATGGCGGTCGTCCCCGACGACATGACCGCCGAGGAGGTGGAGGAGATCATGCTCGAGGCCGCAGCGACGGACACGCCGGCCGACGAGGACATGCCCGAGATGCCGACGACCACGGCGTCCGCGGCCGCCACCACCACCGCTCCTGCCTCGACCGCCGCTCCGGACGGCGAGGCGCCGGCGACCACGGCTGCGGACGCGGCCGAGCCGACCACGACCCTGCCGCCCGAGCCGACCACGACCCTGCCGCCCGCGCCCACCGGCCCGGTGGCCCTGGCCTCCGGGAACCTGATGGACGCGGACTCGTTCCACAAGGGATCCGGCCAGGTCGTCCTCTACCAGCTCGAGGACGGGTCGAGGATCATCCGCCTGGAGGACATCGAGGTGACCAACGGTCCCCAACTCCATGTCCTCCTGACTCCGGTCCATGGACTGACGGGACGTGATCACCTCCAGGAGGCCGGCTACGTGGATCTGGGCCCCCTCAAGGGGAATATCGGTTCGCAGAACTACGAGGTGCCGGCTGACTACGTGATACCCGAGCAGTTGACCCTGGTGATCTACTGCGTGCCGTTCCACGTGGTGTTCACGACCGCAGAGCTGGCCTGACCCGGCTTGAAGACCGTGAACCCGGGCAGGTTCTGCCGGCTCGAGTGACGGCCTACGGAGAGGATTCTCGACCGCCCAGCCGCCGATCCACGCGATTTTTCGCGTTCTCGCCGGAGTGGGTCGAACCTGTCACACACCCGACATACCTTGCTGTCCGTTAATCATCTACGCCGGCGAGCAGCTACCGACGATCGGTTTGCCGGCCAAGGAGTCAGGCGAGCTTCAAGGAGCGAAGGCCGATCTCCCGGCAGCCGGCCGGGCATGGCCGACCACGATCCAAGCAAGGACAGGTGGTGGCGGGGGAGGGCCCGGCCGGCTGCCGGGAGAT